>NZ_JBLGTV010000029.1:0-4185 GCF_047468865.1 Castellaniella hirudinis
ACGACCGTAGCCACGGCATGAGCCGATAGCAGCTTGATACTTTCTTGTCGGTACGGTGTCATGGTTCCGGGCTGTCCGGTTCCGGTTCCGGCTTGCTGGCCAGCCGTTTGAAAAGTGCCAGTTCAGCCTGATACCGCTCATAGTCGGCGCGGGCTTCCGGCGTGTCGTCATAGCCGTAATGCGTGGCCCATTCGGTGAAGGTTTTCATATTCATTTTCCTGTGATCGTGGTTTTTTGTGCGTGGCTCAATTCATGCCGGTAACGAAAAATTCGGACGATAGGCGCTTGAGTAGTTCGCCCCACTCTTCCCCTGGCTTTGCCATGCCTTCGGCTTCGGCGCGTGTGATGCGCTTGCGCTTTGGCCGTGCGCGTTCGGCGTCCGTCGCGCCGGTCAGCAGGTCGATGGTGTTGGGGTCACGGCCCGGATTCTTCAGCGTGAAAGTGAAGGAAAAGCCCGTGATGGTGCGGCCCCGCTTGTGTTGCTCGTAGCTGGCCACGATGTCGGTGTGCTCGTTCACCTGCTTGATGGCCACATCCAGCGCCCGCCGTTTGAAGTCTGTCATCCGGGGGTATTCGTCAGGCTCAATGCCCAGATGCTGCCGGAAGTCGGCCACCTCAAACACCGGCGTCTTACCAGTGCTACGCCATGCAATCAGCAGCTCGTACAGGCGCACCGCGTAGGTGCTGGTCAATCCGGCAACCTGCCCAAGGGAGTAGTAGGTAAATCGTCGCTGTAGGTCGGTGAGCAGCGGTATTACGTCATCGGCAAAACGCAGCTTTACCAACCCTTCGGACTCGCCGTACTCGATACGCTGAATCCAACGACTGACCACCTTCCGGGGTCGCCCCTTGGACGATAGGCGGTCATAGCTGAAGCGGCGTTCAAACAGTTGGCGGCTGGCTTCGCCCAGGGCCATGTAAGCCGCTTGCCGTGTGACCTTGAACCGGTCGGCGTACTGTTCCGCGTACACCGTCATATCCTTGAGCATGTCCGGCTTTCCAGCGGCATCAGCCACGGCCAGCAGGATCAGCCGGTGTTCTGCCAGCGACAGCGTATACGCCGCCCTAACAAGGGCGTTGTCCTTCTTCACCACTATGTCATCAGCCACATTATTTCCTTGTCCTTTAAGCTATAAGGCGACTATATATTATTATGTCGCCTTATGCAAAGCGTTTGTCGTTCTATTGGTAAGGAAACGTTGTCTTATTGGTAAAGAAATGTCGCCCTGTATGTAAGGAAACGTCGCCCTATGGTTCCAGAAACCCGCATAAACAAAGGCTTTGCCCTGCCCTAAAGTCTTTAAAGGTTTTAAAGCTTATAAACAAACGCGCACACGCGCAGAGGCAATTTTCTTGTGGATAACTGGCCCAGTGAGTGAGGTATTACAAGAGTCCCCACCCTTCGGGCGGGGAAGAGCAGACCCCTACGGGGCGGGGCTGCCGCCCCCCATCCTCGCTACGCTCGCCCCGTCGCCCCCCGGTGGCAGTAGCCTGCCCCCCACCGCTTCGCGGCGGCTCCCCCTCGCAACTTGCCGCTTCGCGGCCCGGTTCGGCAGTAAAGGAGGTGCAGGATCGTTTTTAAGGCGATTTAAGGCCTTTTGACGGTCTGGACATGGAAAGGGGTCAAGGGGAAGCTTTGTAAAGGCCTGTGCCCGTTTACGGGCGCTCACAGGGCTTTATGAATGCCCCTTGATGCCTTGGAATGTCGTACACGCTCTGGGCTGGTGGTCAGGGTTCTTTTCCCCTGACCGCCTGCCACGTGGCGAACGCGGGGGTGGGGCAGCGCCCCACTACAGCAGGTTGATGCCGAAACGGCGAACGAGAACAGCAAACAGGCCGAACAGCACGACAGTCAGGACAACGCAAGCGCCCAGCGTTGGCCAAAAACCGAGGCGGGGCAGCAGGAAAGGGAACACAAGGAACATCGGTAGCGTGGGCAGGACGTACCAGAAGGTGTACCAAGCATGATTGGCGATTTTCTCCATGGGTTGCTTTTCCACGTAGAGCCAGATCAAGGCCAAGAGTGTGACAAGCGGCAGGGCTGCAATGAACGCCCCGAGTTTGTCGCTGCGTTTGGCGGTTTCCGAGACGATAACGACGACCCCAGCCGTCAACGCATACTTGACGATATCCCAGGCGATCATGGTGTAGTTGGCTGGTTGTCTGGCTTTTCTGGCAGGTCGAATAATGCCCGTTCAGCGGGTCGCGTCAGGAAGGTATTCATCATTTCGCGCATCTTGTCAGCAGGCCATTCCCCGCGCTCTACTTTTGCCAGTATCGCCGCGCCGACAAGTATCTTTCGCTTGTCGTCCTGCTTCTTGGTTCGTTTCTGGTCGGTGGCTCGTTTCAGTGCTTCGGCTTTCTGTTTCCTTGCCTGTGCCTGTTTCAGTCGTTCTTTCAGTGATTCTATGGTGTCGTCAATGGTTGCCATGTATACGCCTTTATGCTTGTTTCTGGTGTTCGCATTTTAGGCCGTATCTGGATGCTTGCACAGTGGGATGGCGGCGGCTAGAATGACGCTGCACCCAACCCCCTGAAAAAATAGAAGGGCGCACTTAGGAGTTACTACGTAACTCGCGCGCCCCTTCGGGGAAAAGCAACAGCGAAAACACAACGATGGCAATTTTCCACATGTCCGTAAAGGCAGTTAGCAGAAGCACCGGTCGCAGTGCGACGGGTTCTGCTGCCTATCGGTCAGGTGAGAAAATCATCGACAAGCGTACCGGCGAAATCCACGACTACACCCGAAAGGGTGGGGTCGAGGATGCCGTACTTGTCTTACCGGACGGTTCCACTTGGACGCCAGATAGAGGCGAGTTGTGGAATGCCGCCGAGCTATCGGAGAAACGCAAGGATGCTTGCGTTGCCCGAGAATACGAGGTTGCCTTACCTAGCGAATTGTCACCGGCAGAACGTACCCGTTTGGCGGTGGACTTCGCTAAGGACATGGCGAACCGCGAAGGCTGTGCCGTTGATGTTGCTATCCATGCTCCAGGCAGGGGCGGCGATAGCCGGAACCACCACGCCCATATCCTACGCACGACCCGCAAGGTCGAGGGCGAAGGATTGGGCGCGAAGCTGGACACGGAAAAGGCCGGACGCAACCGAAAAGAAGATTTAGCCGTCATGCGTGAGCGGTGGGCCGAACTGGTGAATGAGCGGCTGCAAGAGAACGGTATCGAGGCACGTATCGACCACCGCAGCAATGCCGAGCGCGGCATCGAGGCCGAGCCAACCAAGCACATTGGGCCAACGGCCACCGCTTTTGAACGGCGCACTGGCCAGCCCAGCGATAAGCGCCTTGAACATGAGCAGGCCGTTACTGATCGGCTGGCCGCTGCCAAGGCCCAGGGCGAGGCTGACCGTGCCATTGCCGATGCCAATGCTTCCATCCTTGACCTGTCTACCAGCCTGACGGCGGCGCTGTCTTTCCGTGACCAGGCGCAACGCCAGGCAGAGGAAACCCGGCGCCAGAAAGCTGACCAGGCCGAGCGGGAAAAGGCTGACCAGGTAGAGCGTGAAAAAGCTAGCCAGGTCGAACCCATCGAAACCGTCCAGGCGCGGCTACAGGCGACGGTGGCGCGTATGCGCCAGTTGGACATTGTGCTGAAGCACCCGCCGCCACCCGAGCCGAATCAGGAAATCGTGGAGCTTCAGGCCATTGATAAATATGTCAGCAATTGGCGCGGGGAGCAGATCAAAGAACTTGGCTTTGGCCCGGAGAAGCGCGGCCTGTTTGGCCTTGCGGAGAAGGCGCACGCCAAGAAGCGAGCGGACATTGAAAAGCGAGCGGTCGAACTCGAAAAAGAAATGAAGGGTGATGGCCCGGTGGCCCGCGAGTGGCGCGGCAAGACATGGAAGCGAGCCGAGGACGCTTACGGCAAGGAATACGACGCATGGCGCGAAGAACGCGCCGCCGCGATGAAGGAAGGCAACGACCTACGCAAGCAGTACCAGGACGACAAGCAGCGGGTCGATGATCACGCCGCCAAGCTACAGGCCGACCGTCAGAAAGCCCAAGAACGGGCGGTTCTGGCCGAGCGCCTGGATCGGCGCGTGAACCCTGAAAAATGGGCCGAAATCGACCGCCAAAAAGAAGCCGCTAAAAACGACCGTAGCCACGGCATGAGCCGATAGCAGCTTGATACTTTCTTGTCGGTACGGTGTCATGGTTCCGGGCTGTCC
>NZ_JBLGTV010000010.1:0-120998 GCF_047468865.1 Castellaniella hirudinis
CAAAAAGCCACCATCATTACCCAGGTGGGTCAGATTTACTCCGACAGGGTGGGTCAGTATTACACCGGCGATGACACGCAAGCCCTGCAAACCTTTGCCTGGCGCCTGTACGAATACCGCTTTCGCATCCAGTCGCGCCTCATGCAGCAGCGGCGACTGGATCGGCCGCCCCGGGTCTACAGCCTGGGCATTCTGCTGGACAGTCACGGGGTGGGCCGCGAAGTCTTTTACACCGACGAATACCAGGGCCAGGGGGTGCGCTTCCGCTTTCCTGTCGTAGAATTGGAGACATGGCGCAGCCGCTGGGACGCGCTGGAAGCCCTGGCCCCGGCCAACCCCTTTGCCGTGGTCGTCATGGCGCAGCTGCAGGCCAACGGCCACCGGGACAAACGCACGCGGCTGGGGCCCAAATTACAGCTGGTGCGCCGGCTGCAGCATTATGGCTACGATCCCATGGTGGCCATGCAGGTGTACCGCCTGATCGAATGGATGATTGCGCTGCCCGAAGACCTGGAAGCGGATTTTTTACAGGCGGTCGAAGCCTTGACCAAGGAGAATGAGATGACGTATGTCACGCTGATTGAACGCGCCGGCCGCGACAAGTGGTTTGCCGAAGGGCTTGTCGAAGGCAAAGTTGAAGGCAGTGTGGAAGGCCAGTCGAGGACCTTGCTGCTGCAGATACAGCGCCGCTTCGGCCCGCAGCCTGACGCCATCGCCCGGCGCATCCAGGCCGCCACAGCAACGCAGCTGGAAACCTGGTTGCTGAATTTCGTGGACGCCACCGAACTGGATGACGTGTTTCGGGATTGACCATTCGGACGAACCCGCCGGGGTGCTTTAGTGCAGCCCGTTTGCCACATGAAGCAGCAACAAAAAAACCACCCCAAGAGGTGGTTTTTTTGCCCAAGAACCCGAAAGCCCTTGGTGCTCTGAACAGCCTGCCTGGGCAGGCTGCATTGCCGCGTGGACGCGCCACGCATGACAATTAGAACTTGTGGTTCAGGCCGACACCGGCTTCCGTACCCTTCAGGCCGTCGAGGTAGCCAAGGTTCTTGGCATACGACGCGTAGGTGTAAACACCAGTGCGCTTGGACAGGGGGTAGAAGTAGTTGACGTGGTAGGTGCTGATGCTGCCAGCCAAGTCGCCCCACTTGTCGCCGTCGCCCAGGTTGGACGTGGAGTAGTTCCAGCCGGCATACAGGGTGCCGCCGCCCACGGGGGCGCTCAGGCCAACGTGGTAGTTGTTGGACTTGAAGTCACGGTAGGACAGGGCCAGGGCGCCGTTGGTGTCAACAAAGCCGCCGGCGTCACCGCCCCAGCCCAGTTTGCCATGGCGGTCTTGACCATAGGCCAAGGACAGCTTCACGACTTCGAAGTCGTAGGCGCCGTTGATGTTCCAGCTGGTGATCGCGTCTTCAACACCCGTGTTGCCTTGACGATCGTAGCTGAGGGCGCCGCTGATCGGGCCATTGGCATACGTGATGGCGGCGGACACGCGGGCATTGCGCTCGGCGCTGCCCGGGAAGCTTTCACCGTTGAGGCGCTCGATGGTGTCGCTGCCACCGGAGCCGTACAAGGCGATGAACTTGAAGCCAGCCAGGTCAGGCGTGGTGTACTTGAAGGAGTTGTCGATGCGGTTGCCGTAGCCCACGCCACCGAAGACCTTGTCCATATCGCCCAAGGACCAGCCGTTGACGGCCATGTCACCGGCGTTCACGCCAGCGGCGTATTGGCGGCCCATGGTGAAGGTACCCCAGTTGTCGCTGGACAGACCGACGTAGGATTGACGATGGAACTGAAGGGAGCTGGCGGAGTTGCCGCTGCCCAGATCAAAGCCTTGTTCCAGTTGGAAAATGGCGCGCAGGCCGTCGCCCAGATCTTCGGAACCCTTCAGACCCCAGCGGTTGCCGTTGACGATGCCGCTGACCAGACCGGAGGTACGGGCACGGGCTTCGACATCAAAACCCAGAATGTCGGCGTTGTACTTGTAATTCGAGTAGCCATAGCCGGTATCCACGATACCGTACAGCGTCACGGACGTTTCTGCTTGAGCAACGCCAGCGGTGGCAAAACCGGCCAGCAGAGCAGCAGCGAGCAGAGTCTTTTTCATGTAAGAAATCTCCGTAGATTTGTGAGAATCAGAGCAGGCCAACATCATCCTGTGCTGCTGCTCTTTCTAACTCCGCAAAGGGAAGTTGTTGGTATTGCATCAAAAAACTGAACCTTATGCCATGCCGAGTGACCTAAACCCTGTAGTTTCCCGTCAAGACGTTGCAGAACCACAACAACTTGACGCTGTCAGGAAGGTTTGTGTCCAGCACACAGCCGGGGCGGCGGTGCGCGAAACGCAGGGCCTCCACGTGCGCTCATCGGCCCGGCCACAGCGAGCATACAATACGTCCACCCCGAGACCGCGAGACACCATGACAATTGCCACTTCCCCCATGCCATGGGCTTTACCGGACGAAAACGCCACGACGGCGCTGGCCGCGCAACTGGCCGGCCTGGTCTGCGGGCAGCCGCCGCTTTCCTTGCCGGCGGGCGGCCGCATCCATCTGCGCGGCGAACTGGGCGCGGGCAAAACCAGCCTGGCGCGGGCATTCTTGCGCGCCGCCGGGGTCGCCGGCCGTATCAAAAGCCCTAGCTATGCGCTGCTTGAAAGCTATAATGTCTCTAGCTTGCATTTCTATCATTTTGATTTTTATAGATTTAGCGATGCGCACGAATGGCGCGACGCGGGCTTTGACGAGCTCTTGGCCGATCAGGCAGTCGTATTGATCGAATGGCCCGAACAAGCCGGCACTCGCCTGCCGCCCCCCGATCTGGACATTTTTCTGGAATACGCCGGGGACGGCCGATGCGCATGGCTACGCGCCTGCAGCGAAAAAGGACAGCTATGGCTACAGCACCTGACCCCATCGCCCCACCTCCCCCATCCGCCCCCCTGCGGCGCAAACTGATTGCAGGCGGCTGCTCGCTGCTGTTGCTGCCGGTGGTGCCCCGCCTGGCGCACGCGGCCACCATTCTGGCAGTACGCACCTGGCCCGCCGACGAATACACCCGCGTCACCCTGGAAATGGATCGCGACCTGAAGGCCGAGCACTTCACATTGGATGGCCCCGACCGGTTGGTGCTGGACATCCAGGGCTTGCGCCTGAGCCCCGCCATCAACCGGCTCGTGTCGCAGATCAAACCCAACGACCCGTACATCAGCGCGGTGCGCGTGGGGCAGAACCAGCCCAACGTGGTGCGGCTGGTGTTCGACCTGAAGCAGGACGTGGCGCCCCAGGTGTTCACCCTGAAACCCATTGGCGAATACAAGTACCGGCTGGTGCTGGATTTGTATCCCAAGGTGGCGCAAGACCCGCTGATGGCGCTGCTGAAGGACGCGCAAAACGACCCCCTGGCGGGCATTTTGGAAAGCCTGGCGCAAAACAGCCCCATCGAGGCGCCGATCCCCTCGGTGGACGGCCAGAAACTGCCGCCGCCCAAACAACCCGTCCCGCCGCCCGTGGCGACGGCCCCCAAGCCCACGACACCCAGCCCCCGCGCCGACCGGCCGATCCTGGTTGCCCTGGATCCCGGCCATGGCGGCGAAGACCCGGGCGCCATCGGCAAGCGTGGCACCCGTGAAAAAGACATCGTGCTGCAGATCGCCCAACGCCTCAAGAAACTGATCGACGCACAGCCCAACATGCGGGCCTACTTGACACGCGACCGCGATTACTTCGTGCCCCTGAACGTCCGGGTGCAGAAAGCGCGGCGGGTGCAAGCCGACCTGTTCATCTCCATCCACGCGGACGCCTGGATCAAGCCCTCCGCCCGGGGCTCGTCGGTATGGGCGCTATCCGAAAACGGCGCCACCAGCTCGGCGGCCCGTTGGCTGGCCAAGAAAGAAAACGACGCCGATCTGATCGGCGGCGTCAATCTGGGATCGCACAACCGCCAGGTGGCCAAGGTGCTGCTGGATTTATCCACCGGGGCGCAGATCAACGACTCCATCCGGGTGGGCTCCCAGGTGTTGCAGGAAATCGGCAAGATCAATCGCCTGCACAAAAACCGCATCGAGCGCGCCGGATTTGCCGTGCTGAAGGCGCCGGACATCCCGTCGATCCTGATCGAAACCGCATTCATCAGCAACCCCCAGGAGGAGTCTCTGCTGCGCACGCCCGCGCACCAGCAGAAAATCGCCGCCGCGGTGTTGAGCGGCGTGCAGGATTACTTCGCCGCCAATCCGGCCCTGGCGCGACGCGCCTGATCCATTCCCCATGACGTTTTTATCCGTCCGTCATTCTCCACTCTAACCGCCCACCGCCGCAGCCAGCACGGCCGAGGCCGTGGGCGCACACAATAACTCCATGCGCCCACGCACTAATTGGTGGCCATTGACGGGCGGTATGAACCAGGGCCAGCACCCAAACCGCGCCTCTGTCGATCTCATACACCAGCCTATAGCTTTCGTGTGGTATCAGTTCTCGAGTGCCTGCGATCTGGCCTGCCTTGCCCATCTTCGGATGCGCGGCCAGCCGGGCGGCCGCATCGCTGAAAAGCTCATCCATGCGAATGGCCGCGCTGGGGTTGTCGGCCGCGATGTAGTCCCAAATATCGACGCGATCCCGTTCCGCTTCCGGCGTCCAGATGACTATCACGCCTAGCCTGCCGCTTGCTTGCGCCTGGCGGCGAACGCGGCTTCAACTTCATCATTCGACCGGCCTTGGCCGGCACGCATCGAGGCGCGGCCGGCTTCGACCTTGCGCTGCAGGTATTCGTCGTATTCGCGGGCCTGGCGACGCTGCTCGATGTAGCCGCGCATCAGCTCGCGCATGACCTGGGAGGCGGGCCGATCTTCGCTGGCTGCTTCGGCCATGAAGTCGGCACGCAGTTCCGGCTCCAACTTCATCGTGAAAACAGCTGCTTTCGACATGGTGTGCTCCTTTGCAAACAGACCAATGAAGTATATACCTTGTTAGTACTAGTCACACTGAAATTGTCTCGTGCTGTCGCATCAGCCCTCAGTCAGGCAACACCCCGCGACAGGCGACAAAAAGGGTGCGACCGACTCGTGAATGCCCAGGTGCTGGGCAATGTATTGCGCGGCCAGCCCCCCATCCAACCAAATGCCCAGCTAAACCAAACCCAGCCAGACGGGGATGGTCAGGGCGGACAGCAGGGTGCCCAGGGACATGGTGACCGCGACCAGGCGGCCATCGCCCCCCATGCGGGCGGCTAGGACGTGGGCGGCGGATGAGGTGGGGACGGCGGAAAACAGCAGCAAGACGGCGGATTCCATGGCGGACAGTTGCATGAGCCATGCCAGGGCCAATGTCCACAGGGGCAGCAGCAACAGTTTCGCGCTGATCATCCAGGCCATCAGGGCAGCATGCTGGCGGCCGCCCCGCAGCGACAGGGTGGCCCCCACACACAGCAGGCCCAGCGCAATCGCGCAAGCCCCCAGGCCCCCCAGCGCCCGATCCAGCACCTGGGGCACGGGAATCTGCAGGAGATTGACCGCCAGGGCCGCGAGCGTGGACAGGACAAACGGGTTGACCGCCAACTGGCGCCACAGCCGCCCCCCATGGCGGCTGGCCAGGGCATGCACGGCCCCGACATTGCTGATGGGCACGGCGAAGCCCAGGATGACGGCCATGGTGGCCTGGGCTTCGGCCCAGTCTAGGCCCGTTGCCAACGACAAGGCCAGGTAGCTGTTGAAACGAAAGGCGCACTGGGCGGTGGCCGCATGGGCCCCCGCGTCGGGACGCACCACCACACGGCCCAGCCAGGCCAAGGCAATGCCCCCCAGCATGACCCCCAGGGTGGCGGCCAGCAACACCGTGGCGCTGCCCAGGGCCATGGGCGCGCGCGTGATGGAATGGAACAGCAGGGCCGGAAACAGCACGAAATACACCAGTTTTTCGGCCTGGACGAAGAAGTGCCGGTCAAAACCGAAGCGATGCAGCAACAGCCAGCCCAGGGCGATCAGCAGGAAATCCGGCAGGATCAGGAAAATGACAGCCATGATCAGGCATTACCCAGCATGTACCGCCACCATCGAAACGGCAGGGCGCACAGGCAACACGCGCCGCTGCGCAAGCACCTTGCTGAAACAAGCGGGCAGACCCGTCGTGCCGCGCGCCACGCTCAAACCGCGCCGGGCCGGCGGCGCAGCAGTTTCCACAACACCCCCAGCGCGGCGGGGACGGCGGCCGCCCCCACGCCGATCAGAACAATGGTGTTCAGGTGCTCCTTGATGATGGGCACGTTGCCGAAGAAATAACCCAGCGTGATCAGGCCCGCAATCCAGACGACGGCGCCGATGACGTTGTAAAGCTGGAACAGGGCCAGCCGCATGCCGGCCACCCCCGCGACAAAGGGCGCAAAAGTGCGGAACAAAGGCAGGAAACGCGACAGGATGATGGTCTTGCCGCCGTGTTTTTCGTAGAAAGCGTGGGTTTTGAGCAAAGCCTTGCGATCCAGGAAACGGTAATCGTGCGAAAACACCTTGGGGCCGATATAGCGGCCCACGGCATAGTTGACGCTATTGCCCAGGATCGCCGCGACGATCAGAATGACCGCCATCAGAACCGGATCCAACTGGCCGTTGGCCCCGAAGGCCCCGGCAATGAACAGCAAAGAATCCCCGGGTAAAAACGGCAGCACGACCAGCCCGGTTTCGCCGAAAATGATCAGGGCCAGGATCAGGTAGATCCAGGCCCCGTACTGGGCCACCCAAACCCCCAGGGATTGGTCGATGTTCAGCAGCAAATGAAAAAATTCGGCCATGATAGGCTTGATGATCCTTGAAAATCAGGGGGCTGGCCAACCCGTGCGCCATCTGGTTGGCTTGATCACTTGGGTTTGATCCCTGGAATCAGCCAGGCGGCACACGGGAACTTCCAGGCGGACGCGGCGCGGAGCACGCGCTTGAAAAAACAGCTTGCCGATGCGGGACAAACCCCAAAACGCGATGCACCGGAATCCTATCACTATAATCGTTTTTAGCCTTTCTCCTGTTCGCCGGAACCCGCACTCCCCCAGTCCTTCATGACGCGTCCTATTTCCGCCCTGCCCGACACCCTGATCAGCCAGATTGCGGCTGGCGAGGTCATCGAACGCCCCGCCTCCGTCCTGAAGGAACTGCTGGAAAACGCCCTGGATGCGGGCAGCCGGGCCATTGAAGTCCGCCTGGACGGTGGCGGCATCCGGCGCATTCTGGTGGCCGACGATGGCCACGGCATCCCGCCGGATCAGCTGGCGCTGGCCTTGCGGCGCCACGCCACCAGCAAGATCGCCACCCTGGCCGAACTGGAATCCGTGGCCACCATGGGGTTTCGCGGCGAAGCCCTGGCGTCGATCGCCTCGGTGGCGCAATTGATCTTGACCTCCCGCACGGCGGATGCCGACCAGGCTTGGCAAATGACGGTGGATCAGGCCGCCCCCAGCCCGGCGGCCGGCCCCACGGGCACGCGGGTGGAGGTGCGGCAATTGTTCGATCACATCCCGGCGCGGCGCAAGTTTCTGCGCGCCGAAGCCACGGAATACGGCCACTGCCTGGCGGCCATCGAGCGCATCGCCCTGGCCCACCCGGAAGTCGCGCTGCGCGTGTTCCACAACGACAAGCCTCAGCGGCATTGGCCAGTGACCGACATCCTGGGACGCATCCACGACGTGTTGGGGGCCGAATTCCAGGCGCAAAGCCTGCCGGTGTCGGCCGACCAGGGCCTGATCACCCTGGAAGGCTGCATCACCCGCCCCACGTTCGCGCGGCCCCGGGCCGACCGCCAATATCTGTATGTGAATGGCCGCTATGTGCGCGACCGCACGGTGTCGCACGCCATCCGCCAGGCCTACGCCGATGTGTTGCACGGAGACCGCCAGCCCGCCTATGTGCTGTTTTTGAATCTGGATCCCGCCGGAGTGGATGTGAACGTGCATCCCGCCAAGAGCGAAGTGCGGTTCCGGGACAGCGGAGCCATCCACCGCTATGTCGCCCAGGCGCTGGGGCAGGCCCTGGCCCAGCGCGGCGGCACTGCGGGCGAAGCCGCCGATACGCCGCCCGCCCCCAGCGCCGGTGAACCCGGGCCGGCCACAACAACCGACGCGGCCGGCCAGGCAGCCTGGCCGGGGCTGTCGCTTGGCGTAACGGCGGGCAATCCACCCGGCGCGGCGCCACGCCGCCCGCCGTACCCGGCGCGGGTGCCGGTGCAGCAGCGCTTCGCACTGCATGACGCCCAGGCCACGCTGGACTGGCAGGCGCTGTACCGGCCCTTGCCCGACGATGGCGGGGCCCCGGCGGCGCCGCCCGGCGGATGGGCGGACAGCGCGCACCGGGAGGCGGACAAGGGGCTGGCGCGGCGGGCCGCGCCGCAACCGGGGGGGACGACCCGGCCAGGAACCGTCGCGGGACACGCCCCCGCCGATGCGGGGGATAGCGACGAATTCCCCCTGGGCATGGCGCTGGGCCAACTGCACGGCATTTACATCCTGGCGCAAAATGCACGCGGCCTGGTGCTGGTGGACATGCACGCGGCACATGAACGCGTGGTCTACGAACGCTTGAAAGCGGCGCTGGATGCCGCATCGCTGCCACACGACGGCACGGCGCCCGCTGCGGCACAAGACGCAGGAACAACCGCCGAAACCAGCGCCGAAGCCCGCATGCAGCCGGGAACCGATAACGGCCGCCCTCCCCAGACGATACCCCCGAAAGCCGCCCCGCTGCCCACCCAAGAACTGCTGGTGCCGGTGGTCTTCAGCGCCAGCGAAACCCAAGTGGCCATCGCCCAGGAACACCAGGACACGCTGGACAGCCTGGGCCTGCGCATCCGCGCCACCGGCCCGGCCTCGCTGGCGGTGCGGGCAGTGCCCGCGCTGCTGGCGCAAGGCGACATCGAAGCCCTGGCGCGCGGGGTGCTGGCCGATGTCGAACGCTTCGGACAATCGGCCCGCCTGACGCAACAGCGCAACGAACTGCTGTCCACCATGGCCTGCCACGGGGCGATCCGCGCCAACCGCCGCCTGAACCTGGATGAAATGAACGCCTTGCTGCGCCAGATGGAGCGCACCGAGCGCGCCGACCAGTGCAACCACGGCCGCCCCACCTGGTTTCAGTGGAGCCTGTCCGACCTGGACAAACTATTCATGCGGGGCCAGTAAGCATGGCCGATGCCCAGCCCACCTTGCTGTGCCTGGCGGGGCCGACGGCGTCAGGCAAGTCGGCCGCGTCTTTGGCGCTGGCGCAGCGTTGGCCGATCGAACTGATCATCATGGATTCGGCGACAATTTACCGGGGGATGGACATCGGCACAGCCAAGCCCAGCCACCAAGAGCAGGCCCGGGTGCCGCACCACCTGCTGGATATCCGCGATCCCGCCCAGGCGTATTCGGCGGCAGAATTCGCCCGCGACGCCGCCGCCCTGACGCAAACCATCCGCGCGCGAGGCCGCATGCCGGTGCTGTGCGGGGGCACCATGCTGTATTACAAGGCGCTGCGCGAGGGGCTGAACGCGCTGCCCTCCGCCGATCCGGCCACCCGCGCGGCGCTGGACGCCCAGGCCCGCGCCCGGGGCTGGCCCGCCCTGCACGCCGAACTGGCCCGTGTGGATCCCGCCACAGCCGCCCGGCTGGCCCCCAACGACAGCCAGCGGCTGCAACGCGCCCTGGAAATCTGGCACAGCAGCGGCCGCACCATGAGCGACTGGCTGGCCCAACCGGCCCGGCCCGTCTTGCCGGGTTGGCGCTTCGTGACCATCAGCCTGGAACCATCCGACCGCGCGGTGCTGCACACCCGCATCGCCCAGCGCTACCAGGCCATGCTGGCTCTGGGCCTGCTGGATGAAGTGCGCGCCCTGCACGCCCGCCCGGATCTGCACCCGGGGCTGCCCGCCATCCGCTGCGTGGGCTACCGGCAACTGTGGGATCACCTGGACGGGCGGGTCTCCCTGGACACGGCCATCGAACAGGCCATCGCCGCCACCCGCCAACTGGCCAAGCGCCAGATCACCTGGCTGCGTGCGCTGCCCGAACGCCATATCGTGGACTGCCTGTCCACGCAGGCCGTGTCGGAAATAACGCAGTTCTGCAGTCAATACCTGCCGGATCATCTACGATAAGGCCATTGCCGCCTCTGGAGCTGACATCATGAAAACTGAACACCTGACTGTGGCCACCAGCCCGACATTCAAGGCGTTTCTGCTACGACAAGCCCGCCTGCAAAATATCGACGTATCGGAGCTTATCCGCCGCCAATTCCATCCCCCGGCAGAAACCGCTACCCTGCGTCTATTGACGCATCAGTTACGCCAAGCCACCAAACGGGCAGATAAAGCCCTGGACGCCAGCCTGCAAGCCATCGAAGACACCCAGACCAGAATCCAGCAGCTTCGCGCCGCTGCCCGCAAGGAATCCCAATGAGCCTCATGAGCGACGCTGCCAACGCCGTAAAAGCTGCCTTGCAGTTATCAAACAAAGTCGAACGCACCCACATCAGTCTGCAAAAACTGACCGGCATCCTGGAAGATCACGAAAAGCGTTTAATCCGAATGGAAACACGCTGGGAAACGGCGGTGCAATTAAACACGCACCGCCATTCAGGCTGAATCAGACTACGATGGTTTTGGGGCCGCCCGCCTGCTGCGGAACGACCTGCCCCAGGGTGTAGACGGTTTCGCCACCGGCCTGCAAGGTGGCGGCAATGGCGCCGGCCTGGGCGGTATCGACCACCAGCACCATGCCGATGCCGCAGTTGAAGACACGGGCCATTTCGTGGTCGGACACCCCGCCTTGGGCTTGCAGCCACTGAAACAGCGCGGGCCATTGCCAGGCATCGCGGTGCACCTGGGCGCACAGGCCGTCGCGCAGGATGCGCGGGATGTTTTCGAGCAGGCCGCCGCCGGTGATGTGGGCCAGCCCCTTGATGGCGGTGCCGTGCGCGGCCAGCGCGGCCAGCACCGATTTGACGTAGATGCGGGTGGGCTGCATGACCACGTCGCCCAGGGGGCGGCCGCCCATATCCTGGTCGGGCCGGGCATGGGCATGCTGCAGAATCTTGCGCACCAGGGAATAGCCGTTGGAATGCGCGCCGCTGGAGGCCAGCCCCAGCAGCGTGTCGCCCATCTGGATGCCGGCGCCGTCGATGAGTTTGGATTTTTCGACGGCCCCCACGGCAAAACCGGCCAGATCGTATTCGCCATCGGGGTACATGCCGGGCATTTCGGCGGTTTCTCCGCCGATCAGGGCGCAGCCGGCCTGTTCGCAGCCCTGGGCAATGCCGCCCACCACCTGGGCGGCGGTATCGACGGACAGCTTGCCGCAGGCAAAATAATCCAGAAAATACAGGGGTTCGGCCCCCTGGACGAGAATGTCGTTGACGCTCATGGCGACGAGGTCGATGCCGACGGTGTCGTGGCGCTGCCATTCGAAAGCCAGGCGCAGCTTGGTGCCCACGCCGTCGGTGCCGGACACCAGGATGGGTTCTTTCAGATGCGGGGGCACCTGGAACAAAGCCCCGAAACCGCCGATGCCGGCCATGACGCCCGGACGCAGGGTGCGGGCCGCCAGAGGTTTGATGCGGTCGACCAGGGCGTCGCCGGCGTCGATATCGACACCCGCGTCGCGGTATGTCAGGGAGGGGGAAGTGCCTTGTGTCATGAGAAAAGCCGCCGAATGTGCAAGAATTGCAGGTTTGGACAATAGTGGCCTGATTTTAACCCGGCCAGCCACACCGCATGACACGCATGGCATGACACAGCAACTATTACTGGATATCCTGCCCGGGACGCTGCCCTCCCTGGACGGTTTTGTTGCAGGCCCCAACCAGGCGGCCCTGGATGCTGTGCGCGGCCTGGCTCCCGGCCACGCCCTGTATCTCTGGGGCGGGGTCGGATCGGGGCGCAGCCATCTGCTGCGCGCCTGCGTGCAGGCCCAAGGCGGCCATTACCTGGACGCCCGCACCCCGGCGCACTGGCTGCAGGGCCTGGCCACCGATGAAGACCGCAGCCTGAACCTGGTGGCTGTCGATGACGTCAATGATCTGAACGAAGCGGCTCAAGCCGCTTTATTCGCCCTGTTCAATCGCTGGCGGGCCACGGCCAGCACGGCCGATGCCTTTGCCCTGCTGACCGCGGGCGACCGCGCGCCCCTGACGATGCCGCTGCGCGAAGACCTGCGCACCCGCCTGGGCTGGGATCTGGTGTTTCGCATCGAACAGCTGTCCGACGAAGACCGCGCTCAGGCGCTGCGCGACCGCGCCCAGCAGCGCGGGCTGGCCCTGCCCGACGACGTGCTGCATTGGATTCTGATCCACCACGACCGCGACATGGAACGTCTGAGCAGCCTGATCGACCGCCTGGATCAGTATTCCCTGGCGCGGCACCGGCCGGTGACCCTGCCCCTATTGAAGGAACTGCTGGCCGATACACACTGACCCCGGCAACCCGCGCGTATCCGACTCGCCCGCGCAGGTTTCCCGATGCCCGCTGTGCGCAAGCACGCCGCGGCCCCCTGAACCCGCTACGGATCGACCGCCACCACGGAAGACCGGTTTTTTTACCAGAATATCCATGCACACCTATTCCCATCTGGCCCTGTTCGACCTGGATCACACTTTGCTGCCCTTCGACAGCGATTATCAATGGGCGGAATTTCTCGCCCGCACCGGGCGGGCGGGCGACCCCGACGCGGCCCGCCGACGCAACGACGACCTGATGCGGCGCTACAACGAAGGCACGCTGTCGGCCGACGAAGCGGCCGATTTCATGCTGGGCCTGCTGCGCCTGGGGCCGCCGGAAGACCTGGCGGCCTGGCACCAGGACTACATGCGCGAAGTCGTGCGGCCCGGCCTGCTGCCCGCCGCCCAGGCCCTGGTGGCCGACCACCAAGTGCGCGGCGGCCTGTGCGCCATCGTTACGGCCACCAACGCCTTTGTCACCGCGCCGATCGCCCAGGCCCTGGGCTTCGACCACCTGATCGCCACCATTCCGCAGCGCGACGCCGAAGGCCGCTACACAGGGCGCATAGACGGCACCCCGAGCTTCAAGGCGGGCAAGGTGCTGCGGGTGCGCGACTGGCTGCGCACACTGGATCTGCAACTGGAAAATTTCACGGAATCCTGGTTCTACAGCGACTCGATGAACGACCTCCCCCTGCTCGAAGCTGTTTCGCATCCGGTGGCCACCAATCCCAGCCCCGCCCTGCGCGAACTGGCCCAGGGCCGAAATTGGCGTATTCTGGACTTGTTTGCGGACATGCGGGACACAAAGTCCTAAAATACGCGCCATGCTGAAGCAGACCATCAAAACTTTCGTTTCCCGCCTGTTCGCCGCGCCGCCCAGTGGCCCGGTGCGCCTATCCCATGACAAGCACGGCATCGACCGCCGCCTGGTGTCGCGCCATGCCATCAAGGTCTGCGAAGTCCTGAACCAGCATGGCTTCGACGCCTATATCGTCGGCGGGGCGGTGCGCGACCTCATCGTCGGCCTGCAGCCCAAGGATTTCGACGTCGCCACCAATGCCACGCCCAACCAGATCCGGCCGCTGTTTCGCCGGGCCCGCATCATCGGCCGGCGCTTCCAGCTGGTGCACGTGGTGTTCGGCCAGGAAATCATTGAAACCTCCACCTTCCGGGCGCCGGCATCGGGCGACCAAGAAACCGACGCCCATGGCCGCATCCTGCGCGACAATGAGTTCGGCACCCACGAAGAAGACGCCGCCCGCCGCGATTTCACCATCAATGCGCTGTATTACGACCCGCTCAAGGAAGAAGTCATCGACTTCCACCAAGGGGTGGCCGACCTGAAAAACCGGGTGGTGCGCATGATCGGCGACCCGGAAACACGCTACCGCGAAGACCCGGTGCGCATGCTGCGCGCACTGCGCTTCCAGGCCAAGCTGGGGGCCCGCATCGACCCGGCCACCGAAGCCCCCATCGCCCCGCTGGCGGCGCTGATCGAACACGTTCCCGCCTCGCGGCTGTTCGACGAAACCCTGAAACTGCTGACCTGCGGGCACGCCATGGACTGCCTGCGCGAACTGCGCCGCTCGGGCCTGACCAAAAGCCTGATCCCCCTGATCGACCGGATTTTCGAAGAAGACGGCGGCGAGGCCTTCGTGGAAATCGCGCTGTCGCGCACCGATGCGCGCGTGCGCGCCGGCAAGCCCATCAGCCCCAGTTTCCTGTTCGCGGCCCTGCTGTGGCGCCTGGTTCAGAAACGCTGGGCCAAGCTGATGGCCCAGGACATGCCGCGCAACGAAGCCCTCATCCAGGCCGCCGATTCCGTCATCCAGGAACAAATGCACAAGCTGGCCATCCAGCGCCGCCACCAGGCCGACATGCGCGAAATCTGGCTGATGCAGGCGCGTTTCGAGCGCGCCACGGTGCGCTCGATCTGGCGCATGATGGAACAGCCCCGCTTTCGGGCGGCCGTGGATTTCCTGCAGTTGCGCGCCGAATCCCGCGAAGTGGACAGCGTGTTGGCGCAATGGTGGATGGATCTGGCCAACAGCGGCGACGAACGCCGCAGCGAAATGATCGACATCTGGCAGGCCGGCCACGCCGGGGCGCGGCGCATCGGCGCCGGCAACGCCAACCGCAAACGGCGGCGGCGGCGCAAATCCACCACCGGCCAGGACGGCGGCACAGAAGCCTCAGACGCATGACACCGGGAAACAGCCCTGCGGCGGCCGACGCGTTGCCGGCCTCCGCGCAATTGCTTGAATCAGCAGCGCCCAGCCTGGCGTTCATCGGGCTGGGAGCCAATCTGGGCGATGCCCATGCCACTTTGAAAGCCGCCGGCCAGGCGCTGGCCGCAGTGCCCGGCGTCGTGGCCCTGCGCCTGTCGCCGTTCTATGGCACGGCCCCGGTGGGGTGCGCCGGCCCGGACTACGTCAATGCCGTGGCGGAAATCCAGACCCGGCTGACCGCATCGGCCTTGTTGGGTGCCCTGCAGGCCATCGAACAGGCCCACGGACGCCTGCGCCCCTATCGCAACGCGCCGCGCACGCTGGATCTGGATCTGCTGTGGTACGCTGGACTGTTCATCGACCTGCCGCAACTGACCGTGCCGCACCCCCGCATGCACGAACGCGCTTTTGTCTTGCGCCCCCTGATGGACCTGGCCCCGGGCCTGGTGCTGCCCCAGGGGGATTTACCCACCCTGCTGGCCGCCTGCGCCGGACAAGCCATTCGACCCTGCCCATGACACAGCCCTGCCCCTCGCCCATGATCCGCCTGGTGGTGGCCTATACCGAAAATCGGGTGATCGGCCGCGACGGCGGCATGCCTTGGCACCTGCCCGGCGACCTGGCGCATTTCAAGCGCAGCACGCTGGGCCATCCGATTGTGATGGGCCGCAAGACCTGGCGGTCACTGGGCCGGCCCTTGCCGGGCCGGCGCAATCTGGTGCTGACGCGCGATGCGGGTTTCAGCGCGCCGGGGGCGGAATGCTTCGCCAGCCTGGATGCGGCGCTGGCCAGCTGCGCCGATGCGGCCGTGGTCTGTGTGATTGGCGGAGAGCAAATTTTCAAGCTGGCCCTGCCGCTGGCCCATGCCGTGATCGCCACCGAAATCCACGCACAAATCGAAGGCGATACCTGGTTTCCCGCCCTGCCTGCCGGGCAATGGCAAGAAGCCGAGCGCCAGGCCCAACCCGCGGAAAACGGTCTGCGCTATGACTTCGTGGTGTATCGGCGGATCTGACCGGCAGCGACCGCGCGGCGAAGGGGTGGCCGTGCGACGGCCAAGGTTCTATCTGCTTGGCTTGATGACTTGACACGCAGCCGACTCAGCCAGACAGGACACCAGGCTCAAGCCCCCGATTTTTCTCGCGCCCGGATGGCGGTGACGGGTTCGCCGGCGATCCCCCAATTGTCGGTATCGACTTCTTCGATGACGACAAAGGTGGTTTTCGGGTTTTTTCCCAGCACATCCACCAGCAGCTGGGTGGCGCCCTGCATCAGGCGTTGCTTTTGTTCGGCGGTCACGCCTTCGCGGGTGATTTTGATGTTGACGTAGGGCATGGGGTGTTTCCTATTTGGGGGTGAATGGAAGGGGTTGCCGCTGGGATGTTACTCCTGTTGTCTCGAAGACCGGGGAGATTGCGCGTTTGCCGTGGTTTGCCGTTGTGTTGTCGCGGGTTCTTATGTTGCGATTTGTGGGCTGTGCACGTCCGCCCCCTGTCTCAACGATGAGGTATTCCACCAACACATCAACAAGGAGATATTCGACCAGTCCCTCAACGACGAGGCGTCCGAATACCCCACAATGACGAGTTCTCCGAACAGGTCAACGATAAGCCAAATCGACAGAACACAAAAAAACACGCCCGGGACTCGTTAAGAAAACCAGTCCCGGGCGTACTGCGTCATGCGGCTATCCGCCCATTAGGCATCGGCCAGCAGCCGATTACGCATAGGCTTCGACGGGCGGGCAGGCGCAGCTGAGGTTGCGGTCGCCCCAGGCGTTGTCCACCCGCGACACGGGCGGCCAATATTTATTGGCGGCCATGCCGGGCAGCGGATAAGCCGCCTGTTCGCGCGTGTAGGGATGCGGCCAGTCTTGCGCCAGCAGCACATGCGCCGGGTGTGGGGCGTTGACCAGGACGTTGTCTTCCAGGGGCTGTTCGCCGCGTTCGACGGCGGCGATTTCCTGGCGGATGGCGATCATGGCATCAATGAAGCGATCCAGCTCGTCCACGCCCTCGGATTCGGTGGGCTCCACCATCAGGGTGCCCGCCACCGGAAAGCTCATGGTGGGCGCGTGGAAACCGTAATCCATCAAGCGCTTGGCGATATCCTCGGCGTCGATGCCGCTGGATTCCTTGATGGGACGGATATCCAGGATGCATTCGTGCGCCACTCGGCCATTGGCCGCCGCGTACAGAATCGGATAATGCGGCGCCAGGCGGGTCGCCAGGTAATTGGCATTGAGGATGGCCACCTGGGTGGCGCGGCGCAAGCCTGTCGCCCCCATCATCATGATGTACATGGTGGAAATCGGCAGAATGCTGGCCGAACCAAACGGCGCCGCCGACACTGGGCCGGACTGGCCGGCCGGCAAACGGCCGTCTTCACCGACCACGCCCGGCAGATACGGCGCCAAGTGGGCGCGCACGGCCACCGGGCCCACGCCCGGGCCGCCGCCGCCGTGGGGGATGCAGAAGGTTTTGTGCAGGTTCAGGTGAGACACATCCGAGCCGAAGCGGCCGGGGCGCGCCACGCCGACCATGGCGTTCATGTTGGCGCCGTCCAGATAGACCTGGCCGCCGGCATCATGGATCAGCGCGCAGATTTCCGTGACCGTGGTCTCGAACACCCCATGGGTGGACGGATAGGTGATCATCAGCGCGGCCAGCTTGTCGCCCACTTGGTCGATCTTGGCCCGCAGATCCGCCATGTCGATGTTGCCGTTATCGTCGGAGGCCACCACCACGACATCCATACCGGCCAAGTGCGCCGAGGCGGGGTTGGTGCCGTGCGCCGAGGCGGGAATCAGGCAGACATCGCGCTGGTGTTCGCCATTGGCCTGGTGGTAGCCGCGAATGGCCAGCAGGCCGGCGTATTCGCCCTGCGCGCCGGAATTGGGCTGCAGGCTGACGCGGTCGTAGCCGGTGATTTCACACAGCGCGGAAGACAGCCGGGCGATCATCTCCTGGTAGCCCTGGGCTTGGCCCGCCGGGGCGAAGGGATGCATATGGGCGAATTCGGGCCAGGTGATGGGAATCATTTCGGCCGTGGCATTGAGCTTCATGGTGCATGAGCCCAGCGGAATCATGGTGCGATCCAAGGAAAGATCCTTATCGGCCAGGCTGCGCAGGTAACGCAGCATGTCGGTTTCGGATTTGACCTTGGAAAACGCGGGATGCGCCATGATGGGGCCCTGGCGGCGCAGGGCGGCGGGGATGCCGTCGGCATCGGCGGAAAAATCCAGCGCGGCGCGTTGGACGCCCAGGCCCGCCGCCAAGATGCCCAGCAGGGTTTCGATGTCGGTCTGGCCAACGGTTTCGTCCAGCGACAGGGCGACGTGGGCATCATCGACCCGGCGCAGGTTGATGCCGCCATCGACGGCGGCGTCCAGCACGGACTGGGTGCGGTCGCCGGTATCCAGTTGCAGGGTGTCAAACCAGGTGTCGTTGCACACGGACACCCCCATGGCCCGCAGCGCGGCGGCCAGCTGCGTGGTGTGGGTGGCCACCCGTTGGGCAATGCGGCGGATGCCGTCGGGGCCGTGCCAGACCGCATACATGGCGGCCATCACCGCCAACAGAACCTGGGCCGTGCAGATATTGGAGGTGGCTTTTTCGCGCCGGATGTGTTGTTCGCGTGTTTGCAGGGCCAGGCGCAGCGCGGGCTGGCCTTGGGCGTCTTGAGAGACCCCGATCAGGCGGCCCGGCAGATTGCGCTTGTAGGCGTCTTTGCACGCCATGAAGCCTGCGTGCGGCCCGCCATACCCCATGGGCACGCCAAAGCGCTGGGTGGACCCGACCGCGATGTCCGCGCCCCATTCGCCCGGCGGCGCCAGCAGCGCCAGGGAGAGCAGATCGGTGGCCACGGCCACCACCGCCCCGGCGTCATGCGCCGCTTGGGTCAGGGCGCGGTAATCGGCCACGCCGCCCAGGCTGTGGGGGTATTGCAGCAGCACGCCGAAGCACTCGGGCAGGCCGTCGGCTTCGTCGCCCACCACCAGATCGATGCCCAGGCCCGCGGCGCGGGTACGGACGACCTCCAGGGTCTGCGGATGGATGTGGCTGGAGACAAAGAACTGATTGGTTTTGGCGCGCGACACGCGGCGCGCCAGGGTCATGGCCTCGGCGGCGGCGGTGGCTTCGTCCAGCAGGGACGAGTTGGCGATGTCCAGGCCGGTCAGGTCGGTGACCAGGGTCTGGAAAATCAGCAGGGCTTCAAGGCGGCCCTGGGAGATTTCCGGCTGATACGGCGTATAGGCGGTGTACCAGGCGGGGTTTTCGAGGATATTGCGCAAGATGACATGCGGCACATAGGTGCCATAGTAGCCTTGGCCAATGTAGCTGCGCATGACCTGGTTACGCGACGCGATGGCTTTGAGATCGGCCAGGGCCTCGACCTCGCCCAAGGGGCCGGGCAGATCCAGGTAGGGGACTTCGGACAGGATGTTTTCCGGGACGACTTCGGTGATCAGAGCGTCCAGGCTGGACGCCCCGATGGCGGACAACATGGCTTGCTGGTCGGCATCGGATGGCCCGATGTGACGGGCGATGAATTCGGAATGCGTGGCGGGGTCGCGCAGCATGGGGTGTACTCCAGGGTCGGACAGGGGATTCTGGACAGAACCCCCGATGATCGGGGCCCCGCCGTCAGCGGCAGGGCCGGGGCATGATCAGGCCTGGGCCTGATAAGCGGCCGCATCCATCAGGGCATCGACGTCCGCCGCGTTATCCGGGCGGATTTTGAAGATCCATTGGTCATAGGCGGCTTCGTTGACCAGGGCGGGCTGCTCGTCCAGGGCTTCGTTGAAGGCCACGATTTCGCCGGCGATGGGCGCATAGATGTCGGAGGCGGCCTTGACGGACTCGATCACGGCCGCGGTGTCGCCCGCCGCCAGATGCGCGCCGACCTGGACATCGCCGACGAAGACCAGATCGCCCAGCTGATCCTGGGCGTCATCGGTGATGCCCACCAGAAAACAATCGCCGTCGGCTTTGACCCACTCGTGCGATTCCGTGTATTTGCGGTCATTGGGAATGGACATGGTGTTACCCCGTTATAAATGTTGGTATCAAGAAAATGTAGATGGATGCCGGCAGCCCGACGATGACAGGCTACCGGGTTTGGGCGAATCAGACCAGGGCCTTGCCGTTGCGCACGAATGGCGGACGCACGATTTCGGCCGCCAGCCACTTGCCCCGGATTTCGACTTCGGCCGCATCGCCGGGCTGACTGCCGACGGGCACGCGCGCCAGGCCGACGGAAAAACCCAGGGTGGGCGCCATGGTGCCGCTGGTGATTTCGCCTTCGCCATGCGGCGTGCGGATTTTCATGTGGCTGCGCATGATGCCGCGATCCAGCAACTTGACCCCGACGAGCTCGCGGGATCGGTCGGCGGCCTGCAAGGCGGCGCGGCCGATGAAGTCGCGCGTGTCGTCCTTGAAGGACAGCGTCCAGGCCAGGCCGGACTCCAGCGGGTGGACGCTTTCGTCCATGTCCTGGCCGTAGAGATTCATGCCGGCTTCCAGGCGCAGGGTATCGCGCGCGCCCAGGCCGCAGGGATGCACCCCGGCGGCCAGCAAGGCATCCCAGAACGCCTTCACGGCGGTGACGGGCAGGACGATTTCGAAGCCGTCTTCCCCGGTGTAGCCGGTGCGGGCCACCAGGGTGTTTTCATTGACCAGGGTGCCGGTGAAGGGTTTCAGATCCTGCGTGGGCGCCTGCCATTCGGGGTGCACGGACCAGACGATCTCGCGGGCCTTGGGGCCCTGCACGGCGACCATGGCCAGGTCGCGGCGCGGGGTGATGGTGACGTCAAACGCCTGGGCCTGCTGCTGCATCCAGGCCAGGTCTTTGTCGGCCGTGCCGGCATTGACGACCACGCGCCAAAGGTCGGAGGCGAAGAAATACACGATCAGGTCGTCGATGACGCCGCCATCGGGCCGCAGCATGCAGGAGTACAGGGCCTTGCCGGGAATCCCGGCAATCTTGGCGACATCATTGGCCAGCAGATGGCGCAGAAAATCGGGGGCCGATGCGCCCTGCACATCGACATTCAGCATGTGCGAGACATCGAACACGCCGGCGGATTGACGCACGGCGTGGTGTTCTTCCAGCTGCGAACCATAGGCCAGGGGCATGTCCCAGCCGCCAAAATCTACGATTTTCGCGCCCAAGGCGGTGTGGGTGTCAAAAAGAGGGGTCTGTGAAGGCATGAAGGCTCCAAAACAAAGGGACGGCGTCAGTGACCGGCAGCGCCCTTCTGTCCTTTTGCCTGAGAGTTGCCCCATGCGGGGGGTTCACCTTCGGCGCCCGCCCCCAGCGAATGGGGGGAGTCTCTCCAGAATGCTGCGACGCGCGAACGCGCATCATGCGGATGGTACGGGGTGCCTGAGCGATTCTGGGCGAATTGCGCCTTCGGCGGCCACCGGAAAAACCCCCGGGGGCGCTCTCCCACCCGCATCGGGTGACAGCAAAGGCAAAATATACCCTGAAACCGGGCGGATTAACAATCAGATATAGCCCAGCTGCCGCCAACGCGCCCGGGTATCGTCGTCTATCCCCAACCGATCCAGGATGGCATCGGTGTGCTGGCCCAGCCCGGGGGCGGGAAAATCTATGCCGCCGGGGGTGGCCGACAGCTTGGGCACGATGCCCGGCACCTGGCAAGGCGTGCCGTCGGGCAGGGACTGATCCAGGATCATCCCGCGCGCCCGGTAGTGCGGGTCGGCCGCGATGTCGGCGATATCGTAAATGCGGCCCGCGGGGATGCGCGCCTGGTTGAGCCGATCCAGGGCTTCGTCCTGGCTGCGCGCCGCCGCCCACTCGCCGATGGCCGCGTCGATGCGGGCGACCTGGGCGACCCGGCCGGCGTTATGGGCCAGCGCGGGATCGTTGCCCAGGTCGTCGCGGCCGATGGCCTGCATCAGGCGCCGGAAGATACTGTCGCCATTGCCCGCAATCAGCACATAACCGTCCCGGCAGGCATAGGCGTTGCTGGGGGCTATGCCCGGCAGGCTGCTGCCCGCGGGCTGGCGCACGGCATCGAACACGGCGTATTCGGGCAGCAGGCTTTCCATCATGTTGAAGACGGATTCGTACAGCGCCACGTCGATCATCTGGCCTGCGCCGTCGCGATCCCGCGCGCGCAGGGCCAGCAGAACCCCGATGACGCCGTGCAGGGCCGACAGCGAATCCCCGATGGACACGCCCACCCGCACCGGCGTGCGGCCCGGTTCGCCGCTGAGATGGCGCAGGCCGCCCATCGCCTCGGCCACCACGCCGAACCCCGGCCGGTCACGATAGGGGCCGGTCTGGCCATAGCCCGAAACCCGCAGCATGACCAGGCGCGGATTGACGGCCCGCAGATCGTCCCAGCCCAGACCCCAGGATTCGAGCGTGCCGGGCTTGAAGTTTTCGACGACCACATCGCATTCGGCCACCAGGCGGCGCACGACGGCCTGGATTTCCGCCTGGCGCAAATCCAGCGTGAGGGATTTTTTATTGCGCGACTGCACCTGCCACCAGACGGACGTGCCCTGATGCAGCAGACGCCAGTTGCGCAAGGGGTCGCCCTGCCCGGGGGGCTCGATCTTGATGACGTCGGCGCCGAACTCGCCCAGGATCTTGGTGGCGAAGGGGCCGGCAATCAATTGGCCCATTTCGAGCACGCGAATGCCGGCCAGCGGTTTTTCCCGCACGGTTTCATGCACCCCAATATTCTTTTCCATGGCAATTTTCCGCAAGCGATCAGGCCATTATGGCATACCGAAAAACCGCTCAAGCCTTGCCCGGCAGCAAGAGCACAGGCCGGCGCAGCACGGTATTTTCCTGCGCCCCGGGGTCCCGCGGCGGGTCTTGCAGCTGAAAAGCGGACACCAGGGTCGCCAACTGTTCGGCATCGCTGTGCAGCGACTGCGTCGTGTCGGCGGCATCCTGCATCAACGCCGCATTTTGCTGAACCACCTGATCCATTTGCGTAACAGCCAGCGTGACTTCATCCAGCCCTTTGCGCTGTTCTTCGCCGGCGGAGCGGATTTCAGCGATGGCCGTCCGGGTTTTCAGCACGTTGGCGGTCAAGGCTTCCAGGCTTTGGCCCGCCTGGCGCACAAGCCCCCCGCCGGTCTGGACGCCGGTGACGGATTCGGTGATGAGGTCTTTGATCTCGCGGGATGCCGCCGCGCTGCGCTGGGCCAGCGCCCGCACCTCGCCGGCCACCACGGCAAAACCGCGCCCCTGCTCTCCCGCCCGCGCCGCTTCGACCGCCGCGTTCAGCGCAAGAATATTCGTCTGGAAAGAAATGCCGTCGATGACGTTGATGATTTCGGCGACCTTTTGCGAGGAATGCTCAATGTCGCCCATGACCTGAACGACCTGCTGCATCGTCGCGCTGTTTTCCCCCGCCGCCGCGGCGGCTTGCTCGGCCATGTCATCGGCCACATGGATGCTGTCGGTATTCTGGTGCACCGTGGATTTCAGCTCCTCCATGGCGGCGGCGCTTTGTTCCAGGGCGGCCGCCTGCTCGGTGGTGCTTCCAGACAAGGTCTGGTGGGCCTCGTTCAGTTGCGCCGCCGCCTGCGACACAGAATGGCTGCTTCGGCGCACACCGTCGAGAATACCGGACAATTTATCGACGAAGCGATTGAACGCCTTGGCAATGTCCGTGATTTCGTCACGGCCGTCTTCCGCCAGGCGGCGGGTCAGGTCGCCATCGCCTTCGGCAATCTCGCTCAAGGCCAGCCGCGTCGCATCCAGCCTGCCGATGATTTTTCTGATCCCCACCCAGGCCAGCGCCAAAGCTGCGACCAGCAAAGGCAACAGGAAAACCAGGATATCGGCCATCATGGCGCGGGCGATGGCCGTGTATCGGCCCAGGGGCGTCACGATGCCGATGACCCAGCCCGTATCGGGCATCACAAACAGGCTGGCGCGGGCCGCAGTGCCCAATTGCCGGTCTTCCGGCAGGTCGACGCTGAATTGGCGCGCCTGGGCCGGGTTGGCCAAGCCGGCGGCAAGCGGCTGCAGCCAGGCTTGTTGGCCGACCAGTTCTTTCAGGCTCAGGGCGGATTCCTTGGCCGTCAGACCAGGAAAATACAGCACCTGCCCCTGATGATCCAGGGCAAACGCATAGCCCCCGGTGCTGGTGCCGTTCTTTTCCAGAAAACTGGCGAAACTATCCAGAGTCATGTCCGTGGTCACCACCCCGGCAAACCCCTGCCCGGACTGGTACGGCACACTGCAGGTCACCATCAAGGCGCCGGACACCGGGTCGCGGTAGGCTTCGGACCAGACACAGGCATTGCCCGGCTTGCCGCGCGCACTGACGTACCAGCCTTCATCGTGATACCCCGGCCCCGAGGCGGCATTGTATTCGTCGGTATATTCGAGTTTCCCCTGGGCATTGCGCGCCCAGAAGAAACTGTGCCGCTGGACGCCGGGCGCGAATTGGTTCGGCTCGGGCCAGATGCCGCCCCCCACCAGCGCCGCATTGCCCTGGTCGTCAATCAGGCCCGGGGCGACCTGCCGATAAAGCGCTGCGTCATGCGGCAGGGCTTCCGCCAAGCGGGCCAGGCTCACGGTGACCCCCTGAATCCTGGCCAATTGCGTGGCCAGCTGGCGCGCAATGGCCTGCCCGGTTTGTTCGATCAGGGCCGAACTGGACTGCACCACCTGCGGCTGGCCCCGCCAATACAGGGTGCCCATGACGACACCAACCACCAACAACAGCAAAACCACGATACCGCCGAATATTTTCCCGGAAAGCCGGGACGGGTACAGACTGGAGAGCATATTGGATGTCCTGGAATGAAGATAAAACCACCGCGCCTGACTGCTTGGGGCGGCCGATCAAACCAGCACTCTAATGCATAGACAATCCGGTCAATTGCCCGATCAACCCACTTTATGTCCTTGTTTCACCTTACCCAAAAGGCGCGCCGCGCCAAAATCACCCGCGCGCCGACAGCGCCCGGCCACAGGCCACCCCGGACGCCCAGGCCCACTGGAAGTTGTAGCCGCCCAGCCAGCCGGTGACATCCACGGCTTCGCCAATCACATACAAGCCCGGGCAACGATGCGCCTGCAGGCTGCGCTGATCCAGCTCGTCCGTGTCCACCCCGCCGCGCATGACCTCGGCCTTTTTGTAACCCGCCGTGCCCGATGGCGTCAGCGTCCATTGATGAATATCGGCCGCCAGGGCCTGCAGGCGGCGATCCGCCTGGTCGGCCAGGCGCAGGCCGGCCCGATCGGCCAGCCAGACCTCGGCCAGCCGCCGGGGCCAGTGGGCCGCCAGCGCCGCCAGCAAGGTCTGACGGCTGCCGGACTTGGCGGCCACCAGTTGCTCGGCCAGGGCCTGTCCGGGGGCCAGATCGATCTGGATGGGGCTGCCCGGCTGCCAGTAGCTGGAAATCTGCAAAATCCCGGGGCCCGACAAGCCTCGGTGGGTGAACAGCAAATCCTCATGAAATTGAACCAGCCCCGGCCCCCGGCGCTTGCGCCCCGTGCGCCCGGGCTTGCCGCGCCCAGCCGGTGGAGGCGGTTCGGGTGCCTGGCCGCCGGACACGGCAGCCGGGGCCGCATCCGGCGGCGCGGAAAAAGACAGACACACGGGCAAGGCCACGCCCGACAGCGCGGCATACGGCTGCCACAGCGCGGCATCGAAGGTCAGGGGCACCAGCGCCGGGCGCGGTTCGATAATGCGCAGGCCAAACTGGCGGGCCACACGCAGGCTGAAATCGGTCGCCCCCAGCTGCGGGATGGCCATACCTCCCGTCGCCAGCACGACTTGGGCCGCCCGAATGGCCCCGGCATCGGTGGACAGCGTAAAGCCGTGCGATTCACGCGCGACCGCGTGCACCTGGCACGGCATGCGCCAGGCCACCCGCCCCGCGTCACATTCGCGGCGCAGGACGTCGATGATGGCTTCGCTGGAATCGTCGCAAAACAGCTGGCCCCGGTGTTTTTCGTGCCAGGCCACGCCATGCCGGCGCAGCAAAGCCAGAAAATCCTGCGGGCCATAGCCCCGCAGGGCAGACCGGCAGAAATCCGGGTTGCGCGACAAGAACTGGGCGGGGCTGGCGCCCAGATTGGTGAAGTTGCAGCGCCCCCCACCCGAAATACGGATTTTTTCAGCCAGCCGCCGGGCATGGTCGATGAGCACCACGCGCAGGCCGCGCTGGCCGGCCACGGCGGCGGCCATCATGCCCGCCGCCCCCGCGCCGATGACGGCCACATCAAAATCAGCCATGGCCCGTCCCGATCATGCGCCGCCCCGGCACCGAACGGTGGCCGGCAGCACCTCGACCGCCGCGATCCCGCCAGGGCGGGCAGCGCCCGGCGCACCCGCCCGCCCGCGGCGGCCCGGCCCGCCGCGAAGCATCCCGCCCGGCCTCACGGCTTCTCGCGGATGCAATCCACATAATATTGGCGCTGGCCGTGGTCGTCGGCCTCGTAGGCCAGGCCATGCACATCAGTCTCGAACCCGGGGAACTGCTGGTTGAATTCCTGTGTGAAGGCCAGGTAATCGACGATATCGCGGTTGAAGCGCTCACCGGGAATCAGCAAGGGGATGCCGGGCGGATACGGGGTCAACAGCACCCCCGTGACCCGGCCTTCCAGTTGATCGACCGGCACGCGCTCGACTTCGCGGTGGGCCATGCGGGCGTAGGCATCGGCGGGCCGCATGGCGGGCACCATGTCGCTGAGATACACCCGCGTGGTCAGGCGGGCAAAGTCATAGTGGCGATAGGCCTCGTGAATTTCCTGGCAAAGGTCGCGCAAGCCCATGCCTTCGTAGCGCTTGTGCGTCCGGCTGAATTCGGGCAGCACCCGCCACAGCGGCTGGTTGCGGTCGTAGTCGTCCTTGAACTGCTGCAGGGCCGTCAGCAGCGTGTTCCAGCGCCCCTTGGTGATGCCGATGGTAAACAGGATGAAAAAGGAATACAGGCCGGTTTTCTCGACCACCACGCCGTGCTCGACCAGATAGCGCGACACCAGGGCGGCGGGGATGCCGGTCTCGGCGAACGTGCCGGAGATGTCCAGGCCCGGCGTCACCACCGTGGCCTTGATCGGGTCCAGCATATTGAAGCCTTCGGCCAGGTCGCCAAAGCCGTGCCATTCATCGCCCGAGGCCAGCAGCCAGTCGTCGCGGTTGCCGATGCCTTCGGCCACCAGGCGGTTGGGCCCCCAGACCTTGAACCACCAGTCGTTCTTGCCGAACTCGGATTCGACCTTGCGCATGGCGCGGCGGAAATCCATGGCCTCGCGGATGGATTCCTCGACCAGGGCAGTGCCGCCGGGAGGTTCCATCATGGCGGCGGCCACGTCGCAGGACGCAATGATGGCGTACTGCGGCGAGGTGGACGTGTGCATCAAGAACGCTTCGTTGAAGATGTTGCGATCCAGCTTGCGGGCCTCGGAATCCTGCACCACGATCTGCGATGCCTGCGACAGCCCGGCCAGCAGCTTGTGCGTGGAATGGGTGGCGTAGATCATGGTGTCGCGGCTGCGGGGCCGGTTGGGGCCGATGGCGTGCATGTCTTCGTAGAATTCATGAAAAGCCGCATGCGGCAGCCAGGCTTCGTCGAAGTGCAGGGTGTCGATTTCGGAGCCCAGCTTTTCCTTGATCATCTCGACGTTGTAGATGACGCCATCGTAGGTGCTTTGCGTCAGGGTCAGGATGCGCGGACGCGGGTTGGCGGCTTCGCGGGCAAAGGGGTTGGCCTCGATTTTTTTGCGGATGTTCTCGGGATCGAATTCTTCGAGCGGAATCGGCCCGATGATGCCCAGGTGATTGCGCGTGGGGCGCAGGAACACCGGAATGGCCCCCGTCATGGTGATGGCGTGCAGAATGGATTTATGACAGTTGCGGTCCACCACCACCACATCGCCCGCCGCCACGTTGGCGTGCCAGACGATCTTATTGGACGTGGAGGTGCCGTTGGTCACGAAAAAACAGTGATCCGCGTGGAAGATGCGGGCGGCATTGCGTTCGGATTCGGCCACCGGGCCGGTATGGTCCAGCAACTGGCCCAGTTCGTCCACCGCATTGCAGACATCGGCGCGCAGCATGTTCTCGCCAAAGAATTGGTGGAACATCTGCCCGACGGGGCTTTTCAGAAAAGCCACGCCGCCCGAGTGCCCCGGACAGTGCCAGGAGTACGACCCGTCGGACGCGTAGTCCAGCAGTTCGCGGAAAAACGGCGGTGCCAGGCTGTCCAGGTAGGCGCGGGCCTCGCGGATGATATGGCGGGCGACGAATTCCGGCGTGTCCTCGAACATGTGGATGAAGCCGTGCAGCTCGCGCAGGATGTCGTTGGGGATATGCTGCGAGGTGCGGGTTTCGCCATACAGGTAGATCGGGATGTCTTCGTTGCGAAAACGCAATTCGCCAATGAAGGCGCGCAGGTTCTTGATGGCGTTGGCCACGTCCTCGGGGGAATCCTCGTCGAATTCCTCGTCGTCGATGGACAGGATGAAGGCGCTGGCGCGGCTTTGCTGCTGCGCAAACGAGCTGAGATCCCCGTAGCTGGTCACACCCAGGACCTCGACGCCCTCGGCCTCGATGGCGGCGGCCAAGGCCCGGATGCCAAAACCCGAGGCATTCTCGGAGCGATAGTCTTCGTCAATGATGACGATAGGAAAACGAAATTTCATGGCGATCACCGTCGCGGCTGCCTGTGCAGTCCGCCGTCTTCGGCAGGCATCCTGAAGCCTGGCCGCAAAATTGTGTGTCTGTGTTCAGGACACGCGAGTCCCATTTGGCCGAGTCAGCGTCCTTGGATGCGCATCGGCCGGCCAGGATGCTAGGTACGGGGCAGGGTCACCCCCTGCTGGCCCTGGTATTTGCCACCCCGGTCGGCGTAGGAGGTTTCGCAGATTTCATCGCTTTCGAAAAACAGCATCTGGGCGCAGCCTTCGCCCGCGTAGATTTTGGCGGGCAAGGGGGTGGTGTTGGAAAACTCCAGCGTGACATGGCCTTCCCATTCGGGTTCCAGCGGCGTGACGTTCACAATGATGCCACAGCGGGCATAGGTACTTTTGCCCAGACAGATCGTCAGCACCGACCGGGGAATGCGGAAATATTCGACCGTGCGCGCCAAGGCAAAGGAATTGGGCGGGATGATGCAGACATCGCCGACAAAGTCCACAAACGACCCCGCATCGAAAGCCTTGGGGTCTACAACAGACGAGTTGATGTTGGTGAAAATCTTGAATTCGCGTGCGCAGCGCACATCGTAGCCATAGCTGCTGGTGCCATAGCTGACAATTTTCTGCCCATCCACCGCGCGCACCTGGCCAGCCTCGAAGGGCTGTATCATGCCGAATTCCTGTGCCTGACGGCGAATCCAGCGGTCGTTCTTGATGCTCATGGCCATCCTTGGTTCGTGATTGCCGTATTTTAGAAGAAATCGCCGCAGCGTCGATGCCCGGACCCGGCGCGGCGGCGTGCTGGCCCCGCCCGGGCCTAATCCATGGAGATCCAGCGGTATACCAGCGCCAGCCCGCTGACGGTGCCCGCCGTCATCTCGGCCCGCAGGCCGCGCATCAGGCGATAACTGACCCGGGCCACCGTGCCTGTCTGGGCCAGGGCCTGCTCCAGGCTCAGTTTGATGTCCTTGCCGAGGGTCTTGCTGGCCATCACGAAGCGCTGTTCGATGGGGCTGACCCCGCTGTCCAGGCCGCTTACCACGCTTTGCACCGGCAAGATACTGCCGGTGCTGCCCAATTCGCCGGACCGGATGCTGAGTTCATCCAGCCCGAAGCGCTTGTAAAAGGGCTCGCCGCCGGACAGGAACGAGCTGCCTACGGAAAACAGCAGGGACATGTCCCCGCCCCCTTCGTCCGGGCCGTGGCCCAGCAGCAGCCAGGTGAGTTTTTCGGTCTCGCTGACTTCGGGGATGGACACCAGATCAATGCGCGGGCGTCGCGCCGTGCCCGCCACCTGCACACCGGCCTGTACCGCCACATTGGTGCGCAGGGCCTGGATGTCCAGTACCGGATTCATGATGTCGCCCTGGAACGTGATGGTGCCGCGGCGCAGCTGCAAATGCTGGCCATAGGCGTCGATGGCCCCGCCCCGGGTGCGCAAAGCCCCCAGGGCCGAGAGCTTGCCATCGTGCAGACGCAGATCCAGATTGCCCACCAGACCGGAATCCAGGCCATAGCCCGTGATGTAGAAGCGGGGGCCGAGATCGACGGACAGGTCGGCGTCCATATCCAGGGGCGGGGAGGATTCGACAGCCTGTTTTTCGCCGGGCTTCAGCACCACCACATCGCTGTCCAGCGCGGGGATGTTGTTCAGCATGTCCAGGTCGAACCAGCCCGCGTCGGCCACGATCCGGCCCGTCAGGCCCACGCGCGGCAAGGCTGCCGACACCCGCAGGTCGCCGCTGATCATGGCGTAGCGGTCGGCTCGCTGCAAAATCGGATAACGATGAAACACGATCTCCGCCTGGCCATCGCCGGCGCCGAGATCCCAGCGCCCTTTCAGATCCAGGTCGCCGTCCTGGGCGTCGGGATCTTCCGCGATCCAGGTGGCGGTCCGCCATTCCTTGGGCGTCACGCGCCGGGTGGCCGGAAATTTCAGGTGGTCCAGGATCAGGGCGGTTTCATCGAAATGCGCCTGCAGCGTGCCGTCCAACAGCCGCACGCCCTGGTCGACCAGCATGAAACGCAGGGCCTCGCCCCGCACCGGGCCACTGAGCAGCCACTGGCCATCGGGGCGGCTGCGCCCCTGGACATCGGCATGCACGGTGCCGCCGATCTCCATCTCCCCGTCCAGCAGCAGGTTGATCCAGGCCAGATCGTCGGATTCGGCCACCAGATGCACACGTTTTTCATCCTGGTCCCGGATGCCCGGCACGCCCTCGGGCGACACATGCACCGGGGACTGGGCCTGCAGCCGCAGGCGGCCCATTTTGCGCGTGTCCACCCGCGCATCCAGCCGGGCCTGGCTGAGGGTGTCGTTCACGGGCTGCAGGTGCAAGTCGAGCTGCGTGGCCTCCAGGCCCAATTCGATGGGCACATCGCCGGGGACGGTCAGGTCCCCGTCCAGGCGCCGCAGGCGGATGTCGCCACCCAGCGCCGGGTCGCGGCGCAACCGCCAATCCAGGGCCAGGGCCAGGCGGCTGTCGCGCGCCTGGGCCGACAGCAGGGTATGCACCCCGCCGGCCTGCGCGCGCTCATCCGGGGCGGCCCCCAGCCGGCCCAGCCAGGCCTGGACGGCTTCGATACGCCCGGGCGTGATCACCAGCGGGTCGATGCGCCCCTGGGTATCCCAACGGCCGGCCTGGCCGCTGGACATCTCGTGGCGCACCTGCAGCAAAGGCTGGCCGTCGAGCTGCAGGTCCAGCACCCCCCGGCCCACGCGCCAGGCGCCATCGGCGGCCAGCTGCACAGGCCAAGGGCCCTGGGCATCCAGGCGCATCCCGGCATGCCGCACCAGCAGGCGGCGCACGCCGCCTTGCCAGCCGCGCTCGGCGGACCAGCCGCCGTCCAGCGCCAGATCCACATCGACGGGGGCCTGCCCGGGCTGCGCGGCCTGGGCGCCCGCAGGGGCATACTGACCCTGCAGCTTGATCTGCTGGCCGGCCAGGGCGCCTTGCACATCCAGGGAAAGCCGCCCGCCGCCCGGCAGGCCGGGCCACAAGGCGTCCAATGCCGGCGCGATGGCCTGCAAGGCCAATTGCGTCCGGTCCACCGACACATCGCCCTCCAGATGCAGCTGATTGCGGCCGGCGTCCACCGCCAGCCGCAACCCCCGCACCCGCACCGCCTGCCAATCGGCCAGCGGATCGTTTTCATCCAGCAAAGGCCCTTGAGCGCGCGCGGCCTGCGCCAGGCTGATCTGTCCGGCCAGCGGCTGCCCATTCCAGCGGCTGGCCGGGTGGATATCCAGCTGCAGGCCCAGGCTCTGAAGATGGTGATCCGGGGTGAGGTGGGCCTGCAGCCGGCCTTGCAGGTCCAGAATGGTCGTCCCCAGGCCACGCGACGCCAGCCACGGGCCCAGATCCAGGCGCTGCAACGCCCAATCGGCCTGCACGGGACGCAGGCCATCCGCCCCCGGCGCGCCGGGCTGCACCTGCAGAGTCAGGCCCGCCTGGCCGGGCAGCGTCAGGTCCAGCGACGTCCGGCCCAGGGGAAACGCCTGGGCGGGCAGAATCTGCGCATCCACCCGCAGCGACATGCCTTCGCCCTGCCCCTGGGCTTGCAATTGAAAGGACTGCAGCGTGCCGGCCAGACGCACGTCCAGATCGACGCGGCAGGGCGTCGCGGCGGGAACCGGAGCGGCAGTGTCCGGGGCCGACAGCGCGGCCCACTGCTGGCGCAGGCACACCGGCGACTGCGGGCTGCGATCCTGGGCGGTCCCATGCAGGTTCAGCTCGAAGGGCCACGGCGCCGCCAAGCCCCGCAAGGCCAGATTGCCATTCAGGGTCAGCAGGGCCTGATCGTGGACCATGCGCAGCTGGTCCAGGGCGATCGTCGCCGTCCGGGCGTCCAGCGTCAGGGCGGTCGATACCGAAAGCACCTCGACCGGCAGCCGGGCCGCTCCGTGCAATCCCAGCCCCCCCAAGGACAGGCGGTCCACCCGCAACCCCAGAGGCAGAGCGGGCATCTGGAAAGCGTCCTCGGACGGGGGTTCGGGCGCGGCGGGCCGCATCGTCACATCCAGACGCACGGCGGACAGATCGTTGATGTGCAGGCGGCGATCCAGGAGTTCGGGCCACAGGGCCTTGAGGTGCAGGCCCACAAGGCGCACGTCCATATCGGGCAAGGCGAGCGACAGGCCCTGGACGTACAGCCCGCGCCGGATGGAGCCGCTGACCCCCTGCACCTGGCCATCGAACTGGGCGGCCACCGTGTGCAGCAGCCAGCGCGTGCCCGCCGTGCTGGAGACGCACCACCATAAAAACCCCAATGCCAGCGCCAAGGCCAGCACCAAGGGGGGCAAGCCCCACAGCGCCAGGAAACGCAGGCCGCGGCCTGCTCGTCCCAGCCAGGACAAGCGTGCCGTCAAAACGCAATCCCCATGGAAAACTGCAGACGCAGGCGACGGTCTTTCTGGGCCCAGGCGACATCCACGTTGAACGGCCCCGCCGGAGTGCGCACGGCCAGCCCCAGCCCATAGCCCAGATGCCAATCGAACTGTCCGAACGAGGGCGCGGCATCACCGGCATCCATAAACACATTGCCCCCCAGCATTTCGGTGAAGTAATGCGTATATTCTAGACTGACCACGCCCAGCACCGGCGCCCCCACCACGGCATCGCCCCGCTGCAAACCGATGCTTTGGTAGCGGTAGCCGCGGATGCTGCGCGACCCCCCGGTGCGCCAGGAAAAATCCTGCGGCAGGCGGTCGGTCCGGGACCAGACCTTGCCGACTTCGCCCCGCAGAGTCAGCACATCCCACTCGCCAATGGGCCACCACTGCTGGGCGCGCAGGCTGGCGCGGTAAAAGGGCCGGCCATCATCCAGGGTCGTGCCCAAGCCCACGCCGAATTCAACCAGATTGCCTTCACGCGGATCGTATTTGGCATCGACATCGCGGCGCAGCCACTGCCAGGTGGCCGCCCAGGTAGGGACTTCGTAGCGCCCGCCGCCGTCGATGCGATTTTTGTCATAGGCCACCAACAGGCCCAGGGCGGTTTCATATTCCACACGGCTGTCGCCGGCGGCCTTGCGCTGCTGGAAGCGTTTCCATCCCAGTGCGGCGCGGCTGGTTTCCTGGCCCTCGATATCCGAATGGTCATACAGCAGTCCGAAGCTGTCGCGGTAATCATCTACGGAAGGCGGCAGGTGCACATCGAAAAACGCCCGCTGGCGCTTGGTATCCACCCCGGCCCCGGTTTCAATCCAGACAGGCAGATCCCAGATCACATTTTGCCGGTACAGGCCCTCGACCCGCACCCCATGGTCGCTGTCGGCCCCCAGCGACGCGCTGGCGTACCGCGCCGGCGCTTCGGTGACCTGGACCTGGATCGGCAGGGTGACGGGCGCATGCCCGGCCACCGCCTGGGGCGATACCGCATCGGCGTCGGCCAGCGTGACAAAAGCGCCCCGGAAAAATGTGGTCGACTGCAAGGACTGCTGCCAGTTTTCCAGCAAACCCTGGTCATAAGGGTCGCCCGGCTGATAGCGGACATAGCGCCGGATCAGGGATTCGGGCACGCGTTTCAAGCCAATGACCCGCAGTTCGCCGAATCGCACCGGCGGCCCGCTGTCCACGGTCACGGACAGATCCGCCCGGGCGGTCTGCGGATCGACGATCGCCTGTGTCGGGTGCAGCCGGGCGAAATAAAAATCCCGCTGGTTCACGGCATCCAGAAGATCGGCCTTGGCGGTGGACCAGTCGTCATTGATGAAGGGCATGGGGGGCTTGAGCAGCCAGCTGTCGCGCAGCGCCTGCCGCCGGTCGGCATAGGGCGGCGTGTTCAAGGCCCCGTTGAAGGACAGCCCCAGCTGCCGCACCCGCGCCCGCTCGCCGGGGTCGATGGTGATGTCCCAGTATTCGCCCCCATCGGGCGCGCCCGGGGTGACATCCAGGTCGACCTGGGCGGCAAAATAGCCTTGCGTCCGCAGGGCCGCCTGCACGGCGTCCCAGGCGCGGCGGCGCAGGCGCGAGACTTCGCGCACGTCCTGGTCCTCGACCAGGCGCGTGATGGCCCCCACGGCTTCTGTAATGGATTGCAACACTTTGGGGGGCGCCCCGCCGGGGTCGATGATGACCTGAGGGGCCGCCGCCCGGGCGGGGTGCATCCACAGCAGAACCAGCAGCGCCGCCCCGCACAGCCCGCAACGCAAACGGGGGTCGGCCCATGAGCCGCCCCCGAAACAGCGCTGGCCCCACCCCGACCGCATCAAGTGCCGCGTGCCACGACCCGTGGCCGAGTACCCGAATCATCCAGCGGCTGGCCCGCCACATGGATCGCCAACTGGCGGGCAATCTGGTGATACAGCCCGGCGGCCTGGCCGTCGGGCGCAGCCACCACGCTGGGCCGGCCGGAATCGGTTTGTTCACGGATATCCAGCTGCAGAGGCAGCCCCCCCAGCCAGGGCAAGTGGTAGGCGGCCGCCAGTTGGCGGCCGCCATCCTGGCCAAAAATGGCTTCGGTGTGCCCGCAGTTGGAGCACACATGCATCGACATGTTTTCGACAATACCCAGCACCGGGACATCCACCTTCTGGAACATGATCAGGCCCTTGCGGGCATCGGCCAAGGCGAGATCCTGGGGCGTGGTGACGATGACCGCCCCCGTCAGCGGGACCTTTTGCGCCATGGTCAGGGCAATATCGCCGGTTCCGGGCGGCATGTCCACGATTAAGTAATCCAAATTGTCCCATTTGGTAAGCGACAGCAACTGCGTCAATGCCTGGGTGACCATGGGCCCGCGCCAGATGGCCGGACCGTCGTCGTCCATCAAGAAACCGATGGAATTGGCCTGCAGGCCGTGGCCGACCATGGGCTCCATGCTCTTGCCGTCGACGCTTTTGGGCTTGCCGGACAGGCCCAGCATGATGGGCACGCTGGGGCCGTAGATGTCGGCATCCAGCAAGCCCACCCGCGCCCCTTGGGCATGCAGGGCCAGAGCCAGGTTGACCGATGTGGTGCTTTTGCCCACCCCGCCCTTGCCCGAGGCCACGGCGATGATGTTGCGCACGGAATCCAGGGGGCGCAGGCCGCGCTGCACGGCGTGGGTGGCGATCCGGGATTGGAAATCCAGCGCGCCCAGCGGCACCTGGGCGGCGGCCAGGGCGGATTCGATCACCTGGCGCAAGGCGGCTTCGCCATTGAATATGGGATAGCCCAGGGTTACAGTGATATCGAAGACTGCGCCCGCTGCGGTAATTTGCAGTTCGGGTTCGGTCACCGCCAGTGTCTTGCGGGTATCCGGGTTGATCACCCGCGACAAGGCCGCGCGGATGTCCTGGGGGGTCGTGCTCATGAAATATCCAGCCGAAAAACATCGAAACCACAAGCATAGCGGATTCCCCTGGAAATCCGCCGATTGACCCCAATATGGACATCAGCACCACGCTGCAACTTTTTTCGGCCCCAGCGGTCCCATCATTATGAAAATCATCCAGCAAGCCCTGCGCGCCGCCCTGTTTTTGATCCTGGCCTTTTTCGGCCTGATCATGGCCCTGGTGTTCATGGCCTCCACCCTGTTGGCCATCGGCGTCCTGTACATCGTGGCGCGCCTGCAGGGCCGCCCCTTTGGCGTCAAGGCCTACTGGGCCGAACGCCGCCGCCCGCCCATGCCGTCGCAGCCGGGTGTCTGGGCCAAGCCGGCCCAGCACAAGCCGCAGGACGTCACCGATATTGAAATGCGGGAAATTCCCTGAACAGGAAGGCCGCATCGTTGTTGCCGGCTCCGGCGCTCCGCGCGCGTTCATCGCGGCGGACACGGAAACGCCGCGATCCGGCATTTGCCGGCATCGGGGGCGCCAACCCGCAGGAGACTCGCCCACAAGCGCGGTTTCGCGCACAGGCTGCTAGAATCAATTTCTTTTGATTCCTTTCCCTGGCCTCCATGTCGCGCACGATCTTTGTCACCACCGCCCTGCCCTACGCCAACGGTTCATTCCATATCGGCCACATCATGGAATACATCCAGGCCGACACCTGGGTGCGCGCCATGCGCATGGCCGGCCACACGGTGCACTTCGTGGGGGCGGACGACGCCCACGGCGCGCCCATCATGCTGAAGGCCGAAGCCGAAGGCATCACCCCCCAGGCCCTGGTGGCCCGCTACGCCAGCGAACGGCCGAAGTACCTGGACGGCTTCCACGTGCGCTTCGACCACTGGCACTGCACGGATTCCCCGGAGAACATCCAGCTGTCGCAAGACATCTACCGCGCCCTGAAAGCCGCCGGGTTCATCGACAGCCGCGAGATCGAGCAATTCTACGACCCGGTCAAGGGCATGTTCCTGCCGGACCGCTACATCAAGGGCGAATGCCCGCGCTGCCACGCCAAAGACCAATACGGCGATTCCTGTGAGGTCTGCAGCGCCGTCTACAGCCCCACCGAACTGATCGAGCCGTATTCCACCCTGACCCAGGCGCGCCCCGTGCTGCGCAGCTCGGAGCACTTTTTCTTCCGCCTGTCCGACCCGCGCTGCGTGGCGTTCCTGCAGGCATGGACCACCGACCAGCGCGCCGACGGCACCCCCCGTCTGCAGGCCGAAGTGCTGGGCAAGACCCGCGAATGGCTGGGCACCACGGATGGCGACGCGGCCAATCTGGCCGACTGGGATATTTCCCGCGACGAACCCTATTTCGGCATCCCCATCCCGGACGCGCCGGGCAAGTATTTCTACGTCTGGCTGGATGCGCCGGTGGGCTACCTAGCGTCGCTGCAGGCCTATTGCAAAAAGCAGGGGCTGGACTACGACGCCTTGCTGGCCCCGGACGGCGACACCGAGCAGGTGCACTTCATCGGCAAGGACATCGTCTACTTCCATGCGCTGTTCTGGCCCGCCATGCTGAAGTTTTCCGGGCGCAAAACCCCGGACATGCTGCACGTCCACGGTTTCATCACCGTCAGCGGCGAAAAAATGTCCAAGAGCCGGGGCACGGGGATTTCCCCCCTGCGCTACCTGGACATCGGCATGGACGCCGAATGGCTGCGCTACTACATCGCCGCCAAACTCAACGCCCACGTCGAAGACCTGGACTTCAACCCGGACGATTTCGTCGCCCGCGTGAACAGCGACCTGATCGGCAAGTACGTCAACATCGCCAGCCGGGCGGCCACCTTCATCACGCGCCACTTCGACGGCGCCCTGGCCTACGCGGGCGACACGGATGCCCTGCAAGCCGAACTGCGCGCCTGCGCCGGCCAGGTTCAGGCCGACTTCGAGGCCCGCGAATACGGCCGCGCCATCCGGCGCATCATGGCCCAGGCCGACAAGATCAACCAGGCCTTCGACAGCGCCCAGCCCTGGGTGCTGGCCAAAGGCATCGCCCAGGCGGATGCGGCCCAGAAAACCGCCCTGCAAGATATCTGTTCGCGCGCCCTGGCGGGTTTCCAGGCCTTGTCCGTGATGCTGTCCCCCGTGCTGCCCGCCTTGACGCAGCGCGTGGCCCAGGAACTCTTTGGCCGTCCGCAACCGTATGCCTGGGCCGATGCCGCCGACCTGCCCGGGCACATCAATGCCTTCAAGCACCTGATGCAGCGGGTGGATCCGGCCCTGCTCGACGCCCTGTTCGAACCCGCCGAAACACCCGCCCCCCTGCCGGGCGGCGAAGCCATCGCCGAAACCATCGACATCAAGGATTTTTCCCGCATCGACCTGCGCATCGCCCGCATCGTCGAATGCACCGCCGTGGACGGGTCGGACAAGCTGCTGCGCCTGTCGCTGGATGCCGGCGAAGGCCGCCTGCGGCAGGTGTTTTCAGGGATCAAATCCATGTACCAGCCCGAAGACCTGGCCGGCAAACTGACGGTGCTGGTGGCCAATCTGGCCCCGCGCAAGATGCGCTTCGGCGTTTCCGAAGGCATGGTGCTGGCCGCCAGCCACGCCGACGAAAAAAATAACCCCGGCATCTATGTGCTGGAACCCTGGGAAGGGGCGCAGCCGGGGATGCGGATTCACTGATCGCCCGCTTTCTCGCCAAACAACAAGCGCGTGATCAAGGCTTCGTCAATGGCCTCGCCGCTTAAGGTGCGAGCCAGGATTTCACTGCCCAGCGCCTGCAGCGAAATCACGATATCCGGGCTGACCATGCGCAGCTTGGCCAGGTGCGCGGGCGAATTCACCAAAGCCACCAGTTGGGTGTCCGGGCCCTTGGCTTCGCGCCCCGCCATCACAATGAACGCGTTTTCTGCGTCGTCGTTGCGCAGGGCCAAAATATACCGGGCCTGGGCGGCCCCCGCCTGGCGCAGCAAATCCGTATCCGAGGCATCGCCTTCCAGCACGTCGGCGCCGGCGGCATAGGGGTGGCCGTCCGCGGCGGGCAGGATGACGGTGACTTCGTGCCCCCGCTGGCGCAGGGCATCGTGCAGGCTTTGCGCCAGCGGACCGGCGCCCGCCAAGATGATGTGATTTTTACGCATGGTCTGTGCGCTCCTTCCGTGCATCAGGCGTTGGAGATTACCCCCGATCAAAGGCCCCACCACGGCGCTGACGGACGTGGCGAAAACCGTGATCCCCAGGATGATGATGGACACCGTGAACAAGCGGGCGGCATCGCTGTGGGGGCTGATGTCGCCATACCCCACCGTGGACATCGAGACAATGGAAAAATAAAAAGCCGTCAGCGGGTCGGTGATGGGCGGTGAATATTCTTCGCCCAGGTACAAGACGCCAAAAACCGAGTACACCAGCAGGCTGAACACACTGAGCGCGGCAAACAGGCTGCCGGCCGTCAAGCTGGCCCGGTTGAAATGCTTCCAGCAGACCAGCAGCACCAGCACCAGCAGCACGGTGTACACCAGCAGGGCGGCATGGGTTTGCCCCCACCACAAGGACAGCGCGGCCACCACGGCCAGCAGCAGCACGCTGATGACCCAGGCGATGCGGGCACGGTACAGCAGGCCCACCGCCATGACCTGCACCCCCAGACCCAGCATCAAGCGCGTCATTTGCGCGATACCGCCCGAATCCAGGAACGCCGCCACGGACGCCCCGTCGCGCACCTGCAGCGCGCGCAGCAGGCCCTCCTGCGACACCATCTGCCACAAGGGTTGCAAAAACAGATAGCCATCCGCCGCCACCAAGGCCGCAATCAACCAATGCCAAGGCAACTGGCGCATCAGGCGCAGGCCGCGCGCCATCCAGGCGGGAGGGGAGAATCGCATGCGGATATTCGTATGGCGTGTATGGCTGACTTGTGCGTCAGTGTACTGCACGTCTTTCAGGGCCCAGCCCGTATACTGCACCCCATGTCCACCGCCCTCGTCCCCGAAACGCCGGAACGCCAGGCCGCCGCCCAGCGCAGCACCTGGGTCAGTGTCTGGGTCAACCTGGCACTCACCGCCCTCCAGATGGCGATCGGCCTGTTCGCCCAATCCCAGGCCCTGGTGGCCGACGCGATCCATTCCTTGTCCGATCTGGTTTCCGACGGCATCGTGCTGTTTGCCAACAAGCACAGCGCCAAGGCCCCCGATGACGATCACCCCTACGGCCATTTGCGCTTTGAAAACGCCGCCACCCTGGGGATCGGCCTGATCCTGGCCGTGGTGGGCCTGGGCATGCTGTGGCGCAGCTTCGAGCACCTGCAGGCGCCGGCGCTCATCCCCGTGGTGCACCCCGTCGCGTTCCTGGTCGCCGTGCTGGCGTTACTGTCCAAAGAGCTGCTGTTTCGCTACCTGCTGCGCGTGGCCCGGCGGGTGCGCTCCACCATGCTGGTGGCCAATGCCTGGCATGCGCGATCCGACGCCGCGTCGTCCCTGGTGGTGGCGCTGGGGATCGGCGCCAACCTGGCCGGCCTGCCGCTGGCCGACCCCCTGGCCGCGCTGGTGGTCGGTCTGATGATCATCCGCATGGGCTGGAAATTCAGCTGGCAGGCATTCAACGACCTGGTCGACCGGGCGGCCGACGACGAAACCGAAGCCGCCATCCGCGAACGCATCCTGGGCACCCCGGGCGTGCGCGGCATCCACGACCTGCGCACCCGCAAAATGGGCGACATGATCTGGGTGGAGGTCGACATCGAAATGGATGGTCAACTGACCATCGAGGCCGGCCACGCCATCGCGGTGGCCGCCCGTGAGCGCGTGATGGCGGATTTGCCCGTGCTGGATGTGATGACGCATTTTGACCCGGTATAGCGGGGGCGCCGGGGGCCTCCCCCAGACCTGACGGCATCGAACGGGCCGCCCCGGCCTGGCTGGACATTGCCCGGGCGATGCCGGCCAGCCGTTTCCCCGACCTTATAAATGCGTGCTGTGCAAGGGGGCCTGCGTGGCTTCCATGTGGTTGAGCCCCTGCACAATGCCGCACGCCCCCACCGCCTGCTCCGTCGGGCATTGTTCGCGCAGCTGAATCAGCTGCCCACGCAAATCCTGAAGCTCCCGCAGGCGCACCTGCACGTGGGCGATGTGTTCATCCAGCAGATGGTTGATGGTTCCGCAATCCTGGGCGGGGTGGTCGATCATGGCCAGCAGGGCGCGGATTTCGTCGTGGGTCATGTCCAGCCCCCGGCAATTGCGGATGAACCGCAGACGATCCAGGTGCGCAGGCCCATAGTGGCGGTAATTGCCGTCCGTGCGCTCGGGCGCGGGCAGCAGGCCGGTTTTTTCGTAAAAACGGATGGTTTCCGTTGAGCAATGGGCCGCACGGGCCAGTTCGCCGATTTTCATGTGTTCCCCAATCAGGCAGGCCCGCCCCACGCGCCGGCACGCCGCGTGGACGAGCAGACATCATGGATTGGCCTGCCGCACTGTGTATTGGCCTGCCGCACCGCGAGCGGCGCGGATGACGCTTGACCTTGAAGTAACTACAAGGTGTCTACTGGCATCATAAATCGTTTGATGGATGATGACCATGCCCACTCACCCGCACCAACCTGCCAGCGGTCTCGTCGATGCAGGCCATGCGCACGCGCAGGATGCCGGCCACCGCCACGACCACGATCATCGCCACGACCATGCCGACCCGGCCTGTCGTCCCCCCAAGACGCCAGCGTCCGCCCCCGCTTGCCGCCCCGATGACGCCTCTCAGGACTGTTGCGGCGCGCGGGATGCGGCAAGCGCCGCGCCATCTTGCTGCCCCAGCGGCGACCCCATGCCCGGCGCCGGGCCGTTGAATGCGCCAGTGATTGAAAACGGCAGCCAACACACCCAGCTGCGCATCCTGCAGATGGACTGTCCCACCGAAGCCGCCCTGATCCGCCAGGCGCTGGGCCGTCTGCCCCAGGTGCGGCACCTGGAATTCAACCTGATGCAGCGGATGCTGACCGTCATCCATACCCCTGAATCCCTGGGCCGCATCCTGCAGGCCATCCGGGATCTGGGTTTTACGCCCGAACAGGCCACGGATCAGGCCGCGCCCATCCCGGAACCCGCAAAACCCTGGTGGCCCCTGGCCGCCGCCGGAGCGGCCGCCCTGGCGGCGGAAGCCGCCCATTGGCTGGACAGCCCCGAGGTCGTCCCGGCCATTTTGGCCGTGCTGGCCGTGCTGGCGGCCGGCACCGGCACCTACCGGAAGGGCTGGACAGCCATCCGCCACGGGCAGCTGAACATCAATGCCCTGATGAGCATCGCCGTGACCGGGGCCCTGCTGCTGGGCCAGTGGGCCGAAGCCGCCATGGTCATGGTGCTGTACGAACTGGCCGAACGCATCGAGGCCCTGTCGCTGGATCGCGCCCGCCATGCCATCCAGGGCCTGATGCGACTGGCCCCGGATCAGGCCAGCGTGCGGCAAGAAGACGGCCAATGGCGGGATCAGCCCGCCAGCGCCGTGGCCGTCAATGCACGGGTGCGGGTGCGCCCCGGCGAACGCATCGCCCTGGATGGCATCATCCTGACCGGCCAATCCGCCATTGACCAATCTCCCATTACCGGGGAAAGCCTGCCCATCGACAAAACCCCGGGCGATCCGGTATATGCCGGCACCATCAATGGCGCGGGCACCCTGGAATACCGGGTCAGCCATCCCGCCGGAGAATCCACGCTGGCGCGCATCATCCGCGCGATTGAATCCGCCCAATCCGCCCGCGCGCCCACGCAGCGTTTTGTCGACCGTTTCGCCCGCATTTATACGCCGGTGGTGGTGCTGCTGGCCTTTGCCATCGCGGTCGCCCCGCCGCTGCTGGGGCTGGGCGGCTGGTACGACTGGATCTACAAAGCCCTGGTGCTGCTGGTGATCGCCTGCCCCTGCGCCCTGGTGATCTCCACCCCGGTGTCCATCGTCAGCGGCCTGGCCGCCGCCGCCCGCCACGGCGTGCTGATCAAAGGCGGCATCCATCTGGAACAAGGCCGCCTGCTGCGCTGGATTGCCCTGGACAAGACGGGCACGTTGACCCATGGCCGCCCGGTATTGACGGATCAATGCCTGCTGGGCGATCAGGACGCGGCCTGGGTGCATGCCCTGGCTACCCGCCTGGCGAGCCATTCTGATCACCCGGTGTCACGGGCGATTGCCCAGGGGCTGAGGGCCACAGGCCGGATCAGGGATGCGGCGCAAGCCGCGGCATCGGATGCGGCAATGCAGGCGGATGCGGCACAAGGAGGTATGACACGAGGAGATGCAGCGCAAAGAAATGCGGTGCAAGGAGATGCGGCGCAAAAGAATGCGATGCCGGAGACAACCACGCCCGATGCCGGCGCCCCGGACATTCAAATCACCGATTTTTCCGCCCTGCCGGGGCGCGGCACCCAGGCCAGTGTGGCGGACGAACGCTACCAGTTGGGCAACCACCGCCTGATCCACGAAAACGGCCTGTGCTCACCCGCCCTGGAAGCCCGGCTGGACGCCTTGGAACGACAAGGCAAAACCGTAGTGATGCTGACCGACACGCGCCGGGTGCTGGCCCTGTACGCCGTGGCCGACACCGTCAAACCCGACAGCGCCGCCGCCATCCAGGCACTGCACCGGCAAGGCGTGCGCACCGCCATGCTGTCGGGCGACAACCCCCACACGGCCGCCGCCATTGCTGCCCAGGTGGGCATCGACCATGCCGAAGGCAACCTGTTGCCCGAAGACAAGCTGCAGGCCGTGGCCCGCTTGGCCGCCGAGGGCCAGGCCGTGGGTATGGTGGGCGACGGCATCAACGACGCCCCAGCCCTGGCGCGAGCGGACATCGGCTTCGCCATGGGGGCCATGGGCACGGACGCCGCGATTGAAACCGCCGACGTCGCCCTGATGGACGACGATCTGCGCAAAATCCCCTGGTTCATCGGCCTGTCGCGGGCCACGCACCGCATTCTGGTGCAGAACATCGCCCTGGCGCTGGGGATCAAGGCCGTGTTCCTGATCTTGACGGTGATCGGCCTGGGGACGATGTGGATGGCCGTGTTCGCCGACGTGGGAGCCAGCCTGCTGGTGGTGGGCAACGGGCTGCGGCTGCTGCGCTGGCAGGGGGATGAAGACGGCGGGATCGGAACCCACCCGCGGCACGTCAAGACCGCCTCGACGCCATAAAGCCGCCTGGGCAGCCCCCGCAGCCGTATTATTGCCCCGTTGCCTTGCCTTCGAGGGTCAGCACATCGCCATCCACCGTGGTCAGCACCAGCACGGGGGACTGGCCACCGCCCAGCAGGCCGGCGGCCAGATCGCCCTTAAAGCGCGCGGCGATCGCTTGATCCAGGGCCATGAGCTTGGGCGCGCAGGCCTTCATGGTGGACGCCAGCCCCTTGAGCCGCAAGGCATCGGCCTGCAGGGCATAGCCGCCGAACTGCTGGTTGCAGCCGCCGCGCACCTGCATGGACTGGTCGTCGAAGGCCAGGTACAGCACGCCCTCCACCCCGGGTTGCAAAGCGGGGATATCCCGGCCACGGCCGTCTTCGGCCTTGACCAGATACCAGTGGTACGCCGACAGGGTCGCCGCATCCAGAATCGGTTGAGCCGCCACGGCGGCGGGCGCGGAAACCCCGGGCATCTGGGCGCACGCCCCCAGCAACGCGGAAAAAGCACAGGCGATAAGGATTTTTTTCATGCGATCGTGGGTGGGCGGGCTGCGGGCCGGAAGCGGATGGAAACCAGGTCGGCGGCAGGGCTGCCGAGCCATTCAAAACAGCAAACCAGTATATTGTATTGCGCCGGAAGATGGTTTCCAGGCCGATCGGCGGCCCACACGGAGAATACAGTCTTGACCCCCACGCCCCCTCATCCAACGGATCTCTACCCTTGGCTATATGAAACGGTTCGCGCGCGTTTTGAGTCGGATCAGGCCATGGAGGCGCATCTGCCGCAGGCGCTGCCGCCCGAACAGCTGCGGCAGCAGGGCGACGATCGCTATCTGTCGGCCATGACCCAGCGGGTATTCCAGGCGGGTATGCAGCACAGCATGGTCAATGCCAAGTGGCCCGCCTTCGAAGACGCGTTTTCGGGCTTTCCGCCCGAGGCCATGGCGCGGCTCGGCGACGCCGACCTGCAACACCACTTGCAAAACCCACGGATCATCCGCCACTTGGCCAAGCTGCGGAGCATCCCGAAAAACGCCCGGTTCATCCTGGACCTCCGCCAGGAACACGGCGGCAGCTTCGGGGATTTCATTGCCGATTGGCCGGACACGGATACCATCGGCCTGTGGCGCGTGCTGGCCAAGCGCGGCGCCCGCCTGGGCGGCCGCTCGGGGGCCGGTTTTTTGCGCCTGGCGGGCAAGGATACGTTTTTCCTGACCAGTCATGTCGTGGCGCGTCTGGAAGCCGCAGGGGTGGTGCGGGGCACGCCCACCAGCCAACGCGACCTGCAAACCGTGCAGGATTTCTTCAACACCCTGCAACAGGCATCCGGCAGGCCACTGTGTCAGCTGTCGGCCCTGATGGCGCTCAGTATTCATCCCATGTTTTAGTGTCCTGTCTGGCGCATCCGAATGCTTATCGTCGGCGCCGGGTCTCGCCATTCGGCGCTGCATGGATGGCCGCTATGCCGCCGCAACCGCCTGGGCCAGCCTCTGGATGGACAACGGCGCGCAGCCCTCGGCATCGTTGCTGATGGTGACGTAGGCCGCCTGGCCCGCGTCCGCGATGCCGCGAATGGTGCGCGCCAGCACAGCGCGTGTGTGCGGGTCTTCGCTGATCAAGGCATCAAAAGGTTCGTGCTTTTTCTGCGCGGCGGCGTAGCCATGCGCCCCGAAGGCGCGATTCAGGTTCCAGCGACACACCAGCGGGCCGGGCCACAGGGCTCGCAGCAGCGGCAGTTGCGCCTCGATGGGCGGCATCTTGCCGTGCAGGCCCAGGCAGAAGGTCGCCCCATGCGCGCCCAGCGTATCCGCCAGCGCCTGCCCCAACAACTCCGGATCCCGGACTTCCACGGCGACAATCACGTCGGCCCGCGCCGCCAGGGCCTGTCGGACGGCGGACAACAGCCGCCCCAGGCGATCCAGCAGCACCCCCGGGCGGCTGAACCAGCCCCAGGGCAAAGGGCTCAGTTGGAAAACCAACACCCCCAGCCGATCTCCCAGACCGTCCAGCGTCGGCAGGACGAATTGCTCGACGGCCAGGCGCGGGTCGAGAAACCCCGGATTGGCGCGATATCCTTTGCCCTCATCATCGCGCACCTGGGCATCGGTAATGCCGGCGGGACATTTGACCACGAAGCGGAAGTGCGCATCGACCTGGCCGGCATAGGCGGCATACTGGCCCGCCGTCAAAGGCCGCCAAAAAGTGCGATCCACGCAAACCGTGCGCAACAAGGGATGCTGGTGATAGGCGGCCAGGCCGTGCCTGGACAGCGCCTGCGGGGTGTAGTCGCCATCCCAGACCAGGCCGTCCCAGCCCGGATACGACCAGGTGGACACCCCGAAGCGCAAGGAGGCGGGCAACTGCCGGGCCAGCGCGCGCCACGCCTCGATGCCGGACGCGGGGCGCACCACAGCCCCCGTCCGCCGGCGCGCGGCGGGCGCCGCATCCGCACGCGCATCAGGGCGCGACCCGGACAGCGGAACGGAGTCTTCGCCAAACAGGCTGCCTTGCCCCCTGGCCGACATCAAAAGCCCGCCCGCGCACCGCCGCCAGCGCGCCCGCACCCGCCGGCCTTGGCCCTGGTCATCGGCCGCCGCTCATTCATGCGCGGATTCCCGGACGGCCGCCGCCCGGCGCCGATCCAGGCGGCGCCTGGCCTCGTGGCGAATCAGGAGGATTTCAGCGGCGGCAAGCACCAGCAATATCCCCAACCTGGGCCATTGCAGCCCAGGCGAAAGAAAATACGCAGCCACCATGCCGCACCCCACGATGGCCAGCCCAATGCAAAACACCGGCGTGGGCACACCCAGCACCGTCCGTTGTTTTTCCACATCCCGGAACGACGCCACGAAGGTCCCCATCAACAAAAACACAAGGGATAAGGGCAGATAGGCAACGACCCCATGACCCAGCACCGTCACCAGAAAACGCGTCGGAAAAAAATATATGGCCGCGCAAAGCAGCAGCAGTGCCCCATAAAAACGAAGCCGGTACCCATAGACAAGCATGATTCGCCCTTGTGCGGATTTTCCCTGTGTTGCCCGCCGCTGCGCCAACGCGGCGCGCCCATTCGCGGGTTGCGACTATGATGACCCACATGATGAAGCCATCCGCCCAGTTTAATCCCCCGCTGTCTCCGGCGCCCAAGGCGTCCCGCAAGGCCTTGGTGCGCAAGCAACTCGGGCGCGAACGCACCGACGCCTATGCCTGGATGCAATACATCCCGGCATCGGGCACCCGGACACTGGACGGGCTGCCGCCCGACCTGCGGGCGCATCTGCAGGCAGAAATGCGCTATGCCGCCCACGTCCTGGCGCCGCAGCAAGCCGATGCCCGATGGTTTCTCGACCGCCTGTCGGATCGGCCGCCCGCTGCCGCCGCGCCGCCAGCGGCGGCCGCCACGGCCGGCGGCTGGCGCTACCGCTGCGACCGGCCCGCCGGCGGGTCGCACCGCCGGTTCTCCCGCGTCGACAGCCAAGGCCGGGCGCAGCCGCTGCTGGACGAAGCCGAGCGCGCCCGCGGGCACGCGTACTATCGCGCCACCGACCACCAGCCCAGCCCCGATGACCGCTATTTCATCTGGGCCGAGGACATCATCGGCAACGACCGCCACCGCCTCTGCCTGCTGGATATCGCCACGGACCGCATCCGCACCCTGGTCGAATCCGATGCCTACGGCTATGGCGGCTTTGTTTTTTCGCCCTCGTCGCGGTTCTTGTTCTGGATCTGGCGCGACACACATAATCGCCCCACGCGCCTGTACCGCACCGGCACAGCGGACGGCGATACCGTGCTTCTGTACGAAGAAAGCGATCCCGCGATTTTCATGCAGGTGGCGCGCAGCGCCGCCGGCGGTTTCATCCTGCTGACGCTGGCCGGCCCCGATACGGGCGAAGTCCGGTTGATTGCCGCGGACGCGGAAACGGCCCCGCCCCGCGTGGTGCGGCCCCGCGTGCGCGGCATCCGCTACGACATCGACGAATGGAACGGGCGCTTGCTGATGGTGACCAATGCTGACGGCGCCTTCGACCGCAAACTGCTCTGCCTGGACCCGCAAACCTGCGCGGTTCAGGCCGAACTGGTGCCGCACCGCCCCGGGACGCCGATCATTGCCGTGCACCCATTTGCCGCTGCGCTGGTGCGCCTTGAACGGCACGGCACGCTGCACCGCCTGGTGGTCATGCGCCCAGACGGGCAGGAAACCGTCATCGCCTTCGACGACCCCGCCTACAGCCTGGCCCTGGCGCCCGCGCAACCCTACGCCGCCAGGCAGATCCGCGTCACGCACCAGACCCCGGCCGCCCCGATCCGCTGGCTGGATATCGACCTGGCCAGCGGCCACTGCCATGAAACCGGGCGGGCGGCGCCGGGCCGTTTCGACCCCGCCCGCTATCGGCTTGAACGCCTTCACGCCATCGCCCCGGACGGCGCACAGATCCCGCTGACGGTGCTGTCCCGCAAAGACACGCCGGCGGACACGCCGCTGCCCGTGCTGCTGACCGGATACGGCGCCTATGGCATTGCCAACGAACCGCTGTTTTCCTGGCCGGCGGCCGTGCTGGTCGACGCGGGCTTTCGCTACGCCATCGCGCACGTGCGCGGCGGCTCGGAAAAGGGCTGGCGCTGGTATCAGGACGGATGCCGGGAAAAAAAATGCAATTCCATGGCCGATTTCATCGCCTGCGCACGCCACCTGCTGGACATCGGCTACGCCGCCCCCGGCCGGATCGTGGCGCACGGCGTGTCGGCGGGCGGCCTGCTGGTCTGCGCCGCCATGAACCAGGCCCCCGAACTCTGGGCGGGCGTGATCGCGCAAGTGCCTTTTGTCGACATGCTCAACACCCTGAGCGACGCCGACCACCCGCTGGTGCCGCTGCTGCGGCCCGACTGGGGCGACCCGCTTGCCGACCCGCAAGCCTACGACAGCATCGCCGCCATTTCTCCTTACGAAAACGTCAAGCCTGCGGCCTATCCGCCGCTGCTGTGCACGGCGGGCCTGAAAGACGACCGCGTCCCCTATTGGGAACCCGCCAAATTGATTGCCAACATCCGCCACCGAACAAGCGGCAAGCAGCCCGCGATCCTGCTTCTGAATCCCGACAGCGGCCATCAGGAAAGCGACGATCAAGATCAGGTCTTCGCCTCGACAGCCTTGTTGTGGGCATTCGCCTGCCGGTGCGCGGCAGTGTCCGTGGGCTGAACCCGCTCAAGCCCCCGCCAGCGGTCGGCCCGCCGCCCGTCCTTGCCGAAAGGCCCCGGCGGCGCAGACGGCGGACAAGGCCAGGGCGGGCACGGCCACCGCAACAATGGCATCCAGCAGGCGCTGGCTGAACCAGTAGTCCGACACCATCCCGGCGAGCAAAGGCCCCGTCGCGCTGAAAACCGACACGACAAAGCTCCATAATGCGAAAACCCGCGCCCGCAGCGGGGCCGGCGCCAGATCCTGCAGCATGGTGGGCACCAGGGCATTGGCCGTGCAGGTCATGAACAGAAATCCCCCCGCCACCACCAGGGCCCAATCCAGCGTCTGCACCATGGCCATCAACAGCATGGCGGGCAAGGCCAGCAACACCGACAGCCCCATGATCAGAGGCCGGACGGCCTGGCCGAAAGCGCGGCCCAGCCACCGATCCAGCAAGCCCGCCACCGGCAGGCAGCCCACGCTGGTCACCAGGATGATGATGCCGATGGCGTAGCCGATAGCGGCGGGATCGGCGCTGAACCGGCGTTCCAGCGCGAGTGTCAGCAACTGATTCAGCGCCTGTACCGCAATCATCAAACACCCGGCCACCCCGACGAACAAGCCGATGGCGCGCCGTTGCCGCGACAGAAAATGGCGCAGCGACGCGCCGGCGGCGGCCGCTGCCGCCCCGGCGCGCCGCGCGGGATCGGCGGTCGCCAGGCCCAGCAGAAGCAAAGGCAGTCCGGCCAGGGAGAGCAGCAAGAACCCTTTGCGCCAAGGCTCCAGCGGCCCGGCATACACCGCATCGGCGGCGGCCAGGATCGCGCCGCTGAAATAAAAGCCGCCACTGGCCCCCGCCGCCATCAGGGCGGCAAAGCCCAGATTCGCCGCGACCCGGTGGCGTTCGGGCGCGAGGTCGGGAATCATGGAATACACTAGCGGCACCATGGCGAACTCGGCAATTCCCGCCGTCGAGCGCCCCAGGAAAAAAACAGGAAAATTCGGGGCCAGCCCGCTGATCGCCATCAGCGCCGACGAGGCGGCAATCAGGCACAGCAGCATGCGTTTGCGCGAAAACTGATCGCCAAAGCGCGCCAGTGGAATGGCCAGGGCGCTGCCGACCAGCACCCCCGCCAAGCCCTGCAAAGCGCCGATGGCGGTGTCGCTGACCTGAAAGCTGCGCTGGATGGCCGAGAGCGACACGGCCTGCACGCCGATGTCCACCAATTGCAGCCCGGCGGCCACCCCCAGGAAGACCACCGTCAGCAGCCCTTGCAGCGTCCAGGCGGCGGGCGCCTGGACAGGGGCCGCGTCCGCTACGGCCATCGCGTTACTGCCATTGATATTGCAGTTGAGCGTCCACCACCCTGCCGCTGCCGTAGTAGCAATAGAAGTCGCAACCGCTGATGTAGGTCCGGTCGGTCAGGTTGCGCGCATTGATCTGGAAAGCCCAGCGGCGATCAATCTGGTAGCGCGCCATGGCGTCCAGCATGGTATAGCCCGGGATGCTGTCACCGGAATAATACTGCTGGTCTTCGGTCGGGCCGTTATAGCGCACCCCCGCGGCCAGCGTCAGGCCGGCGCCTTGCGGCAGGCTGAAGCGGTGGCTGACCCACAGGCTGGCTTGATTTTTGGGGATCAGAGGCGTGCGGATGGTTTCACCGCCGTTGACATCCTGACGGGAGTGATTGTAGGTATAAGCCACCTTCATCGTCGTATTTTCGGTGACCTTGAAATCGCCCTGCAGTTCCACCCCCCGGTTGGTGCGCTTGCCGCTTTGGGTCTGGATATTGGACGAATCGGCGACCAAGGCGTTCTGTTCTTCGATATCGAAGTAGGCCAGCGTGATGGTTCCATCCAGCCAATCGGGCTCCAGCTTGATGCCGGCTTCCTTCTGCTTGCCGACATACGGCAGGTAGGCGTTGCCGCGCGCATCCACGCCGGGCAGCGGCTTGAAGGATTCGGAATAGCTGAGGTAAGGCGAAACCCCGTAGTCGCTGATGTACATCACGCCCACATTCACGCTGGTGTGGCTGGCGTCATAGCCCGCATCCGCACCGCTGATCAGGCCATCGCCCCAGGCGTGGTCACGCCGCGCGCCGGCATTGAAGTTCCAGTGCGAGCCCAGGCGCAGCTGGGTAGAGGCATATACGCCCACCTGCCGGGTATTCAGATCATAGGGGGTTGCCGACACCGGGAAATCCTTGCCATACACCGGCGAGAACATGTCCAGGTTGGGGGCCAGGCCGAAGCCGTTGTTCTGACCGCTGGTATCGGATTTCAGATAGTCGAAGCCCACGGCGGGCAATAGTTCCACCGAGTCGCCCAGGCGCACCTTGCCCGCGATGCGGTTGTCGATGTAATGGTTTCGCGTACTGCCGTCCGTATAGGTATAACCGCGCAGCAGTTCCCGGTCGCCATCCGACCCATACGCGAACACATTGTGTTGATCCAGGCTCAGGCGGGTGAACTTGTAGTTTTGCGTGTACGTCCAATCATCCGAGAACTGATGGCGAAACAGCCAGCCCGCCGCGACCTGGGTGCGCTTGAGCTGATCGAAACTGGGTTCGCCCGCATTCAACCGGCGGCTGATCTTGCCATAAGGCGTGTCGATGATCGTGCCATAGCCCGGCAGGAAGCCGTTGGTGGGCACCCCGTCTTCGTGCTGAACGCTGGCCAGCAGCGTCAGCGACGTGCGGTCGCTGAAGTCGAACGTCACGCTGGGAGCCAGGTAGTAGCTTTTCATGTTCGTGTCGTGCTGCATACCGTCGGCGCGGCGCGCCTGGGCGACGAGCCGGTAATAGACATTGCCGGCCTCGTTGGCGACCCCGTTGTAATCCAGGCCAAGCCCCGCCCGGGTGCCCGTGCCGCCTTCCAGATTCATCCGCAGGGATTCTTGCTTGTGGGGCCGCTTGGTGACGAGGTTGACCACCCCGCCGGTCTCGGAGGCCCCATACACCAGGGAATCGGGCCCCTTGAGCACCTCGATGGATTCCAGCCCGAAGACCTCGGATTTCCAGACAAAATAGCCGTTGGGCGTGGTCGGCGTGCCGTCCAGCGCCATGGACGCATCAAACCCCCGGATCTTGAACCAATCCACTTTGTTGTCCGGCCCGAAGGGCTCGCTCAGGATGCCGGCCTGGTATTGCAGCGCCTCGTCCAGCTTGCGGGCGTCCAGCGCCTCGATGTCCTGCTGGCTGATCACGGCGCTGGAGTTCGGGGCGTAGAAATCCAGACTCTGCAAATCCCCCACCGTGCCGACCACGGTGACCGCACTGAGCTCGGCCACCCCCGGCGCATTCGCGTTCGAGGCCGCGCCATCGGACGGCATGCCGCCGCCCGCCGCATCGGCCGTCTGCCCATGCGCGGGCGGCGACAGCAACAGCGCCACGCACCAGCCCGCCGCAATTCCCCTGAAGATTGGTGTATGGATTTGTTTTAGCACGCCGCCTCCGTGAGATGCCGATTGAAATGCGCGTGACGAAGCAGATGCCTGGCAACAAGCATCCGCGCATTGAAAGTATCCATGCGATTTTTTCCCCCTGCCGATGATGGACGGGCCAGCCCGAAATGATCGGAGAATTTTAGACGGAAATAGTTCTCATTTCAAGAAAATAGTCACAAAAAAACCGCCGTGAGCGGCGGATCACTCCCCCTGCTCAACCCATTGCGCAAAACCATCGGCCAGGCTGTCGATAAGCCTGCGCACCGCCGCGCGCTGGCCGCTGCGGCTGGCATAGGCCAGTTGGACGACACCGGGCGGCGGGGCCCAATCCGGCAGCACGATCCGCAGCCGGCCGCTGGCCAACGCATCGCGCAGCATCAGGCGCGGCAGCACGGCGCAGCCCACCCCATCCGTGGCCGCGCACAGCAGCACGCTCATGTCGTCGACCACCAGCCTGGGATCATGCCGGTATTCAATCTGCCGGCCGTCGGCATGGCGCAGGCACCAAGCCCGGGCCTCCGGCGAATTGCCCAGGCCCAGCGTGGGCAGCGCGCGCAGATCCTCGGGCGCGGACAAAGGCGGCGCGCCCGCCAGCAGCGCAGGCGCAGCAGCCAGCACATGCTCGCTGGGCGCCAGCAGACGCACCACTTCATCCTGCGGCAAGACGGCGTCGGGCGCGCGGACGCGCAGCACCAGATCGACGCCATCCTGCCAGACATCGACGTTGCGGTTGGTCGCTTCGATCTGCAGCTGCACCTGCGGCCAGGCCTTGGCGAAGGCGGACAGCAGCGGCCCCACCACCGCGTGCAGCAGCGCCGGCGGACAGGCCAGACGCACACGCCCACGCGGCTCATGTATTTGCTCATGCGCCAGCGTGTGCACCGCCTCGGCTTCGGCCAGCATGGCGCACGCATGCTGCACGACCTGCTGGCCCACCGATGTCAGTGCAAAACGGCGCGTGCTGCGTTGCGCCAAGCGCACGCCCAACCGAGACTCCAGTTCGGCCATCCGCCGGCTGAGTTTGGATTTCGGGATGCCGCTGGCGCGTTCGGCGGCGGCAAAACCGCCGTGTTCCGCCACCAACGCGAAATACGCCAGATCGTCGAGATTTTGCATGCTGATCCGATCAGAGGAAAAACCAGAAAGGCACATCATCCTATTTTCAGGACAGTATAGGTATTTTTCCACTATTGCTCATTCTTTGTCCCAAGTCCATCATAAATACCATGACTTAGACACCAGGAACCCTGACCGGATTCGGCCAGGAAAGGGACACACACCATGGGATTATTGATAGACGGCCAGTGGCACGACCAGTGGTACGACACCCGCAGCACCGGCGGGCGTTTTGAACGCAAGGCCAGCCAGTACCGCAGCTGGATCACGCCCGACGGCAGCGCCGGCCCAAGCGGCGACGCCGGCTTCAAGGCCGAACCGGGCCGCTACCACCTGGTCGTATCATACGCCTGCCCTTGGGCGCACCGCACCTTGATCATGCGCGCCTGGAAAGGGTTGGAACCGCATATCGGCGTTTCGTCCGTGCACCCGTTGATGCTGGAAAACGGCTGGGAATTCCGCACGGGCTTTGCCGCCGCCAGTGGCGACCCGCTGTACGGTCTGGACAGGCTGTACCAGCTTTACCAAAAAGCCGACCCGCACTATACCGGCCGCGTCACGGTGCCGGTGCTATGGGACACACAGCGCCAAACCATTGTCAACAACGAATCCTCGGAGATCATCCGCATGCTGGGCAGCGCCTTCGACGGCGTCGGGGCACGGCCCGGCGACTACTACCCGGCCGACCTGCGCACATCCATCGACGCCGTGAACGCGCTGGTGTACGCCAACGTGAACAACGGGGTCTACCGCGCCGGGTTCGCCACCACCCAGGCCGCCTACGACGAAGCGGCGACGGCGCTGTTCGATACGCTGGACATGCTGGAACAGCGCCTGGGCCAGGGCCGATACCTGCTGGGCAACGTACTGACAGAGGCCGACCTGCGCCTGTGGACCACGCTGCTGCGCTTCGACGCGGTATACGCCACGCACTTCAAGTGCGACAGAAAACGCATCGCCGACTATCCGAACCTGTCGGGCCTGTTGCGCGACATCCACCAGATGCCCGGCGTCGCCGACACCGTGCACATGGATCACATCCGCCATCACTATTTCCGCAGCCACCCCGGCATCAACCCGCACGGCATTGTCCCCATCGGCCCTCGGCAAGACTTTTCCGCGCCGCACGGGCGCGAACGGCTGGGCCCCTGCGTCATCCGTGGCGCCTGAGCGCCGACAGCCATCCCCGATCCCCGTTTTCAACCCCCAAGGAGAACCCGCATGAGCAAGGTCAAACTGGCCATCGTTTACTACAGTGCCTACGGCACCAACCACGCCATGGCGGAGGCCGCCGCCCAGGCCGCCGAGCAAGCTGGCGCCGAAGTGCGCCTGCGCAAGGTGCGCGAAACCGCGCCTGCCGACGTTGTGAAATCGGTGCCGGCCTGGCACGATCAGGCCGAGAGAACCGCGCATATCCCGGAAGCCGCACCCGAAGACCTAGTCTGGGCCAACGCCTTCTTGTTCAGCGCCCCCACACGCTTCGGCACAGTGGCCAGCCAGTTGCGCGCCTTCATCGACACGCTGGGCCCCGCATGGCAACAAGGTCACCTGGGCAACAAGGCCGTCAGCGCCATGACCAGCGCGCAAAACACACACGGCGGCCAGGAATCGACCCTGAATGGCCTGTACACCACCTTCATGCACTGGGGCAGCATTATCGTCCCGCCCGGTTACGCCGACCCAGTGATCTTCGCCTCCGGCGGCAATCCCTACGGGGCCAGCGCCACCATGGGCGACGTCAACGACGCGGTGCTGGCCTCGGTGCGCTTCCAGACCCGGCGGCTGGTCGAGTTCGCCGGAAAAATCGCAGCGTAAGGCCCTGCCGGCGCATGGCGCCGTGGGCGAACCGTATGCGCCGCACGGTACTCAGCGAGGTGCCTATGCGCTGCGCCAGGTCTTCCTGGCTCAGGCGGCGTGTGCGGCGTGCCGTCGAGATGTCCTGGCCAAAACGCGCGGGCATCCTTGAGCGAAAGCGCGGGATAGACGCCCAGGATGAAACGTCCGCGCCTTCCGACCCATGAATAACGGAAATGCCATGCCTTGGAGCCGATGGCGGAAACGTAGCGTGAAAGGCCGTCGAAGTTAAACGCCTCGTATTCCTCAAGTCGTTGCTCTTCTGTGTTCTCTGGGCGTTGCATTAGCGGGGAGATGGAGCGCGACCCATCATACGCAAGCAGCCATACCACTACAGGCTGGCTTTCAGATCGGCCAAAGTGGTCATCAAGGTCATGGGGTCGAGCGCAGAGGGTTCGAAGCCGATACACTCGTAGAAAACCTTGGCTTCTGGAGAAAGCGCGTGCACCAACATGCCACGAATACCGATGGCATCAGCAGCCTGAATGACACGACGACCAGCGTCTTGCACCAGCGCCCTGCCAAAACCCCGACCCTGCAAGGATTGATCAACGGCCAGCCTGCGAAGAACCACCACTGGAATCGGGTCAGGCATATTGCGGCGAAAGCGGCCAGAAGCCTCGGCGCTGATGACCGCACTTGAGGCCAGCGCGTGCATGTCCAGGCGGGCCAGGAAAGCAGTATATGCCTCCTGGTCGGCAGCGATGACAGCCTGATCCAGCAACGCTTCCTCGGCCGCTGCACGCGCGGCTTCCAGTACGAAATCCGTGCGGTTCTTGCCCCGTACCTTGGCGGCACGATCAATCAAGCTACGCTCTTCAGGTTTGATGCGGATATTCAGTGTTTCACGCTTGGCAGGCGAGACACCCAATACAGTGGACATGGCCAATCTCCTGTGATTAGGCGAGTTTTGGCATTTCGTACTGTCGATGTCATTACACTGCCTGGGCAGTAGGACACGATACACCTGCGGTGGCCCGTAGTTGGCGAAGAGATCAGCGCGGTGGATGAACGCCCTGCAAGCTCAACATCCTGTCCGCGCAGGCAGCGCCAGCCGCTGAATGAGCCGACTGAATGATGGCTCCCTTCTGATGCTGAAACCCCATGAATAGAGCCTACGCCGACACTGTCCGCCTGCTGGTCGTTGCATCTGTGTTCGACACCAGCCTATCAGATAAAGGACAGCGGCCCATGACGGGGTAATCATCCCTTTAAAACGCTGTCATGAAAACGGCGACATAGATCCCACCTTCATCCGTTGGGCAAGCTCCGTGGGGCACGGCAAAAAGATGAGAACGGTTCGAGCAGACCCCCTACTCGGTTCTTATCTATTCGATTTATAAGGCACTGAACGATGTGTACGGGTTCTATGCCGCCTACGTCGCAGAACTGGTGGATGACGACGAACTGGATCTGATGAACACATCGGCATGCAATATCTTTTCATGCCTGATGGATCTAGCCGCCTGCAAAGTAGAAATAGACGAACAGTTCGCGCCGAACGCTCGCAGCTTCAAACGCCAGGTTCTACATGACTATGAAGATTGGCTTTCCCTCGCCAAGGACAAGGCCTTTCGCGCGGGTATCCCTCTGCGCGCAGAACTTCTGCGCTTGGTCTACGATTCAGGAGATGAACTAGGGTCTGCTGCCGAAACAGAAAGCCTCGGGTTCGATTCTTCACGCCTTCATCCAGACATATACATGAATGAATTACTCATTGGGATGCGGACTATTCATCAAGTTCTGCCAGCCATCATGAAAAAGCTCGAAATCTACGATGAATTCCAGCTTGACACATCAGAACTGCGAATCAGATAAGCCGACACACTGCGGAGCAAATACCCAGCGGTAGAGCCAACTGTTTCTGGTGAATGCCGAGCCACGAAAAAAGCCCAGATCAGATCCTGAACCTGTCTTGAATTCTGGAGCGGGTGATGGGAATCGAACCCACGCTTGAGGCTTGGGAAGCCGCCGTTCTACCATTGAACTACACCCGCACTGCGCAATTTATTGATGCGCAAGGATTTGTGGGTAAAATCAAACCCTGCAAACCTGTTGAAGCTCTGTAGTTTACACTATTTTGAATCCACTCAAATCCCCCCCACTCGTCGTCACGGCGCAATCGCCTTCGGGCAGCACGCACATCCGCAGTTTCGTCCATCGCCGCGCCCACATCACGCCCAGCCAGGAACAAGCCCTTGCCCACTGGCTGCCGCGCTGGTCCATTGCCTACCAGAACAGCCTGTTGGATTTGGCGGCGGCCTTTGGACGGCCCGCACCGACTATCCTGGAAATTGGCTTCGGCATGGGAGAAACCACCCAGCAGATCGCCCAGGCGCGGCCTGGCGATAATTTTCTGGGGGTCGAAGTGTTCAATGCGGGCGTGGGCGCCTTGCTGAAGCGCATCCACGAAAACGAACTGGACAATATCCGCATCATCCAGCACGATGCCGTGGAAGTGCTGCGCGACATGATCGCACCGGGGTCTTTGGCCGGCGCGCATATTTATTTCCCCGACCCCTGGCCCAAAAAACGCCATCACAAGCGCCGCCTGATCCAGCCGCCCTTTATCCAGCTGCTGGCCAGCCGGCTGGCACCCGGGGCGTACCTCCACTGCGCCACCGATTGGCAGCACTATGCCGAGCAGATGCTGGATGTCCTGTCCGGCGAACCGGCGCTGCAAAACACCTGCGCGGGCTATGCGCCCCGCCCGGACTACCGCCCCCTGACAAAATTCGAAAACCGGGGCCTGCGCCTGGGCCACGGGGTCTGGGATCTGATTTTCACGCGCCGCCCCGAAACCGCCGGCGCACTTGACACAAAGGCAGATTAATGTATCCAGAAATTCAACCTTATGCCCAGGGCCACCTGGATGCCGGACATGGCCACCGCGTGTACTGGGAACTGTGCGGCAACCCCGAAGGCACACCCGCCGTGTTCCTGCATGGCGGGCCGGGCGCAGGGTGCTCCCCCGCCCACCGTCGGGTGTTCGACCCCAGCCGCTACAACGTCCTGCTGTTCGACCAGCGCGGCTGCGGACGCTCCACCCCATCGGCCTGCCTGGAACACAATACCACCTGGGATCTGGTAGCCGACATCGAGCGCCTGCGCACCGAAGTCCTGAAAGCGGAAAAAATGGTGGTGTTCGGCGGATCCTGGGGATCCACCCTGGCCCTGGCTTATGCCGAAACCCATCCCCGGCAGGTGCGCGCCTTGATTGTGCGCGGCATCTTCCTGCTGCGCCAGGCCGAACTGCGCTGGTTCTACCAGGAAGGCGCCTCATGGCTGTTCCCCGACATCTGGGAAGACTACCTGGCCCCCATCCCCGAAGCCGAGCGCGACGACCTGATTGCCGCCTATCACCATCGCTTGACAGGCGACGACCCCCAGGCCCAGCTGCAGGCCGCCCACGCCTGGACTCAATGGGAAAGCCAAACCATCAGCCTGCTGCCCAACCCGGAGCACATCCAGGCCCACGCCGCCGACCAGGCGGCCCTGGCCTTTGCCCGCATCGAGAACCACTATTTCGTGAACAAAGGCTTCATGGAAGAAGGCCAACTGCTGCGCGATGCGCACAAGCTGGCCGATATCCCCGGCGTCATCGTGCAGGGCCGCTACGATGCCTGCACGCCGGCGCGTTCGGCCTGGGATCTGCACCGCGCCTGGCCCCAGGCCGATTTCCACATGATCCCCGACGCCGGCCACGCCTTCGACGAGCCCGGCATCCTGAAGCAACTGCTGGCCGCCACCGACCGCTTCGCCTGACCGAGACCCGCCATGAGCCTGACCATTCAATTAAACGGCCACGCCACCCCGCTGGACAATGTCCGCACAGTGCAAGACCTGGTGATCCACCTGGGCTACCAGGATAAGCGCATCGCCGTGGAACGCAACGGCGACATCGTGCCGCGCAGCCAGCATGCCACCACCCCGCTGGCCGACAACGACCACCTGGAAATCGTCATCGCCGTGGGCGGTGGATGAGATCGGACAGAAAAGGGTCCCTGCGGACCCTTTTCTGCCGATCGAATCCGAGCCGCTTGCAAGCGGCGAGGTGGAGAGATGCCCCACCCCAAGACAAGTCCCTGCGGACCCTTTTCTGCCGATCGAATCCGAGCCGCCTGCAGGCGGCGAGGTGGAGGGATGCCACAAACCAAGACAAGCCCCTGCGGACCCTTGTCTGCCGATCGAATCCGAGCCGCCTGCAAGCGGCGAGGTGGGGAGATGCCCCACCCCAAGACAAGTCCCTGCGAACCCTTTCCCGCCGATCGAACTCGAGCCGCCTGCAAGCGACGAGGTGGAGGGATGTCCCCCCAAGACAACCCCTGCGACATGGCATACTATCCCCATCCTCCCTTTTGAGAGCATTCCCATGAAAGGCCACCCCGAAGTTCTCGACTACCTGATCCGCCAGCTGCGCGACGAACTCGCGGCGCGCGACCAGTATTTCATCCATTCGCGCCGCTACCAGGACATGGGCCTGAACAAGCTGTTCACGCGCAACGACCACGAAATGCAGGAAGAAACCCAGCACGCCGACAGTCTGCTGCAGCGCATCCTGATGCTGGAAGGCGAGCCCGATATGCGGCCCAGCGCCTTTACCCCCCGCGCCGATGTGCCGGGCATGCTGCGCGCCGATCTGGATCTGGAATACGAGGTGCGCGCATCCTTGCGCCAGGGCATCGCCCTGTGTGAAAAACACGGGGATTTCGTCAGCCGCGACCTGTTGCTGCTGCAGCTGAAAGACACCGAGTCCGACCACGCCTACTGGCTGGAACAACAGCTCGGCCTGATCGAAAGCATGGGCCTGCAAAACTATCTGCAGACCCAAACCTGACCCCCGCGACACGCGGGCGGCGGGTCTTTAACGGAACCCGCCGCGCCCCAGCCCGGCCAGCCCTTTCATCCCGCCCATGGCGCGCATCATCTTGGCCATGCCGCCTTTTTTCATCTGCTTCATCATGCCCTGCATTTGCTCGAACTGCTTCAGCAAGCGGTTGACTTCCTGGACGGGCACGCCGGAGCCCGCCGCGATGCGGCGCTTGCGCGACGCCTTGATGAGTTCGGGCTTGGCGCGTTCCTGGGGGGTCATCGAGTTCAGGATGCCTTCGGTGCGGGCCAGCTGCTTTTCGGCCTGGCCGCCCTGCACCTGGGCCGCAGCCTGGGCAAACTGGGCGGGCAGTTTTTCCAGCAGCGACCCCATGTCGCCCAGCTTTTTCACCTGCTGAAGCTGGTCTCGAAAATCGTTCAGATCGAAGCGGTCGCCCGATTTCAGGCGGGCCGCCAGCTTTTGCGCTTCGGCGATGTCGATGTTTTTCTGGGCCTGCTCGACCAGGGAAACGATATCGCCCATGCCCAGGATGCGCTGGGCCATGCGTTCGGGATGGAAAGGCTCCAGGCCGTCCAGTTTTTCGGAAATACCCACGAACTTAAGCGGCTTGCCCGTCACCTGGCGCACGGACAGGGCGGCCCCGCCCCGGGCATCGCCATCCAGCTTGGTCATGACCACGCCGGTCAGCGGCAGGGCGTCGGAAAATGCGCGGGCGACGTTGACCGCATCCTGGCCCTGCATGGCATCCACCACGAACAGGGTTTCGATGGGGGTCAGCAGGCCGTGCAGCGCGCGGATTTCATCCATCATGGCCTGGTCGATGCCCAAGCGGCCCGCCGTGTCGACGATCAACACATCATAGTGATGACGCCGGGCGTGATCCAGCGCATCGCGGGCGATATCCTGGGGCTTCTGGTCGGTGCGGGTGGGCAGAAAATCCACCCCCACCTGGGCCGCCACGGTTTTCAGCTGGTCAATGGCGGCTGGCCGGTAGACGTCGGCACTGACCACCAGCACCTTCTTGCGGCTGGTCTTGCGCCCGTGCTGGACATGATTGCCTTCGGACAGCCATTTGGCCAGCTTGCCCGTGGTGGTGGTTTTCCCGGCCCCTTGCAGGCCCGCCATCAAGATGACCGCCGGCGGCTGCGCGGCCAGGGAGAGCTCGCCCGCCTCGGCGCCCAGGTCGCCGCCCATCAGGCGAGTGAGTTCTTTGTGCACCACGCCCACCAGCGCCTGCCCGGGGTTCAAGCTGCCGACGACTTCCTGCCCCAGGGCGGCCTCTTTGACGCGGCCCACGAATTCGCGCACCACGGGCAGGGCCACGTCGGCCTCCAGCAGGGCCAGACGAACCTCGCGCAGCATGTCCTGCGTATTGGATTCGGTCAGGCGGGCCTCGCCGCGCATCGTCTTGACGATGCGCGACAGACGGGAAGTGAGGTTATCGAGCATGGCGGATTTCCACAAAACTGGTTGATCTGCCGGGTAGCGCATAAAATGGAGGCTTTGAGGGCGCACGCCGTGCGCCGGACACCGACAGGACTATGTCAGTCAGCATTGTATTTCACTTGCTTGCCGCGCTGGCCTATGCCATGCTGGGCTTGGCGCTATGGCGCCCCATCGCGCGCGCGCAAGCGTTGCACCCCAGCGGCATGATCGGCCGCGGCTGCCTGCTGGGGGCGATTGCGCTGCAGGGCATCGGCCTGGCCAGCGCCGTGATCGTGCCCTCCGGCCTGACCCTGGGCTGGGCCTTGGCCCTGTCCACCGCCATGTGGCTGGGCATGATTGTCTTCTGGGTCGAGAACTTCCTGCTGCGCCTGGACAGCCTGCTGCTGGTTCTGCTGCCCGCCGCCGCCGTCATCAGCCTGCTGGCGGGCATTTTCCCGCAGGGACACCTGGTGCCGCACGCCAACAGCGATGCCTTGCGCATCCATCTGCTGATCGCCATGATGGCCTACGGCCTGATGACCGTCGCCGCCCTGCACGCCATGCTGATGACGGTGCTCGACCGCCACCTGCACCGCCCCATCGAAACCGAAGCCCAGCAAAGCCTGCTGGGCCGCGCCATGGACGCCATGCCCCCCCTGCTGACCCTGGAGCAGCTGCTGTTCCGCCTGATCGGCATCGGTTTCGTGATCCTCACCCTGACCGTGGCCACGGGGATTCATGTCTCGCTGCATCTCGGCGGCCGGGCCCTGCCAATGGATCACAAAACCGTGTTCACGCTGCTGTCCTGGGGCACGTTCGGGGTGCTGCTGGCCGGGCGGCGCATCCAGGGCTGGCGCGGGCGTATCGCCCTGCGCTGGACGCTGGCGGGCTTCGCATTCTTGCTGCTGTCCTACTCAGGCAGCCGCTTCGTCCTGGAAGTCATCCTCCAAAGAGGCACCCTTGGGTAAATTTCTGCTGTGGGCGGTCATCATCCTGGTCGTCCTGATTGTTTCCCGCGTCCTGAGCCACCAAAAAGCCCAGGCGCGCCAGGCCGACGCCCGGCGCCGGGACGTCACGTCCCGCGAGGCGGCGGAGTCCATGGTGCGCTGCGCCCATTGCCGGATTTTCCTGCCGCGCTCCGAAGCCTACATGAGCCAGGGCAAAACCTGGTGCAGCGCCGAACACGCCCGTCTGGGGCTGCGCAAATAATGCCCGCGGCCCCAGAAGACGCCACGCCGCCCGCGGGCGCTGCGCCCCACCGCCCGCCGCTTTCCCTGGCCCTCCAAGCCGACGGCTGGCTGCCCCCCGGGGGGCCGGTTCTGCACCGCCCATCGCCCAACCACGACCGGCGGCCCGAAGACGAGGATCCCTATCTGCTGGTCATCCACAACATCAGCCTGCCGCCCGGCGTATTCGAGGGCGACGCAGTCATCGATTTTTTCCAGAATCGGCTGGACATCGCCGCCCACCCCTGGTTCGAAAACATCCGCGACCTGCGGGTATCCGCCCATTTCCTGATCCGCCGCGACGGCCGGATCGTGCAGTTCGTGCCCACCACTTTGCGGGCCTGGCACGCGGGGGTGTCCGCTTTCCAGGGACGCGAACGCTGCAACGACTATGCCATCGGCATCGAGCTGGAAGGTACGGACACCACCCCCTATACCGGCGCTCAATACGCCGCCCTGAACGCGCTGGCGGCGGCCATTTGCAGCCGCCACCCCATCCGGGCCGCCTGCGGGCACGAACACATCGCCCCGGGCCGCAAGACCGACCCCGGTCCCGCTTTCGAATGGGGGCGGCTGGCCGGCGCCGCGCCGCTCGCCCCAGACCTATTCTGAATAGGGGGCAAGACGAAATCCCCGTGGCGGCCTACTCGAATAACCGGCACCCGCCGCGCGGGCAGACGCATCAATCCGCCTTCAAGGCGGCAGCGTGATGCGCGATGTGGTCGCCGATAAAGCTGGCAATAAAGTAATAGCTGTGGTCATAACCCGCCTGACGGCGCAGCGTCAGCGGGTGCCCGGCCTCGCGGCAAGCGGCTTCCAGCAGTTCGGGGCGCAGTTGGCCCGCTAAAAACTCGTCGTCCAGCCCCTGGTCGACCAAAATCGGCAGGCGTTCGGGCGCGGCGCGAAGCAAGGCGACGGCATCCCACTGCGCCCAGGCATCGGGGTCTTGGCCCAGATAGGCCGCAAAGGCTTTTTGCCCCCAGGGCACCTGGCCGGGGGCCACGATAGGCGAAAACGCGGACACGCTGCGATACCGCCCGGGGTGGCGCAACGCCGTCACCAAGGCCCCATGCCCCCCCATCGAATGCCCCGCAATGGCGCGTACCGGCAAGGCGGGAAAATGCTGTTCGACCAGGGCGGGCAGTTCGTCCGCCACATAATCCTGCATGCGGTAGTGGGCCGCCCACGGGGCCTGGGTGGCATTCAGATAAAAACCCGCGCCCTGCCCCAGGTCGTAGGCGGGGTCATCGGCCACGGCCTCGCCGCGCGGGCTGGTGTCGGGCGCCACCAGGATCAGGCCATACCGCGCCGCATGGGCCTGGGCCCCGGCCTTGGCGATGAAGTTTTGCTCGGTGCAGGTCAGGCCGGACAGCCAGTACAGCACCGGGCAGGGCTCCCCGCGCACGGCGGCCGGGGGCAGATACACGGCAAAGCGCATGGGGCAGGCCAGTGCGGCGGACGCATGCTGCCAGACTTCCTGGCGGCCGCCGAAGCTGGCGTGCTGCTCGATACGCGTCAGGCCGATCGGATCGGTGGTCGTCATGAGATTTTTCCTCTTGCAAATAAGGCCGGGCGCGCCGCATCGGCGGGCGGGGCGCCCACCGAGGCCAGCGCGCCGGGATCAGTAATGCACGACCGAACGGATGGACTTGCCCGCGTGCATGAGATCGAAGGCCTGGTTGATGTCGCCCAGCCCCATGGTATGCGTGACAAAGGGGGCCAGGTCGATATCGCCCCGCATGGCTTCTTGCACCATGCCCGGCAACTGGGAACGCCCCTTGACCCCGCCAAAGGCGGTGCCGCGCCAGGAGCGGCCGGTCACCAGTTGGAAGGGCCGGGTGGAGATTTCCTGGCCGGCCCCGGCCACGCCGATGACGATGGACTGGCCCCAGCCCCGGTGGGCGGATTCCAGCGCGGCGCGCATCACGTTGACATTGCCGATGCACTCGAAGCTGTGATCCACCCCCCAGCCCGTCATGCCGACGATGACTTGCTGGATGGGTTCGGCGTGGTCTTTGGGATTGACGCAATCCGTGGCCCCGAACACCTGGGCCAGGGCGAATTTGTCCGGGTTGGTATCCACGGCAATGATGCGTCCCGCGCCCGCCTGACGGGCCCCCTGCACCACCGCCAGACCGATGCCGCCCAGGCCGAACACGGCCACGGTATCACCCGGCTGCACCTTGGCCGTGTTGCGCACGGCCCCGATGCCGGTGGTCACCCCGCAGCCCAGCAGGCAGACCTGTTCCGGGTTGGCCTGGGGGTCGATCTTGGCCAGGGAAACCTCGGCCACCACGGTGTATTCGCTGAACGTGGAACACCCCATGTAGTGATAAATGGGCTGACCCTGGTATGAAAACCGCGTGGTGCCATCGGGCATGACGCCCTTGCCTTGAGTGGCGCGCACGGCCACGCACAGGTTGGTCTTGCCGGATTTGCAAAACAGGCACTCGCCGCATTCGGCGGTGTACAAGGGGATGACGTGGTCGCCGGGCGCCACGCTGGTGACACCCTCGCCGACTTCGACCACAACCCCAGCCCCTTCGTGACCCAGCACGGCGGGGAAGACGCCTTCGGGATCATCCCCGCTCAAGGTGAAGGCATCGGTGTGGCAGACCCCGGTATGGGTGATTTTGACCAGGACTTCACCCTTGCGCGGGGGTTCGACGTCGATTTCGACGATCTGCAGGGGCTTGCCAGCTTCGAAGGCAACGGCGGCGCGGGATTTCATCAATGCGGTCTCCGGTGTATGAGGTGATACGGATTCAAGTGTTGATTATGGCCAGATGGCGCACGAAAGACAAACCGGCCTGCGGCGGCCCCTATCCGGGACAGCCGCAGGCCGGTGGGCGGACAGGCGGGCCACCCAGGAACCGCCGGAAAACTCAGGCGTTCAGCAGCAGGCCATTCATCCGTTTCACGAATGCCGCCGGATCCTTCAATGCCGCGCCTTCGGCCAGCATCGCCTGATCCAGCAGCAGTTCGGCCCAGTCGCCAAAGGCGTCATCCGGCTGGGACTCCATGCGCTTGACCAGCGCATGCTGCGGATTGACTTCCAGGATCGGCTTGACGTCGGGGGCCTCCTGGCCGGCGGCTTTCAGCATGCGCAGCAGATGCGGGCTGAGTTCGTTTTCGTCCACCACCACGCAGGCAGGCGAATCCACCAGACGCGCGGTGGCGCGGACTTCCTTGACGCGTTCGCCCAAGGCGGCCTGCAGGCGTTCGATGGTGGGCTTGAACGCTTCGGCGGCTTCGGCCTGCTGTTTCTTTTCTTCTTCGTCGGCCAGAGCGTCCAGATCCAGACCGCCCTTGGCGACGGACACCAGGGATTTGCCTTCGAATTCGCGCAGATAGGACAGCATCCATTCGTCCACGCGATCGGACAGCAGCAGGACTTCCAGCCCCTTGCGGCGGAAGACTTCCAGGTGCGGACTATGCGCCGCCGCCGCGTAGGAATCGGCCGACAGGTAGTAGATTTTGTCCTGGCCTTCTTTCATGCGGCCAATGTAATTGGACAAGGACACGGTCTGGGCCGGACTGTCCGCCTGCGTGCTGGCAAAGCGCAGCAGGCCCGCGATACGATCCTTGTTGGCGGGGTCTTCGCCGATGCCTTCTTTCAGCACCTGGCCGAATTGATCCCAGAATTCAGCGTATTCATCCGGCTTGTTCTCGACCAGGTCGTCCAACAGCCCCAGAATGCGCTTGGCGCAACCTTCGCGGATCGAGCGCACATCGCGGCTTTCCTGCAGGATTTCGCGCGAGACATTCAGCGGCAGGTCGGCTGAATCCACGACCCCGCGCACAAAGCGCAGATAGGCCGGCAGCAGTTGTTCGGCGTCGTCCATGATGAAAACGCGCTTGATGTACAGCTTGACCCCGCGGCGGGCATCACGATCATACAGGTCGAAGGGGGCGCGTTTGGGGAGATACAGCAGCTGGGTGTATTCGCTGCGGCCCTCGACGCGGTTGTGCGTCCAGGCCAGGGGGTCTTCGAAATCGTGGGCAACGTGCTTGTAGAATTCTTTGTACTGCTCGTCGGTGATGTCGGATTTGGATCGCGTCCACAAGGCATTGGCCTGGTTGACGGTTTCCCATTCTTCGGTGGTCACCTGCGCTGATTTTTCAGCATCCCATTCTTCCTTCTTCATCTGGATGGGCAGCGAGATATGATCCGAATAGCGGCGCAGCACTTCGCGCAGTTTCCAGCCCGACAAAAATTCATCTTCGTCGGCGCGCAGGGTCAGGGTGACCGATGTGCCCCGCGCTTCACGCTCGACGGCGGCCACGGAAAACTCGCCCTGGCCATCGGATTCCCACAGCACGCCCTCGGCCGCCGGCAAGCCGGCCCGGCGGCTGCTGACGCTGACTTTTTCGGCCACGATGAAGGACGAATAAAACCCCACGCCGAACTGGCCGATCAACTGGGCGTCTTTTTGCTTGTCGCCGGTCAGTTGGGAAAAGAATTCACGCGTGCCCGAGCGCGCAATCGTGCCCAGGTTGGCAATGGCTTCGTCGCGCGACAGGCCGATGCCGTTATCGGTAATCGTGAGGGTGCGCGCAGCCTCGTCGAATTCGACCTGGATGCGCAGCGTGCTGTCGGCCTCCAGCAGATCGGGGTGGTCGATGGCTTCAAAGCGCAATTTGTCGCAGGCATCCGAGGCATTGGACACGAGTTCGCGCAAGAAAATTTCCTTGTTGCTGTACAAGGAATGGATCATCAAGTGCAGCAGTTGCTTGACTTCGGCCTGGAAACCCAGGGTTTCGGCGGTGGAGGTATCGGTTTGGCTCATGGTGCGTCTTGCGATGGCGGTTTAAATCAAAAAGAAGGACTATGCTGACAGATGAGGCCGGTTGTTTTTTTTTCAAGAGGGCCGGCGGCGCGGCGGATGACGCCCGCCCCCCTGGCCCGGCGGCACACCCGTTGCGCGGGCCGGGACGGGGGCGCAGCCCCATGCCGCATCCGTCATACCCACTATAAGTGCCAGGCTATTCACGCCTCAAAACAATCCCGGTAAAGTGGCGATAAACGGGCGCAGCCGCAAAACAATCATCATCCCGGTTCCGTCAAAGGAGACAGCCATGGCCCTTCAGAAAACAGTCCGGGCGGGAAAAATAGCCCACGCCCCCCTGGCGACCCAGTTGTTCCTGACCGCCACCTTGACCACTATTCTGGTCATGGCCATCCTGGCGTCGCTGATTACCTGGCAAAGCCGCCAGACCGCCGTGGCCAACGTCAGCGCGGCCAATCAAATGGGGATGCAGGATTCCGACCGCATCCTGCAGCTTATCTTCGACATCGGCCGCGATCGCAGCCAGTCGCTGTATCCGGTGCTGATGCGGTATATGGGCGACACGCCCCGCCCCTCGGAACAAACGGAAAACGGTATGCCCGTCTTCAAGGCAGGCGACAAGGTTCTGAACGGCGACCAGGCCCTGATGCGCAGCGTGACGGGCATGACCGCCGCCATTTATGCCCGCACGCCCAAGGGCTGGATGCGCATCGCCAGCGCCTACCAGGATCAACCCGCCTATGCCCTGGGGCAGGTGCTGCCCCCCAGCGACCCCATCGCCCAGGCGTTCGACAAGGGCGCAGTCATCCACATCCCGCAATTGGTCGGGGATCGCTGGCATCTGGCCACGACCAACCCGCTCAAGGACGCCCAGGGGGCCATTTACGGCGGCATCGTCAACCGGCTGGACATCAGCGCCCAAATCGACCCCGTCCTGAAAGACCTGACCCAAACCAAGCTGGCGGGCCACGGGCAGTTGTTCGTGCTGCGCCCCAGCGACGACCACAAGGACTGGGTGCGGGTGGCGGGTAATTTCGGCAAGCCCGGCGATCTGCTCAGTGCGGGCAATCCCGCAGCGGACTTCGCCATCCTGGACGCCTCGTTTCGCAGCGCGCCCATCGGCGCCAAACAAACCATCATCAACGACGAATCCATCTTCCTGTCCTGGAAAACCATCCCCAACTGGAACTGGATGATCTACGCCTTCGGCCCCATGGACAGCTACCTGGCCGCCAGCGACCGCCAGATGTGGATTCAATTGGCCCTGATGCTGGGGGGCACCCTGTTGATCGCCTTCGCCATTTTCTGGCTGGCGCGACGCACCCTGGCTCCCGTGCACACCGTGGTCACCGGCATGCGGCGTCTGGGGGCGGGCGATCTCAGCCAGGACGTTCCGGCCAGTCCGACCCATAGCCGCAACGAAGTCCACCAACTCTTGCACAGCCTGCACGGCACCCAGGACGCCTTGCGGCAAATGATCCGCCAGGTGCGCTATAGCGTGGGCGAAATCCACACCGGCGCCCACGAAATCGCGGTCGGCAACACCGACCTGTCCAGCCGCACCGAACAACAAGCGGCCTCTCTGCAGGAAACCGCCGCCAGCATGGAAGAACTTGCCAGCACCGTGCGCCAGAACGCCGACAATGCCCGCCAGGCCAACGAGCTGGCCACCGGGGCATCCGGGACGGCCCAGCGCGGCGAACAGGCGGTCGAAAACATGGTGGCCACCATGCAGCGCATCGCCGACAGTTCCAACCGCATCACCGACATCATCGGCGTGATCGACAGCATTGCCTTCCAGACCAACATCCTGGCGCTGAACGCGGCCGTCGAGGCCGCCCGGGCGGGCGAACAAGGCAAGGGATTCGCCGTCGTGGCGTCCGAAGTCCGGGCGCTGGCCCAGCGCTCCGCCGAAGCCGCGCGCGAGATCAAGCAACTGATCGAAACGTCCTCGCACGAAGTCCAGGCGGGCACCCGGCAGGCGGACGATGCCGGCGCCATCATGCAAGAAGTCCTGGCCGCGGTGGATCGCGTCACCCGCATCATGGGCGAGATCGCCTCGGCCTCCAACGAGCAGTCCACCGGCATCGACCAAGTCAACCTGGCCGTCACGCAAATGGATCAGGTCACCCAGCAGAACGCCGCCCTGGTCGAAGAAGCCGCCGCCGCGGCGGATTCGCTCAGTGAACAGGCCGACCGGCTGGCGGGCAGTGTGGCCGTGTTTCAGACAGGCCGGGACGACCACTTGGCCGGCGGCCCGGCAGCGGCCCGACAGACCGCTGTGCCGCGCCTGCCGGGATGATGCGCCGGCAGGGTGTACAGCTATTCGTAAGGATAATGGTTCTCGTTCGACTTACAATAAAGTAAATCATTTTTCGAGAATCCGATGAAAACATCCTCCCGCCGAGACTTTCTGCGCCATGGCGCAATACTGAGCGCGGGAGCCCTGCTGGGGTTCCCCGCCCTGCACAGCGCCCGGGCGGCAGACGCCAAAACCCTGATCCTGTACAACGGCCAACATGCCAAGACCACCGCCGCGCTGGTGGCCGCATTTACCCAGGCCACCGGCATCCAGGTGGATATCCGCAAAGGCAGCAGCACGCAGCTGGCCAACCAGATCATCGAGGAAGGCAGCCGATCGCCGGCCGACGTGTTTTTCGCCGAAGAAAGCCCCCCGGTGGCCGCGCTGGCCGAAAAAAATCTGCTGGCCCCGCTGCCGGACGCCACCCTCGGCCAAATCCTGCCCCGCTATACGGCCCGCGATCACACCTGGACGGGCATCACAGCCCGTTCCCGCGTCACGGTATACAACCAGGACATGGTGCAGGCCGCCGAGCTGCCCGCATCCGTGATGGACATGGCCACCGCCGCCTGGAAAGACCGCGTGGGTTTCGTGCCCACCAGCGGCGCCTTCCAAGAACAAATCATCGCCATCAAATTACTGCGGGGGCGCGATGCGGCCCTGGGCTGGCTCAAGGGCCTGAAGCAATACGGCCGCATCTACAACGGCAATATGGCCGCCATGCGGGCCGTCGAGCGCGGCGAAATCGCCACGGCGCTGGTCAATAACTACTACTGGTACATCGTGGCCAACGAAGTCGGCGCCGACAAAATGAAGTCCGCCCTGCACTACGCCGGCCCGCAAGACCCCGGCGGCCTGATCACCTGCTCGGCGGCCGGGGTGCTGAAAACCGCCGCCCACGCCGACGCCGCCCAGCAGCTGCTGGCCTTCATGGTCAGCCAGGCGGGCCAGGACGCCATGGTGGACACCGTGGCCGAATACCCCCTGCGCCCGGGGGTCAAAACCCCCTTCGCCCTGAAGCCCTTCGACCAACTGCACCCGCCCGCTGTCTCGCCCGCCGATCTGGGCGACGCCGCCGATGCCCTGACCCTGCGCCGCGAGGCCGGGCTGGCGTGATCCGGCTGGGCCTGATGGCGGGCCGCCAGCCCGCCTCGCCGCCGGCCTGGATGGGGCTGGCGGCCCTGCTGCCCGTGGCCCTGGTGTGCCTGCCGCTGGTGTATATCGCGCTGCGCACGCTGCAAACCGGCCCGCGCGGCGTCATCGAGGAAATCTTCCGCCCCCGCACGCTCGAACTCCTGGGCAATACCGTGACGCTGGCCCTGGGGGTGATGCTGCTGTCTTCCCTGATCGGCCTGGGGGTGGCCTGGTGCGTAGAGCGCAGCGACCTGCCGGGCCGGCGCGCCTGGCGCGTGGCCGCCGGCCTGCCGCTGGCCGTGCCGGCCTTTGTCTCCAGCTACGCCTGGGCATCCATCGACATCGCCTTCCAAAATCTGGCGGGGGCAATTTTTATCCTGTCGCTGTCCAGCTACCCCCTGGTCTACCTGCCCGTGGCGGCGGCGCTGCGGGGTACAGATCCCGGCCTGGAAGATGTCTGCCGATCCTTGGGACACGGCCCCTGGCGGGCATTCGGCCGTGCCCTGCTGCCCCAGTTGGCGCCCGCCCTGGGCAGCGGGGCCCTGCTGGTTCTGACCCATATGTTCGCCGAATTCGGGGCGCTGGCCTTGTTGCGCGTGCAAACCTTCACCACGGCCATTTTCGAGTCCTACGAATTGCAATTCGACAGCGCATCCGCCGCCATGCAGTCCATCGTGCTGATGCTGTTGTGCATCCCGGCGGCCTGGGCCGAAATGCGCCTGCGCGCGGGCCGCCGCATTGCCCGCGTGGGCCGCGGGGCCACCCGCCCCGCCCGGCCGATCCCCCTGGGCCACGCCCGCTGGCCCGTGCTGGCTCTGTTCGGCCTGCTGGGCATGGTCGCGCTGGGGGTGCCCCTGGCGACCCTGGCCTATTGGCTGGCGCATGGCCATTCGGCAGGGCAGGGCCATGCCCAGATCCTGCCCGCCATCCAGGGCACCCTGGCCCTGGCCGGCGCGGGCGCGGTGTTGACCAGCCTTCTGGCCATTCCCCTGGTGCTGCTGGCGGCCCGCCAACGGGGCCGCCTGGCCCAACTGGCCGAGCGCCTGCCCTACATCGTGCATGGTCTGCCCGGCGTGGTGGTGGCACTGGCCCTGGTGTTCCTATCCATCCGGCTGGCCCCCGCCTTGTACCAGGGGGTCGGCGTGCTGCTGGCGGCCTACGCCATTTTGTTCCTGCCCCTGGCCCAGTCGTCCCTGCGGGCCTCGGTCGAACTGGTTCCGCCCCAGATCGAAGCCATCGCCCGCAGCCTGGGCAGACGGCCTTTCCATGTCTTCCTGACCGTGATCCTGCCCAATATCGCCCCCGGCATCGGGGCCGCCCTGGCCTTGATGATGCTGGAAATCGTGCGCGAACTGACCGCCACCCTGATGCTGGCCCCCACGGGCACCGTCACCCTGGCCACCGAGGTCTGGTCCTACACGGCGGATGCCGAATACGCCGCCGCCGCGCCCTTCGCCGCCTTGCTGGTGCTGGTTTCCATCGTGCCCGTCTGGGTGTTCACGCGGCGCATGCTGCACCACAATCGCTGATCCCATGACCGCCATGACACTCCGCGGCCTGCACAAGCGCTTTGGCCAAACCGAAGTCCTGCGCGGCATCCACTTGAGCATTCCCGAAGGCTCGGTCATGGCGCTGCTAGGGCCGTCTGGTTGCGGCAAGACCACCTTGCTGCGCCTGATGGCCGGCTTCGACCCCCTGGACGAAGGTGAAATCGCCTTTGGCGACCGGATCATGGCGTCCGCCCGCGCCTTTGTCCCGCCCGAGCAGCGCAACATCGGCTACGTCCCCCAGGAAGGCACGCTGTTTCCCCACCTGACAGTGGAAGGCAATATCCGCTTCGGCCTGCCGCGCCACGCCGGCCGCCGCCAGCGGGTCAACGAAGTCCTGGCCCTGACCGGCCTGTCCGGCCTGGGGGCGCGCTATCCCCATGAACTCTCCGGCGGCCAGCAGCAGCGCGTAGCCCTGGCCCGGGCACTGGCCCCCGGGCCGTCCCTGGTGCTGCTGGATGAGCCCTTCAACGCCCTGGATCTGGACTTGCGCCGCAGCCTGTGCGAAGAAGTCGTCCACGTCCTGCGGCAAACCGGCACCACCACGGTGCTGGTCACGCACGACCCGGGCGAGGCCTTTGCCGTTTCCGACCAGCTGGCCGTCATGCAGGCCGGCGGCATCATGCAGTGCGATCAACCCGAGCGCGTGTACTGGCAACCCGCCAGCCCGGCCGTGGCCCGCCTGACCGGCGCGGCGATTTTCCTGGCGGGCCACGGCGCCGGCCCATCCCAGGCCCATTGCGCCCTGGGGGCCGTGGCCCTGCACCCCGGCAGCCCGCCGCCCGGCGAGGCCTGCCTGATCATGATCCGACCCGAACAAATCCAATGGGCGGCTCAAGGGGACGGGGCGCCCGCCAAAGTCAGCTACCGTTCTTTCCGGGGGGATCACACCCTGATCGGAGTGGATCTGGCAGACTTGTGCCTGGATCTGCGCGTGTCTTCTTTGTCCGCCCCCGCCCTGGGGGCGGACGGCTTCCTCTGTCTGCAAGGGGCCTGTATGGCATATCCCCAGACCTGAGACAGCCCACGCGGGGCAATGCGCCCCGCCGCAAGCCCTTCCCGTTCGCCCCTCATTCCAGGAGTTTTCCGTGCCCGCCCCCGACATCACCAGCGATTTTCTGCATGTTCTGTTCCTGATCGCCATCGCGGCCGAAGCCATGACCGCCGCCCTGGCGGCCGGCCGCCGGGAAATGGATTGGCTGGGGGTGGTCATGCTGGGCTGCGTCACCGCCCTGGGCGGCGGATCGGTGCGCGACGTGCTGCTGAACCACCACCCCTTGTCCTGGATTGCGCACCCCCATTACCTGCTGGTCACCGGCGGCGCGGCGCTGGTCACCATCGCCATCGCCCGCTTCGCGCATTCCCTGCGCCATTTGTTCTTGTTTCTGGATGCCGTGGGCCTGGTGGTCTTCACCATCATCGGCGTGGATATCGCTCTGGGGTTGAGCCTGCCCTGGGGCGTGGCCATCGTTTCGGGCATGATCACGGGCTGTGTCGGCGGGGTATTGCGCGATGTGCTGTGCAATGAAGTCCCGCTGCTGTTTCGGGCGGAACTCTACGCTACGGTGTCGATCGTCAGCGGGGCCCTGTACCTGGCCGGCCTGGCACTGTTCTGGAACCACAACCTGGTGGTGGGCGGATCGCTGCTGATCGGCCTGGCCCTGCGGCTGCTGGCCCTGCGCTTTTGCTGGAGCATGCCGAAATTCGTGTATACCCGGGATTTGCACTGATTCCGGCCCGGCGCCTGGCGAGGCCGGGATGAAGCGGTGCGGTGTTGTGTTATGCGGTGTGGTGTTGTGCGAAAAATATAGAAAATCAGGCCTGGCTCAGGCGGGACGGCTCGCCAGTTTATACAATAGATGCGCCCGCACTTCGGGCCATTCGCCCGCCAACAAGCTGTACATCACGGTGTCGCGCACCGTGCCATCCCGGCGCGGGGCATGGTGGCGGATGACGCCATCGCGCTTGGCCCCCAGGCGCTCGATGGCGCGTTGCGACGCCTGGTTGAAATTGTCCGTGCGCCAGCCCACCACGGCGGCGTTCAGGGCTTCAAACGCATACTGCAGCAGCAACAGCTTGCAGGCGGTATTGACCTGCGTGCGCTGCCGGGACAAGGCATACCAGGTGTAGCCGATTTCCAGCCGGGCCACGGCGGGCAGGATATCGTGGTAGCGCGTGGTGCCCAGCACCGCGCCGGTATCGGCATCCAGTACGGCAAACGGCAGCATGTGGCCCTCGGCCAGGCCCTGCAAGGCGGTGGCGACATAGGCCTCGGTCTCGGCGGGTTCGGGCACCGAGGTCACGCGCAGCCGCCACAGCTGGCCGTCCGCGGCGGCGTCCCGCAAGCCGGGGATATGATCCGGGGAGAGTGGCGCCAGGCGCACGCCGTGGCCTTGCAAGGTGATGGGCTGCAGGGGTGGAAAGGGGTTGGGCATGGGGGTTGTGTGCTGGGTTGACGTGCGGATCATCGCTGGGTCACACGTTGAACGGGAAGAACGGACTGAAAACCGCATCATTGCTTGCTGCACCGCCTTGAATGGTCATTTTGCACCCACTTTCATACCCACTTTTGAAAATGCGCATCATCATGTTACCTAAGCGAAAAAACGCATGAAACCAACGGCTGCCCTGCTGCCTGACATTCGACACCAGTGTCCCACAAAGGCTGCGCGAAGCTGCCAAAGCAAAAGCCCACAATCACAAACAAAAGCAGGAAAAACCATACGCGATCCTTCGGGCCGTCCTGCCGCTTCGACCAAGCACCAAGGCGACGTGCCTGAAAACTAAAAAGATAAACCACAGGTAATGCGACCGCAAAAACGACGGAAACAAGTCCAACAGCAAAGTGCTCCATAAACATCCTCTCTTAACGTCCGAAATTCATCTAACCGATCAAGCAATCGCCTGGATGCCGTTCTTTTCCACCACGGTCAGCAGGCGCAGGGCCGGGCCGCCAGGCTTCTTCACGCCGCGCTCCCAGTCGGAGACAAGGTTCTTGCTCACGTTCAGGTAGAGGGCAAAGATGGGCTGCGACAGGTGCTCACGCTCGCGCAGCGCGCGTATGCGCTCGGGCGGCATGGGTTGCACCGGCGTCAGGCAGCTTTCGTCGAACTCGCGCATGGTCTGCTTGTCGATGGCGCCGATCTCATGCAGGGCCTCCATCGTCTCGTGGATAGCCGCGTAGGCCTCACTCCGGTAATTTTTCGCCATGATCGTGTACCTCCGTCAATTGCCCCTTGCCTATCAGCTCCGCCAGATGCGTTTCCGACAGCCCCAGCACATGCTCCGCCGCCTTCTTGAAACTGGCATCTTCGTCATCGTCGATGTTGTCGCGGTCGCTCTTGGCGAACCCGTACACGAAGAAAGCCCGCTCCGCCGTGCGGTATAGGATGATAGTGCGGAAACCGCCAGACTTGCCCTGCCCAGGCCGCGCCACGCGCTGCTTGATGACACCGCCACCAAGATCAGCATCAACCAAGCCCCGCTCGGCGCGCTCGATGGCTTCCAGAAGCGCCTTGTCCGCGATGCCCTGCTTGCGGGCAAAGCGCTCGAACCAAGCGTTCTTGAAAACCCTCACGTACTGGCCTCGGTAAATTACCTATAACGCTTAGTGTTACATATAACAGTATTAATCGCAAGGGTGCTTACCCCCTCAGTGTCATGCCAAAATGGCACTTCATCCACAGGCAGGAGCCGCACACATGACTCCAGCGTCAGGAATGCGTTTCTGTAGGCGGTCGATCAGAATGTCGTGGTTGACTCGGTCGAAGAATTTCTCCAGGCCCACATCCACCACGATACGGCGACCAGACTGCACATACGATTGCGCGGCAAGTATTCCGAACTCGAATGAACGTGGATGAACAGTACGTTCCGCTTAAACGTTAAACAAAAAATTCAACACATCCCCATCCTTCACTACGTAGTCCTTGCCTTCGGCCCGCATCTTGCCGGCTTCCTTGGCGCCGTGCTCACCCTTGCAGGCGAGGTAGTCGTCGAAGCCGATGGTTTGCGCACGGATGAAGCCGCGCTCAAAGTCCGTATGGATGACGCCCGCCGCCTGCGGCGCGGTGGCGCCGACGCGCACCGTCCAGGCGCGCACTTCCTTCACGCCGGCGGTGAAATAAGTCTGCAGGCCCAGCAGTTGGTAGCTGGCGCGGATGACACGGTCCAGGCCGGGCTCGGTCATGCCCATGTCTTCCAGAAAAACCGTTTTGTCTTCGTCGTCCAGGTCGGCGATTTCGGCCTCGATGGCGGCGCACACCGCCACCACGGGAGCATGTTCGGCGGCAGCATAATGCTGCACCGCTTTCAAGTGCGGGTTGTTTTCAAAGCCATCGTCGCGCACATTGGCCACATACATGGCGCGCTTGGCAGTGATGAAACAATAGCCCCGGATGGCGGCCTGGTCTTCGTCGTCCAGACCCAGGCTGCGCACCGATTGGCCCGCGTCCAGGGCCGCCACGATGCGTTCCAGCAAGGCGGCCAGACGGATGGCCTCTTTGTCGCCGGAATTGGCCAGCTTGCGGTTTTTCTGCAGGATTTTTTCCGCTGTGGCCAAGTCGGCCAGCGCCAGTTCGGTGTTGATGACTTCAATGTCGGACACCGGGTCCACCCGGCCCGCCACGTGTACCACGTTGTCGTCTTCAAAACAGCGCACCACATGGACGATGGCGTCGGTTTCACGGATGTTGGCCAGGAATTGGTTGCCCAGACCCTCGCCCTTGGAGGCCCCGGCCACCAGGCCGGCGATGTCAACGAATTCGACTACGGCGGGGACGACCCGTTCGGGCTTGACGATATCGGCCAGTTGGACCAGGCGCGGATCGGGGACCTCGACCACGCCCACGTTGGGCTCGATGGTGCAGAAGGGGTAGTTTTCTGCGGCGATGCCCGCCTTGGTCAGGGCGTTGAACAGGGTAGATTTACCGACGTTGGGCAGGCCAACAATGCCGCATTGCAGTGCCATGGAGTTCCTGAGAAAAAATAAGGTGAAAAATCAGGCTGCTATTGTAGTGGAAAGCCTGGATGTACAGCCTGACGCGACGGCGGGCTGGAAAAAACGGTAACCAGCCGCAGCCAGCGTAGCGGCGCATCTGGCGCTGCTGCTGGCCGTCGGGCTGAAGTTTGTATTTGAAGGCTTGGAGGCGTTGCATTTTAGTACTGTCCGTTTAAACCGCAGCATGGCGAACCCGGACGCTGAAGATAAGTATTTGAAACAGCCGAACAGGATACTAATACGCGGCCAGCTGGGGGGCGAAGTGCAGCACCAGACCGATCAGCAACAAGGGCCCGCCATTGAAAATGGCATGCAGCGCCATGGATGCGCCAATGCCGCGCTTGACCCGCATCCAGCCCAGCACCAGGCCGGTCACCCACTGCGGCAGCACCAGCAGCGTCATCAGTACAAGATTGACGGAGGTATGGCGGAAGTTATACAGGTGGACCGCCGCAAAGGCTGCGGCCGCCAGATGGAACAGCGCCGGATACCAGCGCCGCACCCGGCGGCGCCAGCGCCAGGACGCGGCCCAGCCGGCCTGCCAACGATAACCGGGGGGATACCACTGAGGGGCCAGCGCCAGCAACAGGGCCACGGCCACCAGCAGCACCGGTACCGGCCCCGGCCCCAATACCATGATCCAGGCCATGAACGGCACGAACCACAGCAGCATTGCCGGCCGGCGCAGGGCGAAGCGAAAAGTGAGCTCCTCGACGATGGGCGCCCAGACCAGGGCGGCGAGCCAAGGCAGGTTGTGAATGTCCAGGCGATGCTGCGCGCCCGAGGCCTCGGCGGCAGACAGGGCCAGCGGGGCGAAGACGAAGATATTGACCATCCACAGCAGGACGGCCCAGTGCACCAGCCGCCACAAGGGGGCATTGAGTGCAAAATCAACCGGCATGCCAGGCCCGAGGCGATGCGCCCCCAGTCGGGGGCCGGGCCGGGGATTGGCCACGAAGCGCAGGAAATCCACGATTTCCTGGCCCATGGTGGGCAGGCCGGATGGCCGATGCAGCAAGGCAAGCACAGTCATTGATCTCCTCCGAGGGCAGTTCGGAAGATATCATGCCATTGCCCGCGCGACCCGAGCTACACGCACTTTCCCCAGGGTCTCTGAACAGCCGAGCGAAAAGCCGCGCATCCGAAAGGAAACAGGCTCCCGCGGCGAGCCACACACAGCGACAGAGCATCGGCGCCGACGGCCCGCACGCCCGTTCAGGCGTCGATGCGATTGCCCTGATGCAGACGCTCGGTTGCGCGATCGAACATGCCATCCAGCAGCGCGGGCAGCTCGACCCGGCAACGACGGATGACTTCGTCGATGGCGGGCATATCCTGCTGACGCGGGGGGTGCAGCACAAAATTGACGACCGATTGGGCCAGACCCAGGCTGCGCGGGTGGCCGATGCCGATGCGCAGCCGCCAGAACTTGGGCGTCCCCAAAGCAGCCTGGATATCGCGCAAGCCGTTGTGCCCGGCATGCCCACCGCCAAACTTCAGCTTGACGGCACCCGGCAATAAATCCATTTCGTCGTGCAGAACCAGGATTTCTTCAGGCTGCAGTTTGTAAAAGCGTGCCAACGCGCCGACGGCTTGACCGGATCGGTTCATGAAGGTCGCGGGCTTGGCGAGGATGACGGCCTGTCCCGCATGGCGCGCCCGCGCCACCCAGGCAAAAAAGGATTTGTCCAGCGTAAACCCCGCGTGCAGATCATCGGCGAAGTGGTCGGCCAGCCAGAATCCGGCATTATGCCGGGTGGTTTCGTATTCGGGGCCGGGATTGCCCAGGCCCACGATCAGCCGAATGGGCGTCGTCATCGAAGCAGCTCTTAAAAGTACGTATCTTACGCCAGGCGAGTCTTTTGCCGTCCTGGCATTCGTCCCAATGAACAGATGCCCGCCGGCCGATGCGATCAGGCATCTGCAAGCGGGCATCAAAAATCGACACGGAGCCGGGCCGGCCAAGGCCCATGCCGCGCGGCGTCGGCGGGAAAAGAATCCTGTTGCTCTGGCGAGAGGCGGATGACGACTATCCGCAGCAGGCCAACCCCACAGGACTCTCCCGCGAAACCAGGCGGCGCACCGGGCCGCCCGGAGGCTTACTCAGCAGCCGGGGTGTCGGCAGCGGCGTCATCGGCAGCCGAACCCTTGGGCGCGGCGGCCTGGGCCAGCAAGGGGTTGACGTCTTCGCCATGGGGCACGTACTTGACGCCCTTGGGCAGGGTGATGTCAGCCAGGTGCACGCGGGAATTGCCGATCATGTGGCCCAGATCGACTTCGATGAACTGCGGCAGATTGGCCGGCAGGCAAGTGATGTCGAGTTCGGTGGGGCCGTGGGTGACGACCTGACCAGCCAGCTTGACGGCGGGGCTTTGGTCGGCGTTGAGGTAGTGCACCGGGACCTTGGTGCTGACGGCCTGGGAGGCGTCCACACGCTGGAAGTCCACATGCAGGACTTGGGGCTTGTAGGGGTGCCATTGCACGGCGCGCACCAGCACCGGCTCGATCTTGCCGTCCAGGTTCATATCCAGGATGGAGGCATGGAATTCTTCTTTGTTCAGGGCGTGGAAGATTTCGTTGTGGTCGAGTTCGAGGTTGGCGGGGGCGGACTTGCCGCCATAGACGATGGCGGGCACCCGACCGGCGCGGCGCAGGCGGCGGCTCGCACTCGAACCCTGGACGCTACGCGAAGTGGCGGTGAATTTCATGGAAAACTCCGTTTGGGGGCTGTGGCCCCATAAAAAAACAGCCTGGGCTGCAAAACACCCCCCGCCGCGACCAGCAGGGGGCAGAAATCAAGGCGCCCCCGCCCCGACAAGCGGAGGCCAGCCACCGGCGGAATCAGTCGGCGAACAGCGAACTGACGGACTCGGCCGTGGCGATGCGCAAAATGGTTTCACCCAGCAGCGATGCGCAGGACAACTGGCGGATTTTGGCGCATTGGCGGGCGGATTCGGACAAGGGGATCGTATCGGTGACGACCAGCTCGTCCAGGGCGGATTCCTGGATGCGCGACACGGCCTCGCCCGACAGCACCGGATGGGTGCAATAGGCGTAGACCGAGCCCGCGCCGCGATCCTTGAGCGCCTGGGCGGCCTTGCACAATGTGCCGGCGGTATCGACCATGTCGTCCATGATCAGGCAGGTACGGCCGTTGACGTCGCCGATGATGTTCATGACTTCGGACACGTTGGCGCGCGGGCGGCGCTTGTCGATGATGGCCAGATCGGATTCCAGCTGCTTGGCCAGGGCGCGCGCGCGCACCACCCCGCCGATATCGGGCGAAACCACCACCAGGTTCTGGAAATTGCGGCTCCAGATGTCGCCCAGCAGAATGGGGCCGGCGTAGATATTGTCCACCGGGATGTCGAAGAACCCCTGGATCTGGTCGGCGTGCAGGTCCATCATCATGATGCGGTCGACCCCGACGGACTGCAGCATATTGGCCACGACCTTGGCCGAGATGGACACCCGCGCCGAGCGGGGGCGGCGATCCTGGCGGGCATAGCCGAAATACGGGATGGCGGCGGTGATGTTGCGCGCGGAGGCCCGGCGCAGGGCATCGACCATGACCATGATTTCCATCAGGTTGTCGTTGGTGGGCGCACAGGTGGGCTGCAAGACGAAGACGTCCTTGCCGCGGACGTTTTCATTGATCTCGACCATGACTTCGCCGTCGGAAAAACGGCCGACGGTCATCTTGCCCAAGGACATATCCAGATGATTGACCACATCCACCGCCAGCCTGGGATTGGCCGTGCCGGTGAAAATCATGAATCTGTCTTGTGCCATGGTATCGAACCAATGTGTCAAATGACAAGGCTGTTGACGACTGGCCCTGTGCGGGTGTGTTCAACAGCCTGGATTGAATGTTTTTGCAAGGTGATGGCTGGGGAAGAAGGATTCGAACCTTCGCATGCTGGAATCAAAATCCAGTGCCTTAACCAGCTTGGCGATTCCCCAACTAATCCATTACCCATGTCCTGAGCGGATGATCCGCCAACCCCTGGCACAGCCAGTTGCCGGTGACAACCACATCGGGCAGGTCATGTATTTTACTGATAATCCGGTTTCTTTGCATCCGGGCCTGCCGGACATCAGAAAAACCTGCAAACACACAAGAACCAGAACCCGTCATGCGCGCCGCCAGACCTGCCCCATGCAAGGCGGCCAATAACCGGGCCACCATGGGATGCTGCCGACACACGACCGTTTCCAGGTCGTTGCGGCCAAACAGGCCGCTGTGTTGTGTTTGCCAATCAGCAAAGACCGAGATTTTTACCGATTCTGAGTCTCTTGTCAAATCGGGAGCTTTGAACACCGCCGCCGTCTGCACCGACACGGCCGGGCGCAGCACCCAATACACTTGCGGCGGCAGCGCGACCGGGGCCAGAACTTCGCCCACGCCCTGGGCGAAGGCGGCCCGGCCAAAGACAAAAACCGGCACATCGGCCCCCAGGGCCAGGGCCAGGCGCTGCAGGTCCGCACGCCGCAGACCCGTGCCCCACAGGCGGTTCAAGGCGATCAGGGTGGTGGCCGCATCGCTGGACCCGCCGCCCAGCCCGCCCCCTGCGGGAATGGCCTTGCGATAACGGATGCGCGCCCCGTAGCGCGTGCCGGTGGCCTGCCGCAGGGCATGGGCAGCCCGCAAAACGAGGTCGTGCGCTGGCGGCAGGCCGTCCACCCCGTCGCCATCGCGGCCGATGTCGCCATCCGGGGTACGGTCGAAATCCAGACGATCGCACAGGTCGATGAAACGAAAAACGGTCTGCAACTGATGATAGCCATCGGCGCGGCGGCCCACCACGTGCAGGAACAGATTGATCTTGGCCGGAGCGGGCACATCCAGCAAGGTGGTCAGGGGCAGCGCGCCGAACCCTTCGTGAAGCGGCGTCGAGGCGCCCGAAGGCGCCGCCGGCTGTCCTGGCAGGGCGGTGGTCATCAGGACGGGTCCACAATCAGCTGCAGACGCCATTGCCCCTGGGCGTCCTGGCGCGACAGGCGCACCCGCCCAGGCCCCTGGTCATCGTAATCGGAGAGCCGAATCTCCCAGCCGTCCTGCCGCAAGACCATCAGGCGACCTTGGGCGTCGCGCCGCAGATCCGTGGCCGGCAGGCCCGGGGCGGCCCGGCCCTGGACCCAATAGCGCAGGCCGGCGACCGGCATGGGATGGCCCCAGACCTGGGCCAGCAGTTGATCCGGGCTGGGGGCGGATTCCCGGCTGCCGTCGTTGCGCACCAGGATGGCCTGTCCCGGCGCCACCCGCAAGCGGGCCAGCACACTGCCCAGGGGGGTGCTGAGGTCCAGGCGCAGCACCTGGCCGTCATCGCGCCAGGAAAACCCGCCCTGCGCGGCGTAGGACGGCTGGGCCACAGGCTGCAGGTTGACCGCAAAGCGCCCCACGCGCTCGAAGGCCGAGCCCTGGCCCGCGATGCGGGCGGGTGTGGCGCAGCCGGCCAGCCATACCGCCAGGCCCAGCGCCACGCACCAGCGCGCGAATGGATTGCGGCCGGACAGCCTCATGGCAGGCTGACCCCCAGTCGCCGCAGGGTGGCGTTCAGGGTGTCGTTGTCCGGGTCGGCCTTCAGGCCTTCGGCCCAGACCTGGCGGGCCTGGTTGCGGCGCTGCAACATCCAGAGGGTCTCGCCCAAGTGGGCCGCGACATCGGCCGCCGGCATCTGGGCATAGGACCGCCGCAGGTATTCCAAAGCCCCTTCGTAGTCGCCCGTGCGGAAAAGATACCAGCCCACGCTGTCCAGGATGAAGGGGTTTTCCGGGTCGAGATCCAGGGCGCGTTCCAGCAAATCCCGGGCCTCGGGCAGGTTGCGGTCGGCATCGACGTAGGTATAGCCCAGCGAGTTATACGCATTGGCATCGTCCGGGTCGAGCTCGATGACGCGCTTCATCAGCGTTTCAAATTCGGCGGTCTGGCCCTGCTGGTGCAACAGCATGCCCAATTCGTATTTGATTTCCGGCGTATCCGGCATTTCCAGATCGGCAGCCTTGAGGGTGTCCACCGCCTGGTCCGTGCGCCCCGCCTCGCGGAACACAGACGCCAGCGTCAACTGAATGACCACCCGCTCGCGCCGATCCACGGGCTTGATCGCCCCGAGCACGGCCTGGGCCTTGGGGAGATTGCCCAGCTTGCCGTACAGGACGGCCTCGTGCGTCTGGGCCTGGAAGCGCAGGCTGGGCTCGTCGATGGCATGCAGCTGGCGGATGGCTTCTTTCAGGTCGTCCTGGCGCTCGGCAATCTGCACCAGCAGCAAGCGCGCATCGGACACGTCGGCCTGGGCGCTGGAAGCGCCTTCGGCCAGCGAGCGTCGGCGCTGCTGCTGGATGGTGATGTATTCATCCAGCAAGGACTTGGCTGCGGCATAGCGGCCGGCCCGGGCGTTGACTTCGGCCTCGGTGTACAGCAGGTCGAAATCTTCCGGGGCCTGGCGCCGCATCTCGTGCAGCAGCTTCAGGGCCTCGTCGAACTGCCCCTGACCGGTCAGGCGGCTGACCAGCAGCAGGCGCAGGCCGCGGTGGCCGGGATGCTGGTCCAGATAACGATAAGTATCCCGCACGGCCTGACGGGGTTCGATGCGCAGGCCATATTCCAAAATACGCTCGGCGGCATCCAGGGATGCCGGATCGAGGGCCTGCGCGCGGTAGGACTCATCCAGCGCGCGCCGGGGTTCGCCCGCCGCCCAGGCGATATCGGCCAAGGCCAGGTGCGCCAGGGCCGAAGTATCCAGAACCCCGGCCACGGCCTTGTCCAGCACCTCCAGGGCCAAGCGCTTATCGCTCATTTTCGATACGATGCCGGCGGCCTGCACGATGGCCTGGTCCTTGTCTTCGGCCGTGTCGATGCGCCGGGCCAGCGTGCGGGACAGGCCATCCGTCTGGCCGCTGGAAGCCGACAATGCCAAAGAGGCCGCAACGGCTTCCGGGTTGTCCGGGTCCAGGCGGGCCCATTCGCGGGCAGCTTGCAAAGCCAAGGCCAGGTTGCGGCCCGACATCGACATCTGGAAGGCCCGCTGCCCCAGGCGCGGGTCCAGAGTGTCGCGCGCAAGCGACAAAAGCCCCTGGGCCGCATCGTCATACAAGCCCTGCTGGGCGGAGAGTTCCGCCACCAAAAGGCGGTACAGCAGCTCGGGCGTCAGGCTGACCGCAGGGGGTTCGCCCGGGCGCAGCCGGATGGTTTCAACCGCATCTGCCGGCGCGGGCGCCGGTGGCGCGGCCCAGCTCATCTGGGGCAGCGCGGCAAGCGCCAGCACCAAAGGCATGACAGAGGCAGAGATTCTCATCGGCGGTAACCAGGGCCGCAACGCGAGAAATGCCCGCGTCTGGTGGCAAAATTGCTTCATCAAAAGAGGATGTTATCACCCCGCCATGCCAGAACTGCCAGAAGTCGAAACCACCCGTCGTGGAATTGCCACGATCATGCCCGGCCGCGCCGTGCGGAAATTCCAGGTCTACGAGCCCCGCCTGCGCTGGCCCGTGCCCGCCGATTTGCCCGGCCTGCTGGCAGGCCAGACCGTTCTGGCCTGCGAGCGCCGGGGGAAATACCTGCTGATCCGCTTCGCCCAGGGCACGCAGATCGTCCACCTGGGGATGTCGGGCTCCTTGCGCCGCGTGCCGCTGGACGAGCCCCGGCGCAAGCACGACCACGTTGAATGGTTGTTCGACGACGCCCGCTTCCTGCTGCACGACCCACGCCGCTTTGGCGCCGTCCTGTGGCATCCCGCCAACGCCGGCCCCATCGGCACGCACCCCCTGCTGGCCAAGCTGGGCGTGGAGCCCTTCAGCGCGGACTTTACCCCGGCCCAGCTGCATGCCGGGGTGCAGCCCCGCCGGCAAGCCATCAAGACGCTGCTGCTGGGCGGGCACATCGTGGTGGGCGTGGGCAACATCTACGCCTCCGAATCCCTGTACCTGGCGGGCATCGACCCCCGCACCCCCGGCACACGGCTCTCGCGTCCGCGCTGCGCCCGCCTGCACGCCGCCATCCTGCAGACCTTGGGCCAGGCCCTGGAATCCGGCGGCAGCACCCTGCGCGATTATGTCAATGCCCAAGGCGCCCCCGGCGCGTACTTCACCCTGCACGCCGCCGTCTACGAACGCGCGGGCCAGCCCTGCCCCCGCTGCGGCCAGGCCATCCGACGCATCGTCCAGGGCCAGCGGGCCACTTATTTCTGCCCCGGCTGCCAGAAGCGATAAGCCGGCGCAACCGCCGGCTACACGGCACCCGCCCCCCCCGGGAACGGCCGGGCACGCTGAACACGCACCACCCGGGAACGGCCAGGCACACGGCCCTCGGACAGTACGGGAAAGACCGGATATACGGCCCCCGGAGCCACCCGAGAACAGCCAGTCGGCGCGACGGGCCGTTCAGGTATCATGGCGCCGTTAACCACTGACTGGAATCTTTTGTCATGACCATCCAACGCATCGAACCCGGCCCCCGCATGAGCGGCGCCGTCATCCACGGCAACACGGTATACCTGTCCGGCCAGACGGGCGACGGCGCCGACGTCCAGGCCCAGGCCCGCTCCGCCCTGGCTGCGGTGGACGCCCTGCTGACCCAGGTCGGCAGCAGCAAATCGAAAATCCTGCAAGCCACCATCTGGCTGCGCGACATGGCCGACTTCGCGGCCATGAACACCGTCTGGGAAGCCTGGATCGACCCCGCCAACCCGCCTACCCGCGCCACCGGCGAAGCCCGCCTGGCCACCCCCGACCTGAAATTCGAAGTCATCATCGTCGCCGCCCTGGACTGACCGCCCGCACCACCCCGGCCCCCGTCGACACAGACCACCCCACGCGGCCCGGCGGTCAAGCGGCCGGGGCCAAGAAGCGCTGCGGGAGCCCGCCCCCACAATACGGCCAGCGAAGCCGCCAGAAACGTCACGCTTGTCGGCGGGCGGGCTGACCGGGGCCGAGAAGCACTGCGGGAGCCTACCCCCACAATACGGCCAGCGAAGCCACCAGAAACGTCACGCTTTTCGGCGGTCGGGCGGCCGGGGCCAAGAAGCACTGCGGGAGCTCGCCCTCACAATACGCCCAGCGAGGCCGCCCACAACGTCACTTTTTCCGGCGGTCGGGCTGGCCCAGGCCAAGAAGCACCGTGGGAACCCACCCAATACGCCCAGCGAAGCCGCCAACAACGCCACTTTTTTCGGCTGTCGGGGTGGCCTGGGCCGGGGGGCGCTGTTGGAGCAAACCCCAACATCCTCGGCGAAGCCGCCAAACCGCGACCTGCGCCCCCCGGCCCAGGCCACCCCGACGAGCTTCCCCAAAAAAAACCGCCCCCGGCAACATCCCCCCCAGCGCTCAAACAACCAGCACCTTCCCCGGATTCATCACCCCGTCCGGATCCAACGCCCCCTTGATGCGCCGCATCAGCGCCATCTCCACCGGATCCTTGTACAGCGGCAAGGCATCCCGCTTCAACTGCCCCACCCCGTGCTCGGCGCTGATCGACCCGCCCACCGCATGCACCCGGTCATGCACCAAGGCATATACATCATCCTGGCGCGCCAGCAAAGCCCCCTCGGCCCAATCCGTCCCGCGCGCCACGTTGTAATGCAGGTTGCCATCCCCCAAATGCCCGAAAATCACATTCACAATCCCCGGGAAAGCCGCCTGCAGCGCCACATTGGTGTGCTCGACGAACTCGGCCATGCGCGACACCGGAATCGACACATCGTGCTTGATGCTCTTGCCCATTTCCTTTTCGGCCAGCGGAATACTCTCGCGCAAATGCCACAAAGCATGGCTTTGCGCCATGGATTCGGCAATGACCGCATCCTGCACCTCGCCCGCTTCCAGCGCATCCCCCACCACGACCTCGAAGCGTTCCCGCGCATGGGCCTCGGATTCGCTGTCGGAAATTTCCAGCAGGGCATACCAGGGCAAATCGGCCGACGGCCCATCGAAAGGCAGGCGCTGCTGCGGAAAACAGCGCACCACCGCCTGCAGGCAATTGCCCGCCATCAGCTCGAAGCCCGTCAGCGACGGCCCCAGGCCCGCCCGCGCCCGCCCCAGCACGGCAATCGCCGATGCAATGGAATCCAGCGCCAGCAAGGCCGTGCAGCGCGCCACCGGCAGCGGATGCAGTTTCAAGGTGGCCGCCGTGATGATGCCCAGCGTGCCTTCGCTGCCGATATACAGATCGCGCAGGTCGTAACCCGTATTGTCCTTGCGCAGGCCCCGCAGGCCATGCCAGATGTCGCCCTGGGCCGTGACGACCTCCAGCCCCAGGGTCAGCTCGCGCATGTTGCCATAACGCAACACCTGCGTGCCCCCCGCATTGGTGGCCAGGTTGCCCCCGATCGTGCAGCTGCCCTCGGCGGCCAGGCTCAACGGAAACAGGCGTCCCGCGTCCCGCGCCGCCTGCTGCACCGACTGCAGGATGCAGCCCGCCTCGACATCCATGGTGTCGTTGTCCGTATCAATATGGCGGATCTGGTTCAAGCGCTGCAGCGAAACAATCACCGCCCGCCCCGAATCATCCGGGGTGGCCCCGCCGCACAGCCCGGTATTGCCCCCCTGGGGGATCACCGGCAGCCCGGCCTGGGCACAATAGCGCACCACGGCGGCGACCTCGTCCACATGGGCCGGTCGCACCACGGCCAGCGCCCGCCCCCGGTAGCGTTCCCGCCAATCCACCTCATAACCCTGAGCATCCGCCCCGGTGAGTACCTGCGCCGCGCCCACGACCGCCCGCAATGCATCCAGATGTTCCATAACCCGTTTGTTTCCTATCCAGCCCGCGCCAGCAGGCCAAGCACCATGACAATGTCCCGCACGCGGGACGCGCACCGCCTTGCCGCGCCCACATGACTGCCCGGCAAAAGCAACCCATTTTAATCAGCGATAATAAGCCCTATCGCATCCTGCCTCCTGAAACGAGAACCGCCGTGTCCGACACCCTGCCCGCCGCTGTCTTCAAAGCCTACGATATCCGCGGCACTGTCCCCGACCAATTGAACGATTTTTTCGCCCACCGCCTGGGCCTGGCCCTGGCCGCGCTGGCCCGCCAGGAAGGCGTGCGCAGCCTGGTCGTGGGCCACGACGGGCGGCTCAGTAGCCCCGGCCTGTCCACGGCCCTGCAGGCGGGCCTGCACGCCGGCGGCATCGACACCATCGACGTCGGCCTGGTGCACACCCCCCTGGTGTATTTTGCGGCCCACGAAGACGGCAGCGGCTCCGGGGTAGCCATCACCGGCAGCCACAATCCCCCGGACTACAACGGCTTCAAGATGATGATGGCCGGCCGCACCCTGCACGGGGCCGACATCCAGGCGCTGCGCCAGCGCATGGCCGGCATCCAGCCGCCCGGCGGAATACCGGCCGGGCAAGCCCGCCCCAAGGATCTCATCGACACCTACATCGAACGCATCGCCCACCACATCCGGCTGGCCCGGCCCATGCGCATCGCCATCGACTGCGGCAATGGCGTGGGGGCTGTCGCCGCCGGCCGTCTGTACCGCGCGCTGGGCTGCACGGTGGACGAACGCTACTGCACGGTGGACGGCACCTTTCCCAACCACCACCCGGACCCCGCCGACCCCAGGAACCTGCAGGACCTGATCCACCACCTGCGGGACAGCGATTGCGAAATCGGCCTGGCCTTCGACGGCGACGCCGACCGCCTGGGCGTGGTCACCAAATCCGGCCAGATCATCTGGCCCGACCGCCAGATGGTGCTGTTCGCCCGCGACATTCTTCAGCGCGTGCCGGGCGCCTCCATTATCTTCGACGTCAAGTGCAGCCGCCACCTGGGCCAGGCCATCCGCGAGGCGGGAGGCGTCCCGCTGATGTCGCAGACCGGCCACTCCCTGATCAAGGCCCGCCTGGCCGACACCGGCGCGCCCCTGGCGGGCGAAATGAGCGGCCATCTCTTTTTCAAGGAACGCTGGTACGGCTTCGACGACGGCCTGTATGCCGGCGCCCGCCTGCTGGAAATCCTGTCGCGCAGCGCCGATCCCGGCCACGTGCTGGAAGCCCTGCCCCAGGGGATATCCACGCCCGAACTCAAGCTGCCCATGGCCGAGGGCCAGCCCCATGCCTTCGTGGCCCGGCTGCAGGCCGAAGGCCGGTTTCCCGGGGCGACGGCGCGCATCACCATCGACGGCATCCGGGCCGAATACCCCGATGGTTTCGGCCTGGCCCGGGCGTCCAACACCACCCCCGTGGTGGTGCTGCGCTTTGAAGGCGATACGCCCGCTGCCCTGGCCCGCATCCAGGCCGAATTTCGCGCAGCGCTCCAGGCCCTGCAGCCCGGGCTGGCCCTGCCGTTCTGATTTCCCAAGAACGCCTCGGCCCGACGGCGGGCCGCCGCCGGATTGCCCGATGGACGGCGCAGCACCAGGCCGCGCCGGTCAACGCCCCAACAAGCCGGCGTAAATCACCAGGTGGCCCTGCACGATATTCTGCAGACCATAATCGCGCTCGGCCAAGGCCCGGCCCGCCGCGCCCATGCGCGCCCGCATCGGCGCATCCCCGGCGAGCCGGTCCACGGCATCGGCCAGGGCCCGCGCATCGCGCACCGGCACCAGCAGGCCGCTGACATCCGGTTCGATGGCATCCCGACAACCGGGGACGTCGGTGGTGACCACCGGGCGGCCGCACGCGGCGGCTTCGATCAGGGACTTGGGCAGGCCCTCGCGGTAAGACGGCAGGACGACGATGTGCGCCTGGGCATAAAAGCCCGCCACATCGGCGCACTCTCCCACGTAATCGACAATCCCTTCATCCTGCCAAGCGCGCAATTCGGCGGCCCGCACCGAAGCGGGGTTATCCAGATCCAGACTACCCGCCAGACGCCAACGCAGCTGGCCCCCTCGCGCCGCCGACAAGCGCGCGGCCTCGACGAATTCGCGCACCCCCTTGTCGTGCAACAAGCGCGAGGCCATGGCCACCGTCACCGGCCCTTCCGGCCAGGGGGCCGGGGCGAAGCGATCCAGATCCACCCCCGACCCGCGCAGCATGGCCACCTGGCCGGGCCGCACTGCCCGGGCGGACAACAGCACGTCGCGGTCGGCCGGATTCTGGAAAATCACCCGGCTGTGCGCATGCCCCAGGGCCAGACGATACAGAACCAGCGCCAGGCCCCGCAGCCAGCGGCGCTTGGCGCCGCCCTGGATGAAGACATACCCCAGGCCGGAAATAGCCGCCACATAGGCCGGCACCCGCGCGGCGCGGGCGGCGATCCCGCCGTACAACACCGACTTCAAGGTGACGGCATGCACCAGATCGGGCCGCACGCGCCGGAACAAGCGCCAGATCGCCCACAGGCTGCGGGCTTCCGTCCAGGGCCGCATGCTGGTGCGCGACAAGGGCAAGACATGATGGATCAGCCCCTGGGCTTCCAGCTGGGCCACCGCCGGCCCGCCCATGGACGCCACGTGAACCTCGTACCCCGCATCCCGGGCGGCCAGCGCCACCGGCAAGCGGTGGGACACCAAAAAGGCCGGGTTGGTGATGAAAAACAATAAACGGGGATGGTTTGCCGCGGACGGCAAGCCCAGGCCAGGCGGCCGGGCATCATGGGCCGACGCGCCCCCAGCCACCGGCGGCCATCCCCACCGACCGCCCCGCCGGGGCGCGGTCGGATAATCCCGGGCCAAGCGCCGCCAGACCTGGGCATAGCGATCCGCCATGGCCGGCAAGCCGTAGCGCCGCGCCACCGAAGCCCGCGCCCGTTCGCGCCGCGCCGCCCAGTCCGGCCCCCGCACGGCGGCGATGGCCTGATCCAGGCCCTGCGCCAGGGCCGCCGGGTCGCCCGGCGGGACGACCCAGCCCTCGCCGTCCACGATCTCGGCGGCATCGCCCACGTCCGTGACCACGCAAGCCACCCCGCAGGCCATGGCCTCGGCGACGACATTGGGGAAGCCTTCCGCCTTGCTGGACAGCACATGAATGTCCAGCGCGGGCATCAAGGCCGGGACATCGTCGCGCCGCCCCAGGAAAATCAAGCGCTCCAGCACGCCCAGATCACGCGCCCGGGCCACCAGCGCGGCATTGTCGCGCGACAGGCCCAGGCCGATCAGGACGCAGCGCAGCTGCGGGTGCCGCTGCAGGCTGATCGCCAGGGCCGCCAGCAGGTTGGCATGATCCTTCAGCGGGTTCCAGCGGGCCACGCAGCCCAGCAGCAGCGCGTCATCCGAGACCCCCCACTGGGCGCGGGCGGCGGCCCGGGCGGCGGCATCCGGCTGCCAAAGAGATAGATCGTAGCCATTGGGGATGACCATCAGGCGATCCGCCCGATACCCCCAGCCCTGGTGCACTCGGGCGGCCCGCCGGGCGCAGGCCACGATGACGGCCGGCACCCACCCCGAAAGCCGGGCGCACAGCCAGGCCGCCACCCGCGAGGAGCGGCTGCTTTCGGCCAGGCTGACGCCGGAATTGCGAATCCCCCAGGCCACGGCCCGCACCCCGGCCAGGCGCGCCACGAGGCCGCCCAGCAGGTCGGCATGGTACATCCAGGTCTGAACCACGTCGGGACGCAAGCGCCGCAGGTGACGATACAGGCGCCACAGGCCGCGTGCGCGGCCCCAGGCTCCATGCATGTCCAGGGTGACGACATCCACCCCGGCCGCCCGCAGTGCGCCGCCCAACACACCTTCGCCGGTCATGGAGATCACCGTATGGCGCACGGCCGCCCCCGGTGGGCACGGCGCCGTCGCCAGGCGCTGCAGGACGGTTTCCGCGCCGCCATGCAACAAGCCGGAAATAATATGCGCCACATGCAGCTCGCCGGGCTGAATCGGCGCTACGGCGGCGGCCTCGTCCGCTGCCGGAAGGGCCGCCCGGCCTGGCGGCTGGACGCCCCCCGGGCCAGGCGCCGCGTCCGCCGTCGCCCCGGCCTCCCAGGCGCGATCCCAGGCGGCCAGCACGGCATCCAGGCTGAAGCGCGCCCGCACCGAAGCCGCCCCGGCCCGCCCCCAGGCTTCGCGCTGGGCGGGGCTGGCCCGCATCACGGCCGCCAGCGCCCGCGCCAAGGCGGGTTCGTCGCCCAGGGGCACCAGAGTGGCCAGCCGGCCGTCGAGGGTCAGTTCCGCCGGCCCGGAAGGGCAGTCGGTCGCCACGCAGGGCAAGCCCAGCGCCATGGCTTCCAGCAAGGCATTCGGAAAACCTTCGACGCGCGAGTTCAGGACGAAGGCATGGGCCGCCGCCAGATCGGCCCAAGGCGTCTGGCTGTAGCCAGGCAATTGAATGCGCCCGGCCAGGCCCAGGGCCTCGACCTGCGCCTGGCACGCGGCGCGCTGCGCGCCGTCGCCATGGATCACCAGATCCCAATCGGGATAATCCGCCGCCAGCGTGGCAAACACCGCGATCAGGCGGTCGAATTGCTTGATGGGGCTGAAACGGCCCAAGGCCACCCACCGATACCGCCGACGCTCGGGCGGGCTGTCGCCGGCCGCCGCCGGCCCGGGTGGTTCGTGATCCCGCGCGGCGGGCAAGCCGTCGGGCAGGGGATTGGGGATGGCGACCAGACGGCGCACCCGGGGAGCCACCCGCAACAAGTGCGGCAGGCTGTGCGGGGTTTGCACCACCACCCGCCGGGCCCAGGGGTAGGTCCAACGGCGCAGCCAGCGCAGCGGTTTTTCCAAGTTGACGCTATGGGCCGGGTCGGTGCGCTCGCTGACCACCAGCGGCAGACCCAGGCCGCGCAGGGCCAGCAAGGCGGTGACATTGACGTTGGTCAGAAAGGACAGCACACGATCGGGCCGCAGCGTGCGGGCCAGACGGCGCAAGGCCAACAGTTTGCCGACCGGACGCAGCCAGGCGGGGCCCTGCAGCTGGTCGGCCAACCAGATCAGGCGCACGCGAGAGTCCAGCGTCTGCAGGCACTGGCCGCGCCCGGAATAGCAGCACAGCAAGGTGACCTGGTCGCCCCGCCGCACCCAGGCATTGGCCAGCGTGGCCGCCACCCGCTCGGCCCCGCCGCCATGCAGGGAACTGACGAGAAACAGAATGTGCATTCAGACCAGCCTTTGTCCTTGAAAGATTTGCTGCCACAGCGCCATGATACGCGCCGTGCCGAAGCGGTCGCGCACATCCAGCGCCCGATCCGCATACTGTGCGCGCAGGGCCGGATCGGTCATCAGCGCGGCCAGGTGTCCGGCCAGGGCATCGGCGTCCTGCACAGGCCGCACCAGCACGCCGTCGATGCCGTCGCGGATGATTTCACGCGGGCCGGTATCGCAATCGAAGGCCACGCACGGTAAACCGCCGGCCATGGCTTCCAGCAGGGTGTTGGACAGCCCCTCGGCCCGGGAACTGAGCACATACAGGTCAGCCGCCGCATACCATGCCCCCATATTGCCCACCCGCCCCGGCAGGCTGACACGCGCCCGCAAACCCAGAGTATCGCGCAAGGCCTCCAAGGCTGCCCGTTCCGGGCCTTCTCCCAGGATGGTCAAATCCCAATCGGGGCAGAAATCGGCCAACTGGGCGAAGGCGTGCAGCAGGCAGTCGAAGCCCTTGACGGGATGCAGGCGGCCCACCGCCAGCAGACGCTTGCGGCCGGGCGGCCGGGCGGGCTCGACACGCGGCGCTTCGTCGGCGGGCGGCCAGTGCACGGCATTGGGAATCACCTGCGCCCGCACTCCGGGCACATGCGCATCCAGCCATTGCGCCGACCCCTGGGTCAGGGCGATCACGGCGTGCGCCCGGGGATAGGCCCAGCGCCGCAGGCGCTGCCAGGCGGGCGGCAACGCCTGGATGGGCGGATGGGTGTGCTCGGTGGCGATCACCCGGCAGGGCAGCCCCCGCGCCGCCAGCACCGACAGCACGGATCCGCGCGTCATCATGCCCAGCACCACGGCCGGGCGCTGCCGCCGCAACAAACGGCGCAGCGCCAGAAAACGGCGCAGATTGCCCCATAGCGCCATCCAGGGGCCGCGGCTATCGCCCGCCAGCCCCAGCGCGTGGCGCCGCACGCCCTCGGGCACAGGATAGGCGTCCTGGCCGGCATCGGTCTGGGTGACCAGGCAGACCTGGCAGCCGCGTGCCTGCCAGTAGGCCGCCATGTCCACGGCTACGCGCTCGGCCCCGCCCCCGCGCAGGGAATGAATCACAATCACCAGGTCGGATCGCGCCGGCATCAACGCCCCCCTTTGACCGGCGCGGCATTGGGCGGCACGCGCCAAGCCAGCAATAAATAGCCCATATACGACATCGCATACATCACACTGGTGGCGAGCATGATGCCGGCCACCCCCATCCGGGGGGCCAAGACGGTGTTGAGCACGGCCTTGACCACGAAATTGCCCACGGCGATGGCCGCCATCCAGCCGTAGCGGTTCTGGCTGGCCAGCAACTGCACCAGGATCAGCACACCGAAAAAGAACGGCAGCTGCAACAGCCCCCAGCGCAGCACATGGGCCACCGCCTGGGTGTCCTGCGCAGTAAAAGCGCCGCGCTCGAACAGCAGGCCCACCCCCCAGGGCGCCAGCCACCAGCCCAACAGCACCACGACCACGCCGATGCCCAGCAGGGCGCCCGACCATTTCAGCGCCATGGCGCGCGCGTGGGCGGCATCCCCCCGGCCCTGAATATCCGCCAGCACCGGCAGGGCCGCCCGCCCCACCGACGCGGCCCCCAGGCCGATCAGCAGAGACAGCAGGCGGGCGGCATAGCCCAGTGTGGCATTGGCGTTATTGCCCAGTTCGGCGGCGGTGTACTGGTCGATGGGGCCGACCAGGCTCATCGCCAGCTGCCCCACCAGCATGATGCCGGCGGCGGCGGCCAGGCTGGACCAGGGCGGCGCCCGGCGGCTCAGGCGCAGCCGGGTGGGCACCCCGTCGGCCCGCTGGGCCAGCCGCCGCTGCCACCAGGACTGCAAGGCATAGCCCAGCACCGTCCCCCACAGCAGCGGCATCACCCCGGCCCCCGGCGGCGCGGCCAGCACCCACACCAGGATCATCAAAGCCGGCACGCTGTCCAGCAGCGTATTGATATGGCGTTCGTGGGCGCGCAGGCGAGCCGCGCTCAAGCCGGTCCAGATCGTGCACAGGGCGGCCGGGGCAAAGCCCAGGATCAGCAGGCGCGACATGGAGCGGACGTCTTCCGACAAGCCCTGTCCGGCCACCTGCAACACCATGGGCCAGGCCAATAGCAGGCCGCCCGCCGCCAGCACCCCCAGCGCCAGGGCCCAGGCCTGCAATTCGCCCAGGAACCGGCCATGCGCGCCGGACTCGCCCCGGCGGCTGCGCACCAGGGCGGGAATCAGCACCACCGAGCACGCGCCCACCAGTGTGACGGGCAGCCAGTTGGCCAGGGTCAGGGTGAACTGATAGGCGTCCACCACGTCGCTGACGCCGTAGCGATACGCCACGGCCATTTCCTTGAACGCCCCGACGGCCTTGCCCATCAGCAGGAAAAAGGCTACCCGCGCCGCGCCCAGCGCAATCCGCCGATGATCCGCGTGCAGCGCCGCCAGGCGGCGCTTCAGGGCGGAAATCAACGCAAGAACTGGATATACCAGGGCATGGCGATATCCAGCCCCTGCTGGATGCTGAACTGCGGCCGATAACCCAGAAGATCGCCCGCCTTGCCGACGTCCGCCTGGGAATGGCGCACGTCGCCCGCGCGGAAATCGCCATGGCGCGGCGCCCGGGTATAGACCACCTGATTGCGCGCCAGGGTATCGCGCAGCAGGTCGAACAGCTGGTTCAGGCTGGTGCGCGCATTGAAGGCGACGTTATAGACCTGGTTGCGGCCTTCCGGCCCGGCCAGCGAGGCCAGCAGATTGGCCTGCACGACATTGTCGATGTAGCAGAAATCGCGGCTGGTCTCGCCGTCGCCGTTGATGACGACGTCCTGGTCGAGGATCATGGCGGCCACCCACTTGGGGATCACCGCCGCATAGGCGCCGTCCGGGTCCTGGCGCTGGCCAAAGACATTGAAATAGCGCAGGCCGACCGTCTGGAAGTCATAGGCCCGGGCAAACACCTCGGCGTAGAGTTCATTCACATATTTGGTGACGGCATAGGGCGACAGCGGCTTGCCGATGTGGTCTTCGACCTTGGGCAGGCCGGGGTGGTCGCCATAGGTGGAACTGGACGCGGCATATACGAAGGATTGCACCTGGGCATCGCGCGCCGCCACCAGCATGTTCAGCTGGCCGCCCACGTTGACGGCGTTGGTGGTGAGGGGATCGACCAGGGATCGGGGCACCGACCCCAGCGCCGCCTGGTGCAGGACGTGCCGCACCCCGACCACCGCCTGGCGGCAGGTGTCCAGGTTGCGGATATCGCCCTCGATGAAGCGGAACCGCGCCCATTGCGCGGGATCGACCCGCGCCTGGACTTCGTCCAGATTGTGCTGATAGCCGGTGGAGAAGTCATCCAGCCCCACCACGGTCTGCCCCAGCGCCAGCAGGCTTTCCAGCAGATTGGAACCAATGAAACCGGCGCAGCCCGTGACCAGCCAAGTACGGGGTTGGGCTTGCAATTCGGTGCGCAGGGCTTCGTAGCGTGTCGTCACGGTGCTCTCTTACAGACGTAGATCGGATTGGTTGGCATCCAGCACGTATTTCAGGTCGTACAGGATGTGGTCGGGCTTGCCCAGCGCGCGAATGGCCTCGGCGCCCATCGCGGCGAACTGCTCGTGCGCCACGGCGATGATGATGCCATCATACGCACCCGGGTCGGGCTGTTCCACCGGGGTGATGCCGTATTCGTGCTCGGCCTCGGCGGGATCCACCCAGGGATCGTAGACATCCACGGTAATGCGGTATTCGCCGAGTTCGCGCACGATGTCCACCACCCGGGTGTTGCGCAGATCGGGGCAATTTTCCTTGAAGGTCAGCCCCATCACCAGCACATGCGAGGCCTGCACCTGAATGCGGCGCTGGGTCATGGCCTTGACCAGCTGCGACACCACATACCCCCCCATGGAGTCATTCAGGCGGCGGCCCGCCAGGATGATTTCGGGGTGATAGCCGATGGACTGGGCCTTGTGGGTCAGGTAGTAGGGATCGACCCCGATGCAGTGGCCGCCCACCAGACCGGGCCGGAACGGCAGGAAATTCCATTTGGTGCCGGCGGCCTCCAGCACATCCAGGGTGTCGATGCCCAGGCGGTTGAAGATCAATGCCAGCTCGTTGATCAGGGCGATGTTGACGTCGCGCTGGGTGTTCTCGATGACCTTGGCGGCTTCCGCCACCTTGATGGAAGACGCCTTGTGGGTGCCCGCCGTGATGATCTGGCGATACAGCGTATCGACGAGGTCGGCGGTTTCCGGCGTGGAGCCGGACGTGACCTTGCGGATGGTGGACACCCGGTGCTGCTTGTCGCCCGGATTGATGCGCTCGGGGCTGTAGCCCGCGAAGAAGTCCTCGTTGAACTGCAGGCCCGAGGTTTCTTCGAGCACCGGCACGCAGACTTCCTCGGTGGCCCCCGGATACACCGTGGATTCGTAGATGACGATATCGCCGCGTTTCAACACCCGGCCGATGGTTTCGCTGGCGCGCACCAGGGGAGACAGATCCGGCTGCTTGTAGCGGTCGATGGGGGTGGGCACCGTCACGATGAAGACATTGGCCGCCGCCAGCTCGGCCATGTCGCTGGCATAGCGCAGATAGGCCGCCTGGGCGAGTTCCGCGCCCGAGACCTCCAGCGTGTGGTCGCGGCCGGCGCGCAGTTCTTCGATGCGGCGCACATTGACGTCAAAACCCAGCACTTCGCGCTGCTTGCCGAATTCGACGGCCAGCGGCAGGCCGACATACCCCAGGCCGACAACGGCCAGACGGACGTCTTGAATGTTCATGAAATTCTCCCCGGCAGGCTTGCCGTATTGATCGAAAGCATTTTAATCGCGCCGCCCCCGGCGGCCCAGGGTGGGCAGCAGCAGCCAGCGAGGCCGGCGCCAGGTGACCAGGCGGATGTACAGCCAGATATACACCCCCGCGAACAGCGCCATGCTGAGGCACAGATACCAGGCGTTGTCCCACCAGATGGTGGCGGGCACCAGGCCGATCAGGGCCAGCACCCAAAGGTAGGGGGACGTCATGGCATTGCACAAGGCGGGCACCGCGTGGCGGCTGTCGCGGCTGAAGGTGACCCGCACCAGCCGCCGGAACACCAGTTGGTGCAGGTGCAGGGCATCGGGCTGATCCACCGGCACGCCGCGCTTGAACTTGCGCCGCCAGATGGAAAACAGGGTTTCAAAGACCGGATAGAACAAGACCGCCAGGGCATAGAACGGCGACACCCCGGGGTTGCGCACCACCAGCTGGACGGCGAGTTCGGCCAGCATGAACCCCAGGAAATAGGCTCCGCCATCCCCCAGGAACACCCGTCCGAAGGGAAAGTTCCAGACCAGGAAGCCCAGCGTGGCCGAGGCCAGGGCCGTGGCGATCAGGAAAATGGGGATGTCCTGCACCTGCAGGGCCACCAGGGCCAGCGACACGGCCATCAAGGTGGCGATCATGCCGGCCAGACCATTCATGCCGTCGATGATGTTGAGCGCGTGGGTACAGCCCCCCACAGCCACCATGGTGAACACCAGGGACACCACCGGCCAGTTGGACAACAGGGCATCGGCCCAGGACAGGCCCACGCGCGATACGCCGCCCAATACCCACCAGGCGATCCCCGCCGACACGAAGGCGGCCAGCAGGCGCTTGCCCGAGCCAATGTCCTTGGTGATGTCTTCGAGCAGGCCCGCCACGAACACCGGCAAGGCGGCCACGAACAGGGCGGGCCACAGCCAGGTGAGCGTCATGTTGTGCGGCCCCAGCACCAGCAGCCCGGCCAAGCTGCCGGCCACCACCGCCAGCCCGCCTACCCGCGGGGCGGCGCGCTTGTGCATGGCCTGGGGCTTGTGCATGTCGCTGTCGCCCGTGAAGCGGCCGTGCCAGCGTTCGGACATGACGATCAGCCCGCCCACCATGAAGGCCACCACCCCGATCAAGGGCCAGCTAAACGAAGCAGACAGACTGGCGGTATTCAAGACAATCCCAAATAGGCAAAGCCAGATTATCGGCGATATCTGTAACCCATGCTGTGGCCCCCAGGAAACAATCGTAAAAAAAAAGCCCAAGATCCGAAGATCCTGGGCTAAATCCACCAAAGGAGGAGGGTGGAGGAGACAACCTGGGCATGTCGGGCTACCAGGGCCTGGGGCCCGAGCCATCATGATTTAGGGTTTTCCCGCTGCAATCATGTTTCGACATCCGATAAGCAAATTATATAGGCTAAGTTTGTTGCGATGCAAGATTTTTTTGATGTCAATAGATGACAGCCATAGGTTTGTTGTGTTTTTGACACGCCCTAGGGTAATCCTTAGCTCCTATTCGATCAAATCCGGTAGGCCGTGGTGGTCATGATGCGCGACATCAGGCGCATGGCGCCCCGCACGGGCGCTGGCAAGGGCGCCGCCCCGTGATCTTCTGCCGTGGTGCGGTGACCGATTTCGTCGTCGCGCATCTGGGTGACGACCTGGCGCGAGCGACGGTCTTGTTCCGGCAGCGCCGCCAGGTGGCCGTCCAGGTGTTCTTCGACCTGGCGCTCGGTTTCGGCCATGAAGCCCAGGTTATAGGGAATGCCCGCCCGGCTGGCCAGCAGACCCAGGCCAAACGACCCGGCATACCACAGGGGATTCAATAGGCTGGGCCGGTCGTGGAGCTCGTCCAGGCGCTGACGGCACCAGGCCAGGTGATCGACTTCCTCGGCGGCGGCCTGCAGCAGCACCTGGCGGATGCGTTCGTCCTTGCACAGCAGGGCCTGACCGCGATACAAGGCCTGGGCGCAGATTTCGCCCACATGGTTGACCCGCATCAGCCCCGCCACATGCCGCGCCTCGGGATCGGACAAGACCGGATCGTCGGCCCGGGCCGCGCCGGCGGGGTACGGGCGGTCGTGCGCCACCGTGCCGTCCAGCACTTGCAGAGCGCGTCCGACCTCGGCCAGCAGGGCGTCCAAAGGCCCTGAGCGACGTTGCCACGACTGCGGATGAGATTGGACCGCATGATCCATGATGACCCCCTTATCGGTTCAAGAAACGCCAGATCGGCTTGATTGACGCAATCAACCAGCATGAGGGTAACACGATGGCCAGCACGACCAGCCCGCGGCCGGCCCAGTCCTGGTCGTCCTGCAGATAGGCATTGCACAGACGGATGGGCTGATCCAGGTAGACCATGCCGACAATCGCGCTCATCCAGCAGAAATTGCCCAGGAAAAACAGCTTGATGACCACGTTGGCCCGCCGCACGGACGAGCGCAATATCCAACCGCACAGGGGCAGGCCCAGATACTTGAACGCAGCCACTCGCCAGTCCACCAGCGCATCGTCCAGTGCCTTGGGAATCATCCAGCCCGCCCCGACCAGGCTGACCAGCAGCAGGCCGGGGATGCCATAGGCGTTATAGGACCAGCGGATGCGCCGCCCGGAAGTGGGCCGCCACATCAGATCGGGCTGGCCTTGCTGCGCCCGGCGGCGGCTGATGGCCGCCGAAGTCCGGTGCGCGGGCCGGGTGATGCACCAGGCATGCCAGGCTTGCTCGGCCAATACCCCGGCCAGCGTCAACAAGGGAATCTGCACCAGCATGTGCAGGCTCATCAAGGCGGTCAAAGGCCCGCGCAGGCCCAGCGCCACAGCCAGGCAGATCAGGGACAGCGCCAGGGAGGCCACGCCGACGGCAGCCGGGCCGCGCCACGCGGGCCGCGCCGAAGCGGGGGGCGGCACACGGCCAGCCGGCGCATGCATCCCGACGGTGGCGTCCGGCGCGGGCCCCGCGTCCGGCGCAACATGCGGCGCCTTCATGACGGCCCCTCGGAAACCGCCGGACGGGGCGAATCGGCCAGCGCCTGGGCGGTCTTCAAGGCCAGGCCGGGCTCGTCCAGATCGAAGATGCGCACCAGCCGGCCATCCGGCGTGACCAGATGCAAGGCGGCATTGTGTTCGAATTCGCCCAGCGGCGCAGGCACGACGACGAGACCGAATTGATCCAGCAGGGCCTGGCGCGAATCGGCCTCAGTCAGGGTCAGAAACTGCCAGATGCCCGGGTCGGCCCCCATGCGCGCGCCATAGCGCGCCAGATCGTCGGCCCGGTCGCGCGCATCGAAGCTCAGGCTGATCAAGCGGATTTTGTCTTGCAGGCCCTCCGCACGGATGGCTTGCTGAAGCTGTTCGGTCAGCGACCCCTGGGCAAGGCACAGGGCATTGCAGCGCGTATAGAAGAAATTGACGATGGCGACCCGGCCATCGCGCCGCAGGTCTTGTTGCAGCGGCAAAACGCCGCCCGCCGCATCCAGCACCCGGACGGGCGGCAAGACCTGGGGCCGCGCCGCGATGGCCTGGCGGCGGGCGGTTTCGGCGGTCAGGGCGGTAAAGCCGCTGGTCAGGCCATACAGTGCCCCGACACCCGCCACCAGGGAAAGCACCAGCGCGAAAACCCACCGCATGACATCCGCAATGCCTTATTGCTGACCCAGCAGGGGACGCAGATCTTCGTCGCCTTTCCAGGGCGTGGTCTGATCCTTGGAAGCCTCGCGAATCTGGGCCACCAACTGGGCATCGACCGCCGAGGCGGTATTGCCGAAACTGCTGCGGACATGGGTCACGATGGCGGCGACTTCCTCATCGGAGAACTTATCCTGGAAGTGCGGCATTTCGCCGTTGTACTGGGCGCCTTCGACCGTGAGCGGGCCATGGATGCCATGCAACACGATGCGCACCATGACACTGCCATCGCCATCATCCACCCATTCGGATTTGGACAGCGGGGGGAAAACCCCGGGCACGCCCGCCCCATTGGCCTGGTGACAGGCGACACAATTGGCGGTATACAGCTGGCCGCCATCGGCGCTGACCGGCACCATGAAGTCGGCGGCGATACGATCGTCGCCCACCGACGGCGGCATGGGCGTATACGTGCTGTACAAATGCCAGACGGCCCACAGCAACAGGGCGCCGATGATGCCCAGCACGACCCAGGGAATCGGGTGATTGCCCTCGTAGGGTTCAGGCTGCTCGCGGCGCTGCTGTGTAAATTTCTTATTACTCATTTGCGGCTCCTTCGGCGGCTGGTTCCAGCTGATCTTTTACCGTCGTGGGCAAGGTCGCATCGGGATGAACCGGATACGTGTGATTCAGGCCGATCAGGTAATCCACCAGCGCCAGGGCATCCGGCGTGGCGACGACGACCTGACCATTGGGCGGCGCATAGCTGGGCGGCAGATTCACCACCTTATCGCCTGGATCGGCTTTGTCCTTGAGCTCGAACATAAAGGGGAAGGCGGGCATATTGCTGCCCGGGGTATAGGCCCGCGGCTGGTACAGGTGGCCCAGGTTCCAGTCGACGCTGGGCTGGCGCGCCCCGATGTTGAACAGATCGGGCCCGGTGCGCATGGTGCCCAGCAAATGCGGGTGATCATAGTAATAATCGCCCGCCACGGGCGCGCGTCCCCACCCGCGTTGGAAATCGGGGGCGAAGGACTGGCTGCGCGGCTGCTGCGAATGGCAGTAGACACAGCCCATTTCGATGTAGACCTGGCGGCCGCGCAGCTGCTGCTCGGTGTAGGGCTTGAGCCCCGGGGACGGCTGAACCGTCTGGAGCTGCAAATAGGGCACCACCACCAGGGTGGCCGTGGCCAGGGCGAGAGTGACCATCGCCCCGCTAAGGAGTTTGTATTCGCTTTCCATGATCAGGCACCTGCAATCGCCTGAACTTCAGGCTGAGACGAACGGGTATGCAACAGGGCGGGGCCCACGCGATGGGCGCCGTGGCGCAAGGCCATTGCAACGAAGTGCGCCGCGAACACCAGGTGACCCAGGGTCATCATGGTGCCGCCCAGGGAACGGGCTTCAAGATACGGCATGGTGACCAGCACCGAATCCATGAACGGCTTGGTGGCATCCAGCATAGCCAGGCCCTGCAGCCAGCCGCCGATGGACAGGCCGACGAAATACACGCCGATGCCCAGCGTCACCAGCCAGAAGTGCAGGCTGATGAGCTTGGGGTAAGGCCACTCCCAGGACATGACGCGCGGCATGACGAAGTAAATGGCGCCGAACATGACGATGGAGAAGAAGGCATACAGCCCCAGGTGGGCGTGGGCCACGGTGAAGTGCGTGAAGTGCGCCACCTGGCTGACCGAGCGCAGGGCTTCGAGGGAACCTTCGAAGGAGCTGAGGGTGTACATCATGGCCCCGACGACGATGAAGCGCAGCGTGGGCGAATAATACATGGTCTTGAAGTGGCCGCGCATGGTGAGGTGCTGGTTGACCGAGAAGGCCAGCACCGGGATGATCATCATCATGGACTGCACGATGGACAGGGAGATCAGCCAGTGCGGCACGGGACCGCCCACCAGGTGGTGGCCGCCGACCTGGCCGTAGAAAAAGGCCAGCGCCCAGAAACCGATGAGCGACAGGTTATAGGACTGGATGGGCCGGCCGATGATCTTCGGCAAGAAGTAATACACCGTGGCCAGGGCGATGGGGGTGTAGTACAGCCCCAGCACGTTGTGGCCGAACCACCAGTTCATGGCGGCCTGTTCGACCCCGAAGTGCACCCCGGGCACCTTGCCCACCAGGTACAGCACCGGGAACCAGAACAGGGCGGCCCCCATGTACCAGATGGACACGTACAGGTGATCGACCTTGCGGTTGCGCAGCGTGAACACCAGCGGAAACGCGATGCAGGCGCCGCCCAGGACGATCAGGATGCTGATCTGCCAGGGGACTTCGAGCCATTCGAGGCCATCGTTGATCCCCATGGCGATCGCGCCCAGCCCCGCCAGCAGGCCGGTGTTCCAGAGCACACAGCCCAGCAGGGCATAGCGGCCGCCGTACAGGCGGGTCTTGAGCAGGCGGGGCAGCACCCAGATGGCGATCCCGAAAGCCGCCATGGGGCACCAGCCGTAGGCCACCATGTTCAGGTGCAGCGTGCGCGTGCGGCCAAACGTCAGCCAGGCGTATTCGGTGAGGAATTCGGGGTTGTGCAGCTTGATGGAGCTGATCAGGCCAAAGGTGGAGGCCGCCACCAGCCAGACAATCGCACAGCTCAGGAACACGAAGGTGACGAAGGCCGTGGATTGGTCGGCCTCCATGCGCTCGGCGAGTTCGACTTTGAGCTTGTCGGCCAGGGAGGGATCGATCACGGCCTTGCCGCCATCGGTGACAACCTGCTGCAGGCCGGCCCGCTGCTCGGGCGTGGCGGACGGGTCTTCGACGTGGCCGATCTCGCCCGTCGAAAAAATGACCCCTGCCGCTGCGGGGTTGTCGTCGAACAGGTTCCGCCGCAGAGACCAGATAAAAATACCCAGCCCGGTGACGGACAATATGAAGGTCATGAGTAATACGGTGACGGTATCCACAGCGCTTCCAGTGAAGGACAATCAAAGGCCACGCACAGGCAAAATCCATGCGGTGGTAACCCGGAATTGTAGCGTTAGTTTTGATCTATGATAAATCTGACACCTTAAACCAGACTGAAAAGCCCCCATCGACCAGGGGCCTTTCCAGGATTCTCCTCTCCTTTCCCCTGGCAAAAGACTAGGGAAAACACTTAATATGACGGATTGACAGACAAAAGGACGACACCATGGAATGCACCCTGGATTGGCAAGGCCCGGAAGGCATGCTGTTTGTTTCCCGCACCGGCAGCGGCCATGTGCTGGCCATGGACGGCGCGCCGGACGGCGGCGGCCAGAACCTGGCCCCCCGGCCCATGGAAACCCTGCTGACCGGGGCGGGCGGCTGCGCGGCCTATGACGTCGTGCTGATCCTCAAGCGCGGGCGCCATGCCATTACCGGCTGCCAGGTCAAGCTGACCGGCCAGCGCGCGGACACCGACCCCAAGGTCTTTACCCGTATCCACTTCGAATTCCGGGTCACCGGCAAGAACCTGCCCCCGGCAGCGGTCGAGCGCGCCGTGCAGCTGTCGCACACCAAGTATTGTTCCGCCGTGGCGATGCTGGAAAAAACCGCCGAAATCACGCATGCGATCACCCTGATCGACGCATGACCCCTCCCGCGCGGACCAAGAAAACACGCCGCACCCGGAAAACTGCGCCGCACCCGGAAAAAACCCGGCGCGGGCCGGGACTGCCCTACACCGCCATCGGGGCGGTCAGCGGCGGGTGATGCTGGTAGCCTTCCAGCGAAAAATCGGCCGGCTCGACGCGCGCCAGCCATTCGGGCTGCAACACCCCGGTTTCGGCATAAGCCGGGATACGCTCAGAGAGCCGCAGCCGCGGGGCCGGGTACGGCGCCCGGCGCAGTTGTTCACGCAACATCTCGACGTGGGTTTCGTAGATGTGCGCATCGCCGATGAAATAAGTGAACCAGCGCGGCCGGTAGCCGGTCAGACGGGCCACCAGATGCAACAGCGCCGCGCCTTCCGCCAGGTTGAACGGGGTGCCCAGGCCCACGTCGTTGCTGCGCACGTACAGGCACAAAGACACTTCACCCGTCCCCGGGTTGGCCAGAAACTGGTACAGCAGGTGGCAGGGCGGCAAGGCCATTTCTTCCAGTTGCGCCCAGTTCCAGCCATGAAACAGGATGCGCCGGCTGCCGGGATCGTGAATCAGGGCATCCAGGCAACGGCGCAGTTGGTCGATGGGTTTGTACAGCAGCACGCAGGCCTGGCCCTGGTCTTGCACCGGCCCGACCAAGCGATACCCATCGGCCTGGGCGGCCTGGATACGCGCCTCCCCGCCAGCCGGCAGCAACTTGTAGGCGGGCCACTGGCGCCACTGCACGCCATACACCGGCCCCAGGTCGTCCAGCCCATCGCGCCAGGGGCTGTCCAGCCAGGCCTGGTTTTCGTTGGCGTTCTGATCCCATACGCGGCAGCCCAGCCGGCGAAAATCCGCCGCGCTGTCGGCCCCCCGCAAAAACCCCACGAGTTCGCCGATGGCCGACTTGAACGCCAGACGCTTGGTGGTGACGGCGGGGAATCCCTCTTGTAGATCGAACCGCAGGCTTGCGCCCGGCAGACTGAGCGTGCGCACGCCGGTGCGGTTCTCCTGCCAGGCGCCCTGGTCGAAAATGGACTGCACGAGATCCAGGTAGGCTTGCATGCCGATGGCTTCCAGTTGAAGAAGAAAGAATGGGCGGCGGGGCTCAGGCGGCGCGCTCCAGCACCCGGCGGGCGCGCTCGATCAGGGCCAGATCCACCATCCGGCCATCCAGCCGGAAGGCGTATTCGCCGGTCTGATCGGCGTGATCCACCACACGCCGCGCCCAATCCAGTTCTTCCGGCAAAGGCCGGTACACCTGATGCACCACCGGCACTTGCTTGGGATGAATGCACAGCATGCCGCCAAACCCCATGTCGCGCGCCAATTCAGCCGAACGGGTCAGGCCGCCGGTATCGGAAAAGTCCGCGTAAACCGTGTCCAGCGGGTCGGCCAGGCCATGCATGCGGCTGGCCTGCAAAATCTGAAAGCGGATCTGATCCAGGATGCGGCCCCCGCCTTCGGTATGGGGCCGCGCGCCGAATTCGACCATCAGATCCAGAATGCCGAAAGTCAGGCGCACCACCCCGTTGGCGGCCGCGATCCGATCCAGCACCCGCAAGCCGGAGGCGGATTCGATGGCGGGCATCAGGGGCTTGCCCGCCCCCGAAACGATATAGACGTGATCCGCCGTCTGCGCCTTGGGCAGGACGATGCCCGCCACCGAAGGCAAGGCGCGGCACACCGCCAGGTCGTCCTCGAACCAGGCCGTGGTGCCGTCATTGATGCGCACCCACAAGGCTTCGTCGGGGTGGGCGGCGGCATAATTGGCCAGCGCATCGCGGCCTGCGGATTTGGCCTCCGGGGCGACGGCGTCTTCAAGGTCGATGATGACGGCGTCCGCCCCACTGGCCACCGCCTTGGCGAAACGATCCGGCCGGCTGGCCGGCACGAACAGGGCACTGCGCATCAGGGTCTTGTGCATGACGGGCTCCTTATTTGCCTTGCCACACGGGGGCCCGCTTCTCGGCAAAAGCGGTGGCGCCCTCATGGGCATCGGCAGAGGTGAAGATGTGGGCGATACGGGGGCGCTGCAGGTCGAACATGTCGTCCGGCCGCCAATTGCGCGACTGGGCCAGGACGGCTTTCGCCGTGCGCACGGCCAACGGGCCATTGGCCGCGATGCCGCGCGCCAGTTCCAGCGCGGCGTCCAGGGCCTGCCCCGGTTCGGCCAGGCGATTGACGAAACCCAGCTGGTGCAAGCGCTCCGCCGGGAAAAAATCGCCGGTCAGCACGGCTTCCATGGCGATGTGGTAGGGAATGCGCGCCGGCAGGCGCAACAGGCCGCCGGACCCCGGCACCAGACCCCGCTTGACCTCGGGCAGGCCGAAGCGCGCCTCGCGCGAGGCCACGATCAGGTCGCAGGCCAGGGCGAGCTCGCAACCGCCGGCCAGCGCATAGCCTTCGATGGCGGCGATCAGGGGCTTCTCGGGGGGGCGTTCGCACAAGCCGGCAAAGCCCCGGTCGCCCACGTAGGGGCGCTGGCCCGTGGCCGCAAAGGCCTTCAGATCCATGCCGGCGCAAAAATTGCCGCCCGCGCCGGTCAGTATCCCCAAGCGCCATTGCGGATCGGCATCCAGTTCGTCCAGTGCGGCCGCGAGAGCCTGGGCGGTGTCCAGGTCGATGGCATTGCGCGCCTGCGGGCGGTTGAGGCGCATGACCAGAACCCCGTCCAGCCGTTGAATTTCCAGGCAATCGCTCATGATTTCTCCGACAAAAAACAGAAGTGGATAAAATGGCCGTTTTGGGCACAGCCTGCACTGTACCCGAGATTCGGATAAAACCCCTGCCAAACCCCGCCACGCCATGCTCACATTCCAACAGCTTATTTTATCGCTCCAGCAATACTGGGACCGCCAGGGCTGCACCCTGCTGCAGCCCTACGACATGGAGGTCGGGGCCGGCACATCCCACACGGCCACGTTTCTGCGCGCCATCGGCCCCGAGCCCTGGCGCGCAGCGTATGTGCAGCCCTCGCGCCGCCCCAAGGACGGGCGCTATGGCGACAACCCCAACCGCCTGCAGCACTATTACCAGTTCCAGGTGGTGCTCAAGCCCGCCCCGCCCGACATCCTGGATCTGTACATTGGCTCGCTGAAAGCCCTGGGAATCGACCCCATGCAACACGACATCCGCTTTGTCGAGGACGACTGGGAAAACCCCACTCTGGGCGCCTGGGGCCTGGGCTGGGAGGTCTGGCTCAACGGCATGGAAGTCACGCAGTTCACATATTTCCAGCAGGTCGGCGGGCTGGACTGCAACCCCACCATGGGCGAAATCACCTACGGCCTGGAACGCCTGGCCATGTACCTTCAGGGGGTCGAATCGGTCTACGACCTGGTCTGGACACAGGCCCCCGATGGCCGGACGGTTCACTACCGCGACGTGTTCCACCAGAACGAGGTCGAACAGTCCACCTATAACTTCGAATACGCTGCCACCCCCATGCTGCTGACCCATTTCAACGACTACGAGGCCGAAGCCAAGCGGCTGATCGACGTGCCCCTGGCCCTGCCCGCCTACGAAGCCACCCTGAAGGCGGCCCACGCCTTCAACCTGCTAGATGCCCGAGGCGCCATCAGCGTCACCGAACGCGCCACCTACATCGGCCGCATCCGCAACCTGTCGCGCGCGGTCGCCCAGGCTTATTACGATTCACGCGAAAAGCTCGGCTTTCCCATGCTGGAGGCCCAGGCATGAGCACGCAAGCCCTGCTGGTCGAACTCCTGACCGAAGAACTGCCCCCCAAGGCCCTGCCGGCCCTGGGTGAAGCCTTTGCCGACGGCATCCGGCAGATGCTCGACAAACAGCACCTGCTGGCCAAGGGCTGCGCGCATACGGTGTACGCGACCCCGCGCCGGCTGGCGGTGCATTTCAGCGCCGTGCTGGATCAGGCTCCCGACCAGCCCTATACCGAAAAACTCATGCCGGCCGGCATCGGGCTGGACGCCGACGGCAACGCCACCCCCGCGCTGCTGAAAAAACTGCAGGCCAAAGGCCTGGCGCACCTGCGGCCCGCGGATCTCTCCCGGCGGGACGACGGCAAGCAGACCGTGCTGTACGCCGAAGGCACGGCGGCGGGCGCCGCCCTGGCCGACGGCCTGCAGCAGGCCCTGGACTACGCCGTGACCCACCTGCCCATCCCCAAGGTCATGCAGTATCAGCTGGCCGATGGCCGCACCAGCGTCAAATTCGTGCGCCCCGCCCACCACCTGCTGGCTTTGTGGGGCGAACGCGTGGTGCCGGTGCAGGTGCTGGGCCTGCGGGCGGATCGCCTCACCCGCGGCCACCGCTTCCTGTGCCCCGCGCCCCTGTCCATCCCGTCGGCCGACGACTGGGCCGGCGTGCTGGGCGCACAGGGCTATGTCGTGCCCAGTTTCCAGCAGCGCCGCGCGCGCATTGCACAGCAGTTGGCCGATGCCGCCGACGGCCTGCAGGCCACGATCGGGCACGACCCCGAAACCCAGGCCCTGCTGGACGAGGTCACGGCCCTGGTCGAATGGCCCACGGTCTACGTGGGGCAGTTCGACACCGGATTCCTGTCCGTGCCGCCGGAATGCCTGATCCTGACCATGCGGCTGAACCAAAAATACTTCCCCCTGTTCGATCCGGCCAGCCGCCGCCTGACGCACCGTTTCCTGATCGTCAGCAATATGCAGCCCGACGATCCCCGCCAGATCATCGAAGGCAACCAGCGGGTGGTGCGCCCGCGCCTGGCGGACGCACAGTTCTTCTACCAGGCCGACCTGAAGACGCCGCTGGCCGACCGCGTGGCCGACCTGAGCAACAGCATCTATCACAACAAGCTGGGCACCCAGTTGCAGCGCACCGAGCGCGTGCGCAAGATGGCCCGCTGGCTGGCCCCCCTGCTGGGGGGCGACGCCAAGACGGCCGCCCAGGCGGGCATGCTGGCCCACGCCGACCTGGGCACCCAGATGGTGGGCGAATTCCCCGAGCTGCAAGGGATCATGGGGGCCTACTATGCCCAGCACGACGGCTATCCCGCGGACGTGGTGCGCGCCCTGCGCGACCAATACCGCATCCGCCTCGACGAACCCGTCGCCGACGACACCCTGACGGCCGCCATCCTGTTCATGGCCGAGCGCGCCGAAACCCTGATGGGCATCTGGGGCATCGGCCTGGCCCCCACCGGCGAACGCGACCCCTACGGCCTGCGCCGGGCCGCCCTGGGCCTGATCAGCGCCTACGAGCAATTGACGGCCGGCGGCTGGCTGCAGGCCAGCCAGGACAGCCCCGCCAATCTCGGCGCGCTGCTGGCCCAGGCAGAATCCAACTTCCCGGCCGGATCCCTGGCCAAGGACACGCAGGCGCAAGTCCAGGACTTCATCTTCGAGCGCTACCGCCACCAATTGGCGGGGCAATACGAGCGGGCGGCCATCGACGCGGTGCTGGCCCTGCGCCCACCGCTGCACCAAGTGGCCGCCCGGGTTCAGGCCTGCCAGGAATTCTCCCGCCTGCCCGAAGCGGAGTCCCTGGCCGCCGCCAACAAGCGCGTCAGCAACTTGCTGAAAAAGGCCGACCAGACCCTGCCGGCATTCGATCTGGCGCTGCTGGCCGAACCCGCCGAACGCCAACTGGCCCAGGCCATCACCCAACTGGCGCCCCAGGCGCAGGCCGCCCTGCAGGCAGGCGACTTCACCCACAGCCTGGCCATTCTGGCCCAGGCCCGCGCCGCCGTGGATACGTTCTTCACCGAGGTCATGGTCATGGCCGACGACCCCGCCACCCGCACCAATCGCCTGGCCCTGCTGCAATCGCTGCACCAGTTGATGAACCAGGTGGCCGATCTCTCCAGGCTGGCGCAGTGAAACTCATCATCCTGGACCGCGACGGCGTTATCAACGAAGACAGCGACGCCTACATCAAATCGCCCGACGAATGGGTGCCCATCCCCGGCAGCCTGGAGGCCATCGGCCGCCTGAGCCAGGCCGGTTGGCGCGTGGTCGTGGCCAGCAACCAGTCCGGGCTGGCGCGCGGCCTGTTCACCATGGAAACCCTGGGGGACATCCATCAGCGCATGCGCCAAGCGGCCAGCGAGGTGGGCGGGCGCATCGACGCCATCTTTTTCTGCCCCCACGGGCCCGGCGCGCAATGCGACTGCCGCAAGCCCAAGCCCGGCATGCTGTTGGACATCGCCAGACGCCTGGACGTCCGCCTGGAAGGCATCCCCCTGGTGGGAGACAGCCTGCGCGACCTGCAGGCCGGCGCCAGCGTGGGCTGCAGCCCCTGGCTGGTGCTGACGGGCAAAGGCCGCAAAACCTGGGAAACCTCCGGCACCTGCGGAGAACTGCCCGCCGGCACGGTCGTCTGCGACGACCTGGCCGCCGTCGTCGACGCCCTCTTGAAAGCCGCCCCATGACCTTTTTGCGCTCCGCCCTCTACATGGTCTTCTTGACCGTGACCATCATCCCCTATGCCTTCTGCTGCGTGCTGTGGGCCCCCCTGCCCCTGGCCTGGCGCTACCGCCTGACCCTGGGCTGGCCGGCCCTGGCCCTGTGGGGCGCCCGCTGGATACTGGGCATCCGCTACCAGGCGCGCGGCACCGAACATCTGCCCAATGGGCCCGCCATCATTCTGTCCAAGCACCAGTCCGCCTGGGAGACCCTGTATTTCGCCGTCAAACTGCCGCGCGACGTCGTGTTCGTATACAAAAAAGAACTGCATCATGTGCCCTTCTTCGGCTGGAGCCTGGCCCTACTCAGCATGATCCCCATCGACCGCGCCAAAGGCCGCGAAGCCTTCGAGCAGGTCGTGCGCATCGGCAGCCAGCGCCTGCAAGAAGGCCGCTGGCCCGTGCTTTTTCCCGAAGGCACCCGGGTAGCCCCCGGCGAAACCGGGCGCTACAAGCAGGGCGGCACGATGCTGGCCTGCAAGACCGGCGTCCCCGTGATCCCCGTGGCCCACAATGCCGGCGAACGCTGGCCGCGCAACGCCTTCATCAAGACGCCCGGCCTGGTCACCGTGTCCTATGGCCCGCCATTGGATCCCACCCAATACAACTCGGTGACCCTGAACAATGCCGTGCGCGACTGGATCGAAGCCGAAATGCGGCAGTTGAACCCCGAGCGCTACGCCAAGCAGCCCCCATCGGCCACCGGCCAGCCCTGAGCCCTCGCCCGCGCAATGACCGACCGGCCCTGCCCACAGCAGCTGGATTTGTTTCAGCCCGCCGTCCCGTCCCCGAAAACGCCGCGGCGAGCCCGACCCTTTGCCGCCGAACAGACGCCTGGCCACGCAAAACCCGGCGCGGCCCCGCTGCCGGAATACAGCCTGCGGCGTTCCCGGCGCAAGACCATCGGCCTGACCCTGCGAGATGCCCAGCTGCACGTCCAGGCGCCCACCTGGGCGACCCGCGGACAAATTGAAGATCTGATCCGGGAAAAAGCCCGCTGGATACAAGAAAAACAGGCTATCCAGCAAGCGCGCCTGCGCCTGTTGGCTCTGCAGGCAAGCCAGTGGCGCCCCGGCGGGCAGATCCCCTATCTGGGCGTGATGATCCAGCTAGCCCTGGACAGCGGCGGCGCCACCCGCTTCGAGGGCGATGCCCGGCGCCCTCAAACCCGCCAGCGCCTGGTGCTGCCGCTGCCGGATCAGGCCGACGGCGCCCGCATCCAGGATCTGGCCCAGGCTTGGCTGCAAGCCCAGGCCGGCCTTGTGTTCCAGCCTCGCTTGCGGCACTACCTGGATCTGGCCGGCCAGAAAATCACCGGCTGGGGCCTATCCGGCGCCCAGGGCCGCTGGGGGTCGTGTTCGGCCCAGCGCCGCATCCGCCTGAACTGGCGCCTGATCCACCTGCCGCCCGGCCTGATCGACTACGTCATCGCCCACGAAGTGGCCCACCTGAAAGAAATGAACCACGGCCCCGCCTTCTGGCGGGAAGTGGCCCGCCTGTGCCCCGGCTACGAGCAGGCCCGCGACACCCTGAAGCAGCACCACCCCGCTACCCTGCCCCTGTTCTGAGCCCGCCGGCGCCACCCATGGCACCGCGATGATGACCCCCACCCTGGCGATGAAGAACGTGATCGCGGCCACCAGGGTGAGCGCGGTCTATGTGGTGCGCGGAGACCCCGGGCACCGCCGGTTTCGCTTTTTTTGCCAAAACCTGCGTATCATGGGCTTGTCTCACAGATCATCGGAAACACACCATGCGACTCCTACACACCATGCTGCGCGTCGGCAACCTGGATCGATCCTTGATGTTCTACACGGATATCCTGGGCATGCGGCTGCTGCGGCGCAAAGACTACCCCGAAGGCCGGTTCACCCTGGCCTTTGTCGGCTACCAGGACGAAGCCGACGGGGCGGTGCTTGAACTCACCCATAACTGGGACACCGACCGCTACGACCTGGGCAACGGCTACGGCCACATCGCCATCGAGGTCGAAGACGCCTACGACACCTGCGCCACGATCAAAGCCCGGGGCGGCCTGGTGGTACGCGAAGCCGGCCCCATGAAACACGGCACCACGGTGATCGCCTTCGTCGAGGATCCCGACGGCTACAAGGTAGAACTCATCCAGCGCAGCGGCCGCGAAGACTGACCGCATCGGCCATGTCCATGAGCTGATCCCCGGTCAGTTCCTGGGGGCGCGCCGTGGGAGACACCCCCAGCGCATCCCAATCCAGCCCCTTCGCCCAATCGCCCAGGCTGCCGCGAATCATCTTGCGGCGGTGCTCGAACACCCGCGACACCAGTTGGTCGAATACCGCCGCGTCCACCGGCAACCGGCACTGCGCCGCCGGCAGCGGCCGCATGCGCACGATAGCCGACATCACCCTGGGGGGCGGATCGAAGGATTCGGGCGGCACATCGAACAAGTGCGTCATCCGATAGCGCATCTGCAACATGACGGACAGCCGCCCGTACTGGCTGTCGCCCGGGCGCGCCACCATGCGGTCGATGACTTCGCGCTGCAACATGAAATGCTGATCCTGCACCAGTTCGGCCCACCGCGCCAGATGAAACAGCAGCGGGGTGGAAATATTGTAGGGCAGGTTCCCAACCACCCGCAGCGGGCGGTGCCCCGCAGGCAGCAGGCTGGAGAAATCCACCTTCAGGGCATCGGCCTGCACGACCGTCAGGCGCTGGGCGGGCCAGGCCTGGCGCAAGCGCTGGGCCAGGTCGCGGTCGATCTCGACGGCGGTCAGGTGCGGCAGCCGGTCCAGCAGGGGCGCCGTCAGGGCCGACAACCCGGGGCCGATTTCGACCACGCAGTCATCGGCCTGGGGGTCGATGGCCCGCACGATGGCATCCACCACGGATTCATCGCTCAGGAAGTGCTGGCCGAAGCGCTTGCGTGCCTGGTGTGCCATATGATTTACGGCTGCCCGCTGCGGGTGTCGTCCAGGCGGTTGTCGATGTAGGCCTGACTGCGCAGCTGATCCAGCCAGTCTTCGTAGGCGGGGCCGATGCGCCGCTGCATGAGTTCGTGGCGCGCCTGCATGCGGCGGAATTCATTTTCCATATTCTTGCTGCGGCGTTCCTCGACCTGGATCAGGTGCCAGCCGAAGGGCGACTTGACCGGTTGGCTGACCTGGCCGTCCTGCAGGCCGTTCATGGCCTGTTCGAAGGCCGGAACGGTTTCGCCGGGGTTCAGCCAGCCGAGGTCGCCGCCTTTCTGGGCGGAGGCATCCTGCGAATAACGCTTGGCCAGTTCGGCGAAGGATTCGCCGTGCTCGATCCGCTGGCGCAGGCCCTCCAGGGTGCCGCGCGCCTTGTCGTCGTCCACGACCTTATTGGTCTTGATCAGAATGTGCCGGGCGTGGGTCTGGGTGACCATCATGGGGCCGGCGGGCTGCTGCTGGGCCTGGGGACGCGGCGCGGGCTGAGCGGCGGCCGCCTGCTTGGGCGCTGGGCGCTGGGCGTAGCCGCGCCGCAGCACTTTCAGGATGTGGAAACCCCGCCCGCTCTGGATCACGCCGCTCAATCCGCCAGCCGGGGTGCTGGAGATGGCCTGGACGAAAAGATCAGGCCAGTCTTTCAGGGGGCGTATGCCCATATCGCCCCCTTGCAAGGCCTGGGGGCCGTTGGAAGACGCCGCGGCCACCCCGGCAAAGTCGGCGCCGGATTTCAGCTTGCGCAACAGGGCCTCGGCTTCTTGGCGTTTCTCGGCCACCACGGAATCCGCCGCGTAATCGGGCACTTCGATCAGGATCTGGGCCAGTTCGACGAGTTCGGGCCCCGTGGGAACCGGCGCGGGCGCGGGTTCGGGCTCGGGGGCCATTTGCGGCGGCGGCAGTTGATCCCCCTGGGATTGCAGGAAGGCGTCGATGTCGTCGTCGCTGATGCTGATGCGATCTTCGACAAAGCGTTGGCGCAGCATGTCGTCCTGGATCTGCGCGCGCAGTTCGTCCTGGTATTGGCCCCAGTCCATGCCGCTGCCCAGGATTTCCTTGCGCAGCTGATCGACCGTCAGGCGGTTGCGCTGGGCGATGGACTGAACCGCCTGGGCCACCTGCGCATCGGACACCTGGATACCCACCCGCTGGGCTTCCTGATCCTGCAGCGCGGTGTTGATCATCTGCTGCAGCACCTGGTGCCGCAACACTGCGTCATCCGGCACCGGGATGCGTTGCTGCTGCATCTGCCGGCGCACGGTAACGGTTTTTTCGTCCAGTTGCCCCAGGGTAATGACATGGTGGTCGACCACGGCGGCGATGCCGTCGACGAACTGCTGGGCGGGCGCCGCCTGGCGCGCCGGGGTTTTACCCGCCGCCAGCACGGGGGAGGCCAGGACGCCACTGCCCAGCATCAACGCCAGGAGCACCGTGCCAGCGGGAGGACGCAAGCCAGACATCATTCATACCTCTCGAAGACAGTTTTATCGGACACCGGAGTATTCACAGACTGATACCCCGTAATGCGTTCGGACAACAAAGACATGGGATCGGTACCCAAGGCCCCCAGGCCGGTGAGTTCCAGCTGCAGAAACAATGCGGTATTGGTTTTCTCGGAGGACACGGCATAGCGCTGCAGCACGGTGCGCGCGGCCCATCCGCCCTCGCCCCGATATTCCAGCCCCACAATGGACTGGGTATTGCGTTTTTCGGCCAGGGAATAATCGTAGCGGCCCACCCCGAACCAACGGGCCGACAGCGGCCACTGCGTGCTGAAGCTGATTTGTTCGTGCGACTGCAGCGCGGCATCGGGCGGCAGGATGCGATAGGGGTCGGTGTACAGGTTGGGATCGCGCTCGTAGCGATAGGCCAGGGCCATGGTGGCCAGGCGCTTGGGCGCCCAGCGCATCCCGGCGCTGATCCGGTTGCGCTTGCTGGTCTCATGGTCGAACTGGCCATCGAAATACACGGAAAACTTGTCCGTCAGGGCGGCATGTGCCCCCAGCAGATAATCGGACTCGGACGCCTTGCGGGCCGTCTGGCTGGGCAGGGTGACCTTCTGGTCGTCGAAATAAAACCGCTGGGCCACGGACAGGGACACGCGCTCGAAGCCGGTATCGGCATCCAGCCAGCGCGTCGTCAAGCCCGCGGTCAGCTGGTTGGCATTGGCGATGCGGTCCCAGCCGCCGCTGAAGATGTTTTCATCGAAGGCCTGCTGGTAGCTGAACGTGGCCATGCCCGTGTCGAACACCGGCAGGCCGGACTGATCCCGGTAGGGCACATACAGGTAGTACAGGCGGGGTTCCAGCGTCTGGATCGCCGCGTTGCCGAACAGCGAGGCCTGGCGCTCGAAGGTCAGCCCCGCATCCAACGAGGAAATGGGCAGGACGCGCGACTGGCTGTCGGGCTGGCCCAGGAGTTCGGGCGGCAGGCCCTGGATGCTGTCGTAGAACCAATCCGTCTGGTATTGGCTGAGGTGCAGGCCGACCTTCGGCGTGATGTAGGCCCCCGGCCAGACGAAGGGCCGCGCCACCGACGTGTAGGAGGTCATGCGCAGGCCATTGGGCATCAATCGGCGGTTGGCCTCGGCGGGAAAGGCGTCCCCCTGGTAGATGGGGGCCATGAAACGGGTGGCGGTGTTGTCGGACACCACGTCGAAGCCGTTCCAGTTGTAGTGCTGCGCCCGGACGTGGAGCTCGGGCAGCTTGTTGTAGGGTGGGGCGAGAAACGTGCCGGTGGCATCCTGCAGCGTCTGGTAGGTATAGAACTGCAGCGATGCGCTCAGGTGGGGGCCGCCGGACCAGGTCAGCAGCGCCTGGCTGGGCATGTAGGTAATGGCCGCGTCGGTCATGCCAAACGACGAAAAATCCCGAAAATAATTATCGTCGGACACCTTGCGCGCATCCAGGTAGGCCTGGAACCCGCCGCCCAGATTCTGGGTATGCTGCACCGAATACAGCCAGCGCTTGTCGCCGGTCTGGCGGTCGCGCATGATGTAGGCGCCGAACAGCTCGGAGTGCGAACGCTGCCCCAGGTGACGGAATTCAGCCCCCAGCAGCACCCCGCGCTTGCTCATGAAGCGGGGCGACAGGGTGGCATCGTAATTGGGCGCCAGATTGAGGTAATACGGGGTGGTCAGCTCGATCCCGGCGTTGCTGGACGTGCCATAAGTGGGCAGCAGGAAACCGCTTTTGCGATCCCGGCCCAGCGGAAAGCTGAGGTAGGGCGAATACAGGATGGGCACGCCCTTGAAGCGCAGCACCCCGTGGCGCGCCACGCCTTCGTTTTCGTCCAGGTACAAGTCCACCTGGCTGGCATCAATGTGCCAGGCGGGGTCTGGCCCGTTCCAGCCGGTGTAGCGGACGTCGTCCAGACGCATGTGCCGGCGATCGAGGAGATCGGCATATGCCGCCCGCCCCTGGCCCGCCGAGGCCCCGAGCCAGAATTCAGGGGCTTCGACGGCCCCCCGGCTGGTGCCCGTGTTGTAGCGCAGGCGGGGGCCCTTGACGATGCTGCCATCGCGCATCAGCAGACCATGACCGGCGACCTCGATGTCGCCGGTGCCCGGGAGGTAGTCGATGCGGTCGCCCTTGACCACGCCATCCAGGCGCCGCACCTGGGCATTGCCCCGCAGGCTGACGCGCCCCTGCGCATCGCGGCTGATGTCGTCGCCGATCAGGAAGGCGGGCAGATCGTCGTCCCGGGGCACGCTGTGCAGGCGCAGGCTGCCCACCATGCGCAATTCGCCCGCCGGCGCCATCGGCTGGTCGGCCAGGGCGGGCGCGGACATGAACACACTGACGAGGACGATGCGGCTGATCCAATGCACGTAAACCGGGCCTTAAAAGAGAGGATGAAAGAAACCGCTGCCTCGCGCACCACAGAAGACCAGCGACCCAGTATTATAAAGAAGCCGCGCCTTGGGCGTGCGATCCGCTGATTTCATGGTGAAAACCCTCTCATGACCCCCTCGATTGATTCCGACCCCCGCCTGAAGGCGCTGCATCTCTGGCTGGGCCAGCAAGACCCGGCACTGGGCCTGCGAATCGACAGCCTGGCCCCGGTTTCCGGCGATGCCAGCTTCCGGCGCTATTTCCGCCTGCAGGCCAGTCACGGCCCCGTGGTCGTCATGGACGCCCCGCCCCCGCACGAAGACTGCACGCCGTTCATCCAGGTCGCGGCGCGACTGGCCGCCGGCGGGCTGCGGGTGCCCGGCATCCTGGCTCAGGATCTGTCCCAGGGCTTCCTGCTGCTGACCGACCTGGGCCGCCAGACCTTCTACCAGGCCATCCAGGCGGGCGCCACCCAGGACGACGCCACCTGGCAGCAGCACATGCGGGGGGCCTTGCGGGCGCTGGTGCGCCTGCAGCACTGCAACACCGACGACCTGCCCGTATACGATGCCAGCCGGCTCTTGCAAGAACTGTCCCTGTTTCCGCAATGGTATCTGCAGGCCCACCTGGGCCACACCCCGGATGCCGACGCCCAAGCCTTGCTGACCCGGATCTTCGGCCTGCTGGCCGGCCAGGCCGCGGCGCAGCCCCAGGTCTTCGTGCACCGCGACTACCATTCGCCCAACCTCATGATCGGCCCCGGCGCGCCCGACTTCACGCCCGGCATCATCGACTTCCAGGACGCCGTGCTCGGGCCCATCAGCTACGACATCGCCTCGCTGGTCATGGACGCCCGCACCCCCTGGGAAGAAAGCCAGCAGCTGGACTGGGCCATCCGCTATTGGGAATACGCCCGCACGGCCGGCCTGCCCGTCCCCACGGACTTCAGCGAATTCCACACCCAATACGAATGGATGGGACTGCAGCGCAACCTGCGCATCCTGGGCGTCTTCGCCCGGCTGGCCCTGCGCGACGCCAAGCCCCACTACCTGGATCACATCCCCCGCGTGCGGGCCTACATCGACCAGGTGGCCGGCCGCTACCACGCATTACACCCCCTGCTGCGCCTGCTGGAACAAGCCGAAGGCACAGTCAAGCAAGACGGCTATTCCTTCTGATGCGCGCCATGATCCTGGCCGCGGGGCGCGGCGAACGCATGCGCCCCCTGACCGACCACTGCCCCAAGCCCCTCTTGCCCGTCGGCGGCCGGCCCCTGATCGCCTGGCACCTGCAGGCCCTGGCCCGGGCCGGTTTCCAGCACATCCTGATCAACCACGCCTGGCTGGGCGAACAGATCGAAGCCGCCCTGGGCGACGGCAGCCCCTGGGGCGTGCACCTGCATTACTCCGCCGAACCCCAGGCCCTGGAGACCGCCGGCGGCATCGCGCGCGCCCTGCCCTTTTTCCAGAACCAGCCCTTTCTGGTCATCAACGGCGACATCTGGTGCGACTGGGATCCCGCCCAGGCCCGGCAATGGGCCGACCAACTGTCCCCCCGCAGCCAGGCCCACCTGCTGCTGGTCGACAACCCGCCCCAGCACCCGGCAGGGGACTTCACCCTGCACCCGGACGGCCGCGTGGCAGCCGACCTGCCCCCGCAGCCCGCGCCCCCCCCGGCACCCAGCCGCCTGACCTTCGCCGGCATCGGCCTGTACCGCCCCAGCCTGTTCGCCCGGATCGCCCCCGACCTTCCCGCCCCCCTGGCCCCCTTGCTGCGTCGCGCCATGGCCCGGCGCGCCGTCCAAGGCACCCGCCATCCAGGCCGCTGGATCGACGTCGGCACCCCCCAGCGCCTGCACGCCCTGAACCAGGCATTGGCCCATCAGCCATAATCCCGCCCCGCCATCCCCCGCTTGCGCACACGGCCCGCCCGGCGCCTGCTGTGTGCGACAGCTCAACGGCCTGCTGCCCGGGCGGAAACGAGGCCCACGTCCTTTTGCCTTGTCTCTTTACCCGGTCTTCGCCTTGCCATGGATCGTCGTTGCCTTGCCACGGTCCGGGCATGCCCTTTCTGTCCTCTTGCCCCCCTGGGGCCGGATGATCCCCGGAATAATGAGGCATCCACGCCCCCGGATGCCCGTCATGTCCAAACGCTCGCCCTCTCACCCTTCCACTGCCGACGACCACGACAGCCCCTGGAAGCTGGCGCTGGAACTGTACTTCCCGCAGGCCCTGGCCCT
>NZ_JBLGTV010000011.1:0-109007 GCF_047468865.1 Castellaniella hirudinis
TCAGCGGCCGTTGCCGCTGGAGAGTTTCCAGCACCCGCTATCGGTCTATAACGAGCTGCTGGAGGTGCGGGCGTGAACCTTCAACACAATCGGATCGAACAACTGTGTGATGTGCTGAAGCTGGGCAGAATCAGCAGTGAATGGCCCGCCATCGCCCAGCAGTGCGCCCGCGAGGACGCCAGCCATAGCGACTTCCTGGAGCGTCTGCTGAAGGTGGAGAACGATGCGCGTATCGAGCGCCAGCGCGCGGCATTGATGAAGGCTGCCACGCTGCCTTCGGTCAAGACCATTGAGGACTATGATTTCGCCTTCGCAAGTGGTGCTCCCCGGAGTCAGATTCAAGAACTGGCAGCATTGACGTTTATCGAACGCGCAGAGAACGTCGTGTTCCTCGGCCCCAGCGGGGTGGGCAAGAGCCACCTGGCGCAGGCACTGGCCTACCGTGCCGTCATGGCGGGCATCAAAACCCGCTTCCTGAGCGCCGCCGAGCTGATGATGCAGTTGGCCACCGCCCATAAACAAGATCGGCTCCAACAGTATTTCAATCGCGCAGTCCTGGGGCCACGATTACTGGTCATCGACGAGATTGGCTATTTGCCGTTCGGACGAGAGGAAGCAAACCTGTTCTTCAACGTGGTGGCGCAGCGCTATGAGCGCACCAGCATCATCGTCACCAGCAATCTGCCGTTCAGCCAATGGTCCTCATGCTTTGCCGAAGATCAAACGCTCACCGCCGCCTTGCTTGACCGGTTGCTGCACCACGCTCACATCGTGCAGATTGCCGGGGAAAGCTACCGACTCAAGGACAAGCGCAAAGCAGGAAATATCAAGGTAAGGAACTAAGTTTTTGGACGCCGGGGTGGGTCAGATTTACTCCGACGATTCCGACGAAAGTGGGTCAGTTTTCAGTCGGCGTTGACAGTTATACGCGCTGGTCGATTGGGCAGCCCCGATTGGGTTCCTGGATAAGGAATTGCAGGCCATCCGACATGCGGCGGTTCCATCCAAAGGCCGCAAAATGGTGGACAAACTGGTCAAGGTACGGCTATTGTCCGGGCATCCCGCGTACTTGCAGGTGCATCTGGAAGTCCAGGGACGGCTGGCCACCGAGGCGGATTTTCGAGCGTTTTCCTGGCGCGTCTTCCAGTACCACACGCTGTTGCAGATCCGTGAAATGCGCCGACAGGGTCTGACGACCCCGCCGCCCATCTACAGCCTGGGCATACTGATCGACCAGCCCGGCGCTGGGCAGGTGCCGGTCACGCAGCTGGTTCACCGGGATAAGTACCTGTCGCAAAAGACCGAATTCGTCTTTCCGGTTGTAGAATTAAGGCAATGGGCCAATCGGCTGGACGACTTGGACGCCCTGGCCCCGCACAACCCGTTCGCGGTGTTTGTGATGGCGCAAATCCAGGCATCCCGCCACCCGGACAAGTCCACGCGGTTGCGGCCTTTGATCGATTTGGTACGCCGCTTGTACGGCTATGGCTACGATCGGAATCGAATTGGTCAACTGGTGCGCCTGGTGGAATGGGTGATTCGCCTGCCTACCGATCTGGAAACCGATTACTTGCAAGCTGCCCGGCAGCTGGAACAGGAGCATGAAATGAGCTACGTGACGATTGCCGAGCGGGTGTATACCCAGCAAGGGCTGAAGATGGGCATTGAGCAAGGCCAGGCCAATTTGCTGCTGCGCCAGATCGAACGCCGCTTTGGCGCACAAGCCGACGACATCCATGAAAAAATCCGTTCGGCCAACAGCGCACAGTTGGAAGCCTGGTCATTGAATTTTGTCGATGCCCAGGTCTTGGATGACGTGTTCAAGGATTAAGATGTGCCGCCGCCGTGCGGCATAAGTGCAACCTCTCCTCGGCGTAGGCGTAGTCATTCTTAGCCTGGTCGCCCTTTGCAGGGTGGCAACCACCTGTTCAGCTGGATCGCCCGGGAGACAGCGGTGTCTGGCGCACCAGCTCAGGGCGAATTTTTCTTGCGCTTGGCCCGGGGGTGGGCCTGATCGTAGCTGGCGGCCAGATGCTGGAAGTCCAGCCGGGTGTAAATCTGTGTGGTCGAGATATTGGCGTGTCCCAGCAGTTCTTGCACGGCGCGCAGATCCTGGGCGGATTGCAGCAGGTGGCTGGCGAAGCTGTGCCGCAGGCTGTGGGGATGCACGTGCAGCGGCAGCCCGGCAGCCCGGGCCAGGGCCTGCAGCTGTAATTGCACCACGCGGGGGGTAATACGCTGGTGCCGCCGGACGCCCAGGAACAAGGCGGCCTGGGTGTCGGCATCCGCTTGGGCGGGCACGAACACAGGGCGCGCCGCCAACCAGGCTTGCACCGCCTGGCGGGCGGGCTGACCCAGGGGCACGGCGCGGGTCTTGCCGCCCTTGCCGCGCACGATGACCTCGTTCTCGTCCAGGTCGATCCAACTGTGGGAGGCATAATCGCCCAGGCGCAGCGGCCGGTGATCCAGGCCGACCAGTTCCGACAGGCGCAGGCCGCAGGCGTACAGCAGCTCGAACATGGCCATGTCGCGTTTTTCCACCGGGGTTTGCGCGGGGGGCAATTGGCTGCGGTTCAGCAGGGCCTGGGCCTGATCCACCGACAGAGCCTTGGGCAGGCTGCGCGGCAGGCGCGGCGCGCGCACTCCCTGGGTGGGATTGCGCGCCAGGCTGGCGTCCTGGGCGCGCCAGGCGAAATAGCTGCGCCAGGCCGACAGGCTGCGCGCCAGGCTGCGCGCCTGCAGGCCTTGCGCATGCAGGCGGCCGACGGCCTGGCGGATGTGGTGTTCTTGCAGGGTGTCCAGCGGGGTGTCGGCGAAGCAGGCCCGCAGGGCGTGCAGGTCGTGCCGGTACGCGTCGATGGTGTGGGCCGAATAGCGCTGCTGGGTGCGCAGTTCGGCCAACCAGCGTTCGATGCGTTGGGAATCGTCGGCCGACATGGGGGGCGGGTTCAGGCCGCCTGGGGGGCGTGGTGGCTCAGGCGCCCCAGGGCAGACCCGGCCAAGTCGGCGATCTGGGTCAGGAAATCGGTGGCCATCTCGCTGGTATAGCGCTGCGCGTCGCCCGACCCCAGCACCAGCAGGCCGATGGGATCCGAGCCGTGCAGCGTGCGCAGCGGCAGGATGGCCAGGGACAGGGGCTCGGCGGCCAGCCAGGCGGCGGCCTCTTGGCCTTTCAGCGGGCCGCAGTATGGCTGCGCCAGCGCCGCCGCGTACTGGCGGATTTCGGGCGTGATGTCCTGGGCGAAGGCGCTGTCTTGCAGCGCATCCAGGCCCCAGACCCGCAGGGCGACCGCGTCCAGGCCGAACTGTTCTTCCAGGCTGCGGACGATGTGCGCGGGGATCTGCAAGGCGTCGGGCTCGGCCAGCATCCGGGCGCACCAGCGCATCAAGGTCTGGCTGATGCGCGCATTGCCGCCGGCGTGCTGCAGCAGCTGCATCAGGCGCTGCTCGTGTTCTTTGACCCGGCTGCGCAGTGTCATGACCTGCCGTTCCCCCAGCGAGATCGCCCGGCCCTGATGGGGGTGGGGCACACTGAGGGTGGCGAACACATCGGCGTGGTCGTCGAAGAATTGCGGGTTCCGGCTGAGAAAATCAGCCACGGCCTGGGCGCTGATCACATCCTGGGTCACGATAGGGTTCCTTCTGGGCAAGACGATCTAGTCTATAGGCAATCGGGCCGGGAAAGCAAAGCGGTCATCCAGGGGACGAGACATGATCCGGCAGGTGGGCGGTCAGGGCGTCGATGTCGACCTGGCCCCGGAAGACGGTGACGGCCGGGCCTTGCATGGTCAGGGATTGGCCGTCCCACTGGATTTGCAGGATCCCGCCGCGGGTGTGGACTTGCACGGGGCTGTCCAGCAGGCCCTGGCGGATGCCGGCCAGGGCGGCGGCGCAGGCGCCAGTGCCGCAGGCCAGGGTTTCGCCCGCCCCGCGCTCGTAGACGCGCAGGCGGATGGCATGCCGATCCAGCACCTGCATGAAGCCGACGTTGACCCGCTGGTGAAAACGGGGATGGCTTTCAAGGGCGGAGCCAAGCTGCCGCACGGGATAGCGATCCACCTGGTCGACCTGGATGACGGCGTGCGGGTTGGAGATGGCCGCGATGCTGAACCAGAGGCTTGTGCTCCCGGGCGGGGCAATGTCCAAGGCGTATTGCGTGTCGTCGCCCACGGTGCGTGCGGCCAGCCCCTGGGCGTCGAAGTCCAGGTCGGCGGGGGTAAACCCGGTGCGGCCCATGTCCACGGCCACCTGGCCATCGGCGGATTCCCGCAGCAACAGCAGGCCGGTGGAGATTTCGGCGCGCAAGGGGTTGCGCCGCGACAGTCCCTGTTCGTGCACGAAGCGCACGAAGCAGCGCGCCCCATTGCCGCAGTGCTGCACTTCGCCGCCGTCGGCATTGAAAATCCGATAGCGGAAATCGGCCGCTGGATCCAGCGGATCCTCGACCAGCAGGATTTGATCGGCGCCGATGCCGAAATGGCGGTCTGCCAAGGCCCGCACGCGCGCGGGCGTCAGGGCGATGGGCTGGCGCACGCCGTCCAGGACGATGAAATCGTTGCCTGCGCCGTGCATTTTGGTGAAGTTCCAGAGCATGTCGTGGCCTGTCGGAGGTATTGGGTCAGTAGAAACCCGGCTGGCCTTCGGGCCGGGTCTTGAAGCGCCGGTGCACCCAGTAGTATTGGGCCGCGTCGGGCCGGACTTCGGCTTCGATCAGGCGATTGAGCCGCGCCGTGGCGGCCACCGGGTCGTCCGCGCCGGGGAAATCCGTCACCGGCGGGCCGATATGCACGCTGTATTGGCCGGTGTCCGGGTCGAGCCGGCTGATGATGGGTACGACGGCGGCATCCCAACTGGCGGCGATCTGGGCCGCCGACAGCAAGGTGGCGGCGGGCACCCCGAAAAACGGCACGAAGGCGCTGCCCTGGCGGCCGAAGTCCATGTCCGGCAGGTAATACACCGGGATGCCCCGGCGCAGCTGGCGGATCAGGCCGCGCACGCCGTCGTGGCGGCTGATCAGATGCACTTGGTTGAAGCGCCCGCGCCCCTGGCGCACGATCTCGTCCACGTCCGGGTCGCTCTGGCGCGTGTACAGTGTGGCGGATTCCCGCAGAAACAGGGTCAGGCGGGTGGCGGCGGCATCCAGCGCGATGAAGTGCGGGGCGAACATCACAATCCGGCGGCCCTGATCCAACAGGGTTTGCAGGTGGTGTTCACCCTGCAGCCGCACGGTATCCTGGATGCGCTGCGGGCTGCCGAACCAGCATAGGCCCCGATCCACGAAGGATTGCGCCAGCAGTCGGAAATGGCGTCGCGCCAGGGCGTCGCGCTGATCCTGGGGCAGGTCTGGAAAGCATTGGGCGAGGTTGACGCGCACAATATGGGCGCGGGATTTCAGCAGACGGGGCACCAGCCAGCCCAGCACGCGCCCCCAGCGCAGCCGTGTCGGCGTGGGGCAGCGGCCAAAATAGCCCAGCAGCGCCCGGATCAATGGTTTTTTATCGAATGCCATGATCCGCGCATTGTATGCCTTGCGCTGTGCGGATTCGAGCAAAACGCCGGCCCAGAAGCCAAAACATCACCCCGCAATACCTTCATTCGGGTGTGGCGGCGCATCATCCGGTTCTTTGTAGCGGTTGTAGCTCCATAGATACTGCTCGGGAAACCGCCGGATCAGCGCTTCCATCGCCTGGTTGATCGCCAACGCCAGCGCTTCCGGTGTTTCTGGCAAAGGCTCCGGCAGGCGCAGATAATGAATCCGCCATCCCTTGCCGGCGGGCAGGCGTTCGCCCGCCGTCAGAATGACCGCCACGCCCGTTTGCAGGGCCAGGCGGGCGGCCAGTGTCATGGTCAGGGCGTAGTCGCCGAAGAAAGGCAGCCACAGGCCGTCGCCTTCGCGCGGCACCTGGTCGGGCAGCATGCCGACCGCCTCGCCGCGCTTCAGGGCGCGCACAAAGGCGCGCACCCCGTGGCGGTTGGCCGGCACGGCCCGCAGATTGTGCATGTCGCGGGCGGATTCCACGATGGGATCCAGACGCGGGCTGCGCGATGGGCGGAACATCACCGTCAGGGGGCCGTATTGCGTCAGGTGCCGGGCGGTGATTTCAAAGCAGCCCAGATGCGGGGTCAGGTACAGCACGCCCCGGCCTTCGGCCAGGGCGGCCTGCACGATGCTTTCCTGGTCGCTGCGGGTGTGCGTCAGGCAGTCGCGGGTGCGCCACCACACCTTGGGGATTTCGGCGATCATGGCCCCGGACTGCGCCGCCGCTCGGCGGAAAAATGCGGGGTCGTCGTAGCCTGCCCGCCGGGCATTGGCCTGGATGCGCTGGCGATAGCGGCCCGGGAAAGCATACACGGCCCGGCCCAACAGGCGGCCGATCGCCTGCAGCCAGGACAGCGGCAGGCGGGCCAAGGAACGGACAAGAAACAACAGCATGGCTTGGGTGGTATCTCGGGTGATGGGGGCAATATCCCTGTTGCCTGGGATATTTTGTGCGGGCCCGGGGTATTTTCGCTTAAAATCGAAGGGATCGCTGAGTTAACCGACAACTTGCGGAGCGATCCCCGCGCCGGTTCAAGCGCGGTCTAAAACCGCTAAAGCGTCGCGCCCCGATACATCCAGAGGTGCAACGCGTTTCGTTCAACCTCTCACCGGGCATTCCGGTGCCTATAAGGACGTATCGCTGTGGCAAACAACGATTTTCTCTTTACTTCCGAATCTGTCTCCGAAGGCCATCCCGACAAGGTCGCCGATCAAATCTCCGACGCCATCCTCGACGCCTTGCTCGAACAAGACCCGCATTCCCGCGTGGCCGCCGAAACCCTGTGCAACACCGGCCTGGTGGTGCTGGCCGGCGAAATCACCTCGCAGGCCAATGTCGATTACATCCAGGTGGCACGCGACACCATCCGCCGCATCGGCTACGACAACACTGATTACGGCATCGACTACAAGGGCTGCGCTGTGCTGGTGGCCTACGACAAGCAATCCCCCGATATCGCCCAGGGTGTGGATCGCACCCCCGAAGAAATCCTCAATCAGGGTGCGGGCGACCAGGGCCTGATGTTTGGCTACGCTTGCGATGAAACCCCGGATCTCATGCCCGCCCCCATCTGGTACGCGCACCGCATCGTGCAGCGCCAGGCCGAACTGCGCAAGGACGGCCGTCTGCCCTGGCTGCGCCCGGATGCCAAGTCGCAGGTGACCTTCCGCTACCTGGACGGCAAGCCCGCCGAGGTCGATACCGTGGTGCTGTCCACCCAGCACCACCCGGATATTTCCCAGGCCGATATTCGCGACGCCGCGATTGAGCACATCATCCGCCCGGTGTTCGCCGACGGCCTGCTGACCGACAAGACCAAGTTTCTGATCAACCCCACGGGCAAGTTCGTCATCGGCGGCCCGCAGGGCGATTGCGGCCTGACCGGGCGCAAGATCATTGTGGATACCTACGGCGGTGCCTGCCCGCACGGCGGCGGCGCGTTCTCCGGCAAGGATCCCTCCAAGGTCGACCGTTCCGCCGCCTATGCCGCCCGCTATGTGGCCAAGAACATCGTGGCCGCCGGCCTGGCGCGCCAGTGCCAGGTGCAGGTCAGCTACGCCATCGGCGTGGCCGAGCCCATCAACATCACGGTCTACACCGAGGGCACGGGTGTGATCCCCGACGAGCAAATCGCCCGCCTGGTGCGCGAACACTTCGATCTGCGCCCCAAAGGCATCATCAACATGCTGGATCTGCTGCGTCCCATTTACACCAAGTCCGCCGCCTACGGCCACTTTGGCCGCAGCGAACCCGAATTCAGCTGGGAAGCCACCGACAAGGTGCAGGTGCTGAAAGCGGCGGCTTGATCCGGCGACGAAACGGCAGGTATCTGAAGATACCGCGTGGCGCCGGGTTCACTTCCCCGGCGCTGCTCCCTATCCTCATCGCCCTAAGCGTTCCCGTAGAAACTCGATGAAGCGTTGTGTCTTTGCAGGTAGCAGACGGGTTTCAGTCATCGCATAGACCGGCTGCGGCGTGCCATGCCATTGCGGCATGATGCGCCGCAGCTTTCCGCTCGCCAGTTCATCGGCAACGGCTTCTTCGGGCAAGAGGATGATGCCAAGGTCGAGCGTAGCTAGGCGACGGAGCATGCCAACGTTATTAAGAGAGAAGCGACCGCCAACCGACACCTTGGCGGTTTTTTTGCCGGCGTGCAGTGTCCAGGTGCTCGCCCGCAGGATATTGAAGCACTCATGCTGTTCCAGTTCTGCGGGCTTGTCCGGCTCACCTGACCGCTCAAGGTAGCCGGGCGAGGCGTACAGGTACGGCGTGAGCGTCGCCAATGTGCGTGCGATCAGTTGTGAATTCTCGGATTCGCCCATACGGATTGCCACATCGAAGGGTTCGCTGACCAGATCGACCCGGCGCGCCGTCAGGTCGAAATCGAAGGTGATGCCGGGATAGCGGCTGGCGAACTCGGCGATCAGCGGCGCCAGATAGGTCACGGCGAAATCCACCGGAAGCGAAGCGCGTAGCACGCCGCTGGGCTGGGCCAGCATCTCGCCCAACTGTTCGTGCGCCAGCCGGGCCTCATCGACGATGCGCTTGCATCGCTCGAAGTAAATCAGCCCGGCTTCGGTCAGCTCGATCTTGCGTGTCGTGCGGTGCAATAGGCGCAACCCGATCGACTTCTCCAGCTCGGCAATCCGCCGGGAGAGCGTCGAGTTCGGCATATCCATCGCGTTGGCCGCGCTGCGGAAGCCCTTGGCTTTAACGACTTCGACGAACAGCGCCATGTCTTTCAGGTAATCATTCACGCTTAATTGCTCCAATATCGGATCAATGATCTCCAAAATACCATCTTTATCCAGATGAGAAAGCGAGCGATGATGTCCTGGTTCAAGTCCACTTGCGAAAATTTCATCATGACCACCGTATTCGATTCCGTCCGCCTTGGCCGCCGCACCCTGCAAAACCGCCTGGTGATGGCGCCGATGACCCGTAGCCGCGCCCAGTTCGACGGCACGCCGGGCGAATTGGCTGCCACCTACTACGCGCAGCGCGCCGGGGTCGGCCTGATCGTCAGCGAAGGCACCCAGCCGTCCGATGACGGCCAGGGCTACCTGAGCACGCCGGGCATCTATACCGATGCCCATGTCTCAGGCTGGAAGAAGACCGCCGACGCCGTACATGCCAAGGGCGGCCACATCTTCATCCAGCTCATGCACGCCGGGCGCATGTCGCACCCGGACAACACGCCGCACCATCGCCAAGGCGTTGCGCCGTCCGCCATTGCACCGGGCACCGGCATGTTCACCGCCACGGGGATGCAGGACATTCCGACGCCGCGTGCGCTGACCACCGAGGAAGTGCGCCAGACTGTCGCCGACTTCGCGTTCGCGGCCCGTCGCGCCGTTGAAGCGGGTGCCGATGGCGTCGAGATGCACGGTGCCAATGCCTACCTCATCCAGCAATTCTTTGCGCCCAGCGCCAACACCCGCACCGACGAATACGGCGGCTCCATCGAGAACCGTGCCCGCTTCGCTATCGAGATTGCACAGGCCATCGCCAAGGAAATCGGCGCGGACCGCACCGCGATCCGTCTGTCGCCGGGTACGGCGATGTGGGGCATCGACGAAGGGGCGGAAGGCCCGGATCTGTATCGCTATCTGGTTGCCGAGCTGGACAAACTGGGGTTAGCCTACGTCCATGTGATGCACCAAGGCAACGAGCCGTTGCTGGCGGACATTCGCAAGCGCTGGAAGGGCACCCTGATCCTGAACCGTCCGGGTCGCCCGCGTGAGCAGATTGGCAGCGATGTGGCTTCGGGTCTTGCCGACTTGGAAGCCTATGGCGCGATGGTGCTGGCGAACCCGGATTTCGTCGAGCGACTCAAGACGAATGCGCCCATGAACGAGCCGCACCGCGAAGGCTTCTTCGGCGGCACCGAGAAGTTCTACATCGACTATCCGGCCCTGAACGAAGTTCAGGCTGCGTGAGAACGCCATCACCAGGGCGCAACGTCAGCCGAAATTGAAACTGTTTGTCGGCGGTGACGGCTTCCGGTGCTTGATGGGGTCGGTTTTGGCGGGGATGCCTTTGGCACGCCGGGAAAACCGCCCGCGCGGACACAGCGGTTAAACACAGTACACAGTATAATGTCCCCCTTTCCCTGAGGGGCGCTGCACCGGCCCCGCTGCCCGCCATGCGGGCCATGCCGCGGGCCGCCAGGCTCAGGGTTTTGATGATAAACGGCGCCCATCGCTGCCCTGTGCGGGCGGGGGTGGGCGGCAAGCCCCTCCGGTCGGCACAGGCTCTACAGGATCACGCATGAGCACTGCACACGACTACACCATTGCCGATATCTCCCTGGCCGATTGGGGCCGCCGCGAAATCGCCATCGCCGAAACCGAAATGCCGGGCCTGATGGCCACACGCGAAGAATACGCCGCCGCCCAACCGTTAAAGGGCGCCCGCATCGCCGGCAGCCTGCACATGACCATCCAGACGGCGGTCTTGATCGAAACCCTGAAAGCCCTGGGGGCCGAAGTCCGCTGGGCGTCGTGCAATATTTTCTCTACCCAGGATCACGCGGCGGCGGCCATTGCGGCGGGCGGCACCCCGGTGTTCGCCGTCAAGGGCGAATCCCTGGAAGACTACTGGCAATATACCCATCGCATCTTCGACTGGCCGGGCGAACAGGCCAATATGATCCTGGACGACGGCGGCGATGCCACCTTGCTGTTGCACTTGGGCGCGCGGGCCGAGACCGATGCGTCCGTCATTGCCCAGCCGGACAACGAGGAAGAACGCGTGCTGTTTGCCGCCATCCAGGCCAAGCTGGCCCAGGATCCCACCTGGTATTCCACACGCCTGGCCCAGATTCAGGGCGTGACCGAAGAAACCACCACCGGGGTGCATCGCCTGTACCAGATGTCGCAGCGTGGCGAACTCAAAATCCCCGCCATCAACGTCAATGATTCTGTCACCAAGTCCAAGTTCGACAACCTGTACGGTTGCCGCGAATCCCTGGTGGACGGCATCAAGCGCGCCACCGATGTGATGGTGGCGGGCAAGGTCGCCATCGTCTGCGGCTTTGGCGACGTGGGCAAGGGCTGCGCCCAGGCGCTGGCGGCTTTGCGCGCCCAGGTGTGGGTGACCGAAATCGACCCCATCTGCGCCCTGCAGGCGTCCATGGAAGGCTACCGCGTGGTCGATCTGAACGACCCGGGCGTGGTCGAAGGCGCGGATATCTTCGTCACGGCCACGGGCAACTACCACGTGATCGACCGCGACCACCTGTACCGCATGAAAGACCAGGCCATTGTCTGCAACATCGGCCACTTCGACAGTGAAATCAACGTGGCGTCGGTCGAAGACCTGGCCTGGGAAGAAATCAAACCCCAGGTCGATCACATCATCTTCCCCGACGGCAAGCGCGTCATCCTGCTGGCCAAGGGCCGTCTGGTCAACCTGGGCTGCGCCACGGGCCACCCGTCCTTTGTGATGTCGGCGTCCTTCACCAACCAGACCATCGCCCAGATCGAACTCTTTACCCGGGGCGACCACTACCAGAGCGGCCAGGTCTATGTGCTGCCCAAGCAGCTGGACGAAAAAGTCGCCCGCCTGCATTTGAAGAAACTGGGTGTGCATCTGTCCACCCTGTCGCAAAAGCAGGCGGATTACATTGGCGTGCCGGTGGCGGGGCCCTTCAAGCCCGGCCATTACCGCTATTGATCCGTTGATGTGTCCGCGGGTCGTCCCAGACGGCCCGCAATCCGCTTACCCACCCAAGGAGCTCCATCATGTTATTGCTAGTCTGGATTCTGAATGCCGTGGCCTTGCTGGTCGTGGCCTATCTGCTGCCCGGCATTACGGTGGCTTCCTTCGGGTCGGCGCTGGTCGCCGCCCTGGTGCTGGGGCTGCTCAATGCCGTGGTCAAACCCCTGCTGATCCTGCTGACGCTGCCGCTGACAGTGGTGACGCTGGGCCTGTTTCTGCTGGTGCTGAACGTTCTGGTGTTCTGGTGGGCGGGCTCCATGTTCAAGGGTTTCCAGGTGGACGGCTTCTGGTGGGCCGCCCTGGGGGCGCTCGTCTACAGCGTGGTCTCGGGGGCGCTGGCCAGCCTGCTGTTGGCATCCGCCGCCTGATTGGCGCGCCGTGGCATCGGCCACCCCCTGATTTCCGCATCATGGGCGCCTTGTCCGGCCCGGGTCGTCGCCCGCCGGACGGGCCGCCGCCCCCGTGTGTGGGGTTGATTTGACCACTTTTGCAGTAAACACTGCAGCAGGTCACCGCCGGCCCCGTGCGCGGGGCTGACTTTCCCTGGATATCATGTCTAACCAAGAAAAATCCACTGTTTCAGCGCTGAGTCTGGAATATTTCCCGCCGCGCGACATCGCCGCCCAAGAACGCCTGGTGCGTTCGGCCAAGCGCCTGGCCGCCTTGAACCCCGCCTATGTCAGCGTCACCTTCGGCGCGGGCGGGTCCACCCGCACGGGCACGGTGGACACCGTGCAGATGCTGGGCAACCTGGGCGCCGACGTGGCGCCCCATTTGTCGTGCATCGGGGCCACCCGCGACGATCTGCGCCTGATCCTGGATGAATACCGAGCGCGCGGCATCCAGCGCCTGGTGGCGCTGCGCGGGGATCTGCCGTCCGGGATGGGCGGCGATACGGGCGACCTGCACCATGCCAGCGAATTGGTGCGCTTTGTGCGCGAACAATACGGCGATGCGTTTCACATCGAAGTCGCGGCCTACCCCGAAATGCATCCCCAGGCCGAAAGCGCCGCCCAGGATTTGCAGTATTTCGTGCAAAAAGTGCGGGCCGGGGCCGATGCCGCCATTACGCAATATTTTTTCAACCCGGACGCGTATTTCGATTTTGTCGACCGGGTTCAGGCCAAAGGGGTGGATATCCCCATCACGCCGGGCATCATGCCGATCACCAACTACACCCAGTTGGCGCGGTTCTCGTCCATGTGCGGGGCTGAAATCCCGCGCTGGATGCGGCTGCGCCTGCAGGACTTCGGCGACGACAAGGCGTCCATCCGGGCCTTCGGGGTAGAGGCGATCACCCGCCTGTGCGCCCGTCTGCTGGAAAATGGCGCGCCGGGCCTGCATTTTTATACGCTGAACCACGCCGATGCCGTGGTGCGGATCGCCGAAAACCTGAACTTGTCCGCGTGAGCCGGATCAGAGATCCGGCGCGGGCACCGGCCAGCCCTTGTCGGTCAGGATGCCGTCCAGGCGGACATCGTGCGGGGCCGGGGCATAGGCTTCGGCGCTGAGGTCGCCGCTGGCCCAGGCGATGCCGATGGCGGTAAACGCGTGGCCGCCGGCCCGCAGGGCCGCCAGGGTGCGGTCATAGTAGCCGCCCCCGTAGCCCAGGCGGTCGCCTTGGCGGGTATAGCCCAGGGTGGGCACCAGCACCACGTCGGGCGTCGGGGCGTCGGGGCCGGTGGGTTCCTGGATGCCGTAGGCCCCGGTTCGCATGGGGCTGTCGGGCGTCCATAGCTTGAAGCGCAGAGGGCTGGCCGGCGCGCTGACCACGGGCAGCGCCAGGCTCAGGGTGTCGTCGTCGGCCCACTGGCGCAGCAGGGGTTGCAGCGCGGGCTCGTCCGGCATGGACCAGAATGCGGCGATCTGGCGGATGTCGGGCCGCCCGGCTTCGCGCAGGCGGGTGCGCTGGCTGGCCAGCCAGGTGAACAGCCGCCCGCGTATCAGCAGGGCGCCCCGGCTGCGGTCGGCGGCGGGCAGCGCCTGGCGGCGCTGTTTGAGTCGCTTGCGCAAAGCGACTGCGTTATCCTGTGCGTTCTCGTTCATCGTCTGTTGTGGAGTTTGCAGTATGGGCTTGGATATTCTACGGGATACGGCGGCAGCGGGCCGGGCGCGGCCGGCGCCGGGGCCGGCGCTGCGCCGGCAGGCGCTGGCCTGGGGCCTGGCGGTCGCGTTGGGCCTGACGGGCTGCGCGGCGGCGCACGCCCCCACCGCCGACGACCAGGCGCAGGCCGGCGAGGCCGCCGCGCCGGATCAGGCCCAGGCCGCGCCGGCCAATCCGGTGACGGCGCGTTCCGGGGTGGTGGTGCCCGATGTCCCCGCCTATGTGCCGCCCGCCGCCCGGCAGGCCGTGACGGACGCCTATGAGGCCGTGCAAAAGCGCCGCTGGAAAGACCTGGATGCGCTGGCGCCCGTGGCGGCGGCCGACCCCGTGCTGGGGGCGTATCCGCGCTATTGGTCGCTGCGCCGGCAGGTGCAGGATCGCACCCTGCCCACCCCGGATGCCGCCGTGCGGAAATTTCTGGCCGATCATCCCGGCACCTATCTGGAAGAACGCCTGCGCACGGATTGGATACTGGCCCTGGTGCGGGCGGGCAACTACGCCCAGGCCCGGCAGGTGGCCGTCCCCGAACGCCCCGCCGCCGCGCTGCGGTGCGCCCTGCTGCTGGCCCGGCACATGACGGGTCAGCATGCCCGCGCCGCCGAGGTTCAGGATGTTTTCGAGCCCAATGCCGATTGCTGGGGGCTGTTGGATCAGGTCGCCGCAGATCACGTATTGAGCCGCAACGAACTCAACACCCTGCTGCGCAACATTTTGGAGTCCGGCCGCTCGGGGGATATCAATCGCATGGCCGCCGTGGTGTTCGACGAGGCCGCCATGGTGCAGTTCGCCGCGCTGATGAAAAACCCGCGCCAGTGGCTGGACGCCCGGAAGGCGTTGCGGCCGGGCACGGAGACCGAGCTGGCCGCCATCGCCCTGTCGCGCCTGGCGCGCAGCGATGACCGCATCGAAGCCGCCCAATACGCGCAAGACCGCTGGGCAAGCCGCATGCCCAAGGCCGACATGCAGTGGGTCTGGGGCCAGTTCGGGCTGGTGGCCGCCCTGAATGTCGCCCCCGATGCCGCGCGTTGGTATCGCCTGTCGGGGCCGGTGCCCATGACCGACTATAACCATGCCTGGCAGGTGCGCGCCGAACTGCGCGCCGCCCCTATCCAGTGGAATCAGGTGGCCGACGCCATCCGCAAGATGACGGGCCGCCAGGCCGACGAGCCCGTGTGGCGCTACTGGTATGGCCGAGCGCTGGCTGCCCAGGGCAACCAAGAGGCGGCCCGGCAGTATTTTCAGTCCATTCGCACCGACCTGGGTTTTTATGGTCAGTTGGCCACCGAAGAATTGGGCCAATTGCCCAGCCTGCCGCCCGCGCCCGGCCCGCTGGATCCGGCCTGGGTGGCGCAGGCGCGGCAAAATCCCGGCTTGCGGCGGGCCGTGGCCTTGTTCGACCAGGGCTGGCGCCGCGAAGCCGTGCCCGAGTGGAATTTCGCCTTGCGCGGCATGACGGATGCCCAGTTGCGCGGGGCGGCTGAATTCGCCCGCGAAGAACACATTTACGACCGGGTGGTCAATACTTCCTTGCTGACCCGGGACGACGTCGATTTCTCCCAGCGGTTTATCGCGCCTTTCGAGGGGCGGGTGGCCGCCCAGGCGCGGCGGATCAACCTGGATCCCGCCTGGGTTTATGGCCTGATCCGCCAGGAGTCCCGTTTCATCACGGATGCGCGTTCGCGGGTGGGGGCGTCGGGCCTGATGCAGCTGATGCCGGCCACCGCCAAGCATGTGGCGCGCAAGATCGGCATGAAAGACTTCAAACCCAGCCAGGTCAACGACTTCGACACCAATACGGTGCTGGGCACCAGCTACCTGGACATGGTGCTGCGGGGGCTGGACGGTTCGCAGCTGCTGGCCACGGCGGGGTATAACGCCGGCCCGGGGCGCCCCAAGCGCTGGCGCGCCCAATTGCAGGCGCCCGTCGAAGGCGCCATCTTCGCCGAGACCATTCCTTTTACCGAGACACGCCTGTACGTCAAGAACGTCCTGTCCAATGCGGTCTGGTATGCCGCCCTGTTCAACGGCCAGCCCGATTCCCTGAAAGCCCGCTTGGGCACGGTCAGCCCATGAGGCCCGCGCTGCCGTCGGGCGCGGCCGGCCCGGTGGCCGGGTTGCGCGCGGAACCCGTGGCGGGCCGGCATGACGTTGCCACCGAAGGCCTGGATATCTATATCGTGGGCGGCGCGGTGCGCGACCACCTGCTGGGCCTGCCGGCGGGCGACCGCGACTGGGTCGTGGTGGGGGCCACGCCCGAGATCATGGCCGCCCGGGGCTTCATCCCCGTGGGCGGGGATTTTCCGGTGTTTCTGCACCCGGTCACCCATGAGGAATACGCGCTGGCCCGCACCGAGCGCAAGTCCGGTCGCGGTTATCGCGGCTTTGTGTTTCATGCCGGGCGGGAAGTCTCCTTGGCCGATGATCTGCGGCGCCGCGACCTGACCATCAATGCCATTGCGCAGGCCCCCGATGGCCGCGTGTGCGATCCATTGAATGGGGTGGCCGACCTGCGCGCCCGGGTGTTGCGCCACGTCGGGCCGGCTTTCGTCGAAGACCCGGTGCGTTTGCTGCGCCTGGCCCGGTTTGCCGCGCGTTTCCATGATTTTTCCATCGCGCCCGACACGCTGGATTTATGCCGCGCCCTGGTGGACGAGGGCGAAGTCGACGCCCTGGTGCCCGAGCGGGTCTGGCAGGAATTCGCCAAGGGCCTGATGACGCCGCGCCCGGGGCGCATGCTGGATGTGCTGGCCGATTGCGGCGCGTTGGCGCGAGTGGCGCCCGGGCTGGCCTGGGATCCTTCCGTGGCCATGGGCCTGGCCAGGGCGGCGGCGCGGGGCCTGTCGCTGCCTCAGCGCTACGCCTTGCTGTGCCGCGCTTCGGGGGCCGCCGTGCAGGATCACCTGCGCGCGCCGTCGGCCTGCCGCGACCTGGCGCGCCTGCTGCCGGACACGGTGGCGCGCCTGGCGCTGATGGCGGTGGCGGACGATCCCTTGCTGGCCGGCGCCTTTGGCTTGGCCGCATCGGCGGCCGCGCCGACTGGGGCCGATCCGGGCCGGCCGGTGGCCTCGGGGCCGGTGGCTTGGCTGGCGGTGCTGGAATCCTGCGACGCCCTTCGCCGCCCCGAGCGCTGCCTGGCCTTGCTGGCGGCGGCGGCTTGCGTGGTGCGGGGGGTCGATCTGGCCGTCTGGTCGCAGCGTCTGCAGGCCGCGCAGTCCGTGGATGCGGGGGCGATTGCGCGGGCGGCGGGCGGCGATGCCGCATGCATCCGCGCCGGCCTGCGCCAGGCCCGCCTGGCCGCCTTGTCGGCGCTGGACGGCGGCGTCGATTCCGCCTCCGCCCCCTGATCGGCCCTGCCCATGTCCCTCGCAGAACAGCCCGTGCTTGTTTTTGATTCCGGTATTGGCGGCCTGACCGTGCTGCGCGAAGCGCGTGTCCTGATTCCCGAGCGCCGTTTCGTGTATGTGGCGGACGACGCGGCTTTTCCCTATGGCGATTGGCCCGAGCAGGCGCTGCGGGATCACCTGCTGGCCTTGATGGGCCGGCTGCTGCGCGCGCACGATCCGGCCCTGTGCGTCATTGCCTGCAATACGGCGTTTACCGTGGCCGGGGCGGCCTTGCGGGCGGCGTATCCGCAAATGCCGTTCGTGGGCACGGTGCCTGCGATCAAGCCCGCCGCCGAACGCACCCGTTCGGGGCTGGTGTCGGTTCTGGCCACCCCTGGAACTGTGCAGCGCGACTATACGCGGGGGCTGATCCAGTCCTTCGCGGCGCGTTGTCAGGTGCGTCTGGTGGGGTCGGTGCGCCTGGCCGGGATGGCGGAGGCTTATATGCGCGGCTTGCCGGTGCCGGATCTGGACATCCAGGCCGAAATCGCCGCTTGCTTCGTCCAACACCAGGGTGCGCGCACGGATATCGTGGTGCTGGGCTGCACGCATTATCCGTTTCTGGCGAATGTATTCCGTCGCCTGGCCCCCTGGCCGGTGGATTGGCTGGATCCCGCAGAGGCCATTGCGCGGCATGCCCGCAGCCTGCTGCCCGTGGCGGGGCAGGCGTTGCATCCGCACACGCCCGACAGCGCGTTGTTTACCCGGGGGACGCCGGATTTCCTGACGCGCCGCCTGATGAACAGCTTTGGCCTGGCCGTGGATGATACGCCCAGGCCGCCTGTCGAGGTCGTCGCGTAAGCATGCTGGCGCATGGGCCGGTGTAACGGCCTGATGTTCCAATACTGCGTGGGGGGTTGGGTTTTTACAGGCGGTCGCGGCGGTCGCCGCGCATGAAGCCGATCAGCGGGCCGTCCATGCCGCGCCCCAGCGCCAGCACCTTGAACAGTTCGCCCATTTCGGCTTCGGACAGCAGGGTGTTCAGGGCTGTCATCTGGCGGGCGCGGTCTTCGGGGGCGGCGCCCGGGGCATGGATCAAATCCATCAGCCCGGCGTTCATCAGAAAGCGCGCCTGCGAGGTATAGCCCAGTACGTCCAGCCCGCCCGCCAGGGCCGCGTCGGCCATGGCGGTGAAGTCCACATGCGTGGTGATGTCCTGCAGGCCCGCCAGGATCAGGGCCTGGTCGTGCGCGTGATGGCGGAAATGGCACATCAGGGTGCCGTGCAGGCGCTGGGGGTGGTAGAACTCGGCCTGGGGAAAGCCGTAGTCGATCAGCAGGGCCGCGCCGCATTGCAGCCAGCGGCCCAGGTCGCGCACCCAGGCTTCGGCCTGCAGATTGATCTCGGATTGATAGCCGGGCAGGGGCGGCATGCGCGGGGCCAGGGCTTGGGCCAGATCCGCCGGGGCGGGGCGCAGGGCCCAGGCAAAGGGGCTGTCCGGGATGCCGTCGGCGGCCTGGGCCGCCTGGGGGGACGCCGGTCTGGCGTCGGGGGGCGTGCCCGCCGTGCGGGTGGCCGGGTCTGCGATGACGCCCATCGCCTGCAAGGCCCCCTGGTCGTCCCAGCGAAACAGCGTTGCGGGCATGGCGTCCAGCACTTCGTTGGCCAGCACGCAGCCGCTGAATGCCGTGGGGGCTTGATCCAGCCATTGAACCTGATCGGCCCAGGGGGCCAGGCGGGTCTGCTGGCGTGCCCGCAGGTCGGCCGAGAGTTCCAGGATTTGGTATTGGACAGTGTGCCCCAGGGCTTGCAAGGCCGGGATCAGGGCGGCGGCCAGCGCGCCCGAGCCCGCGCCGAATTCCAGCACGGTGCGGCTGTGGCTGGCTTGCAGGATCTGCATCACCTGGGGTGCCAGCGCCTGGCCGAACAAAGGGCTGGTTTCGGGGGCGGTGGTGAAATCCCCCCCGTGGTGCAGTTTGGGGCTGCCGGCGCTGTAGTAGCCCAGGCCAGGTTCGTACAGGGCGGCCCGCATCCAGGCGTCGAATGCCAGCCAGCCGCCCGCCTGCCGGATGCGATCCAGCAGCATGGCCTGGACGCGCGCGCCGTGGGCGGCGGCATCGGCATCCGGGGCCGGCAGCCCGCTGGGGATCTGGACGGCGGGCAGGCCGGGCATCAGGCGAAGCGGGGCCGCTGCGGGGCGGCGTGGCCGCGATCCTGGCGGTCTTGGCGCTTGAAGCCTGCTTTGGCGCCGGCTTTGTTGCCACGCGGCGCGAAGGATTCCGCCCCGGTGCGGCTGCCCGGGCGGGCGTGCGCGGCGCGCGGCTGGTCGGCGGCGCCGAATTCGCCCCGCTGGGCCGGGCGGGCGTGGCCGTTGCGGCGCGGACGGGTATCGCCGCCTTCGTCGCGGGCTTCCCAGGGCTTGCCGCCGCCGTTGAACTCGGCGCGATCTTTATGCCAGGGCTTGCGCGCGCCGGCGAAACCGCCGTGTTCTTTTTGCCACGGCTTGGCGTCGCCCGCATAGGCGCTGCGATCCTTGTGCCAAGGCTTGTCGTCGCCGGCGGCATCGCGGTTTTTATGCCAGGGCTTGCCTTCCGCGGCGGCGCGATCCTTGTGCCAGGGTTTGTCGCTGCCGGCGTGCGGCCCCCGGTCGGTGTCGCGCTCTTGCGTCCAGGGCTTGCGGCCCTGATAGCCGCCGCCCGGCTTGCCGTGGGCGCGCTTGTGCGCGGGGCGGTCTTTCCAGGTGGGGCGCACCGACTGGCGCGGCTCCAGACCAGGGATGGTTTCCGTGGGAATGGATTGACCGATGAACTGTTCGATGCGGCGCACCTTGTGGCGCTCGGCGGCCACGGCCAGGGTGATGGCCTGGCCATCGCGTCCGGCGCGGCCCGTGCGGCCGATGCGGTGGACGTAGTCTTCGGCCTGCATGGGCAGGTCGTAGTTGACGGCGTGGGTGATGGTCTGCACGTCGATGCCGCGCGCGGCGACGTCGGTGGCCACCAGCACGCGCACCCGGCCGTTTTGCAGCAGGCCCAGGGTGCGGGTGCGCTGGCGCTGGTTCATGTCGCCATGCAGGGCGGCGGCGGCAAAGCCTTCTTCGGCCAAGTGGTCGGCCAGGTCGTCCGCGCCGCGCTTGGTGGCGGTGAAGACAATGGCCTGATCCAGGCTGGTGTCGCGCAGCAGGTGATCCAGCAGGCGCAGCTTGTGGGCGCGGTCGTCGGCGTACAGCAGGTGCTGGGTGATATTGCTGTGTTTTTGCTGCGGCGTGGTGATTTCGATGCGCTGGGGCTCATGCATCAGGTTGGCGGCCAGCTTGGCCACCGTGCCGTCCAGCGTGGCGGAGAACAGCAGCGTCTGGCGGTCGTCCGGGGTGGCGGCGACGATGGTTTCGATGTCTTCGATGAAGCCCATGTCCAGCATGCGGTCGGCCTCGTCCAGCACCAGGGTCTGCACGGTGGACAGGTTGACGCGGCGGGCCTGCAGGTGGTCGATCAGGCGGCCCGGGGTGGCCACCAGCACGTCCACGCGCTTGGACAGGGATTTGATCTGGGCGCCGTAGGGCATGCCGCCCACCACGGTGGCCACGCGCAGGCCGTCCAGTTTTTTACCGTAGTCGCGGGTGGCGTCGGCCACTTGCATGGCCAGTTCGCGGGTGGGGGTCAGCACCAGCACCTGCACCCCCCGGCCGCCGGGGCCGGTGCGGTGGCTGAGATGCTGCAGGGACGGCAGCATGAAGGCGGCGGTCTTGCCGCTGCCGGTTTGCGACGACACCATCAGGTCGTGGCCGGACAGCGCCTGGGGGATGGCGGCGGCCTGTACGGAGGTGGGCGTGTCGATGCCGTGTTCGTTGAGGGCGGACACGAGCTTGGGGCCGAGCCCCAGGGATTCGAAGGACATGAGTTTCCTTGGCCCACGCAAGGCGGTGGGCGATGTGCTGCGGGATGCCGGAGATGATCCCGTCGGGTTGTTGCCGCGGATGTCTGCCGCGCAAGAGTCAGTCGCATGTGCCGACCGGATCAACCCAAATAGCGCATCGTGCGGGCCGTTGGCATGAAAGCCAGCCGCGGGGTGGTGTGCATGAAGCGGGTGTGTCACCAATACGGTGCCGCCAATATGGTGCCGCCAAGAGGCGATACCCACACCACCAGACACCAAGGTCAGGAGGTCAGAAAACAAGCAATCCAAGACTTTAGCATAAGTGTTAACCCTTGGTCAATGGCGCGGCTTTGGCGGCTTCGCCGGAGCGGTTGTGGTTTTGCGCCAACCGTCGTGCCGATGCTTAATCGGCGATGGGAATATGGGTGTCGAATTTGGCGCGGGCTGTGGCGAAAAAGCTGCGCACATTGCGCACCCGGGGATCGCCCGTCAGGCAGCGCAGGGCCAGGGCCTGGTAGGCGGGCATGTCGGCCACCTGGGCGATCAGGATGAAATCCGGGCCGCTGCTGACCCGATAGCACTGCTGGATGGCGGGTTCGGCCAGCAAGGCGGCCTCGAAGGCGTCGGCCTGGGCGGCGGCCTGGCCGTCCAGCGAGACTTCGATGATCGCCGTCAAGCCCGCCCCCATGAGCGCGGGGTTGAGGATGGCCACGCGCTGCTGGATGTATCCCGCCTGCACCAGCTTGCGCACCCGCCGCAGGCAGGTGGGGGGCGATGCATGCACCCGCGCCGCCAGATCCTGGTTGCTGAGGGCGCAATCCTGCTGCAGTTGCTTGAGGATGCGGCGGTCTAGCGGGTCTAATGCCATGGGTCTGATGTCATGAAATCCAAGAAATGAAATTAAATTTCATATATGTAAATAGATGAAATTATAGTTCATATATATGGAAATTATGAAATCAAATTTCTTATGATTCAGCACACAATAGCAACTGCTTTGATTCAGGAGCCTGTTCATGTGCGGCATCGTCGGCGCTGTGGCGCGTCACAATATTGTTCCTATTTTGCTCGAAGGCCTGCGTCGCCTGGAATACCGGGGGTATGACTCCTGCGGGGTGGCGGTGCACACGGGCGCCGGGCTGCAGCGGGTGCGCAGCACCCAGCGGGTGGCCGAACTTGCCGCCCAGGCCGAGCACGACCACGTGCAGGGCCTGACCGGCATTGCGCATACGCGCTGGGCCACCCATGGGGCGCCGCTGACCCACAACGCCCATCCGCATTTTTCCGGCCCTCGGGATGGCGCCCCGCGCATTGCCCTGGTGCACAACGGCATCATCGAAAACCACGATGCCTTGCGGGCCGAACTGCAGGCCGCCGGCTATGTGTTCGACAGCCAGACCGACACGGAAGTCATCGCCCATCTGGTGGATCACCTGTACGACGGGGATTTGCTGGCCGCCGTGCAACAGGCCGTCCGCCGCCTGGAAGGCGCCTACGCCATTGCCGTATTCTGCGCGCAAGAACCCCACCGCGTGGTGGGCGCGCGCCAGGGTTCGCCGCTGGTGGTGGGCTGCAGCGACCAGGGCAATTACCTGGCCTCCGATGCGCTGGCCCTGGCCGGCACGACGGATCAGATCATGTACCTGGAAGACGGCGACGTGGTGGATTTGCAGTTGGCGCGGGTCTGGGTCAGCGACGGCCTGGGGCAGCCGGTGGATCGCCCTGTGCATACGGTGCAGGCGCATACCGGGCAGGCCGATCTCGGCCCCTATCGGCATTTCATGCAAAAGGAAATCTTCGAGCAGCCGCGCGCCGTGGGCGACACCCTGCAGGACATTGATGCCATCATGCCCGAGCTCTTTGGCGATGGGGCCCATGTGGTATTCCAGGCCATCGACCGCGTGCTGATTCTGGCCTGCGGCACCAGCTATTACGCGGGCCTGACGGCGCGTTACTGGATCGAATCCCTGGCCGGGATTCCGGTCAATGTCGAAATCGCCAGCGAATACCGCTACCGCACCAGTGTGCCGGATCCGCGCACCCTGGTGGTGACGATCTCCCAGTCGGGCGAAACCGCCGACACCCTGGCGGCCCTGAAGCACGCCCGCCGCCTGGGCATGGCGCACACGCTGACCATCTGCAACGTGGCCACCAGCGCGATGGTGCGTGAATGCAAGCTGTCGTTCATTACCCGCGCCGGGGTGGAAATCGGGGTGGCGTCCACCAAAGCCTTTACCACCCAGTTGACCGCCCTGTACCTGCTGACCCTGACCCTGGCGCAGTCGCGCGGCCGCCTGGACGCCGCCGCCGAGGCGCAGGCCGTCAAATCCCTGCGCCATCTGCCCTCGGCCATCAGCGCCGTGCTGGCGCTGGAACCCCAGATCATCGCCTGGGCCGAGCGCTTCGCCAGCAAGGAAAACGCCTTGTTCCTGGGGCGCGGCATGCACTATCCGATTGCGCTGGAAGGCGCGCTGAAACTGAAGGAAATCAGCTACATCCACGCCGAGGCCTACCCCGCGGGCGAACTGAAGCACGGCCCGCTGGCGCTGGTGACCGACGCCATGCCGGTGGTCACCGTCGCCCCGCACGACGAACTGCTGGAAAAACTGAAATCCAACATGCAGGAAGTGCGCGCGCGCGGGGGCGAACTCTATGTCTTTGCCGATGCCGATTCGCAGATCGCGGCGGCCCCGGGCATGCAGGTGATCCGCATGCCCGAGCACTACGGCAAACTCTCGCCCATCCTGCACACCATCCCGCTGCAGTTGCTGGCCTACCATACGGCCTGCGTGCGCGGCACGGATGTCGACAAGCCGCGCAACCTGGCCAAGAGCGTGACGGTGGAATAGGCCTTCTTGGCCCTTACCACTCCCGCAGCCCGACGTGCTTGTGCAGATACTGCACGAAGGCTTCGGCGGCGGGCGACAGGCTGGCGTGCAGGCGGCTGTAGATAAAGAACTGCCGCCGGATCACCGGAGCGTGCAGCAGGCGGGCCCGCAGGCCGTATAAGTCCACCAGGTGCTGGGCATACGGCAGGCCCGCCGTCACGCCCAGGCCGGCGTTCACCATGCTGAGTGCCGTGCTCATGAACGTGACCTCGTGGCTGGGGCGCGCCGGCGTCAGCGACGACTGTTTTTGCAGATCCATCGCCAGCTGGTCGGTAAATTGCCCTTGCAGCGCAATCATGGGATGGCGCATCAGGTCGGCCCAGCCAATGGTTTTCAGGTTATCCAGGGGGTGGCCCGGTGGAAACACCGCCATGAAGGGAACCTCGAACAAAGGATCCGCGGCCACGTCGGTCAGCCCTTCGCGGTGCGGCCCGATGCTGATGTCGACCTCGCCGCGCACCGCTTGGGCGATGGCGTTTTCCACCGCACAGTCCATCAGGTGAATTTGGATGTCGGGGTGGATTTTCCGAAACCCCGCGATGACTTCGGGGATCAGGGTGCTGGCCATCAATTGGGGGGCGGCAATGCGCACGATGCCCCGGCGCAGGCGCTTCAAATTATCAATATTCTCCAGAGCGCCGTCCAGGTCGCGCAGCACCCGGGTGACGACGGAATGGAATTCCCGCCCGACCTCGGACAGCTGGATGCGCCGCGTGCTGCGATCCACCAGCCGGACGCCCAACTGGGTTTCCAGTTCTTTGATCAGCCCGCTGAGTGCCGATTGGGTGATGTGCAGGGATTCGGCGGCCCGGGTGAATCCGCCGGTGCGGGCCAGGGCGGCGAAGGCACGCAGTTGGCGCAAGGTGACATCCATCGGAATTCCTTATGAATCAATGAATAAAAACTGTTTGTATGATAGCTGGAAACCGCTTCTAATAACGCAGACAAGGAGACAGAACATGCATAAAAACCGCGAAACGGGGTGCGCGCATGCTTGACCGCGCCGCCCGCCTGGTCACCCGGGGATTTGAACTACTGATAGTCGCCAGCCTGGCCGTCATGGGGGTGCTGGTGTTCGGCAATGTCGTGCTGCGTTATGCCTTCAATTCCGGCATCGCCATCTCCGAGGAACTTTCCCGCCTGCTGTTCGTGTGGCTGATCTTCATGGGGGCCGTCCTGGCCTCGGCGCGCCGCATCCACATCGGCTTCGATTCCCTGCAACAGGCGCTGGGCCATCGGGCGCGCCGGGTGCTGCAGGTCTGCAACGGCCTGCTCATCCTGGCGGGCTGCGTCATTTTCATCGTCGGTGGGTGGCGGCAGACCGTGATCAACCTGGGCAACAGCTACCCGGTCATGGGCATCTCCTACGCCTGGCTGTATGCCGTGGCGGTGGCCTTTGGCGTGGCCCTGGTCTTCCCCGTGTGCCACAACCTGTATCGGGCCATCCAGGGGCGGGATGACGACTTGACGGAAGACATCTCCGGCCGCATCGAAAGCCTGGCCGTGCGCATGGAAAAAGACGCCCAGGAGGCGTCGTCCACCGGTCGTCCGCCGGTGCCGTCTGCGTCGGCGGATGCCTTGCCGAAGGCGACATCGGCCGCCCGGGCATCCGCTCCTGAATCCGCTCCGGCATCTGATCCGAAATCCGCGCCGAAATCCGACCGGGAGGATCGGCCATGACCGCCCTGGTCTTCATCGCCTCTTTGCTGTGCCTGATCGTCGGCGGCCTGCCCATCGCCTTCGCCCTGATGTTTGCCGGGGTGGCCCTGATGCTGCTGACCGGGCAGTTCGATGCGCAGATCGTGGTGCAGAACGCCATCGCCGGGGCCGATAATTTCGTGCTGATGGCCGTGCCGTTCTTCATCCTGGCCGGCGAATTCATGAACGCCGGGGGCCTGTCCAAGCGCATTGTCGACATGGCCGGGGCTTTTGTCGGTCACTTGCGCGGCGGCCTGGGCTATGTGGCCATCTTCGCGGGCATTCTGCTGGCCAGCCTGTCGGGCTCGGCGGTGGCCGATACGGCGGCCCTGGCCGCCATCCTGGTGCCCATGATGCGTCAGGCGGGCTACGACCCTGCCCGCTCCTGCGGGCTGATGGCCGCCGGCGGCATCATCGCCCCTGTCATTCCCCCCTCCATCGGGTTCCTGATCTTCGGCGTGGCGGCCAATGTCTCCATTACCCGCCTGTTCCTGGCTGGCATCGTGCCGGGTATTCTGATGGGCGCGGTGCTGGTGGCGGCCTGGTGGCTGGTGGCGCGCCGCCAGCGGGTGGCGGTCTCGCCCCGGGTGTCCTGGGGGCGGCGCCTGCGCCTGCTGGCCCAGGGGGGCTGGGCGCTGATGCTGCCGGTCATCATCATCGGCGGCCTGCGTTTCGGGATTTTCACGCCCACAGAATCCGCCGTGGTGGCGGCGGCCTATGCGCTGTTTGTCGGTCTGGTGGTGTACCGCGAACTCGACGGCCGCAAAATTTACGATTGCCTGCTCTCCACCGCCAGCACCACGGCGGTGGTGCTGCTGCTGGCCGCCCTGGCCATGGTGGCGTCCTACATGATCACCATCACGGATATTTCCGGCCAGGTGGGCGAGTGGCTGCAGGGCCTGTCCAGCCACCCCACTGTGCTGATGGCGGCGATGATGATCGTGGTGTTCCTGGCGGGCATGGTGCTGGACTTCATCCCCATCGTGCTGATCTTTACGCCGGTGTTCATGCCCATCGTGCTGGCCGCCGATATCGATCCGGTGTACTTCGGGGTGGTGTTCATCATGAACTGCTCGATCGGAATGATCACGCCGCCCGTCGGGGTGGTGCTCAATGTGGTCAGTTCGGTGGGCAAGGTCAGCCTGGCCCAGGCTGCGCGCGGGATTCTGCCCTTTTTGCTGGCCTTGCTGGCCTTGTTGGTGCTGTTGATTCTTTTCCCGGCGCTGGTGACGGCGCCGGCCCAATGGTGGCGTTAGTGTCTTGTTTGGCGCATTCAAATACTCATCTTCGCAAACAGGACGCTGGTGGCGGCTGTGCCGCCGCCTCGCGCGCCCCGACTATCCCCAGGAGACAACCATGAAAATTCGTACAAGCCTGCTGGCCGGCCTGATGGCGATGGCGCTGTCCAGCACCGGCTGGGCGGCGGTCACCGCCAAGTTCGCCGTGACCCTGCCCGAGAAATCGCACCAGGGCCAGGGCGTGGCCAAGTTCGTCGAACTCGTCAAAGAGAAAAGCAACGGCGACATCCAGATCAAGCCCTACTACAGCGGCGCCCTGGGCGATGACGTCAAGGTGACGTCGGCCCTGCAGGGCGGCACCATCGAGTTCACCGTGCCCCAGACCACCACCCTGACCGGCATGATCAAGGCCTATGAAATCCTGGATTTTCCGTTCCTGTTCAAGAACGCCGAACAGGCCGAGAAAGTGCTGGACGGCCCCGTGGGCCAGCGCCTGATGGACGACTTGCCCGCGCATGGCCTGGTGGGGCTGGCTTATTGGGAGAACGGCTTTTTCAATGCCACCAACAGCAAGCATCCGATCCAGAAGGTTGAAGACTTCAACGGCCTGAAATTCCGCTCCATCCAGGCGAAGATCACCCAGGAGACCATCAAGGCGCTGGGGGCCAATCCCGTGCCCCTGGCCGTGCCCGAGCTCTACACCGCCCTGGAAACCCACACCATCGACGGCCAGGGCACGCCCAATGCCGTCATTGCCGCCCTGAAACTGGACGAGGTTCAGAAATACCTGTCCATCACCCGCCACAGTTATGGCGCCTTCATTCCTCTGGCGTCCAAGGCTTTCTGGGACAAGCTCACCCCCGAGCAGCAGGCCATCATCCGGGATGCGGCGGTGGAAGCCCGCGCCTACCAGCGCCAGGTGGCGCGCGCCCAGTCCCAGTCGGCCAGGGAAAAAATGGCCAAGAACGGCATGCAGGTCAACGACATCTCGGATGCCGAGCGCGAGCGCATGACGCAGGCCGTGCGTCCGGTCTGGGACATGTTCATCCCGCAGGTGGGCCAGGAACTCTTTGACCAGGTGCAGGCGCAACTGCAATAAACAACGCGGCGTGCGCCGCCTGGCGGCCGTGGCCCGCGATGCCCCGGGAAGCCGGGCGCCGGGTTGCCGCCGCCTTTCTTTTCATTGGATATTCGACATGAAATTCGCCACCCTTAAAAACCAGACACGCGACGGCTGCCTGGTGCTCGTTTCGCGGGACTTGTCCCGCTGCGCGCCCGTGCCGGATATCGCCCCCACCCTGCAGGCCGCGCTGGATCACTGGGATGCCTGCCAGCCGGCCTTGCAGGCCGCCTACGAGCAGCTGAATGCGGGCAGTCTGGCCGGCTCCCGGCCGTTCGATCCTGCCGCCTGCCACTCGCCCCTGCCGCGCGCCTACCAGTGGGCCGATGGTTCGGCGTATCTCAATCACGTCCAGCTGGTGCGCAAGGCGCGCAACAGCCAAGTGCCCGATTCCTTCTTTACCGACCCCTTGATGTACCAGGGCGGGTCGGACAGTTTCATCGGCCCGCGCGACCCCATTGCCGTGGCCAGCGAAGATTGGGGCATCGACATGGAAGCCGAGATTGCCGTCGTCACCGCCGACGTGCCCATGGGGGCCAGCCCGCAGCAGGCCGGCGCCGCCATCCGCTTGCTGATGCTGGTCAACGATGTCTCGCTGCGCGGCCTGATCCCCGGCGAGCTGGCCAAAGGCTTCGGGTTTTTCCAGTCCAAGCCGGCCAGCGCGTTTTCTCCGGTGGCCCTCACCCCCGATGAACTGGGCGAACACTGGCGCGACGGCAAGGTTCACCTGCCGCTGCTGGTGGATCTGAACGGCCAGCCTTTCGGCCGCCCCAACGCGGGGCGGGACATGACGTTCAGTTTTCCCCAACTGATTGCCCACGCCGCCAGAACCCGCCAGTTGGCGGCCGGCAGCATCGTGGGTTCGGGCACCGTGTCCAACCAGCAGGGCGGTCTGCATGGCTCCAGCATCCGCCACGGCGGGGTAGGGTATTGCTGCATTGCCGAAGTGCGCATGTACGAGACCATCGAGACCGGGGCGCCCAGCACCCCGTTCATGCGTTTTGGCGACCAGGTGCGCATCCGCATGGCCGGCCCGCAGGGCGAAGACCTGTTCGGCGTCATCGAACAGACCGTCGTGCCGTATCCGGGTGCCTGATGCCATGCGCGAACTCTATTCTTATTTCCGCAGCTCCGCCGCGTATCGGGTGCGCATCGCGCTGGCCCTGAAGAACCTGGAATACCAGGCCGTGCCCGTCCACTTGCTGAAAGACGGGGGTGAGCAGCATGGGGCGGATTACCTGGCCCGCAACCCCGAGGGCCTGGTGCCCGCGTTCAGCGAGAACGGTCTTACGTTCAGCCAGTCCCTGGCCATCATCGAATACCTGGACGAGGTCTATCCCGCCGTGCCCCTGCTGCCGGCGGCCCCGGCCTGCCGCGCCCGCGTCAGGGCGCTGGCCCTGCTGGTGGCCTGCGACATCCACCCCTTGAATAACTTGCGTGTCCTGCGTTGGTTGGCGCATGACATGCAGGTGGATAAGGCGGCGCGGGATGCCTGGTATCGGCATTGGATCACGGTGGGGTTTCAGGCGCTGGAAGCCCGTTTGCAGTCAGACCAGACCGGCCTGTTTTGCCAGGGCGACCAGCCCGGCCTGGCGGATTGTTGTCTGGTGCCCCAGGTGTATAACGCCCGCCGCTATCATATCGACCTGTCCGCCTGGCCCGCCATCGCCCGGATTACCGCCCACTGCGAGACCTTGCCGGCTTTCAGGGCGGCGCATCCCGATCTGCAGCCGGATGCGGCCTGAGCGCGGGGGGGGGCGGGCGGCGCTATGGTCCCCAGGAGGATCAGTCAAGAAGGGCGGGAAGTAGGGCGCAAAAAAGCCACCTCGCGGGCGACTGGGGTGGGCGGATGATGGTGCCGCTTGAATTTCGTAGTGACAAAAATATCTTGCGAATCCGTATTTGCGTAACTACAATAACCGCATGGAAATCACCTTCGACCAAGCCAAGGACAAGAGCAACCAGCGCAAGCACGGCGTCTCGCTGTCACTGGCGCAGGCTATCGACTGGCCCGAGGTGATGTCCAAGCCCGACACGCGCCAGGACTACGGCGAGGTTCGGGAAATCGGCTACGCGGTCATAGACGACCGCTTGTACTGCGTGGTGTTCACGCAGCGCGCAGACAAGATGCACATCATCAGTCTGCGCAAGGCCAATTCAAGAGAGGTACGGAATTATGTCGAGCAAACGTAAACTGATCATGCCCACGCCTGAGGAAGACGTGGCGATCAATCGTGGCATTGCGGCTGATCCGGATACCTATGAGATGGGTTCGGAAGAGTTCAAGCAACTGAAGAAGCGGGTAGGGCGGCCACGCCTGGACACGCCCAAGGTCGCCGTGACGATCCGCTATGACAAGGCCGTGATTGATGCCTTCAAAGCCGGCGGCCCGGGCTGGCAAACCCGGATGAACGAGGCTTTGAAGAAGGCTGTGGCCCGGAAGCATGCCTAGCCTGGAAATTTCGTCAGGCCTGGCCCGACGTGCGGATCATCATCCGGGGCGACTCGGGCTTTTGCCGCCAGCGGCTGATCCGTTGGTGCGAACGCAGCGACGTGCAGTACATCATCGCCTGGAATATGGCGCCCAGGGCGCCAATCCGCGCTTCGTGGCCACCAACATTACGGGCTCGGATGCCATGCAGTTGTACGAACGACTGTACTGTGCCCGAGGTGAAGCCGAGAACCGCATCAAGGAAGTCCAGCTCGATCTGTTTGGCACGCGTGTCAGCTGCCACCGGTTCCCCGCCAATTCCGTCTTTTTGAAGACGACGCTGTGCGCGAAGTCGTGATTAGCGGCGCCCGCAAAATTGAGCAACCGGCGAAAAACCCTGCGCCCGCGCATCCGGCCCATGCAGCAGACCAGGAGCCTGTCTCCCAATGCGGCCTGAGCGCGGGGGGGGGCGGGCCGGTCTTCCTCCACGGCGGCCGCCCGCCCCGCCCGGTTTCCCGGTAGTGACCGGGTCGCCGGCGGTCACTACCGGGAAAAATCCGCCGAGCGCCCTTATTCCTTCCAGGAATCCAGGTATCCGGGCACTTTCACGCTGTCGGCGCCGGGATCCAGTTCGAGCGGATAGCGCGAGTCGATCATCACGGCGACCTCGTCCGTGTATTTGCGTTCGCCCTGGTTGTTGGCGGCGGCCGCGGCGTATGCCTTGGGGTGGGGGCCGTGGTGGAAGCCCGAGGGGTGCAGCGTGAACATGCCCGGCTTGATGTTGTCGCGGCTGAAGAAATTGCCCTGGTGGTAGAAAATGGATTCGTCGAATTCGTCGTTGTTGTGGTAGAAGGGCACTTTCAGTGCGCCGGGATCGCTTTCGATGGGGCGCGGGGCGAACGTGCACACGATGATGGTGTTGGACAAAAACGTGGCATGCACCGTGGGCGGCAAGTGGTAGCGGTCGGACAGCAGTTCGCGGATGTCGCGCCAGTTCAGCTTGACCGGCACGCAGTCGCCGTGCCAGCCCGCCGCATCCAGGAAGTTGTAGGGGAAGGTCACGGTCGTGACCTGCTGGCGGCGCTTGGCGCGCACGCGGGTTTCGTGTTCGCTGTACTGGGCCTTGAAGGCGTCGTCGATTTTCGGCGTGTCCAGCACCGCCAGGTCGAACTGCGCATGCCGCCCGGTAATGCCGCGTTCGGGCAGCATGAACAGGTCTTCGGTGGCTTCGATGGTCAGGACTTCATTGCGGCATTGGGTTTCCAGCCGCCAACAGGTGCCGCGCGGAATATTGATGTAATCGCCTTCGCGGTAGGTCATGTGGCCGTAGTCGCAGAAAAAATCGCCTTCGCCCTTATGGAAGAACAGGATCATGTCGCCATCGCCGTTGCGGGCGAGATCCGGCATGGACACGTCGAATTTCCAGAAACACACCTGGGTCTGGGCGTTGGACATGAACCGCCGGGCTTTCCAGGGGCAGGGGGCGCTGTCGTCCAGGCGGTTGAGATCCAGCAGGGTCAGTTCCAGCGGGCCTTCCCATTTGGACCAGCCGGTGGGCTTGTGCGTGTGCAGGATATGGCTGGCCGGCCCGAAGAAGCCGTTGCGGCCGTGTTCGCGTTCGTACAGGCCGGCGGGGATGTCGGCGTGCGCCTGGCGGGTGTAGACGCCTTCCATCTTGGGGAAGGTGATGTGGTTTTTCATGCTTGTCTCCGGTGATCGGTGGGGGGCTGATGTGTTATCGGTCGATGTCCCGCTAATCTAAGTGACCTAGATTCATCGGTCAAACGGTATTTTTTGATGGATTGATTTGGTTTTCTTCTAGAAAGCACATGGGCCGCGGTTTTCAAAAAACCGCGGCCCATGGGTGTGTTGACGGCCTGACCGGGCTTTGGATCAGCCCCGCGCAGGCAGCATGCGTCGCAGCGTGTCGTCGCGGCGGATGTAGTGGTGCTTCAGGGCGGCCAGCGCATGCAGACCGATCAGGCCGTAGCCGATATTGGCGATCAGCTTGTGCGCGCCGATCACGTTCTTGGCCAGGTCTTTGTTTTCGGTGGTCAGGGCGGGCAGGGGGATGCCCCAGAAGCGCGGGCTGCCGCCGAAGGCGCTGATGGCGAACCAGGCCAGCAGGGGCAGGGCGATCAGCATGGCGTACAGCGCCGCGTGCATGACTTTGGCCAGCAGGTTTTCCCAGTCGGCGGGCGCCGGGGTGATGCGGGGCGCGGGGTGGCGCAGCCGCACCGCCAGGCGGATGATGGTCAGGGCCAGGATCGTCAGCCCGCAGGATGAGTGCAGTATCCTCATCGCGGCAGCCGTGGCGCTATCCCGGGGAAAGAACCCCTTGAGTTCGGCCATGGCGTACACCACGATGATCAGCAACAGGGTCAGCCAGTGCAAACCGATGGACAAGCGGGAATATTGGCGAGGAGCGGACATGAAAAACTTCCTGGTGCGTCAAGGGAATGAAAACAGCGTCATCATCGCCGATTTTGCATGAACGCGGGATGAATGAAGTGGCAGACTGCGGAGAACCGCGATCCGCCCGCAACCGCATACGCAACCGCATATTGCAGGCGATGGGCAGTGCGCTTGCCCTGTTGTCCCGAAATATTTCCGGGGTTTCAAGCGCCCTGGGCATCGTGGTAATCTGATTCGCTTCAAGGGTTTTCCCGCAGCCTGCCGGGCTGCGGCATCCCCGGATCATCGTCCGGGCCGGCGCGGCCCGGGAAGCCCGAGTGTCATGGTATGAATAGGTTTATCCGGCTGCTGGCCGCCTTGGTTCCGCTGCTTGGCGCCGGCCTGGCGCCGGCCCGGGCCTGGCCGGCGGCCGACACGGAACCGGCGCTTATCGATCTGGCGCCCCAGCGCTATGCCGTTCCCGATGTGCCCCGCGACGAGCCGACTGCCCTGGCGCCGGCGGCGGGCGCGTCCGGCGCGGGATCGGACGCCGGCGCCGGGCTGCGTGACGACGCGCGCTTCCTGGACTGGGCCGACTATGGCTACTGGCCGGACGAGACCGGCCGGCGCTGGTTCGGTCCGGTCGCCGCGCCGGCGGTGGCGCGGGACGGCTTGGGCCTGGCGCTGGCCGGCGGCCTGGATGCCTGGTCTCTGGGCGCCCGGAACTGGCGCTACCGCAGCTCCGCTGGATATCGCCTGACCCTGGGCAATATGGCCTCGGATGCCGCTGGCTGGGGGCGGTCCGTCCGCCTCGCCGGCGTGGGGCTGTCTCGATCCATCTCGCAGGAACGCCAGACGGCCCCGTCATGGGGTTACACCCTGGCGGTCGGCGCCCTGGATGGGCCGGCCAGTGCCGCAGCCGCCGAGGGCGATCTGGCATACGGGCCGGTCGCGGTCGATGCGGCCACGCGCTACGCGCTGGATCGCGACCTGGTTCTGGGTTCGCGGCTGCAGGGTGCCCCGGGCCTGATGGCGCTGGGGCTGGGCGGGGATTATTCCATGGGCGACGCGGGCGCCTGGCGATTCGGCGTATCCAGATCACGCCAGATGATGGCCGAGGGCTGGCGCCGCCAGTTGGGCTATACCCTGGATCTGGTGCCGGGCTGGGCACTGTCGTGGGTGAATGCGCGGCAAGAGGCCGGCTATGCGGATCTGGCCTCCTATGGCGGCGATCCCGGCTGCGACTGCGTCAGCAACCAGTGGCGGCTGGATCTGGCGGCGGGCCGCTGGGGCGCATTCAGCGGCTCGCTTGAGCGGCGGGTGGCTGCGGGCGGCGGGCTGGACGAGCGGGTCGGCTTGGCGCATGGCTTCCGCTACGGCCCATACCTGCGGGTGCGGCTGGAAACGAACCGCAATCTGACTTCCGGGGATTACGGCCTGGGTGCGCGGCTTTCCCTGCCGCTGGACTGGTAGCGCGGTCATCGCTTGCCAGTGGGCGCCTCGGCGTCGGCCAGGTGCCCCACAGGCCAGGCTATCGGCGCAGCCAGCCTCGGGCGATGGGCCAGGCAAACACCCGCCGATAGGGGGTCTCAAGCAGCCGGCGCAGTCGGGGCACCGTCTGTGCGCGCAGGGGCAGGCACAGGCCGGCGGCCAGCACGGCGTTGAGGGCCGCGCCTGCCATGTCCAGCGGCCAATGCACCCCCATGTAAATGCGCGCCCAGGCCACGGGCAGACCCAGCAGCGCCAGCCAGCAGGCGGCCCGCCGCCTGGCCGGGTGCAGCCACAGACCTGCGCACAAGGCCCAGATGAAGCTCAGGTGGTTGCTGGGAAACGAAGCGGTCGGCTTGTGGGACAGGTATTGGTGCCCGATGCCCGCCACGAAGGGGCGGGGGTGAAACCAAAAGCGCGCCGCCAACCAGGACAGCAGCAGGGCGACCAGGGCGGTCAGCACCGCCTGAACCAGGGCGTCGCGCCCGGCGGCATCGGCGCGCAGCCAGTTGACCGCGAGATACAGCGGGAAAAAATAGACCAGGCCATTGGCCAAAAAGCGCCCCAGCAGCAGGCTGGCGGCGCTGGGGTCGCTGGCGTTGATCCACAGGAACAGGGTCTGGTTCAGGGCGTCCATCGTTGCGGGCCAAGGGGTAAAGGCGCAGTATAGCACTTGGTCCGCTGGGCCGCCGAAAGCCCGGGCGGGGGGCGGCGGCCCGGCAAGCGGGCCGCCGGGGATCAATGTGCCAGGCCTTTCGCGGGTGCGCGCACAGCGTCGTGCGGCGCGCTGTCGCCCGCCGCATGGCCGGTGCCCGCCGCGAACACCGAGGGCTTCTCCGGCGTGCCGCGCTTGATGTGGTTGAACAGCAGGTTCAGCGCGATGGCCATGATGGCGGCGGAGCTGATGCCCGAATGGAAAATGGTGGCCACCCAGGACGGGAAGTGGTGGTAGAAGTTCGGGGCTGCGATGGGGATCATGCCGAAACCGATCGAAGTCGCCACGATGATCAGGTTCATATTGTCTTCGTAATCGACTTTGGCCAGGGTGCGGATGCCGCTGGCGGCCACCGTGCCGAACAGAACCAGACCGGCCCCGCCCAGCACTGCGGCCGGCACCGTGGCGATCAGGCGGCCCATCACGGGCAGCAGGCCCAGCACCAGCAGGATGACGCCGCTGGTCGCCACCACGAAGCGGCTCTTGACGCCGGTGACGGCCACCAGGCCCACGTTCTGCGCGAAGGCGCTTTGGGTGAACGAGCCGAACACCGGCGCGATCACGCTGGACACCATGTCGGCGCGCAGCCCGTCGCCCAGGCGGCGGGCGTCGATCGGGGTTTTGATGATGTCGCCCACGGCCAGGATGTCGGCGGAGGTTTCCACCAGCACCACCAGGATCACGATGAACATCGACAAAATAGCGGCGGGATGGAAGGCCGGCAGGCCGAAGTGAAACAGCGTGGGCAGGGCCACGATCGGCCCGTGGCCGAGCTGGGAGAAATCCGCCATCCCGGCCATCCAGGCCATGAGGGTGCCCAGCACCATGGCCAGCAGGATGGACAGGCGGGAAATGGTGGCGTTGCCCAGTTTACTGAGCAGCAGCACAATCAGCAGGGTGGCCGCGGCCAGGCCGATGTTGCCCATGCTGCCGAAATCGGTGGCCTCGGGGTTGCCGCCCATGGACCAGTGCGCCGCCACCGGCATCAGCGACAGGCCGATGGTGGTGATGACCGAACCGGTCACCAGGGGCGGGAAGAAACGGATGATTTTTGAAAACACCGGGGTGATCAGCAGGCCCAGCAGGGATGCCATCATGACGGCCCCGAACACCGAAGGCAGGTCGCCCCCGGATGTCAGAATGGCCAGGATGGTGGCCACGCTGGCAAACGACACCCCTTGCACCAGCGGCAACTGGCAACCGAAAAACGGGATGCCCACGGTCTGGACCAAGGTGGCCAGCCCGCCCATGAACAGGCAGGAGGCGATCAGCACGCCGATTTCGGCGGCCCCCAGGCCCGCCGCCTGGCCCACGATCAGGGGGACGGCGATAATGCCGCCGTACATGGTGAGAACATGTTGCAGGCCGTATAGGATATTGGCGGGCAGGCCCAGGCGTTCATCTTCCGGGCGTTGCAAGCGCGGGCGGTATCGGGTGTTCAAGGTAGTCTCCATCCTGATGGGGCGCCGGCGGTTCGGGCGGGGCCGGCGGGGTGCGTCAGTGCTGTGTGGCCGTGTCGGCCGGCTGTCGTCGCCAGAACCCTGATGGATGCCATGTCAGGGCCGGGCGCGTGGCCGGCGGTGTCTCGGCTCTGGGGTTATTGTGAACCCTGGCGCTTGGCTCGGGGCGTGGCCTTTTTCATATTCTGTATATACATGTGTTTATACAATGAAAAGTCCATAGGTGTTTGTGCCGATCCGTCGTGCCGTGAGGACTGCGTGTGATCCGTGCGAAATCATGTCATCATCTGCGCTTACATTTAGCTTGTATATGACTTTTGCATGGGCACTCTTACTCCCGCCAATCCGCTCGGCGCCGCATCGGACGTCCGGGTGCCAGTTTTTTTCGACAGCTTTCCCATGGCGTGCTGGCTGGAAGACTACAGCGCCCTGTCTGTGCACTTTGAGCAATTGCGGGCCGCGGGCATCCAGGATCTGCGCGCCTGGCTGCTGCAGGATCGCCAGCGTCTGGCGGATTGCATCGCCCTGATCCGGGTGTTGCGGGTCAACCGGCAGGTGCTGGCGCTGTACGAGGCCGAGACCCCGGAGGCCCTGTTCGCCCACTTGGATCATGTGTTGCGTGATGACATGCTGGACGGCTTCCTGCAAGAGCTGGATCAGTTGTGGCAGGGGAAGTCCAGCTTTCAAGGGCTGACCGTCAATTACTCCATGAGCGGCAAGCGCCTGGATTTATCCCTGAAGGGGGTCGTCCTGGATGCCGTGCACCGGCCCTGGGATCGGGTGCTCGTCACCATGGAGGACATCACCGAGCTGCAGTCCCTGCGCCGCCGTGCGCAGGACAGCGCCCGGGATGCGCGCGAGTTCTTCGAGCAGGCTCCCGTGTCTTTGTGGGTCGAGGACTTCAGCGCCGTGCGGATGCTGTTCGACGAACTGCGCCAGCGCGGGGTCACGGATTTCCGCACGTTCCTGGACGTGCACCCCGATTTCATCGACCGCTGTCTGCGGGAAATCCGCATCCTGGACGTCAACCAATACACGCTCAAGCTTTTCAAGGCGCGTTCTCATGCCGAGCTGGTGTCCCGCCTGGGCGATGTGCTGGCCGATACCGCGCTGGCCTCGTTTGCCGAACAGCTGATCGATTTGTGGGATGGGCAGTTGCAGCATCAGCGCGAGGTGCGGAACAACACCCTGCAAGGCGACACACTGTACCTGCATTTGCAGCTATCGGTTTTCCAGGGCTGCGAGCACGACTGGTCCAAGGTGCTGGTGTCGCTGACCGACATCACGGCGCGCAAGAAAGCCGAAGCCTACCTGGAATACCTGGGCCAGCACGACGTGCTGACTCAACTGAAAAACCGCTCTTATTTCGTCGATGAATTGGCCCGTCTGACGCGCAAGCGCACGGCGCCCGTGGCACTGATCGCGCTGGACATCAACAACCTGAAACGAACCAACGACACGGTCGGCCACGCCGCCGGCGACGATCTGCTGCGCCGGTTCGGCGAAGTCCTGTCCAAGGCGGTCGAATCTCCGGGGGTGGCGGCCCGCATCGGCGGCGACGAGTTCATGGTGCTGCTGCCGGGCCAGGAACTGGCCGCCGCCCAGGCCTTGCTGGATGACATCCGCGTCATGATCGACCTGAACAACCAATATCACAGCGGCAGCGCCCTGAGTGTGTCGGCGGGCCTGGCCGTCTGTCTGGATGCGGCCCACCTGGAACGCGCCATGCAGCAGGCCGACGAAGCCATGTATGCCGACAAGCAGGCGTATTACCTGGTCAATGCCCGCCACCGCCCGGGTGGTTAAGAAACCGATCCGCAGCGCCCCCATCTGCTTAATGAATGACGACCAGGCCGGGTTGGTCGGCGGATTCCAGGATGCGGCGCACGCGGTCTTGCCAGACCTGGCCGAATTCCTGTTTCTGGGCGTCGTTGGCCTGGCCCGACAAGATTTGCTGCAGCAAGGGCATGGCGTTGGCGGCGGCGGGCACCCCCTGGGCGTTGTATGACACGGTCACGCTGGCCCCGGTGTCGCGGCGGGTAAAGCGGATTTCGCCCGGCACGCTCTGGCCGAACCGCAGCAGGTCGCGGCGGTCGTGCTGGCCGGCCAGGCCCTTGAAGCCGGTGTCTGTGGTGGAACCGGTCACCAGGCTGACGACATTGGCGATGACGCCAGTGACGCCGTTGGTGGCGCCGTCGGCGAATTCCACCAGCACATTGCCGCGCTCGGGCACGCTGTCGGGGTATAGGGCCTGCAAGCCCTTGACGGTCATCAGCCAGGCGCCGGCCACAGTGGGGCACGAGTGCCCGGCCAGGCGCACGGCGTCTTCATAGCCGTATTCAATTTTGCCGTCGTCGGCGGCGCCCAGCAGCTGGGCCAGGGGATCGTGCAGCGTAATGCGGGGGGCTTGCGCGAAAAAAGCGGGAAACGACATAGAGGTGCTCCAGGTGGATCAACGAGCCTTCCAGTTTAGGCAGCCCGCCGCCGCCGTGGCGGCGTAAATGTTCCCCGTCTTGATAAGCATCAATGACGGCGGCCCGATCACTGGATTTTGATTGTTTAGATATCAACATTGCAGCGGGTTTGGGAGCCGCCGGGCAATGTCCCCAATGGGGCCGTGGCGGGATGGAGACCCCGAGGGGAATGCGTGTAAGATGAATGGATACCGTTGGTCAGGGCTGTCGATGAGGTCTGGCCAGCTTCCACTTCATCGACTCCCGGAGGACTGCAATGGCTCATCCCAATAGTTTCGGCGCGCGCGCCACCCTGGATGTTGAGGGCAAGCCCTACAGCATCTACAAGCTGGGCGCCCTGAAAGACCACGGCCTGGATCCGTCCCGCCTGCCTTACGGGCTGAAGATCCTGCTGGAAAACCTGCTGCGCACCGAAGACGGCGGCGATGTCACCGCCGACGACATCCGCGCCCTGGCGTCCTGGGATCCCGACGCGCAGCCCAACCGCGAAATCTCCTTCACCCCGGCCCGCGTCATCCTGCAGGATTTCACCGGGGTGCCCGCCGTGGTCGATCTGGCCGCCATGCGCGAAGCCATGCAGACGCTGGGCGGCGATCCCGAGCGCATCAACCCCCTCGCGCCGGTCGAACTCGTCATCGACCACTCGGTGATCGTGGATGATTTCGGCCACAACGATTCCTACCGGCGCAACGTCGAAATCGAATACCAGCGCAACGTCGAGCGCTACAAGTTCCTGCGCTGGGGCCAGACCGCCTTCGACGGCTTCCGCGTGGTGCCGCCCAGCACTGGCATCGTCCACCAGGTCAACCTCGAACACCTGGCGCGGGGCGTCTTCACCCGCCAGGTCGATGGCGAAACCGAAGCCTATCCCGACACCTGTGTGGGCACCGACTCGCACACCCCCATGGTCAACGGCCTGGGCGTGGTGGCCTGGGGCGTGGGCGGCATCGAGGCCGAGGCCGCCATGTTGGGCCAGCCGATTTCCATGCTGATCCCGCGTGTGGTGGGCTTCAAGCTGTCCGGCGCCCTGCCCGAGGGCACCACCGCCACCGACCTGGTGCTGACCATCACCGACATGCTGCGCAGGCACGGCGTGGTGGGCAAGTTCGTCGAATTCTACGGCCCCGGCGTGGCTGCCGTGCCCCTGGCCAACCGTGCCACCATCGGCAACATGAGCCCGGAATACGGCTCCACCATCTCCATCTTCCCGATCGACGACGAAACCCTCAACTACCTGCGCTTCACCGGCCGCTCCGACGCGCAGGTCGCCTTGGTCGAAGCCTACGCCAAGGCCCAGGGCCTGTGGCACGACCCCAGCCACGAACCCGTCTATTCCGAACGCCTGGAACTCGACCTGGGCACGGTGGTGCCTTCCATCGCGGGGCCGAAGCGCCCGCAAGACCGCATCCTGTTGTCCGAATCCAAGCCCGCATTCCAGAAATCCCTGGCGGCCCTGCCGGGCGCGCCCGCCAGCAACCCCGCGCCCGTGCACCTGCCGGGCGGGGTGGATTTTGAAATCGACCACGGCGCGGTGGCGATCGCCGCCATCACCTCATGTACCAACACGTCCAACCCCGCCGTCATGGTGGCGGCGGGCCTGCTGGCCAAGAAGGCCGTCGAGCGCGGCCTGCACCGCAAGCCCTGGGTCAAGACCTCCCTGGCCCCCGGCTCCCGCGTGGTCACCGACTACTACGAAAAATCCGGCCTGATGCAATACCTCGAAGCCCTGGGCTTCAACCTGGTGGGCTATGGTTGCACCACCTGCATCGGCAACTCCGGCCCGCTGATTCCCGAAGTCTCCGAAGCCGTGCGCGCCAACGACCTGGCCGTCACGTCGGTGCTGTCGGGCAACCGCAACTTCGAAGGCCGCATCCACTCCGAAGTCAAGATGAACTACCTGATGTCGCCGCCGCTGGTGGTGGCCTATGCGCTGGCCGGATCCATGGACTTCGATCTGTACCAGACCCCGCTGGGCCAGGATCATCAAGGCCAGGACGTCTATCTGCGCGACATCTGGCCCACCAGCCAGGAAATCCAGGACGTCATCCAGTCGTCCATCACGGCGGACATGTACAAAAACGGCTATTCGGATGTCTTCGCCGGCACCGACGCCTGGAAGGATCTGCCCACCCCCGAAGGCAATCTGTACCACTGGGACGATACCTCCACCTACGTGCGCAATCCGCCGTACTTCGTCGGCATGCGCCGCGATCCCGACCCCGTGCACGACATCCGGGGCGCGCGCGTATTGGCCAAACTGGGCGATTCGGTCACCACCGACCACATCAGCCCGGCCGGCTCCATCGCCAAGGATTCCCCGGCGGCGCAGTACCTGCAGTCCCAAGGGGTGCAGCCCAAGGACTTCAACTCCTACGGTTCGCGCCGTGGCAACCACGAAGTCATGATTCGCGGCACCTTCGCCAATGTGCGCCTGCGCAACCAGATCGCCCCCGACACCGAAGGCGGCTGGACGCGCGACTTCACCCAGGCCGACGCCCCCGTGGCCACCATTTTCGACGCCTCGCAAAACTACCAGCAGGCCGGCATCCCGCTGGTCATCCTGGCGGGCAAGGAATACGGCTCGGGCTCGTCGCGTGACTGGGCCGCCAAGGGCACGGTGCTGCTGGGCGTGCGCGCGGTCATCGCCGAATCCTACGAACGCATCCACCGCTCCAACCTGATCGGCATGGGCGTGTTGCCGCTGCAGTTCCCCGACGGCCAAAACGCCGATACCCTGGGCCTGCACGGCAAGGAAACCTTCGAGATCACCGGGATCGAGGCTTTCAACGACGGCCAGACCCCCAAGACCGTGCGCGTCAAGGCGGGCGATGTGGCATTCGACGCCCACGTGCGCATCGACACCCCCAGCGAAGCCGCCTACTACCGCCACGGCGGGATTCTGCAGTACGCCATCCGGCAATTGCTGAACTGATCCCGCCGTTTCGCCCGGGCCATATCGACGCCGATATTGCCCGGGTCGAGGCGGGTCAAGCGGCTTCCCGCGCAGGAGGCCGGCGCGGGTCGTTTGCCGCCGTTGCGGGGCTTTTCGTGGGCCGATCCCTGGGCTTGACGATCAATATGGATTTCCTTACTATTTATTAAAAGTAAGGAGTCTCCATGTCGGAAGCCATTCTCAGCACCAAAGGCCAAGTCACCATCCCGGCCAACATCCGGCGCTTGCTGGGTGTCAGTGCGCAAGATCGCATCACCTTCACCCCCATGCCGGATGGCACGGTGGTGCTGAGGGCAAAGGCTCGATCCCTGAAAGCGCTCCAAGGCATGCTGGTTCCCCAGGATGGCATCAAAGTGTCGATTGGCGACATGAGTCTGGGCGAGTCCTGATGGCCGCCCTGGACACCAATGTGCTGGTGCGCTGGCTGGTCAACGATGACGCGCGACAAAGCGCTGCGGTGCTGGCCTTGCTGGATACCCAGTGTGGCCAAGGCCAACTGCTGTTTGTGCCGATCACTGTGGTGTTGGAAACCGAATGGGTATTGCGTTCGCGTTACGGCTTCGACAGGCTGTCCATTACGGCTGCATTCGATGCTTTGCTCTGCACGGCGGAACTCGAATTCCAGCACGAAGCGGCCCTTGAACAAGCGCTGTGGTTTTTCAGGCGGACAGGTGCGCCAGACTTTGCCGATTGCCTGCATGCCGCTTTGGTGGGGGAGGCTGTGCAAGGGCCGTTGCTGACGTTTGACAAAAAAGCCGCCAAAATAGACGGCGTCAGCCTGCTGGCCTAAAGCAATTTCATGCGTTGGGGCTTTCCCTTGATCAGGATGTTTTTCAAGCGCGGAAAAGCCTGATGGGCGATGCGGCGATCCAGGGCCACATACGACACTTGATCCGTGATGCTGATTTTCCCCACCTGCTCGCGCGTCAGCCCGCCATCGCCGGTCAGCGCGCCCAGCAAATCGCCGGGCCGCAGCTTGGCTTTCTTGCCGCCCAGGATCAGCAGCGTCACCATGGGCGCCTGCTCGGGCGCTTTGCCGGCCCTGGGGGGCGGCAAAGCGACCCAATCCAGGGGTTCCGCCTGGTGTTTTTCAATGCGCGCCGCCACATGCCGTTCGTCCGCATTGCACAGACTCAGCGCCAGGCCGTGCGCTTGCATGCGCCCCGTGCGGCCAATCCGGTGCACGTGCACCGCGGGGTCGCGGGCCAAGTCCACATTCATCACCATCGGCAAGGCCGGGATGTCCAGCCCACGCGCCGCCACATCCGTGGCCACCAGCACCGTGCAACTGTGATTGGCAAATTGCGCCAGCACATCGTCGCGGTCGCGTTGATCCTTGTCGCCATGCAGCGCCAGGGCACTGAAGCCGGCATGTGCCAGCCAAGCCGCCAGATCGGCGCATGCCGCCTTGGTATTGCAAAACAACAGCGCCGAAGCCGGCTGATGCTGCAGCAGCAAGCGGCCAACCGCCTCAAACCGCCGGTCATCCGTCACCTCGTGAAAATGCTGGCGAATCTGGCCCGCAACGTGTGCCGTGTCCACCTGCACCATCGCCGGATCGCGCAACAGCCCGCCGGCATCCTGGCGTATCGTATCCGGGTAAGTGGCCGAAAACAGCATCGTCTGCCGCGACGCCGGACACGTGCTGGCCAAGTCCAGCACTTCCGCGAAAAACCCCATGTCCACCATGCGGTCGGCCTCGTCCAGTACCAGCGTCCGCACCGCCGACAAATCCAGCGTGGCGCGGTCGCGGTGATCCAGCAAGCGCCCCGGCGTGCCAACGATGATGTGCGCGCCATGCGCCAGCGATTCTACCTGGGGCCGGGCGGATGCCCCACCGGTCAGGGTCAGCACCTTGATATTGCCCGCCGCCCGCGCCAGTCGCCGCAGCTCTGCCGCCACCTGCTCGGCCAACTCGCGCGTCGGGCAGATCACCAAGGCCTGCACCGCCCATTGCGCTGGATTCAGGCGATGCAAGATGCCCAGACCGAACGCCGCGGTCTTGCCACTCCCCGTCTTGGCTTGCGCGATGAGGTCGCGGCCCTCCAGAATGAGCGGCAGGCTCTGTGCCTGGATGGGCGTCATGGCCGCGTAGCCCATCTGCGCCAGATTATCCAGCTGGGCGGGACTGAGCGGCAGGGCGGAAAAAGAGGATGAAGTCACAGGGCGGGTGCAAAAGAGTCGAACAGCGCAGTCTAGCGCATATGCGTTGCGCTGCGCTTCGATCGGCCAGCGAACAGTCCGCAGGGACTGTTCGCTGGCCGATCTCATCCCTCCATCAGATGAAAGCGTTCGGGGTCGGGGCCGATGCGGCCATCCGCCTTGTCCAGCCCCGCGATGCGGGCCATGGCGGCATCATCCAAGTGCAGATTCCATAGGTTGAAGTTTTCCTCGATCCGGCCCGCATGCGCGGACTTCGGAATCACCATATGGCCCATCTGGATATGCCAGCGCAGAATCACCTGCGCCGGGCTGGCCTGCAACTGGTGGGCCAGCTCTTGGATGACCGGATCCTGCAGCGCCTGGCCCTGGCCCAACGGGCTCCAGGCCTCCGTTAAAATCTCATGATCCGCATGATACGCACGCAACTCAGCCTGCTGGAAATACGGATGCAGCTCGATCTGATTGACCACCGGCAGCACCCCCGTCTTGTCCAACAGCTTCTGCAGATGGTCGATCTGGAAATTGCACACCCCGATGGACTTTGCCCGGCCATCGTCGCGCATCTGGATCAGGGCCTCCCAGGCCTGCAGATACTGCTTTTCCTTTGGGACGGGCCAGTGGATCAGGTACAGATCCACATAATCCAGCCGCAGCCGATCCAGGCTTTCCTGCAGGGCGGCCTTGGCGCTGTCCAGCCCATGGCGGTTGTTCCACAGCTTGGTGGTGATGAATAGTTCTTCGCGCGGCACCCCGCACTGGGCAATCCCCTGACCGACTTCGGTTTCGTTATAGTAGATGTAGGCCGTGTCGATCGACCGGTAGCCGGCCTGTACCGCGGCCTGCACGGCCGGGGCGGCCTCGTCGCCGGTTACCTTCCAGGTGCCCAGGCCCAGTTGCGGGGCGCGGCGCCCATCGTGAAAGGTCAGATAAGGTTGATTGGATGACATAAAGGTCTCCGATAGTTGGGCGGGCACGCGGCCCGCGGATTGTCGTGCAGCCCGATTGGCCGAGGCCTCACCGTGGTGGAAGCCGTCCGGCGCAGCCGCCGACAATGGTTTTTTTCTGGAGTAGATCAATGAGTGTACATAGACCAGCGCAGCGCGTCACGGTGCCCCAGCTGATGGCTTACAAAGGCACGCGCAAAATTGCGTCGCTGACGGCGTATATCGCCCCCATCGCCCGCTTGCTGGACGAATCCCTGGACATGATTCTGGTGGGGGATTCCACCGCCATGGTGGGCTACGACCTGCCCGATACCCTGTCCATCACGCCCGAGACCATGGCCGCGCACGCCGCCGCCGTGGTGCGCGCCACCCGGCAGGCCTGCATCATCGTGGACATGCCGTTTGGCAGCTACCAGCAGTCGCCCGCCCAGGCCTTTGCCAATGCCGCATCCATGATGGCGGCCAGCGGCGTTTCCGGGGTCAAGCTCGAAGGCGGCCAGGTGCTGGCCGACACCACGCGGTTCCTGGTGGATCGCGGCATCCCGGTGCTGGCCCACGTGGGCCTGATGCCGCAGTATGTCCATACCATGGGCGGCTTCAAGGCCCAGGGCATGACCGACGCCGCCGCCCGGCGCATCCTGGCGGATGCCCATGCCCATGCCCAGGCCGGGGCTTTCGGCGTGGTGCTGGAAGGCATCAGCGAACCCCTGGCCCGGCAGATCACGGCGGAACTCGACATCCCCACGATCGGCATCGGGGCGTCCCCGGCGTGCGACGGCCAGATCCTGGTCACCGAAGACATCCTCGGCCTCAGCGGGGATCGCATCCCGAAGTTCGCCCACCGCTTTGGCGATGCCGCCCAGGTCATCCGCGACGCGGTGGGCGCCTATGCCCAATCCGTGCGGGAAGAATCATTTCCCACGCTAGATCATTGCTTTGGCGTGCGGTCAAAGGCCTAACATATTAGAATTGATGATTTCAATCGGGGTATGCATGAGGTCGGCGATCCGGCGCCCGGCATGCCTCCTGACCGCATTATGGAAATTCGCCAACTCGAAGCGCTCAACGCGGTGGTCACCAGTGGCAGTGTCACGGCGGCGGGCCGCCTGTTGGGGCGCTCTCAGCCCGTCGTCAGCCGCCAGGTCAGCGACCTCGAAGCCGAACTCGGCTTCGTGCTGTTCGAACGCACCCGCCCCACGATCACCCTCACCGAGGCCGGCGTCCAGTTCTACCAGGATGTCCGCAGCATTCTGGCCGATTTGCATCAGCTGCAATCCCATGTCATGGGCATGCGCAGCGGCGAGATCCGGCCTTTGCGCATCCTGGCCACCTCCGATCTGGCCCAGGGCCTGCTGCCCGTGGCCCTGGCCCTGGTCGACCGCTTCAATGCCGTGTTTCCCCAGAAGCTTATTCTCGAAGAATCCGTCTACGAAGTCACCGCCCGCGGCATCCTCGAACGCCGCGCCGATTTCGCCCTTATCAATCTCCCCATCGATATCGAGGGTCTGCAGGTGCACTGGTGCGGGCAGGCGCCGTGCCAGTTGGCCCTGCCGGCCGCCCACCCGCTGGCCGGGCAGCCCATCATCCACCTCGAAGACATCCACAATACGGATGTCATCACATTGCTGGGGCGCTATCGCATGCGCTTTCACCTGATCAACAGTCTGGTGCAGCTGACCTCGCGCGATAAGCGCCGCCACATCGAAGTCTCCAGCCAGCAGACCGCCCTGTCCATGGTGCGGGCGGGCCTTGGGGTCGCCTTGATCGACCCCTTTACGGTGCCGTCTTTCGCCGCCGGCGATATTGTCGTGCGGCCCATCGCCACCGACATCCCCTATCGCATCGGGGTCGTGTCGCCCGTGGGGCACTTGCTGACTGAAGGCGCCAGCCGCCTGATCCGCGGCCTGTATACGCACGTCCGCAGCACGGTGCCGCAGTACCTGGATACCGATGTCAATGGCCTGCAGGCCCAGACCGTCGTGCCCCAGGCCAACTTGAAACACGCCTGACCGGCCCGGTAGCCGTTGCCCGAAATGCCTTTGTGGTTGTCGCCCCAACTTCCCTGGCTGCTGCTGGCCGTCGTGCTGGGCTGCGGCGCGGGGTGGTGGCTGGGCCGCCGGCGGGTGCCGGGCCTGCAGGCCGACCTGCAGGCGCGCGATCTGGCGCTTGCCCGGCTGCGGGCCGAACACCAGGAAAAACTGGCGGCGCTGGCCGAGGCCCGGCAAGCCTTCGAGCAATCCAAAACCGTGATGCAGGCGGAGTTCCGGCAACTGGCCCAGCAGGTGCTGGAGGAAAAAGCCCGGACGTTTTCCGCCAGAAGCCAGGCTTCCCTGGAAGGCCTGCTGCGGCCCTTTCGTGAACAGATCGACCATTTCCAGAAGCGCGTCAACGATGTCCATGACGCGTCGGCGCGGGGCCAGGCCCGGCTGGGTGCGGAAATCCGCCAGGTGCTGGATGTCGGCCTGAAAATGAGCGCCGAGGCCCAGACCCTGGCCACCGCCCTGAAGGGCGACAAGAAAACCACGGGCAACTGGGGGGAAGTCCAGCTGGAACGCAGTCTGCAGCTGGCCGGCCTGATGCCCGGCGACCACTATCAGGCGCAGGCCAGTTTCCGGGATGGCGCGGGCAACCGTCTGCAGCCGGATTTCGTCATCAAGCTGCCCGGCGACAAACACCTGGTCATTGACAGCAAGGTCTCCCTGGTCGACTACGACCGCGCCGTCGCGGCCGAGACCGATGCCGCCCGCGCAGCCGCCCTGGCGGCCCATGTGCAGGCCGTGCGCCACCATATGGACGACCTGGCCCGCAAGGACTACAGCAACCTGATCGGCATCAAGAGCCCCAGTTTCGTGCTGATGTTCATGCCGATCGAGCCCGCCTACATCGAGGCCCTGAGGCAGCAGCGCGATTTGTTCGACCATGGCTACCGCCACGACGTGATCCTGGTGTCGCATACCACGCTGATGCCCATTCTGCGCACCGTGGCCAACCTGTGGGTGATGGCCCGCAGCAATGAACAAAGCCGTGTGCTGTGCGACATGGCGGGCGGCCTGTACAACCAGGTGGCCACCGTGGCCGAACGCCTGCAGAAATTGGGCAACACCCTGAACACCGCCAGCGCGCAATACAACAGCGCGGTGGTGGCGGTGGCGGGCCAGCAGGGGCTGTATGGCAAGGCGGGCCGCTTTGCCGAGTTCTCCACCAAGGCCAGCAAGCCGCTGCCCGCCCTGACGCCGCTGCACGCCGATATCGACGTGCAGCGTTTGCAGATCATCTTGCCCGAACCCGAACCCGAACCCGAACCCATGTCCGAAGCCGGGCACAAGGCCGCGCCCGAACCGGCCTTGCGCCCGGACGCCTTCGGCCCCCACGCGCCATGACCGATGCCGATACCTATACCGAACTGATCCATCTTTTGAACCGGCAGGGTTGGGCGGTCATCGACACGGTGGTGCCGGCGCCGTGGCAGGCCGGCTTGCTGGCGCAGGCCCGACAGTGGTGGGCGGCGGGGCAATTTACCGTGGGTGAAATCGGCCGCAGCGACACCGGCGCGCACCAGCCGACGATACGCGGCGATTCGATTTGTTGGGTACGGCCCGATGCCGATATCGCCGCGCATCCCTTTTTCGCCTGGATGCGGCAGTTTCGCCGGGTGCTGAATGAGGATTACGGCATGGGTTTGCGCAGCCAGGAATTCCACTTTGCGCGCTACGACGCCGGCGCCGGATACAAAAAGCACATCGACCAGCATCGGGGCACCGATCACCGCAAGGTATCCATCGTGCTGTATCTGAACCCGGATTGGGATGCGCGTGACGGGGGAGAACTCTGCCTCTATGACCCGTATCGCCCGGAAGTCGAGATCCAGCGTTTCGCGCCCGTGGGCGGGCGGCTGGCGGTTTTCGTCAGCGGCGTGATGCCGCATCAGGTGATGCCCGCTCAGGCCACCCGCTGGAGCCTGACCGGCTGGCTGCGCACCGATCCCATTCCCGGGGTGCCCGAATAGGCCGCGGGCCACATCGCCGCGCATTGCCCTGGATGCGGTGGATACCGGGCGATGCGGCAAGTGCCGCGCCCGTCGCCGGGGTGTTCGGCGCGGCTGTGAGCCGGGCGGGGTGCGGACAGGCAGGCCTGCTGGTTCAGAATCAAAAGGGGGGATCGTCGTCCAAGGCGTCGCTGTCCAAGGCATCGCCGTCCTGGCGGGGGACGTCCCGGGCGGCGGCGTCCTGGCGCGCCGGATCCGGGATGTCGGCGGTGTCCAGGGCTTCGGCCAGGGCTTTTTCCACCGCGTCGATCCGCTGCTTGCAGACCTTGTAGGCCGCCACCGATTCGTTCACGATATCCAGCAGGTCGTCGATGTTGGGTTCGGTCTGGTCGCGCAGCGTGCTGGCGTGGCGTTGCAGCACATCGTAGGCTTGGCGGAAATTCTTGGGCTGGGCAGTCGCTTTGCTGGTCATGATGGGGTCACGGGCAAGCGCCCGTCCTTGAATTCGAGGGTGAGTCGGGGTTGGGCCTGGGCTTGGGCCAGGCTGGTCAGCGGTTGCTGGTCGGGGGCGCGCACAATGACGAAGCCGCGCGCCAGGGTTTTTTCCGGCCCCTGGCCCATGATTTCGCGCAGTAGGCCTTCGGTGCCGGATCGCGCCTCGCGCAGGGTCGTCCGGGCACGCTCAAAGACCCATTGCAATTGGGTGCCGGCCCGCTGGGCCGCCAGGTGATGCTGCGCGGCGGATTGCGCCAGCACCGCCTGGAAGGCGCGTTCGGATTGGGCCTGGGCGCGCTGGATATGCTGCTGGGCTTGGCGCTGCACGGCATGCGCCAACTGCGGCGCCTGGCGGGCGGCCGCCGTCACGTGCTGGCGGGCGGCCTCGCGGATGCGGCTGTGCAGCAGGCCGGTGGCCGCGTCGGCCTGGTGGATCGCGGCCTGCGCCTGCCCGAATATCCCCTGCGCCAGCGCCACCGTTTCGCGCACGCGCTGTACGATGCGCTGCTCGATCCCGGCGATGACTTTGCTGGGCGTGTCAAAGCGCGCATGAGCGACCTCGTCCGCCAGGGTATTGTCGCGTTCATGGCCGATCCCGGTCAGCACGGGGATGTCCAGATCGCAGATGACGCGTGCCAGGTCGTAGTCGTCCAGCCAGGCCAGGTCGCTGACGGCCCCGCCGCCCCGGATCAGCGCCACGGCGTCCGGCGTCTGTCCGCCGGGAAACTGCGCCAGGGCGGCCTGCAGCGCCGCCACGATTTCCCGCGCCGCCCCTTCGCCCTGGAACCGGCTGTGGGCGTAGACGAAACGGCACACGCCGCAGCGCTGCAGGCGCTCGGCTTCGCGGTGGAAATCCCCCAGACCGGCCGCCTGGGCCGGGGCGATCACCAGCACGCAGCGGTAGTCCCAGGGCGCGGGCCGCTGGCGGTTCTGGTCGAATACCCCTTCGCGCTGCAGGCGTGCGCGGATTTCCCGACGGCGGGCTTCCATCTGGCCCAGCGTGTATTCGGCGTCGATGGCGTCGATCCGCAGGCTGAAGCCGTACTGCGCATGAAATACCGGCTGGGCGCGCACCAACAGCTTCATGCCGGCCCCCAGCACGGCCCCGGTGGCGTGTTCGAAGGCCGGCAGAATGCGGCTGGCCACGGATTCCCAGATCATGGCGCGGGCCTTGGCCAGGGGGCGGCCGTCGGCATCGCGCTCGGTTACTTCCAGGTACACGTGGCCGCGCGCCCGGGCCTCGGAGATTTCGACGATCGTCCACACGCCCTGGGCGTAGGCCTGGCTGATCAGGGCGTCCACGCCCTGCAGCAGCCGGGACAGGGAGATGCCGCGCACGGCGGCCACCGCCGTGCCGGTTGCGGGACTGTCCGGCACGGCGGGGGCGGTCTCCGGGGCCAATGCAATGGGCAGCGCCCCCTGAAGCGCGTCGGCGGACAGCCAGCGGGCGAACGGAGCCGGATCCATGCCGTCCTGGATGTACCAGCGTTTACTGTCCCAGTCGAAGCGCGCGCCCAGGGACTTGGCCTGGTCTTTTTCGCGGTAGGGGACGTCGAGAAACCGTCGGTTCATGGCTGTGCGCGGGATACTGCCCGGCGGGACGGGCGTCCGGGCCGCGTGTCATTGGAAAAAACGGGATTCATTTTTTTGCAGGATGATCCGCAAGCGGGCCATCACGTCGATATTGTTGCGTTCCATCTCGGCCAGGGCGGTCAGGGCTTCTTGGTGCCGGCCCGCATGAAAAGAGGCGACGGCGGCGCGGGCCTGGATGTGCACTGCGCGGTGCGGGGCCTCCAGCGCCCGGAAGCCTTCATCCTGGGCGAACAACGACCCCCCGTCCCCCTGGTAATACCATTGGCCCAGGCGGCATTGGGTCTCGTCGGGGATGTCTTCGGCCGTAGCCTGGGACAGGCCCAGAAAAATCCGATAGACGTTCAGCTTGATTTCCAGTTCTTCCAGATTGGCCAGTTCGACTTCGGACAGAATGGCGGCAAATGCCAGGGCGGCATTGCTGCCGTGGGACAGTTCCAGCATTTTGGAGGTGCGCGCCAGCACGGTATGGGCATCGGTGCTCAGAGTATCGGCATGGCTGGCATTGCGTTGGTTCAGACCGTCGATTTCCCCGGTTTGGGTCTGGATATCGGAGATCAGGTGGTTGATTTCGCGTGTCGCGTCCCCCGTGCGGCCGGCCAGGCTGCGGACTTCCTGGGCGATGACGGCAAAGCCGCGCCCCGCGTCGCCCGCCCGGGTGGCTTCGATCCCCGCATTGAAGGAAATCAGGTTGGTGCGCTTGGCCACGTCGCCGATCAGGCCCACGAAATTGTCGATGCGTTTGGTTTCCGCGCGCAGGGAGGCGACCCGCGTGGCCGAATCCCTGACCCCGGTGTTCATGTCGCTCAGGCCCTGGACGATGGTTTGCAAGGCATCGCGGCTGGCTTCGGATTCCTGGGCGGCGTGCTCGGCGGCGGTGCGGTTTTTTCCCAGCAGGGAGGACAGGTCGCTGAAGGATTCTTTCAGGGTAATGACGGAATCGCCAAAGCGCGAGAGATTTTCCAGCAGCAGGCGATTCAGGGCTTGTTCTTGTCGCAGCGCCTGGTTGTGCTGCTTCAGGGTGTCGCATTCCTGGGCAAGTGCCTCGATGCGTTGGCGCGCCTGAACCGACCCCAGCAGCTGTTCTTCGACGGTCTTGCGCTTGCGTAGCGTAAACAAGGGGTTCTCCGTGGTGTAGGTGTTAACCCCCTGATTCTAGCGGTTTGCTTTCGCGGCATGTCGTTTGCATGTGGCCGCGACAGGGTCTTGTCCGGGTTTTAGCTGTTTGCCTGGCAGGCCAGCAGGTCGGCGTCGCGGATGGTCCAGCTGTCCGAGCCGTCGATGGAGACATCTTCGATGATGCATTCGTCGCCGTCTTCATCCACCACGCGCACGTCCCAGACCCCGTTGTCGACGCCCGACAGCGTCAGCGAGTCGCCTTTTTCCAAGATGTCCTCGCCCAGGTGATCCTCGCCCCAGCTTTTCTGGCTGGCCGGAGAAAAATAAATCTCGTGGATTTCCCAGGACGATTGGTTGATGAATTTGACTTGGGCGGCCTGGGCAATCCAGGGCGCGCACAGCATAACGGCCGCCAGGGCCAGGGAATGACGCAGTTTCATGCGGGTCTCCTTCAGAGAAAACGTCCCGGCGCGGGACGGGATGGGGGACATCGGATTCTACGCTGGCGCGGCAGGAATAAGCGGGTTTATGGGGGGGTTGATGCTTGAATGCGACAGCGGGGGTTCCCGGGCCGCGCACTGCGCGGGAAAAAAAGGCCGATTGCGGGCGCGATGACCCGTGCTATTGCCAATATTTCCCGCTTGCTTTTATGATGATCTAAATTTTTTAACAATCAATAATAAAGAGACACGTCATGGCAATCCTCCAGATGAGTGCGGGTGCGCAGCGGTCTGTGGCGCTGGCGTCCGATGGCCTGGCATGGGGTTGGGGGGCTTTCAAGACCGCCTATCCGCCCTTGCCGGATGACCTGCCCGCCGCGTTATGCGCCCCCGACAAGGCCGAGATCGGCCATCGCCGCTATGCGCAGCCCTACCCCCAGTCGCTCAATCCGGGCACGCCTTTCCAATCGGTGGCCGACGGGGCGGTGCATGTGCTCGGGGCCTGCGCCTCGGGGGGCCTGCTGGCGTGCCGGCCGGTCATCGCGCCTGATCGCGGCGCGGCCCATCAGGCGGTGCCCGCCGTGCCGGCCGGGGTGCGGCAGTTGGCCGGCATGCAAACCGTCAGCCTGGCGCTGCTGGCCGATGGCCGGGTCTGGTCCTGGGGGTTCCAGCACCAGGGGCAGCTGGGGCGTCCGGCCGCCGTGGGCCACGCCGCGCCGGCGGCCGTGCCCGGCCTGCCGCCCATCCAGCAACTGGCCTGCGGCACGACCCATGCCCTGGCGCTGGATCGCGCCGGAGCGGTCTGGTCCTGGGGGGGCAATCAGGCCGGGCAATTGGGGCAGGGCGGCCTGCGCACAGCCACATCGCCCGGCCGGGTCGACCTGCCCGTGGCCATTCGCCAGGTGGCGGCGGGGGATACCCACAGCCTGGCCCTGGACGAATCGGGCCGGCTATGGGCCTGGGGGGCCAACAACCATGGCCAACTGGGGCATGCCGATGCCGCGTATGCCACCCGGCCCGTCCCGGTGGACACTGCCTTCGGTCTGGCGCAGTTGGCGGCGGGGATGTTCTACACCGTGGCCTTGTCCGATCAGGGTGAGGTCTTCGCCTGGGGCTGGAACGGGTTGGGGCAGATGGGCCTGCCCCAGCCGCATTCGTCGCCGCAAGCGGTGCGGCTGCCGGGGCTGGCGCATATCACGCAGCTGGCCGCCGGCGCGGGCCATGTGCTGGCCACGGACAACCAGACCATCTACGCCTGGGGCGACAATCGCAGCGCGGCCTGCGGGCTGGCCGCCGAGCAGGCCGTCGTGCTGAAACCCAATCCCATTCATCTGGCCTAGGACGCACAATCATGGACGATACACGCGATGCCGCCGACCCCAAGCGCCGCGAGATTCTGCGGTGGTCGATGGGCCTGTCCGCGGGCTTGCTGCTGGCCCCGTTGGCGGGCTGCGACAGCGGCGGGGGCGATGACCCCCTCGACGCAACCGCGGACACCTTGCCGGAGGCCCCGCGCATCGTGGCCCGGAACGGCCTGATCGACCTCACCCTGGAGGCCGCCTATGCCAGCAATCCCATGCAGTTCGCCGCGGTGGGCCAGGCTGTCTACCCCGGGGTTGCGCAGGCCAGGGACACCGCTCTGCGCAATTACAATGGCGCCCTGCTGGCGCCCACCTTGCAGCTCAACGCGGGGGATACGCTGCGCGTCCTGCTGCTCAACCACCTGCCGGCCAACGACGGCCAGGCGTCGTCCCTGAGCTACCTGAACTACCAGAACAGCACGAACCTGCATTTTCACGGCCTGCACGTCGATCCGGGCATCATTCGCCCCGGGGTGTATGGGGACTATGTGGTCGACACCCCCGATGCGGGGGTGGCGCCCGGCGGCAGCCGGCTGCACGAAATCCGCCTGCCGGAGAACCACAGCAACGGCATCTACTGGTATCACCCGCACTTGCACGGGTCGACCACCACGCAGGTGGTCAATGGCATGTTTGGCGCCATTCAGGTGCATACTCCGCGCAACGACTTCGATCTGCCGGACGGCGTGCGCGACAGAATCATGTTCGTGCATCGCCTGAACCTGTCGGCCGGCGGCCGCAGCGACACCCTGTACGACTACATCGGCAATGCCAACAGCGCCTTCATGCTGAATGGGGTGTATCAGCCCACCCTGGTCATGCGGCCCGGCGAAATCCAGAACTGGCATTTCGTCAATTCCGATGTGTTCTACCCCTTCAATCCCGTGCTGGACGACCACACCCTGTGGCAGTACGCCCGCGACGGCAATGTGCTGGCGCGCACCTTCCGGCCTGTCAATGCCGACACCGCGTCGCAGTTGGACAACCGGCACTGGCCGGGCAACGTCATCTATCCCGGCAATCGCAGCTCGGTGCTGGTGCAGGCCAGCCAGACCCCGGGCACCTATTATTTGCGCGCCGCCAAAGCGCCCTCCAGCACCGACCCGGAAATCGTCGCCCGCATCGTGGTCGAGGGCGCGCCGGTGAGCGCCGCGCTGCCCAGCCCGAACCGCCTGCCGATCTATGACGGCCACCTTCCCATCACGGATGCCGAACTCGCCCAGCACGGCGGCAAGACCCGCGCCCTGATCCTGGCGGTTTTGAGCAAAGACAGCCCGTTGCTGCCCCAGCCGATTCCGGCGGATGAAGAATGGTTCATCCCCGATGCGGACGGCGTGTCTTTGGCCAATACTGTGTTTTCCACCGGGAACGTCGGCGTCCGGCTGGCCCCATTCCAGTCGGCGTTGGCGGCCACGCAGACCATCGCCCTGAATGCCGTGGAAGAATGGACCCTCTATAATCTGAACGGCTACCCCCATCCTTTTCATATTCACGTCAATGACTGCTACGTCGTGAAGGTCAATGGAGAAGACATCGAGCCCTATTGGGCCGATACCATTCCCCTGGCCCCCAACGGCACCCCGGATCAACCCACCTCCATTACCTTTCGCAGCCGCTTCACGGATTTCACCGGAAAATTTGTCTGGCATTGTCATGCCCTGGATCATGAGGACATGGGCATGATGGAATTGGTCGAGGTGCGCGCCTGAAACTCATGCCCGCCGCCACACTCAAAATCAAACTGCGTCCCCTGGAACGCGTAGACCTGCAATTTGTGCATCAGCTGGATAACAATGCCAGCGTGATGCGCTATTGGTTCGAAGAACCCTACGCCACCTTTACCGAACTGCAATCCTTGTACGATCAGCACGTCCACGACCAAAGCGAACGCCGCTTCATCGTGGAATGCGAGGGCGAAAAAGCCGGACTGGTGGAATTGGTGGAAATCGACCACGTTCACCGCCGGGCCGAATTCCAGATCATCATCGCGCCGGATTATCAGGGCAAGGGTCTGGCCTTGCGGGCCACGCGGCTGGCGCTGGAATACGGCTTCAAGGTGCTGAACCTGTACAAGCTGTACCTGATCGTGGATCAGGAAAACAAAAAAGCCATCCACATCTATACCAAGCTGGGCTTTGTGGCCGAAGGCCGGCTGCAAGACGAATTCTTCGTCAATGGCGAATACCGCAGCGTGATCCGCATGCGTTTGTTCCAGCAGGACTACCTGAAACTGCACAAGCCGGTGGCGCCGAAGCAAACAGAAAACGCGGCCTTGTAAAGGTAAAAGCCGGGTAATGGTGAAAGCCGGATAAAGGCCGGCGGGCCTGCCCCGGCTGGGGTCTGGCGGCGCCAGCCTGCGCCGGGCCGCGCCTTGGGCGGGCGGCCGCCGTGCGGGGCGGGTCAGATCAGGTCAGGACTGGGCCTGATAGGCGGCGACCCCCTGCTGGCGGGCGTAGGCGCTTGGGTGGGGGGCGTCCTCGCTTTGGCGGGTGTCGCGCAGCAGTTCCTGCTGGGCCTGGATCATGGTCGCCATGGCCTGGGCCGCCACGGCGCGATCCTGGCTGGAGGGGTCGCTGGGCGCGGTGGCGGCCGCGATCACCGTGCGCATTTTGTCGATGGTGGCCTGCGGGTCGCCCGAGATGGTGGACATGTCGATGGAGACTTCGCCGCCCACCGCGTACAACTGGCCGTCCGGGCCGCGCTCGTAGCTGAAGGTGGCCGACCCGGCCAGCGCGCCGCCCGCGGCCTGGTGCGCGGCCTCGTGCTGGCGAACCGCCTGGTCGCGCGCTTTCAGTTCCTGGATTTGCGCCAGCTGTTCTTCGGTGTATTCCCGATCCGGGCCGCCGGCTGCGGTTTCCTGGGGGCGCAGCCGCCCGGCTTCGGTGCCCTGAACGACGCGATTCCGGCCGGCCCCCGGGGTATGGGACGCCGCGGGCAGATAAGCGGTTTGGGGTTGGACACCCCCGATGGCGGAAATGGGCATGGGTGCCTCCCGGGTGGGCGGTTGATGCCTATTATAGGGTCAAGCCGGGGTTCGGGGGCGGCGCGGCCTGCGCCGGTTCCGCCGCCAGCAGGGCCGCCGCCTCGCGGGCCGCCACGCGGCCTTCGTCGGTGGGAATCACCCAGATTTCGATCCGGCTGTCGGGGGCATGGATGGCCCAGGCGCCCCGGCCCAGGGCCTGCAGATTGCGTTCGGGGTCGATGCGCAGGCCCATCCAGCCCAGGCAGTCGCACACTTGCTGGCGCAGGATCGCGTCGTTTTCGCCGATGCCCCCGCTGAAGGCCAGCAGATCCAGCCCCCCCAGGCAGGCCGTCAGGGCGCCGGTCTCGCGCACGATGCGGTGCGTGAACTGGTCGATGGCGCGCTGGGCGCACGCGCTGCCATCGGCGCGCAGGCGGCGCATGTCCGCCGAAATCCCCGACACCCCCAGCAGGCCGCATTGCTTGTACAGCAGCGTTTCGATCTGCGCGTGCGTCCAGCCCTGTTCCAGCAGAAACAGCAGCACCCCGGCATCCAGCGACCCGCTGCGGGTGCCCATCATCAGACCGTCCAGCGCGGAAAACCCCATGGTCGTGGCCACGCTGACGCCATTGCGCATGGCGCACAGGCTGGCCCCGTTGCCCAGGTGCGCCATGATGGCCCGGCCGTGTCCGCGCAAGGTTTTTTCCCGCAGGACAGATTGGATGTACTGGTACGATAGGCCGTGAAACCCATAGCGGCGGATGCCTTGTTCGCGCAGGCTCTGCGGCAGGGCGAACGCGTAGTCGACTTCGGGCATGTGCGCATGAAAGGCCGTGTCGAAGCAGGCGATCTGCGGCACATCGGGGAAGGCCGCGCGAAACCGGCGGATGCCCTCCAGATTGTGCGGCTGGTGCAAGGGGGCCAGCGAATTCAGCCGCGCCAGCTGCGCCAGGACGTCGTCCGTGACGCGGACGCTGTGCGTGAATGTGCTGCCGCCGTGCACCACCCGATGAGCCACAGCCTGCAGGCCCTTGGCCGCATCCAGGGTCTGGATCAGGGTGTGCAATCGCCCCAGGGCGGCATCGAAAGGGGATTCGCCCGGGGCGACGGCCAGGGCCTCCCGGTGGGACTGGCCGTGATGGTTCCAGCCCATTTCGGGCTGGCCGCCGGGTTCCAGCCCCTGGATGTTGCCCGCCAGGTCGTGCGCCTGGGCCTGCCCATCGAGGAGGGCGTGCAGAGAAAATTTCAATGACGAGGAACCGGCATTGACGGCAAGAATGGCCATGATGGCGCTCCGTGAGTGGACGTTTCCGGGATCAGCCCAGTTTCCAGGCATCCTGGGCCTGTTTCCGGCGTTCGTGGTGGGCGGCCAGCACGGCCAGGATGGCCGAGGCGACGCGCACGGTGGGGCCGTCGGCCCGGCTGGTCAGGGCGATGGGCACGCGCGCGCCCAGCACCAGGCCCGAGCCGCTGGCCCCGGCCAGGTATTCCAGCTGCTTGGCCACCATATTGCCGCTTTCCAGATCGGGGACGGCCAGGATGTCGGCCTGGCCGGCCACGGCGGAGGTGATGCCCTTGGTGCGCACCGCATCCATGGAAATGGCGTTGTCGAACGCCAGCGGGCCGTCCAGCAGGCCGTTCTGTATCTGTCCCCGGTCGGCCATTTTGCACAAGGCCGCGGCGTCCAGGGTGGACGGGATGCCGGGGGTGACGGTCTCGACCGCCGACAGGATGGCCACCTTGGGCTGTTCGGTGCCCAATACCTGGGCAAAGTCGATGGCGTTCTGGATGATGTCGGCTTTTTCCAGCAGCGTGGGGCGGATGTTGATGGCGGCGTCCGTGATGATCAGCGGCTTGGCATACAGCGGCACGTCGAAACGGAATACGTGGGACAGACGCCGTCCGGTGCGCAGAGCCGGCTGGGCCAGCACGGCTTTGAGTAGTTCGTCGGTATGCAGGCTGCCCTTCATCAGGGTGTCCACTTCGCGCCGTGCCGCCATGCCCGCGGCCCATTCGGCGGCGGCGTGGCTGTGCTCCACCGCCACGATCTCGGCGCCGCGCAGGTCGATGCCGGCCGCTTCGGCCACTCGGCGGATACGGCCTTCGGGGCCGATCAGCACCGGCTGGATCAGGCCGTGGCGGGCCGCGTCCATGGCCCCGCTCAACGACCCCGCATCCACGGGGTGAACCACGGCGCAGCGCACGGTTTCCAGGTGGCGCACCTGGTCGTACAGGGCATTGAAGCGGGCTTCGGGGTCGAACAATTGGATGTGGGGCGCGTTGATGCGCTGCACCCGGACTTTCTGCGTGGGCGGCATCAGCTTGGCCTCGCCCTTCAGGACGACTTCACCTTGTTGGTTGGTGACCAGGCAGTCCATTTTGACGCGTTTTTTCTCGTCGTCTTTTTCGGCGACCGTGGCCAGCACGGTGAGGGTGTCGCCGATGCGAACCGGGCGGGTGAACTTGAGCTCCTGGCCCAGGTAAATCGTGCCGGGACCGGGAAACTGGGTGCCGAACAGGGCGGAAATCAGCGCGGCGCCCAGCATGCCGTGGGCGATCACCCCCTGGAACATGGTGGCGTCCGCATAGGCGGGGTTCAAATGGGCCGGGTTGATGTCGCCCGAGACAGCGGCAAAGGCCTGGATGTCGCTCAGGGTGACGGTGCGCAGCAGGCGCGCGTTTTGGCCGACGGCCAGTTCGTCGTAGGTGACGTTTTCCATCCAGGCGGCGTTCGTGTCGGATTGGGTTGCGTGGTTCATGGCGGCGGGAGTCCGTTTCAGCAAAGGGAGGGGAGGGTTCTGCGGGACGGTCAGTCCATGGCGTGCACGCCGCCGTCCACGTAGATGGTCTGGCCCGTCATGCCGGATGCCGCATCCGAGCACAGGAAGGCGCTGAGTTGGGCGATTTCGTCCAGTGTTACCAGGCGCTGCAGCGGGGCCTTGTTCTGGGCCGTCGCCATCAGTTCGTCGAAGTGCGCGATGCCGGAACCGGCGCGCGTGAGAATCGGCCCGGGGGACACGGCATGCACCCGGATGTTCTTTGGGCCCAGCTCCATGGCCATGTAGCGCACCAGCGATTCCAGCGCGGCCTTCACTGGCCCCATCAGGCCGTAGTGGGGGACGACCTCGCCCGAACCCAGGTAGGTCATGGACAGCATGGCCCCGCCGGCGGGCATGTGGGGCGCGCACAGGCGGCCCAGTTCGGCAAAACTGTGGCATGACACGCTCATGGCCCGGGCGAAACCTTCTCGTGAACTGTCGATCACCTGGCCGTGCAGGTCGGCCAGCGGCGCCCAGGCGATGGAATGGATGACGAAGTCCAGTTGCCCGAAGCGATCCACCGCGTGCCGCACGATGGCGTCCAGTTCTCCGGGGGATTCGACGTCGCAGTTCATCAGGTGCAGGCCCAGCGGGCCGGTGTGCGGTTCGACGAATTTGCGCGCCTTGTCGTTCAGGCAGGACACCACCAGTTCGGCGCCCTGGGCGCGCGCCAGGCGGGCGCAGCCGAAAGCGATGCTGCTGTCGTTGGCCACGCCGAGGATCAGGCCTTTTTTGCCGGCCAGGCTAAAGCGATTTTCAGTCATGAGTATCCAGGTTGGGAGATCAAGGTTGGGCGATCAGGTCGTTGAGAAAGTCGGTGGCATCGAAGCCGCGCTGTTGCAGGCGGGAACAGACGATGCACAGGATGTCGCGGGTGGCGGGCGCGCCCACCTGGGCGCTGTTGGCCAGGCGGGCGATCGCCTGATATTGCATCAGCAGCAAGGCGCGCAATTCGTCTTGCATGCCGATCCGGGAAGCCGCGCCGCGCGGGCTGGTCAGCGTGCCGTTCAGCACGGCGTTGATTTCGGCCGCGCCGCGCAGCGGCAGCCCCAGCGTGCGGGCCAATATGGCGATGCGCGCACCCGTGGTTTCGAAATAATGCACCAGGCGCTCCAGCTGCCGGGCGGCGGCTTCGCGCCGCGGCGTGTGTTCAGTCGGCATAACGGGTCATCACATAGGTGCCCGGGGCGTCGCACAGGGCCTGGGCTTTGCTGATGGGCCGCGCAGCCACCGGCGGGCCGGAGCGCGCCGTGATCCAGGCGTCCATGGCTTCCCACCAAGAGCCCTGGTGAACCGGGGCTCGGGCTTTCCAGTCGTCGGGGTCGGTCCAGCCCATATTGTCTTCGACGCTGTCGATCTGGTAGCTGCGCCGTGGCCGGCCAGGCTCGGAGACAATCCCGGCGTTGTGTCCTCCTTCGGCCAGGACGAAGGTCACGTGGGTGTCGGTCTGCAGGTGGATTTTGTAGACGGATTTCCAGGGCGACACATGATCCCGGGTCGTGGCCACGACCATCATGGGGACGTTGATGTCCATCAACGCCACGGTCGCCCCGGCGAAGCGGTACTGGCCGGCGGACAGCGCGTTGTTCAGGAACAGCGCGTTCAGGTATTCGGCGTGCATGCGCGCGGGCAGCCGCGTGGTATCCGCGTTCCAGCTCATCAGGTCGAAGCTGGGGTCGTCTTCGCCCAGCAGGTAGCGCCGGGTGTTGCGGCCCCACAGCAGCCCGCGTGACGCCAGGTAGACGAACGATCCGCCCATCTGCCTGCCCGACAGATAGCCGCGCTGGTTCATGGTCTGCCGCAGGGTGGCCAGTTGGGCGTCGTCGATGAACACGCCCAGGTCGCCGGGTTCGGCGAAATCGGTTTGGGCGGCCAGCAGGATGACCGAAGCCAGCTCGGGCAGGTCGGCGGGGATCAGGGCCTGCTCCTTGGCGGTCCGTTCGGCGGGCTTGCGCGCCAGCCGTCCCAGGGCGGCCGCGACAATGGCCAGGAATGTCCCGCCCAGGCAGTAGCCCACCGTGTGCAGGCGCGTGGCCTGGCTGGCGCGTCCGGCGGCGGCCATGGCGGCCAGCACGCCGCTGCTGAGATAGTCCTGCATTTTCAGGTCGCGGTCGGCGGCGTCGGGGTTGCGCCATGAAATGATGAAGACCGTATGGCCCTGGCCGACCAGGTACTTCACCATGGAATTGTGCGGCGACAGATCCAGGATGTAGTACTTCATGATGCAGGACGGCACGATCAGGATGGGCTCGGGATGAACCTGATCCGTGCTGGGGCTGTACTGGATGAGTTCGATGAGGGGGTTGCGGAACACGACCTTGCCGGGGGTGACCGCCACGTCCTGGCCCACCGCGTATGCCAGGGGTTCCAGTTGTTCGGGCGGGGTGTCGGGGCCTGCAGCCAGCTGTTCACGCAGATCCTGCAAGAAAAAGGCCCAGCCATCGCGCAACGACCGGCCGCCGGTTTCCCGGGCGGCCTGCAGAACTTCCGGGTTGCTCCAGAGCCAGTTGGACGGCGCCAGGGCATCCAGGGCCTGGCCGGTGAAAAAGTTCACCATGTGCTGGTGATGGGCGCTGACCCCGTTGCCCTGCTGGGCCGCTTCGCGCCACCAGGTGTCCAGCGCCTGGTAGCCTGCGGTCAGCGCGGTATAAGGCCATTGGTTCCAGGCGGGGTGGGCGAAGCGGCCGTCTTGGTGCGGGGCTTCCGGGTCGGGCTGGGCCAGGGGGGCCGCCCAGGCCTGCCAGCCGAGCGCCAGTGCGCGCTGGGCCAGCACGGCCTGGCGGCCGGGCGAACTGAGCAGGTGCATGGCCCAGTCCATGTGCGCCAAGGCCAGCGCAATCGGCGACAGGCCGCCAGTGGCGCGGGCCCATTGGGCGCGCACGGTTTCATCCAGGGCCTGGGCGGCGGCGGCTTGGCTGTCTTGCGGCGGAAGGGCCGGCGGGGAGAGGCTTTGGGTCATGGCGTTGGGCGGGTCCAATTGAAAAGGCGGGTTGAGATCAAGGCGGGATTTTCTAAGTGAAAAACGGATTTCCTGGGCGGCTTATCGTGGTGTCCATCAATGTTTCAATAACATCGTTATCAGTGTGGTTATTTTGGCGCAAGTCGGCAATTAGGTATAAAAAGCTGCTGGATGCCGCCTATTATCCGCAAGATAAGAGAATCCCCATTTGAGGTGGATCAATTCTCGCCGCTGCCCGCCCGGCCGATGCGATAAAGGCCGATGTGATAAAACAACCCCACCCGGGATCGCACCCGTCCCCGCACGGCCCGCCGGCGCGCCTGTCCGCCGTGCGCCGCTTCGCCGCCTTTTACGAATCGCCATGCCCAATATCCACGATCAAGCGACCATCAATACCCATCTGCAATCGCTGGTGGCCCGGGATCCCAGGCTGCGGGCCGTCAGCCAGGTGGCGGGGGCCTTGCAGCCGCGTTGGCATCCGCCGGGGTTTGAAGGCCTGGCGCGTGTGATTTGCGGCCAGCAGCTGTCGGTGGCCAGCGCCGGGGCGATCTGGCAGCGGTTCACGGCGCGTGGCGAGGCGGCCCGCGATCCGCGGGCCTATCTGGCTTGCGGCGCGGGGGGGCTGGACGGGGTGGGGCTGTCGCGCGGCAAAATCCAGACCCTGCAAGGGGTGGCGCAGGCGCTGGTGCAAGGACGGCTCGACCTCGATGCCGTCGTCGGCCTGCCCGCCGACCAGGCGGTGGCCGCCTTGACGCAGTTCAAGGGCATCGGCCCCTGGACCGCCGAAATCTACCTGATGTTCTGTGCCGGACACCCCGATGTGTTTCCGGCGGGCGACCTGGCCTTGCGCAAATCGGTTGCCCAGGGGCTGGGCCTGGAAGCCGGTGTCAAGCCCGCAGATCTCGCCCGGATCGCGGCGGCCTGGGCCCCCTGGCGTTCGGTATCCGCCCTGCTGTTCTGGCGCTACTACAGCGTGCTGAATCGCAAGGACACGCTGCCCGTCTAGTGCTGTGTTTGGCGGGGCCGGCCGCTGTCGGCCGGGGGTATGGCGCGCTATTGTTGCAAAAAAAAATGTTTTGACCCAGTTTGTTTTTTTGCATTAAGCTTCAATTATCCCTGCCGGATGACCCACTCAAGCTCGGTCGCGCCCGGGCCAGATAAGGAACACGTCATGTCTGCACCTGCTATGCGGTATGTGTCTCTCTCGGCCCTGGCTGCCCTGTCCACGTTGTTGGCGGCATGCTCTGGTTCCGATTCTTCTTCAGCCGACGATGCGCTGGCTTCCGCCAAGCCGAACATCCTGTTCATCGTGGTGGATGACCTGGGGGTCGATCAGCTGACCTCATACGGCTACGGCGGCACCAGCCCGGCCAGGACGCCCAACCTGACGGCCATCGCCCGTGCCGGCGTGCAGTTTCGCAATGCCTGGGCCATGCCGGACTGCACCCCCACGCGCGCGACCTTCTTCACCGGGCGCTATCCGTCCAGCACCAACATTCTCAATGCCCTGGTGGCCACCGACCTGGCCAACTCCTCCACCTCGCCCTACGAGATGACGCTGCCCAAGCTGCTGAAGACGCAGGGTTACACCAATGCCCTGATCGGCAAGATGCACATCACGGGCTCGGATCTGAACGACAGCTTCAGCCTGCCCTATGGCTACGACAGCATGTGGAAGCTGGGCTGGGACTATTTCGACGGGTTCCTGGACGGCGCGCCCTACAACATCGACACCCGGGCGGGTCTGTCCACATTGGGGGACAGCGTGGACGGCGGCCCGTACAAGTGCGGCTTCATCCCCACCACGCGCATCGACGCGGCCAACGGGGCCGATGCGGGGGCCTGCTACCTGGCCGACGGCAGCTGCTCGCCGCTGGCCATCGGGGGCGATGTCGTCACCCCGGGGCGCACCTGCATGGAACGCGGCGGCATCCTGGATCCTGGCCAGTCCTGCAAAGCCAGCGTCCCCAGCTACCTGGATTTCACCGCGCAAAACGGCTACTACACCGGCCGTTGGGTGAAAAGCACCGAAAACGGCAATGGCTATGTCGTGCCGGCATCCGATCCTTCTTCGCGCGGCTACCGCAGCATCCTGGAAACCGAGCGGGCGCTGGCCTGGGCCAAGCAACAGCCCTCGGATCATCCCTGGATGCTGACCGTCGGCTATTCGGCCATCCACACGCCGCTGCAGCTGCCGCCCGTGGATCTCATCGCGGCGGACACCCCGGGCCGCAACGACAACCTTGTGTGTTCGCCGCTGGCGGATTCCGAAGCCACCCCCGTGCTGACCCCGGTCACCGACCTTATCGACAGCCATCTCATCACCAATCTGATGATCGAAGCGGTCGACAAGAAAATCGGCGACTTGCTGGTGGGGCTGGGCCTGGCGCAGTATAAAAACGGGGTGCTCGATTATCAGCCCGAGAAAACCAACACCCTGGTCGTCGTCGTGGGGGATAACGGCACCTATGTCGATAGCGTCAAATTCACGGCGCCGGGGCGGTTCGACCCGACCCGCGCCAAGGCCACGCCCTACCAGACCGGCGTCTGGGTGCCGCTGCTGATGGCCGGCCCCATGGTGGCGTCGCCCGGGCGCGAGGTGCCGCACATGATCGGTTCCGTGGATTTGTACCGACTGTTCGCGGAAATCGCGGGGGCGGATGTGGACGCCGCCGTGCCGCCCGACCGCCCCGTGGATGCGCAGCCGGCGCTGGCCTACCTGGAAAACCCCGCGCAGTCCAGCATCCGCGCCACCAACTTCACCGAAATGGGGACGAACCTCCGGGTGGTGGGCTCGGGCGACACGGAATCCGCCTGCGTGATCCCGGCCGCCGATAATGTCTGCACCACCTTGTTTCCGCAAAAAGGCGTCTGCCTGACCCAAGGCGGCATCTGGTACGGCGACAACCTGTCCCCAGAAACCGCCGGCATCCCCGCCGAGGGCTATCACAATTGCTGCCAGGTTCAGGCGTATCGCCTGGCGCAGGGCCAGGGCACCACCTTCCTGCCCACCGCCACCAAGGCCGTCACCGATGGCACATACAAGCTGGTGCGCCAGACCCGCAATCAGTGCGAACCCGCCATGGGCAGCGCCGCCGATCCCAGCGCCTATGCCTACAGCGCCACGCGTTTTGAGGTCATGGACGAACTCTATCGCATCGATACGGCCACGCCCAACCCAACGCTGGATCGCAGTGGCAGCGAACTGGTCGCCATCAGTGCGCCGCCGCTGAATACGGCGTCCCTGACCGCCGAGCAGCAGCGCGCCTATGACACCCTGAGCGCGACGATGGGCCAGCACGATGCCGTGGCCAGCTACAACCAAAGCTACGACAGCGTGGGCTGCCCCGGGGACGGCAACCGGGATCTGGCGGTCGACCAGACCGACCTGGCCAACTGGCAGGAACTCAGCCGCCTGAATGGGGGGCAGTCCAGCTGGTACGACTTCAACCACGACGGCAAGACCGACGAGGCCGACCGGCAAATCATTCTCAAGCATATGGGCATGGCTTGCCGCAGCAGCTGACGCATCCGTGAGGCGTCGTGGCATCGGGCCGGTTCGCCCTGTCGAGCCGGCCCGATGTTTGTCCGGCCGGCGGCGACGGTCGAGCGCACGGGGCGCGGGGCTGCGGCGGCCCGAGCCCGGCCTGACCGGGGGCCGGGCAACGATGTAAGATGGAGTGGACGCTCGCAGGAGCCCCCGCAACCCGATGCTTCAAGAGGAATCCACTATGACTCAGTCCAATGTCCAGGCCACCACGACCCTGGGCCTCGATGGCAAAATCGCCCTGATCACCGGCGCGGCCAGTGGCTTGGGCAAGCGCATTGCCGAAGTCTACGCCCAGGCCGGCGCCCGGGTGGTGATCGCCGATCTGAAACAAGAGGCGGCGCAGGCCGCCGCCGACGACATCGTCAAGCACGGCGGCCAGGCCATGGCGGTGGCCATGGACGTGACCGACGAAGCATCCGTCGACCAGGGCTTTGCCCGGGTCGCGCAGACCTTTGGCGAAGTCGATATCGCCGTCGCCAACGCGGGCATCCAGATCGTCCGCCCCATCCAGGATTTCCCGTTTGCCGATTGGAAGAAGCTGCTGGCCGTGCACCTGGATGGCGGCTTTCTGACGGCGCGGGCGGCGGTGCGCCAGATGATCGCCTCCAAGCGCGGCGGCTCGATCATCTTCATGGGGTCGGTGCATTCCAAAGAAGCCTCCAAGCTGAAAGCCCCCTACGTCACGGCCAAGCACGGCCTGGAAGGCCTGGCCAAGGTCATCGCCAAAGAAGGCGCGCAGTACAACATCCGCACCAACGTCATCTGCCCCGGTTTCGTGCGCACGCCGCTGGTCGAAAAACAAATCCCCGAGCAGGCCCAGGAACTCGGCATCAGCGAAGACGAGGTCATCAAGACCGTGATGCTGAAAGACACGGTCGATACCGAGTTCACCACGGTGGACGACATCGCCCAGGCCGCGCTCACCTTTGCTGCCTGGCCCAGCAATGCGCTCACCGGCCAATCGCTGGTGGTCAGCCACGGCTGGTTCATGCAGTAGCCGTCGGGCGCGGGGCTGCCCGCCCCGGCGCCCGGGCGGCGCGGATGCGCCGTCGTGTGTCCTGATCCACGCTTTCGGCGTGGATTTTTTCGTCCGGCGCGCGCCGCCGGCGGCGCGGGCGGCGGACGGGGCCGTCATCGTCGCTTTCGGCGCGGGCGTGCCGCCGGTGCACACCAGAACATATCGCCGTGCACGATAAGACAAGTGTTCCTCCGATTTGATGCCTAATATATAAGCAATTAAAAGCATGATTGGAGACACGCATGGTCGAGACAGCGCAGCGGCCCGAGCACGCCGCAATTCGGGAACACATGGTGATAGACGGCCAGCCCTGTGCGGCGGGCATTGGCCGCCTGCCGGTTTTCAACCCGGCCACCGGCGAGATCATCGCCCAGCAGATCGAGGCCGGGCCGGAACAAGTCGACCTGGCCGTCCAGGCGGCCCGCCGCGCTTTCGAGTCCGCTGCCTGGCGCGGCATGCCGCCCGCGGGGCGTGAGCGCCTGCTGCTGGCGCTGGCGGATCGCATCGAAGCGGAAGGCGAGGCGCTGGCGCGGCTGGAAACACTGAACAACGGCAAGCTGCTGGCCATGTCGCAGATGCTCGAAGTCGGGGCCAGCGCCCAATGGCTGCGTTATATGGCGGGCTGGGCCACCAAGATCACCGGCGACACCCTGAGTCTGTCGATCCCGTTTCCGCCCGGCATTCAATACCACGGCTATACGCGGCCCGAGCCCGTCGGGGTCGTGGCGGCCATCGTGCCCTGGAATTTCCCCTTGCTGATGGCGGTCTGGAAAATCGCGCCCGCCATTGCGGCGGGCTGCACCCTGGTGCTCAAGCCCGCCGAGGAAACCCCGCTGACGGCCTTGCGCCTGGCCGAACTGGCGCTGGAAGCCGGTTTCCCGCCGGGGGTCATCAATGTGATCACGGGCCGGGGCGAGGTCACGGGCGCGGCGCTGGTTGCGCATCCCGGGGTCGACAAGATCGCCTTCACCGGCTCGACCGAAGTCGGCAAACTGATCGGGCATGCCGCAGTCGACGATATGAAGCGGGTCTCGCTGGAGCTCGGCGGCAAATCGCCCGTCGTCATCATGGACGATTGTCCGGTCGATCTGGCCGTCCAGGGGGCCGCCGGGGCGATTTTCTTCAACCAGGGCCAGGTGTGCACCGCCGGCTCGCGGGTCTTCATCCAGGCGGGCATCTACGACCGTGTGGTCGAAGGCCTGGCCGCCGCCGCCGACAGCCTGAAGATGGGTTCCGGCTTCGAGGCCGATACCCAGATCGGCCCGCTGATTTCCGCCCGTCACCGGGATCGGGTGTCGCGCTACATCGACGCCGGGCGCGCTTCGGGCGCGCAGCTGCTGGCCGGTGGGCAGCCCTGGCAAGGGGACGGCTATTTCGTGCATCCCACCGTGTTCGCCGATGCCGCGCCGGACGCCTCGATCGTCCGGGAGGAAATCTTCGGCCCCGTGGTGGTGGCCGCGCGTTTCGACCAGGAAGAAGACGCCGTGCGCCTGGCCAACGACACGCGCTTCGGGCTGGGCGCCAGCATCTGGAGCAACAACCTGGCCCGCGTCCAGCGCCTGGTGCCCCGGATACAGGCCGGCACCGTGTGGGTCAATACGCACAATATGCTCGACCCCGCCATGCCCTTTGGCGGCTACAAACAGTCCGGCGTGGGGCGCGAACATGGCCGGGCCGTGATCGACAACTACATCGAAACCAAATCAGTCTGCATCGCGTATCCCGGCCTGCCCTGACGCGGCGCGGGATACGCAGCCCCTTTCACCACAACCAGAGCCCGCGACGAGCGGGCCAGGAGACAACTCATGACGTTGATGCATACCGCGCGCCGCGCGGCGCTGGCTGCCGTCCTGGCGGCCGCCGCCGGCACGGCGCAGGCGGGCGACCCCAGCGCCCGCGATTGGATACCCGCCCCGCCGGGCACCACGCTGTTTGCGACCTATTTGGTGGGCCTGGGATCGCATGGCTTTTACGACCGGGGCAGCCGCCTGGACGACGGCCCCCGCGTGGATGTGCAGGGCCTTGTGCTGCGGCCCATGTATTTTGGCGAATTGCTGGGGAAAACCGTGCAGTACGAACTGATTCTGCCGGCTTTCCGCACCACCATCGGCATGGACGGGGTGCCGGATGACCGCGTCACCGGGGTGGGCGATGCGCAATTGGGCGCCGCCATCTGGCTGGTCAATAACGAAGACACCAAGACCTGGTTCGCCTGGGAACCTTTCATCACGTTCCCGACGGGAAAATATCATGGCAACCAGGCCGATGCCTCGCCCGGCAAGCACCGCTGGACGACGGTGCAGGATTTTGCTTTTGTCCAGGGCGTGGGCGAATCCACCTATCTGGAAGCCGTGGCCGAGTTCGAATTTTTTGGCGACAACACCAACTACTACGGCGCCACGCTGAAGAAAGACCCGGCCATCCGGCTGATGGCGCTGGCCTCTACCAATCTCACGCCGGACACCTATGTGGGGGTGCGGTATCGCTACGAAACCGGCGGCCGCGAAAAAGTGGATGGCGTGCAGGCCGTGGGCCGGGCCAACAACCATCAGCTGGCCTTCGAGGTCACGCACCAGCTCAATGACGCCAATCAGGTGCAGCTGCAGTATATCCACGACCTGAAAGTTGAAAACGGCCCACGGATGCGCGGCGTCCAGTTGCGTTATGTCTACGCATTCTAAGGATCACAAAGGAGACAACAGGATGAAAAAAACAGCCTTCAGGCGGACCTCGCTGGCCGGCCTGCTATCCATCGGCCTGCTGGCGGGTGCCGGCGCGGCCGCCGACAACCTGCCGGTCGAAGTCTTGACGGGCGGCCATTCCGTCCAGGTCGATCCGGCGGATCGGGTCTATGTCATGGATGCGGTGTTCATGCACCTGACCGATAGCCGCTTCAACCAGTTCGACCGCGCCACCGGCAAATTTCTGGGCATGATTCCCACGTCCTTCAACGGCTTCGCCCAGATTTCCAAGGATGGCAAGCAGGTTTACGTGGCGACCACCTATTACGAGCGCGTCACGCGTGGCAAGCGCACCGATGTGATCGAAATCTGGGACAACTCGACCCTCAGTTTCGTCAAGGAAATCGAGGTGCCGCCCAAACGGGCCGGGGCATTGAACTACAACGGCATGTTCAGGCAAACCAACGATGGCCGCTTCCTGCTGCTGCAAAATGCCACGCCCGCCGCATCGGTCAGTGTGATCGACGTGGAAAAAGGCGTTTTCACCGAGGAAGTCACGGCGACCGCGGGCTGCTGGAGCACCATCCCCCTGCCGGACAAGCCGCGCAGCTTCGCCACGGTGTGCGGCGATGGCGCCTTGCTGACCATCGACCTGGACGAGCACGGCAAGGTGCGCAGCCAGCATCGCAGTCAGCCCATGTTCCCGGTCAAGGACGATCCCGTCTTCATTACGCCGGGCCTGCTGTCGGATCGCCTGGTGTTTGTCTCCTTTTACGGCAATGTCTACACGGCCACGCCCACCGCCGATGGGATGGACTTCGCGCCCACCTGGTCGCTGCTGGACGCGCAGGATCGGGCGCAGGGCTGGGTGCCGGGCGGCTACAACCTGCTGGCCGTCGAGCCCGGCAGCCAGCGCTTGTATATCTTCATGCACCCGGAAGGCAAGGAAGGCTCGCACAAGAATCCCGCCGCCGAACTGTGGGTGTACGACCTGAAGGCCAAGAAGCGCATTGCCCGGGTGCCCGGCCTGGATGGCCTGTCGATGTCCGTCATTCCGGGCAAGACCCCGCAGTTGGTGACGATCGACGGGGCCAACGCCCATCTCTACGACATTAGCGCCGCCGAACCGAAACTTATCCGCACCATCGAAGGGGCGGGCGAATCCGCCTTGCAGACCATGGGGTGGGCGGGAGATGGCCGTGGATGATCCCATCATCGTGTATGCCGCCCTGGCCGTCCTGGTCGTGATCCTGTGGCTGGGCGCCCTGGACAAGCTGCGCCATTTCGCCCAGTTCGAGGCCGCGGTGGCGGCATACCGCCTGTTGCCCCGTGCGTTGAACACGCCGTTTGCCTTGTTCTTCGTTGCCGGCGAACTGGCCAGCGGCGCGCTGCTGCTGGTGCCGTCGGGACGCAGCGCCGGGGCGCTGGCCGCCGGCGCGCTCGTGCTGCTGGCCTCGGCCGGCGTGGCGGTCAATCTGCTGCGGGGCCATACCCGGATCAGCTGCGGCTGCGGCGGGCTGGCCCAGGCCGCGACCGGCCTGACCTGGTGGCTGCTGCTGCGCAACGGGCTGCTGGCCGGGCTGGCGGGGCTGGTGCTGTCCGGGATGGCCGCGCGCGACCTGGTCTGGCTGGACGGCTTGACCTTCTTTGGCTTGACGCTGTCCCTGCTGGGCCTGTATCTCGTTTTCAATCAATTGATTGCATCCCATCTGCGGATGCAGGAAAGGAGTCAATCATGATGGCATTGAGTGTGTCCAATATCGTGTTGTGGGTGGTCGTGCTGGCCTTGCTGCTGGTCGTGCTGGCTTTGTCGCGCCAGATCGGCGTGCTCTACGAGCGGGTGGCGCCCATGGGGGCGCTGACGCTCGACAAGGGGCCCGCGGTGGGCGATCCGGCGCCGAAATTCGATCTCAAGGATTTGCTGGGCCGTCCGCATCAAGTCGGTTATGCCGGGCCGCGCAGCCAACTGCTGTTTTTTGTGTCGCCCAACTGCCCGGTGTGCAAGAAGCTGCTGCCCATCCTGAAATCCGTGGCGCAAAGCGAACGCGCCTGGCTGGACATCGCCCTGGCCAGCGATGGCGAAATGCCGGAACACCTGGCGTTTTACCGCAAGGCGCAGCTGGAAGCCTTTCCCTATCTGTTGTCCACCGAACTGGGCATGAAGTTCCAGATCAGCAAACTGCCCTATGCCGTGTTAATGGATGAACACGGCGTGGTGCGAGGCAAAGGGCTGATCAATTCGCGCGAGCAGCTGGAAAGCCTGTTTACCGCCAAGGAAATCGGCGTCGGGTCGGCGCAGGAGTGGCTGGAAAAGGCATCTGTAGAAACCATTTCACGCAAGGAGAACGGCAATGCGTTGGCTTGATCATTTCGGTGAAACCCTGACCCGCAAGGTGGCCCATCAATCTTCGCGGCGCAGCATTCTGTGCTCGATCAGCAAGGCCCTGGTGGGGTCGGCCTTCATCATGCCGGTGCTGCCCGTCCTGCGCAATGCCCAGGCCGCCCCCGCGAAAACGGATCTGGACACCGCGACGGAAGAAGAATTGTCGTCGTGCGATTACTGGCGCTATTGCGCGGTGGACGGCTTCCTGTGCACCTGCTGCGGCGGCAGCGCCACCACCTGCCCCCCGGGCAGCGAACCGTCGCCGATTTCCTGGGTGGGTACCTGCCACAATCCCAAGGACGGCAAGGACTACCTGGTCAGCTACCACGATTGCTGCGGCAAGACGGCGTGCGACCGTTGCTATTGCGGCGGCCAGGTACGTGAACGGCCCGGCTACGAGTTCTTCCTGCACAACGATGTGAACTGGTGCATGGCCAACAGCAACACCACCTATCATTGCACGGTCTCCACCATCGTGGGCCTGGGCAAGAACTGACAAGACGGAGGCATTCCATGACCCAACCCAGGCTGCTTGTCTGGGTTGGCCTGGCGTCTGGCCTGGCTTTAGCGTTTTCAGCCCAGGCCGACCCGGCCGACCCGTCCCCGCGGCACACCGTGATCGAGACCTTGCGCGCCAGCACCGCCGCTTATAAAGACTACATGCTGAACTGCGGCGGCTGTCATCGTTTCAGCGGCGAAGGGGTCGCCCGCAACGCCGTGCCGGATTTCCGCGATTCCATCGGCCTGTTCACCCAACTGCCGGCGGGGCGCGAATACATGATCCGCGTGCCGGGGGCGTCGCAATCGCTGTTGGGCAATGCCGAACTGGCCGAAGTGCTGAACTGGATCGTGGCCACCTATAGCCCTGCGCAGCTGGCGCCGGATTTCAAGCCGTTCACCGCCAGCGAAGTCGGCGCGGTGCGGCCGTATCGATTCGACAATGTGGTCGTCGAACGCCGCAAGCTGACGGATCAGCTGGAGCAGCGGGGGCTGCGGCCTGCGGCGTACTTGTATGGGGTGAATTGAAATGGACTGCCTGGGGTGGGCCGCTGCGGTACGGGTATTTACCAGCTGGCTGGGGCGCGCGCGACCCTGTAGATTATGACAGGATCGCCGCCTCTGGGCTTTACAGACATGTCGCTCACCTCTCCCATCCCGCCGCCGCCCGGGTCGGCCTACTGGCTGCAAACCAAGCCGCATCGGTTCAAGGGCCTGTCCGCCTGGTCCGACAGCATCAGCCAGCATTTCGTGCCCCTGGAAGTCGATACGCTGGACACCGGGCCCTTTTGCAACCTGGCCGCCAACGAGACCCTGGGGTGCATCCAGGTGTCCGAGCTCGTCACCGCCGCGCAGCGGGTGCGGCGCACCCGGGCGCTGGCCAACCGCTCCGAAGCCGCGCAATACAAGCTCAATCTCCAACTTTCCGGGCGCTCCCAGATCGCGCAGGATGGCCGCTCGGCCATTTTGCTGCCGGGCGACTGGGGGCTGTACGACACCTCCCGTCCCTACGAAGTCAGCGTCGACGCCAATGCCCATTTCCTGGTGCTGCGCATTCCGTCGGTCATGCTGGCGGTCTGGGAGGCCACGCTCCAGGGGCAAATGGCCACACGCTTCAGCGCCCGCGACGGCAGCGCCCGCGTGGCGGTCGATGCCTTGCGGTCGTTTGTCACCCAGGGGCGGGCTTTGCCGTCCCCGCACGCCGACCAGGTTTCGGCCACGGTCATGCAGCTGTTCGCCATCAGCCTGGCCGGGGCGTCTTCCGCTGTCTCCGAGGCCGGCCTGGCCGACGTCCGCCAGGGGCAGCTGCGGATGATCATGCACCATATCCATCGGCACCTGCACGATCCCGACATGACGGCCACTTCGCTGGCCTTGCGCTTCAAGATGTCGCGCCGCTACTTGTACAAGCTGTTCGCCATGCAGGGGCTCAAGCCGGCCGACTACATCCTGTCCGCCCGGCTCGATCGCTGCCGCGATGTGCTGGGCGACAAAAACTATGCGCGCTCACTCACCGAACTGGCCCATGCCCATGGGTTCCAGGATTCTTCCGTCTTCAGTCACGCTTTTCGCCGCCGTTTCGGCATGTCGCCGTCCGACGCCCGGGCTGACGCGCTGCGGCACGCGCGCACCGTCTGATGCCCCCGGCGGGCGGGCCTTGTGGTAAAAAAGTGGGTCGAGTGATGCCGGTTCACATCAAAAACCAATCATGCCCATTGAAAATATCCTGGCTTTTGCGGCGGCGGCGCTGCTGCTGGCCTTTGTCCCCGGGCCCGACAATCTGTTCGTCATGACCTTGTCCGCCCTGCGCGGGCTGCGCGCCGGGCTGCTGGTGGTGCTGGGCCTGTGCACCGGGCTGATGGTGCACACCACGGTGGTGGCGCTGGGGGTTGCCGTGCTGCTTCAGCAGTCGGCGCTGGCATTCAATCTGCTGAAATACGCCGGTTCCGCCTATCTGGCCTACCTGGCGTGGCAGGCATTCCGGGCGCGGCCGGATGCCGGCCCTGCGCCGGGCGCGGGGCGGGATGGCAGGCGGCTTTACCTTCGCGGCATCGTGATGAATGTCACCAATCCAAAAGTGTCGTTGTTTTTTCTGGCGTTTCTGCCGCAGTTCGTCGATCCGCAGGCCGGCCGGACGACCTTGCAGGTCTGGGTGCTGGGCGGGGTCTTTATGCTGTGCGCGTTGCTGGCTTTCAGCCTGATGGCCGTGGCGGCCGCGCGCGTCGGCGCTCGTTTCGGGCAGTCGCCCGCCGCGCAAAAGGTGATGAACCGCTTGGCCGGCGCGGTATTCCTGGGGTTGGCGGCCAAGCTGGCGGTCGCCGAGGCCTGAGCCCGCCCGGCGGGCGGCGGGCCTGGGTATCATGGTTGTTTCGTCACGCCGAACCGCATGCCATGCCCGACCAGAACTTTCCGCGCCGCCGCCGCGCCGTCCCGGCGGCCGCCCGGCCGCCCCGTCTGCTTTTGTTCAATAAACCCTATGGCGTCCTGACGCAGTTCAGCGACGACCAGGGGCGCGCCACCCTGAAAGATTTCATCGACGTGCCCGGCGTCTATCCCGCGGGGCGGCTGGACCGCGACAGCGAGGGTCTGCTGTTGTTGACCAACCAGGGATCCCTGCAGGCGCGTATCGCGGATCCCCGGCACAAGATGTCCAAGACCTATTGGGTGCAGGTGGAAGGCCAGGCCACGGCGGCCCAGCTGCGGCAGTTGTGCCATGGCGTGATGCTGAAGGACGGCCCGACCCTGCCGGCCCAGGCCGAGCTGTTGGCGCCGCCCGCGCTTTGGCCGCGCCAGCCGCCCGTGCGCTTTCGCCGGCATATTCCGACCACCTGGCTGGCCATCACCCTCCGCGAAGGCCGCAACCGCCAGGTGCGGCGCATGACGGCCGCGGTGGGCCTGCCCACTTTGCGCCTGGTGCGGGTGCGCATCGGTCCGTGGCGCCTGGACGGGCTGCTGCCCGGCCTGTGGCGTGAAGCGGAAAGTGAGAAAATTCTGGTTTGACCCTTGCCCAAGGAAGCCCCCTCATGCCGACCTCTGTTGATGAAAAACGTGCCGCCTTCAAGGCCCTGCACGAAAGCGGCTGCTTTGTCTTGCCCAACCCCTGGGATGTCGGCAGCGCGCGGCTGTTCGGGCAACTGGGGTTCAAGGCCCTGGCATCGACCAGTTCCGGTTATGCGTGGTCGCAGGGCTACCAGGACGGCGCCGCGCCTTTGCCGCTGGTCTTGGATTATCTGCGCAGCCTGGTGCAAGCCACCGATTTGCCGGTCAACGCGGATTTTGAGTATGGCTTTGCGCAGGATGTGGACACGTTGGTGAAAAATGTCCGGGCCGCTGTGGACACGGGCGTGGCGGGCCTGTCCATCGAGGACGCCACGGGCGACCCCAGCGCACCGCTGCGCAGCCTGGAAGACAGTGTGCAACGGTTGCGGGCCGCCCGGCGCGCCATCGACGAATCCGGCCAGGCCGTCTTGCTGGTGGGCCGGGCGGAAAACTTCCTGCACGGGAACCCGGATCTGGCGGATACCCTGCGGCGGCTGCGGGCGTATGCCGCCGCGGGTGCCGATTGCCTCTACGCGCCGGGCATCCACGACCGGGCGCACATCCAGGCCGTCGTCGAGGCCGTGGCGCCCAAGCCTGTCAACGTCCTGATCGGATCGAACAGCGACCTCACCCTGGATGAACTGGCCGCCCTGGGGGTGCGCCGCGTCAGCGTCGGGGGCGGGCTGGCCCGTGTCGCCTGGGAAAGCCTGCGCCAGGCCGCCGGCGCGCTGGCGCAGGGCCGCTTCGATGCCTTCGGGCCGGCCATGCCGTATCCAGAACTCAATGGTTTGATGCGGGCCCGGCGCCCCGACTGACCCGGCGCGCCTGAGCGCCACAGGGATCTTCGATCTTCGAGCCGAGGAGGATGCCGACTCTCGGTCCGCAATCGGGCCGCGCTGACGACGTCCTGCCGAGGGCCACGGCAGGGCGCGGTTCAGCGGGGCTGGAACGCGATGATCCCCATGCCCGCCAGGGCCACCAGGCCGCCCGCCACGTCCCAGCCGGAAGGGCGGACGCCGTCCACCGCCCAGAGCCACAATAGCGCCACGACGATATACACCCCGCCATAGGCGGCGTACACGCGCCCGGACGCGGCGTCGTGCAGGGTCAGCAGCCAGGCAAACGCCGCCAGGCTGGCTGCGGCGGGCAGCAGCAGCCACGCCGGCCCGCCGTGCTTGAGCCATAGCCACGGCAAATAACAGCCGACAATCTCGGCCAGCGCCGTCACCAGGTAGAGCAGCATGGTTCTCATGCGTAGCCCCGCCTTGCGCCGGCAATGGCATGGTTCCGAGACAGGTCGCGGGGCATGCGTCAGTGCTTCTTGTCGTTGACGCTGACCGACCAGCCTCCTGTGTTTTCCTGGTGGATCGTCAGAAGATCGTATGTCTTCAGCATATCCAGCAAGCCCGTGTAGCCATAGGTCTTGGGGGAAAAGGCGGGGTCTGTGCGTTTCAGGTATTGCCCGAGCTGGCCCAGGTGAATCTTGCCGTCGGATGTTTCGTTGGCAAGCAGCCCCACGGCTTTGACGATGAAAATAGGGCGCTGCTGGAGCTTGGGTTTTTTGTCCGAAGGGTCTTCCGGTGCGGTTTTCTTGGGTTCGGCATCGGGTGTTTCCGTCGGGTCGGCCGGCAGTGGCGCCCCGTTTTCCTCATGGTTCCATTCGAAGAATTGGTCACTGGCATTGCGCAGGGCGGCGGGTGTCTTGGGTTCGCCAATGATGTGGACAGTCGCACCGCGCTCTCTGAGTTTGCGGCAGAGGTAGGCGAAATCCGAATCGCTGGTAACCAGGCAGAAAACATCGGTGCGGTCATCGAACAGGGCCTCAAGCGCCTCAAGCGCAAGCGCCAGATCGGCCGTGTTTTTCCCGGAAACGTACTGATATTGTAAACAAGGGGTGAAGGCAAACGAAACCAAGGCCTCCCGCCATTTTTCAGCAAGCGTTCTCTGGTTGCCATAGCCCCGCCGAATCGTGACGCGGCCAAATTGCGCGGCGATACGCAGCGTGTAGTCCAGGATATCCGGGGGAACGTTGTCGCAGTCTACGAGGATCGCTACGCGCGGTTCGTTTCTTGGGCTGAAATGTTCTTCCATGTGGCTGTGCTCTGATTTGCTGCCGTTGACGCGGCTAGGCGGCGAATAAAATCATGAGGTTGACGACCAGGCAGGCCCCCCAGATCAAGGATCGCACCGTGCCCCGGCCCAGGATGTATGCCAGGACGAACAGGATGCGCAGAACCAGCCAGACGGTCATCAGGGTGGCCAGGCGGCCGGTGTCCGCGCCGGCATGCAGGGCGTACAGCACGGCGGCAAAATAGAAAGGCAGCCCTTCAAACAGATTGGTTTGGGCGGCGTTGGCGCGTGCCCGCCAGCCCTGCTGGGCGGATAGCCAGGCGCGTGGGTTGTCGTTGTCGAAATGCCTGCCTCCGGCCTTGGCAGCCAGGGCGGTGAGGTAAGGCAGGACGGCCGCTGCCAGCAGCAAGCCGGGAATCGTGATCATGGGGCGTTCCTTTAGATCCCTAGAATTCGGTCCATTCCTCGGTGTCGGCCGTGGCGGGGGCGGGCTTGCCGGGGGCGCGCAGGGCCGGGCGGTTGCCGGCCGGGGCGCCCGGTGCGGCTTTGGGCGCGGCCCGGGGGGTGCGCCCCGGCGCGGGGCTGACGACTTTTTCCGGCGCCGAGGGCAGGCGCGCGGCGGCTGTGCCGCCCGCTTGCGGCCCGGAGGCGCCGCCAGTACCGCCCATGCCGGCAGCGCCGGCCGATGCCCCGGCGCCCGCCCGGGCGCGGCCCGATCCGCGTTGCGCGGCGCCGGCCTGGTCGCCCAGGTTGAAGGTGGCGACCAAGTCGGCCAGATGGTCGGCCTGGGCCTGCAGACTGGTGGCGGCGGCGGCGGATTCTTCGACCAGGCTGGCGTTTTGCCGGGTGACGTCGTCCATCTGCGTGATGGCGGAATTGATTTCCTCGATGCCGGTGGTCTGTTCGCGGTTGGCGGCGTTGATCTCGCCCATGATGTCGGTGACGCGGTTGATGCTGGTGACGATTTCTTGCATGGTGTCGCCCGCGTGGGCGGCCTGGTCGTTGCCCTTGGATGTGGCCTGGACGGAATCGTCGATGAGGTCTTTGATTTCTTTGGCGGCGCTGGCCGAGCGCTGAGCCAGGGCGCGCACTTCGGCGGCGACCACGGCAAAGCCGCGGCCCTGTTCGCCGGCGCGGGCGGCCTCGACGGCGGCGTTGAGCGCCAGGATGTTGGTCTGGAAGGCGATGGAATCAATGACGCCGATGATGTCGGCCACTTGTTGGGACTTGCTGTTGATTTCGCCCATGGTGGCGACCAGTTCGGCCACCATGTCGCCGCCGTCGGCGGCGGTTTTCGCGGCGGCGGCGGCCAGGCTGTTGGCCTGCTGGGTGTTGTCGGCGTTCTGGCGCACGGTGGCGGTGATTTCTTCCATGGTGGCGGCGGTCTGCGCCAGGGAGCTGGCCTGTTGTTCGGTGCGCGAGGACAGATCCAGGTTGCCGGCGGAGATCTGGTTGGCGGCCGAGGCGATGGATTCAGCCCCGCCGCGCACGTCGCTGACGGTGTGGCGCAGGTTGCCGGCCATCGACGCCAGGGCCTGCAGAAGCTGGCCGACTTCGTCGTGGCCGGTGGCGTGCACCTGGTGGCTGAGGTCGCGCTGGGCCACGGCTTCGGCCAGGCCGATGGCGTGGCGCAGCGGATGGGTGATGCTGCGGGTGGTGCGCCAGGCCAGCAAGGGGCTGATCAGCAGCGCCAGCAGCGCGGCCGCCGCCAGCACCATCAGCCCCAGCTGATTGGACGCCTGGGTTTCCTGGTTGATGTCGTTGATCAGCCCTTGTTGATAGAGCGCCAGTTGATCCACTTGCTGGATCAGGGTCTGGGTCAGCTTGGGCATTTCGTGGTTGAAGAATTCGTTGGCCCGGCCGACTTCCCAGTTTTCCAGGTCGTCGAAGGCTTTCTTGCGCCCGGCGAAGAACGCGTCCTGGGTGGCGCTGGCTTTCTGGAACAGCGCCTTGAAATCGGCCGAGGTGTCGCGGGCTTCCAGCGCCTTGCGGGCGGCCTGGATGGATTCGTCGGACTTGGCCATGCCGGTTTCCGCCCGGCCCCGGGCTTCGGGGTCGTTCATGTTGGCGGCCCCCAGGGCCAGGCTGGTATTGGTTTCGGCCTGGCGCGCCCACTGCAGCACCAGGGTGTTGATGTCTTGGCGTTCGCGCAGATTGGCGCTGGCGGCGTTGCTGTCCAGGATGCGCCAGAAGCCGATGCTGGCCAGCACGACCAGCAGCAAAATAATCACCCCGAAGCCCAGCGCGAGGCGGGTGCCGATTTTCATGTTTTTCATGGCGGATGTATTCCTGGTATAGAGAGGCCCGCAGAATGCGGGCCTGTGGCGTGTCGCCCGTTGATTGTATGCAAATGTGGATGCGGATGTAATGATGGTCAGCCCTTATTTGCACCGGGTTTTTGCGCCGGTTTCTGGCCGGGTGCGCCGATCGCCGTCTGTCATGTGTAGAATGGGGTTGCTGGATGTGATGCGGGTCGCCTTGTTGTTGCCCTGGTGTATTCCGGGTGCGTGATAGCCATTATTCGCTCTGGGTGGCATATGGCATCCCGCTCTTGACATAAGGTGTCCCAACTGCCTGTAGGGGATCAAAGGGGACACCAATATGTTCAAACGGCTTTCCATCCAAACCAAGCTGACGCTCAGTATGCTGGCCTGTTTGCTGCTGTTCGCAGCGATTTCCGCCGCCTTGAGCTTTATCCTCATGGGCAACAGCCTGCGGGATCGCGCCATCGCCCAGGAACTCCCGGCGGTCATGGGCGAAATTCGCAACGATATCCTGCGCCAGATCGCCACCCCGCTGGCGGTGGCGCATGCCATGACCGCCAATGCGTACCTGCTGGATTGGGAGGCCCGGGGGCTGCCCGACGCGGGGGCCGATGGCTGGATGGCGTTCGCCCGTTCCATCAAAGACCGTTTCGATGCCGCCAGTATCTTCTGGGTATCGGGGGCGACCGGGAAATACTACACAGAGGCCGGCCTGAACCGCACCTTGTCGCGCGATGATCCCCGCAATCAGTGGTTTTACAGCCTGCTGGACGGCCCCGAGCCGGATCGCATCGACATCGACCGGGATCTGAGCGCGGGGGCCGGTGAAGGCTATATGCTGTTCGTCAATACCCGCTTCGATGCCGGGGATGGCAAAACGGGCGTCACCGGCCTGGGGTTGTCCATTGATGCGATGGCGGCCGCCGTCAGCGCCTACCAGATTGGCGAATCCGGCTCGGTCGCCATTGTTGGCGGCGACGGCGCTTATCTGATGAACCGCGATCCCGCGTTGATCGACGGCAAGCATTTCGTCAAGGATCAGCCCGGTTTCACGCCGGAACGGGTACAAGCCTTGTTTGATCGGCAGGCCCTGGCGCACGAGGTGCGCGACGATCCCGCTGGAAAGCAGATCATGATGACGTCCTATGTGCCGGAACTCAATCTCTATGTGCTGGCCCAGGTGCCGGAAAGCGAAATCCTGGGGGATGCCCGCCGCACCTTGTTGCTGACCACCCTGATCGCCGCTCTGGCGGGCGGCGGGCTGGGTCTGATCGTCATCTACCTGGTCAGCCGCACCATTGCCGCGCCGGTTTCGCGGGCCTCGCTGATGCTGGCGGACATTGCGGACGGCGATGGCGACCTGAGCCGTCGCCTGCATGTGGAAACCCGCGATGAAGTGGGGGCGCTGGCACACGCCTTCAACCGTTTCATCGGGTCGCTGGAAGGCATGGTGGGGACGGTGCGGTATTCGGCGGAGGCCATCTCGCGGGCCACCGTCGAGGTGGCCCAGGGCAGTCAGGATCTTTCCGCCCGCACCGACAGCCAGGCCAGCGCGCTGGAAGAAACGGCTGCCTCGATGGAACAACTGGGGGCCACGGTGCGGCAAAACGCCGACAACGCCCAGCAGGCCAATCAGCTGGCCTTGACGGCCAGCGAAGTGGCCGAGCGCGGCGGCGTGGTGGTGGCCGATGTGGTGCAGACCATGCAGGGCATCAGCCAGTCCAGCCAGCGGATCGCCGACATTATCCAGGTCATCGACGGGATTGCCTTTCAGACCAATATCCTGGCGCTCAACGCCGCCGTCGAGGCCGCCCGCGCGGGTGAGCAGGGACGTGGCTTCGCCGTGGTGGCGGGCGAAGTCCGCGCCTTGGCGGGACGCAGCGCCGAGGCCGCCAAGGAAATCACCAGCCTGATCCAGGACAGCGTGGCGCGGGTCGACAAGGGCAATACGCAGGTGGAGCAGGCCGGCGCCACCATGCAGGAGGTCGTGGCGGCGATTCGCCGGGTGACCAGCATCATGGGGGAAATCAGCGCCGCCAGCCGCGAACAGGCCACTGGCGTGGCCCAGGTGGGCGAAGCCGTGGCGCAAATGGATCAGGCCACCCAGCAAAATGCCGCGCTGGTCGAGGAAATGGCCGCCGCGGCCGCCAGCATGCAGGCCCAGGCCCAAGAGCTGATGCAAACCATGGCGGTGTTCAAAATCAGCCCATCGGCGGCCGGGGCCGAAACGGATCGGGCCGCCAGCGGGCCGGCGGCCTCTTATCCGGCGCTGGGCCTGTCGCGCTGACATCCTCCCCTCCCTGACGTGAATGGCAGGGCTTTCCGCGCAATCGGTAAACCTGCGCCGCGTGACGGTTGTGTCCCATCCCGGCGTTTATTTACGCCTCGATTTGCCGATGCACAGGGCCATCAGGATGCCGGCCAGGGCATAGCCGCCGGTGGCCAGCCAAGTCCATTCCCAGCCGCCCGCCGCATGCACCACCCAGGCCACCACGGGCGGGCCTGAAAACTGCCCCAGCGATGAGCACTGCTGCATCCAGCCCACGGTGGTGGAGGTGGTCTGCGGGGTGGGGGCGTGGCGGATGGCCAGGACAAACAGGGTGGCGGGCACCAGCCCGCCCACCATCGAGAACAGCAGCACGCCGAAGAATTGGCCGGTGGTGGACAGGCCCGCGCCAAAGGCCGCGAAGGTGCATACCATCATGGTCAGAAAGCCGATCACCAGCAGCCGCCGGGCCGGTATGCCGTGGTGCAGCAGCTTGCCCGCCGACAGGTTGCCGATGATGTTTGAGCCTGCCACCAGCGCCGTCAGCAGGCCCGCCGTGGCGCCCGAGACCCCGGCCGACACGTAGATGGTGGGCAGGAAACCGATGACCGCGATCCATTGCCCCGCATACACCCCGAACACCAGCGCGATCAGCCAGACATTGGGCGCGGCCAGCGTGGTGCGCACCAGCAGCCAGGACGACGGCCGATCCGCCGCCGCGGCGCGAACCGCCGGATCGGCGGGCACGATCACCCAGGCCAGCAGCATGACCAGCAGCGTCAATATTGCCAGGATCAGCCACAGCACGCGCCACGATGCCAGGCCCAGCAGCCAGGATCCCGCCAGCAGGATCAGCACGGTGCCGATGGGCATGTAGCAGCTCCACAGCCCCATCAGGCGGCTGAGATAGGTCGGTGGCACCAGGCGCTTGATCAGGGCGGGAACCGGCATGACGGTCATCAGGAAGCCGCAGCCTTCGATCCCACGAAACAGCAGCACCAGGGGCTTGGCAGGAAACACGGCGCCCAGGGCCGAGGCGACGGCCAGGATCAGCAGGCCGGCCATCACGCAGCGGCGCAGGCCGATGCGCTCGGCGAAAAGGCCGGCCAGCAGGCCCAGGGTCATGCCGCCCAGTTGCACGATGGACAGCAGAAAGCCCGATTCGACCAGATCCAGGCCCAGTTCGGCCTGCAGCGCGGGCAGCGCCGGGGGCAGTTTCCAGATGTGCAGGGCCGCGCAGATGCCCACCAGAACCAGGAAGAAGGGGGCTTTCAAAGGGTGGCTGGATGCGCTGCCGGGCGGGGATATGGACATGATTACCGAGGCTTTTTAGGGGTGAAGCTCAGGCAGGCGTGGCCTGTGGCCGCCCAGACTTCGTATTCGGGCAGACGGTGGCTCTTGAATCCCATCGCCTGGCAGCCGTAGGGAAAATTCGGGTCGTAGGTGATGTAGAAATGCGCGCATTGCTGGCAGGCAATCCGGGGGCGGTCGAGGCGGTTGTCTGAAGGATTCATGCCGGGGCCTGCCTGTGATGACGCGTCAGCGGAACACCACCGTGCGCTTGCCGTTCAGCAGGATGCGGTGCTGCACATGCCAGCGCACGGCGCGCGACAGCACCACCGACTCGATGTCGCTGCCGATCCGGGCGAGGTCTTGCGGGCCCATGGCGTGATCCACGCGCTCGATGTCCTGCTCGATGATCGGGCCTTCATCCAGATCCTGGGTGACGTAATGGGCCGTGGCGCCGATCAGTTTGACGCCTCGCGCATGGGCCTGGTGATAGGGGCGGGCCCCCTTGAAACTGGGCAGGAAACTATGATGGATATTGATCGCGCGGCCTTCCAGCGCCCGGCACAGGTCGGTGGACAGGATTTGCATGTAACGCGCCAGCACCACCAGGTCGATGCGGTTTTGCTGGATCAGCGCCAGGATCTGCTGCTCTTGCCGGGCACGCGTATCGGCCGATACGGGCAGGTGGTGAAAGGGCAGCCCATGGGCCGCGACCATGGGTTCGAGATCCGGATGGTTGGATGCCACGCCCACCACCTCGGCCGGCATCTGTTTGTCGCCCGTCCGAAACAGCAGGTCGTTCAGGCAATGTCCCTGGCGGCTGACCAGGATCAGCAGCCGGGCCTTGCGGCGGGCGTCGTGGATATGAAACTGCATCTCGAAGCGCTCGGCCACGGTCTGGAAATCGGCCGCCAATTCGGTGTCCGCCCGATGTGCGGGCAGGGAGAAATGCACCCGCAGGAAAAACTGCTGGCTGTCGGGGTCGCCAAACTGCTGGGCATGGACGATATTGCCGTGGTGCTGCAGCAGCCAGGCGCTGAACGCGTGGACGATGCCCATGCGGTCTTGGCAGGAAAGAATCAGTATGTAGTCATGCATATAAGCGCAAGTCGCCCGGCGGGGTATGCCGATAATGACGGTTTATGGTGGGTCAGTCGCCACTGTACAACAGCGGCCCGGCTGTCGGGCTGTTTTGGCGGGCGTCCCGTGTGGATTAGCCGGCATTTGGCCTGGGTGCCGTCTTTTCCCGTTGCGGCCGCGCCGCGCCCTGGGGCGGCGGGATCGGCTTACGGCTGGCCCAGGTTGAAGCGGGCGGTGGCGCAGGCCTGTACCAGCTCGGCATCGTGGCTGGCGAACAGGATCACCCGGTCTTTGGCCCAGGTGGAGAATTGTGCCGCCAGCGCCCGGCGCGCCTGGGTGTCCAGGCCGTCGCCGGGGCCATCGGCCACCACGACGGCCGGGTGGCCGATGGCCGCCGCCGCCAAGAACACCTTGCGGCGCGTGCCGGTGGACATCTGTTCGAAGGGTTTGTCCAAGTGGGGGCCGAGCCCCAGCCGGTCGGCCAGATCCAGCGCTGAATCATCCACGCGGGTGTTTTTTCCCAGGGCGACTTGCGCCAGCAGGCCGCGCCCGGTTTGCGCGGGGTCGGCCAGGCAATCCTCCGGGACGTAGGCCAGCCGGGCCCGCGCCAGGCGGGGGGCCTGGGCCAGCGAGTGTCCGTCGATCCAGACTTCGCCCGCGTCCGGCGCCATCGCCCCGGCGACGATGCGCAGCAGGCTGGATTTTCCGGTGCTGTCCGCTTCGCACAAGGCGATGCATCCCGCGGAAAAAGCGGCGGTCAGGCCGTCGAAGACCAGGTGGTCGCCGTAGCGTTTGCCAAGATTTTCAAAGCGCAGCATGTGGATGGAATCGAGGGGCGGAGAAAGCGATGGAACGGCGGGGCGGCCGCCTGCCGATAGGGGGCATTGTATGATGGAAAGCGCGCCGCATCGGTGCGCCCGGCGCGTGGCGGCGGCCTGGCTGCCGCGCCCCGGCCGGCTTGGGCGCTTGGAATTCGGGTTCGGTCGCCTGGCACGGCGACGTCGGCGCACGTCCGGCCGCCCTTTTGGATTTTCAACATGGATGATCACAACCGCAGTCAATGGCTGGCGCAAATCCGGGCCTGGGCTCAAGAACTGGGGTTTTCACATATCGGGGTTTCCGGGGTGGATTTGTCCTCGGCGGAACCCCAGTTGCTGCAATGGCTGGCCCAGGGTTTCCACGGTGACCTGCACTATATGGAACGCCATGGCCTGATGCGCGCGCGCCCCGCCGAACTGGTTCCCGGGACGGTCAGCGTGATCACGGCCCGCATGCCGTATTTGCCGCGCGGCACCGCCCCCGGCTGGCCGGCGCGGGAGCGCGCCCGCCTGCTGAATCCCGATGAGGGCGTGGTGTCCCTGTATGCCCGGGGGCGCGATTATCACAAGGTCGTGCGCCAGCGCCTGCGCCGGCTGTGCGACCGCATCGAAACCCTGGCGGGGCCCTTTGGCTATCGGGTGTTCTCGGATTCCGCCCCCGTGCTGGAAAAAGAATTGGCCAGCCGCAGCGGCCAGGGGTGGCGCGGCAAGCATTCCCTGGTGTTGTCGCGTGACGCCGGATCCATGTTTTTCCTGGGCGAAATCTTTGTGGATTTTCCCTTGACGCCCACCGAGCCCGTCAGCGCCCATTGCGGCACCTGTGCCGCCTGCATCGACGTCTGTCCCACGGGGGCCATCGTGGCCCCCGGCGTGGTGGATGCGCGCCGCTGCATCTCGTACCTGACCATCGAAAACCACGGCCCCATCCCGGAAGACCTGCGGCCCTTGATGGGCAATCACATCTATGGCTGCGACGACTGCCAGACGATCTGTCCCTGGAACAAATACGCCGAGGCCGCCGACATCCCCGATTTCGACGAGCGCTCGCCCCTGGTCGGCCAGCAACTGGTCGATCTCTTTGCCTGGGACGAGGAAACCTTTCTGAAGCGCACAGAGGGCGGCCCGATCCGGCGCATCAACCATGAACGCTGGCTGCGCAATATTGCCGTGGCCCTGGGCAATGCGCTGCGCGCCGCGGATGCGCCGCAGGCCTGGAAAATCCGCGCCGCCCTGCGCCGCCGCGCCGATCACGACAGCGCGCTGGTGCGCGAACACGTGGCCTGGGCATTGGCGCAGGGCGGCGCGGAAACGATAATGGATGCAAACCCTGGACGAGGGGACAGCGATGCCGGATGAGACAGACCGCCCCCGAAACTGGTTCGATCAGGGGGGGCAGGCGTATGCGCGCTTTCGCCCGGAATATCCGCCCGAACTGGCGCGGTTTCTTGCCTCTGTGTCGGCGGGCACGGCGCGGGCCGTCGATGTCGGCTGCGGCAATGGCCAGTTGACCATCCAATTGGCGCGGCATTTCGATGCGGTGCTGGGCGTCGATCCCAGCGCCAGCCAGATCGCCAGCGCCCCGGCGCACCCCTCGGTGACATACGTCTGCGCCCCGGCGGAAGAACTGCCGGTTGCGGATCATACCGTCCAGTTGATCACCGCGGCGCAGGCGGCGCATTGGTTCGATTTGCCGCGCTTCTACGAGGAAGCGCGCCGCATCGCCATGCCGCGCGCGGTTCTGGCGCTGATCAGCTACGGCGTGCCGTGGCTGGGCGAAGACCTGGAAGCCCGCTTCAGCCGTTTCTATTGGGATGAAATCGGCCCGTACTGGCCGCCCGAACGCAGCGCGATCACGACCGGCTATGCGGATCTGCCCTTTCCGTTCGAGGAACACCCCGCGCCCGCCCTGGCGATTCGCAAGGTGTGGGGTCTGGCGGATCTGCTGGGCTATATTTCGACCTGGTCCGCCGTGCGCAATCTGCGCGAAGCCGGGCGCGACGAAATCCTGCAGGGTTTTGCCGCCGATCTGACGGCGCTTTGGGGGGATGCGGCGCGCCGCCGGGAAGTCTGCTGGCCCGTCAGCATGCGTTGGGGCGTCTTGTGAGCGCCGCCTGACGGCGCATCGCCCGAGGCCGGCCAGGGGCGGGGCGGTCTCCTGGCGGCGGCATGGGCGTGCGGGCGGTCTTGCCGTCAAAAGGCTTACAGCCAAGGGGCCAGGGTCTGATCCGCCATATCGGCCCAGCCCCGGTTGGCCGTGGGGTTGGCCGGGCTGGGGTGCAGCAGGTAAGCCGTCGGCACGGTGTCGCCGACGATGGCCTGCGCGCGGCCATGGGCGAAGCGCCCGATGCCGACCACCACCCGTGGCCTGAGCGCGTGGATCACGGCGCTCAGTGCGGCGTCGCAGATGCCGAATAGCGGTTCGCGTTCGGCCTTGTGCAACTGCTCGGGAACCAGATTGCGGTTGTGGCGCAAGAACAGCAGGGGACAGTAGTTCCAGACAAAAATGTCCTGGAAAAAACGGTTGGGACTGCCGAAGCGCCGCTGTGCCCAGCCCCAGAAACGATCCCCGCTGCCTTCGCTGCGGGGGCAGGCAAAGCCGGTGATCGGGTATTTCTCGTGCTGATCCGGCAGCGGGCCGCCCAGGGGCTGTTCGATCCGCAGCCAGTCGCGTGCCCTGGACACCGCGCCAAAGGGCACGCCGGTCTGGGTCATGCCCCAGGGGCCGGGGTTCATGCCGACCAGCAAGATCCGGCCTGCCTGGCCGCCGTGCCGCTGCAGATAGATGCGGTGGGCCGACCACATATAGGTCAGCGGATTGTAGACGTGGCTGGCGCTGGGAAACGCCAGCACCCGCAGGCTGCCCGCGAGCACGCGGGCGATGGCCGTGCTGGCGTTGTCCAGATCGAGCGGGGCGGCGGGGTCGGGTCTTGCTGTCATGGTTCTGCCTTGGCGAAGCCTGCGCGCGGCGCGTGGCCGCAGCGGCTTCATGTGTTGCGTGCGCGGCGCTGTTTCTGGGGGCGCCCGCCGTTATTTCGCCGGGCTATCGGGCGGAAAAGCGTCGAATAGCTTGGCGATGCCTTCCTGCAGCCCCTGGTTGAGTTTTTCAGAAGAACCGGGCAGGGCGCCGCTGACCGTGCCGCGCCAGACGGCGCGTTGGCTTTTCAGGTCGAACATATCGACGACCAGCGTGCCGACGTCGTAAGTGTTCACCGTGGTTCTGGCCATGCCCCATCCGCCGTGCCATCCCCAGGCATTCCAGCCCGGGTCGCTGTAGAACGTATCCAGTGTTTGCCGCTGTTCCGTCGCCACGTGCGCCGCGAGGCCGATATCCGCTTCGCGGCCGGCGTCCTGGCGCTGCCAGCCTTTGGCCTGCAAGGCCGCGTCGATCGCGTGGACGATGCGCTGCTTCACCAGCGGCGGCGCGTCCGTCGGGGTTTGTTGCCAGACATAGGTATGGTACTGGCTGAACTGGACGGCCGGGTCGGCGTCGGTGTCGATGACGGGGCCGGCGCACGCCGTCAGCAGGGCAAGAGACAGGGCGGCAGCGACGTGCTTGATCATTTGATCTCACTCCAGGTTGTGATCATGAGAATGTGACACATTTCCATTGTCGTCACAAGGCGCATCTTCAGGGAGAGCGCCGGGAAGACCCGCGCTGGCAGCCACATCAGCAGGCCGGTCAGCCGCTTGACGAGAGGGGGCGGGACAGGCTTTGGGTCGTTGCATGAGGACGCTTGGCGGGCGTCGGTGGCGGGTCAGTGCAGCGTTTCCGGGCCGGGGCCGGGGTGGGGGTGGGGATCGTCCGCGCTGTACTCGTCGATGCGCAGGCTGGGCGCACCCTGCGCGTTTTCCCAGAGGCGCAGGGGCACGCAGGTTTGCAGCCGGACAATGGCCTGGTGGATCAGGGCGGCGTGCAGGTCGTGGCCAACGCCCGAGGCGATGTCCAGGGTCGTGTCGCCCTGCAGTGCCGCCAGGTGGGCATGGACTTGGCGCGCCTGATCCACCGGCGCGATGCGATCCTCCGCGCCGTGCAGCAAATGCAGTGTCGCCGTCCGCGGCGCATCGCCGGGCAGGGTGGCAAAGCGTGTGGAGAACAGAATCGCCCGGCCCGCCAGGCCCGGTGTCGAACACACGGCGTCCAGTGCCACGGCGGCGCCTTCCGAAAAACCGACCAGCGCCGTCCGTTCGCCGTCCAGGCCGTGCTGGCCCTGCCAGGCGGCGATGTCGGCGGCCACTGCCGTGGCGGCGGCCGAGATCAAGCCCACATAAGCGTCCGCATCCGGGGCCGCCTCGGCAATCCAGCGGCGTGCGCCGCCGTCGCCGAAAGGCCCATAGGGCTGGATGATCACCGCCTGCGGAAAGGCCGAACGGATGGCTGCCGCCAGGGCCATCAACTGGCCGGGTTCGGCGGATTCGCCATGCAGCAGGATGAACAACTGAGCCGGCGGGCCGCCGGCTGGCAGGATGATCAGCGGGTCGGGCCTTGCATCGGGTGGATTGGGCACGGAAGGCTCCAGGGTGCGGGTAGGATTCATAGTATCACCGGCCGACCTGACCGGCGGGTTATGCTGTATTGCAGGCCGAAAGCGACTGGTTTGGCTGCCGCTGGCGGGACGGCGAGAAACCGTATCAACGGAGGGGCCCGTATCGGCGTCCTGCGACAGAAATATTTGCTTTGGGATGCTATGCGCCATCAAGGTCGAATTACCACATGGAAGGATGATCGGGGCTTTGGCTTCATCACGCCCAGCGACGGTGGCGAGCAGGTGTTTGTGCATATCAACTCATTTCTCAGCCGGATGCGTCGGCCGGCGGAGAATGAAACCGTGACCTACGAACTGGGTGCGGGTGGCGATGGCCGCCCCCAGGCGAGAATGGTTGCGGTTGTCGGCGACCCGGCCAAGACGCCCACGACCCGGGGTCGCGGCAATCTCCCTGTGTTGTTCGCTGTTTGCTTCTTGATCCTTGTTGCGGCTGTTGTCGTTGCCGGCTGGATCCCCAGCGTGGTTCTTTCGCTATATATCGGTGCGAGTGTCGTTACCTTTCTTGCCTATGCCATCGACAAATCCGCTGCCGTAAGAAATCAATGGCGTACTCAAGAAAGCACGTTGCACTTCTTCGCTCTGGTCGGTGGCTGGCCCGGCGCTCTGGTCGCTCAGAGGCTGCTTCGGCATAAATCATCCAAGGCTTCCTTTCAAAGGGTTTTTTGGGTCACCGTCGTGTTCAATTGCAGTTTTTTCGGCTGGTGGCTGACGCCCCAGGGGAGCAAGGTTCTGAACGTGCTGGTGGCGACGATATGCCAGTCGCAGGACGCTGTTTGGCTCTGTTCTTGGGCCGGGATAGCTTAATCGTGGCTCAAATGATTGGCCCTGCTGCCGCGCCGTGTGCGTCAGCACAATCAGTCCGTTGTGATTTTCGCACGCAGTTGCTTGAGGGTGCTGCGCCCGGTTTTTTCCTGCCGTCGGCGCCGCCTGGAGCCTGGCGTGGGCTGGGTGGGCCGTCGTTTCGTCGGGATGTCGCAGGCACGGTCGATCATCTCCTGCAGGCGCGCCAGTGCATGTTGCCGGTTTTGGGCTTGGCTGCGACTGGATTGCGCTTTGATGACGATAATGCCCGCCGCTGTGATGCGATGGTCGTGCAGGTTCAGCAGCCGTTCGCGGATGGGCTCGGGCAACGCAGACGCATGGACGTCAAAGCGCAGATGGACGGCGCTGGAAACCTTGTTGACGTTCTGGCCTCCTGCGCCTTGAGCGCGGATGGCGGTGAATTCGACGTCGTCCGCCTGGATCGTGTATGAGTGTCTCGTCATATTTTTGGTTCGTGCCGGGTCGTTGACACGGCGGCTCACGCAGTGCGTGGGGAAGCGTGTTGGCGACGGTGAAAGGCTGCTTCAATGAGGTCGGCAAGGAGGCCGGTAAAGAAGTCTTGGTGAGCATACCGGATACTGCGCCCACTCGTTGTGACGTCACATGGGGCGAAATCATGGTGGGGGTGATGGCGCGGGCAAACGCCCAGGAGACCGATTTTATGGTTGAAGATTCTGATGATCGGATTGACGCGCTGATTTCAACGCCAATGCCAGCTTCAACACCAATGCCAGCCGGGTTCTCGGTGTATAACTTCGATCATAGCGGTATGCGGGCCTTGAATAAAACACGCTTTTTCAAACACGGAGTCATCCATGAGCAGCTTTTTGGTTTTTATTGTCGTTCTGGCGGTGGCGGCTATCGTCACGATTTTCGCTGGCATCAAGGTGGTTCCCCAGGGGCAAAAATGGACGGTCGAACGGTTTGGCCGCTACACCAGGACGCTGGATCCTGGCCTGGGCCTGATCATTCCGTACATCGATGCCATCGGCAAGAAACTGGTCATCATGGAATCCGTGCTGGACGTGCCTTCTCAGAGCGTGATCTCGAAAGATAACGTGGCCGTGACCGCGGACGGCGTAGTGTTCTATCGGATCGACGAAGCTGACAAGGCAGCGTATCAGATCGACAACCTGACGATTGCCATCGTTAATCTCGCAACGACAAATCTGCGTTCCGTTTTGGGTTCGATGGAACTCGATGACATGCTCAGTAATCGTGAAGCCATCAATGCCAAGTTGCTGACAGCGGTTGATGATGCGACTGCGCCATGGGGCGTGAAGATTACGCGTATCGAGATCCGCGACCTGAGCATGGATCCTGTTCTGCAAGAGGCCATGAACCTGCAGATGACGGCCGAGCGCAAGCGTCGTGCCCTGGTCACAGAGGCTGAGGGCAGTAAAGAGGCGGCAATCTTGCAAGCCGACGGCGAAAAGGCCGCGGCCATTCTTCGGGCCGAGGGGGAAAAGGAGGCCGCCATCCTGAATGCGGAAGCCCGAGAGCGCGAGGCCCAGGCTGAAGCGAAAGCCACTGAGGTGGTTTCCGAGGCGCTGGCAAAGGGAAACCAACAGGCGATCAACTATTTCCTGGGCCAGAAATATGTGTCGGCGCTGGAATCAATTGGTTCTGCGCCAAACAGCAAACTCGTGCTCATGCCTTTGGAAGCGGGGGGCATCACCGGCGCGATAGCCGGCGTGGCGGAAATGCTCAAAGTATCCGGCAACAAATAAGTCGGCGCTTCCTTCGCGGCCGAGGGGGGCCATCTGCCGCCCCGGCCAATGCTTGCCCTTCACAGGAATCGGATCAACAATGGAATTTCTGGACGCAGTTTTCGGCAACCAGTGGGTCTGGCTGGTCGGTGGCGTGGTGGTCATGGCCCTGGAGCTGCTGGCCCCTGGCGTCTATCTGTTCTGGGTCGGCGGCGGGTTGCTCACCGCTGGCGTCTTCGTGGCCCTGTACCCTGACTTTGCGCTGGTTGCGCAGATCGCAATTTTCATCGCCAGCATGGCGGCCTGGATCTTGGTCGGCATATATCTGCAAAAGCGCGCCCTCAAGACAACGCCGCCTACCGTCAATGCGGGCCTGTTGTCGTACATTGGCCGCCGTGTTTTAGCGGCACAAGACTTTTCCGACGTCGGAAATGGTGGCGAAAAGCCACAGTTCCTGGGGCGCATCAAGCTGGAAGACACAAGCTATAACGCCCTGTCGGATCATCCCATAAAAGCCGGGCAGTCTGTGACGATTCGCGCCTACCAGGCCGGCCGGTTCATTGTTGATGGGGCCAACTGATTCTGAGGGGGTGGTTGATTCTGAGGGGGCCGATTGATTCTGTTGGTGGCCGGTTGATTTTGTTGACTGATTTTCGGATTTGGCATCAATCAAGAGGTTCCCCGCCAACCCGCGCCGCCAGATTGAGTCGGGGCCTCTTGTCGCCATGGTGCAAATTCTTGTCGCCACGGTTCAAATCATTGGCCGCGCTGCGGGCGTTCAGGCGCGTCGCCTGTGAATTTGCCGATGACCGTGCCCGCGTCTTCGGCGACGAGGGTTGCCGCGAATGGACAGGTACACTGTCTGGCGTCGGCGGGCGTGCATGGGCCGAAGCCTGACCCCGTGTCGGCCATGTTTTGATTAGCGGCTGCTTCTTGCGGCCTTCTTCTGGATAAAGTGTTGATATGACTCGATTCACGCGCATGCTCACCATCGTGACCGCCGTCGCGGCGCTGCTGGCCGCCGAGGCCCAGGCTTGCACGCGGGTCGTCTATCATGGCCCCGAGGGGCGAACCCTTACGGGCCGCAACATGGACTTCAAAGATCCGATGGTCAGCAATTTCTGGGTCTTTCCTCGCGGGATGACGCGCAACGGATCAGCCGGTTCGCGTTCGATCGGATGGACATCAAAGTTTGGCAGCCTGGCGGTCTCCGGCTACGACATCTCGACGGTCGACGGCATGAACGAAGCCGGCCTCAATGCCAGCCTGCTATGGCTCAACGCCACAGCGTTTCCGCAGGATGATGGAACGACACCCCGTCTGTCGCTTGCGATCTGGGCGCAGTTCTACCTCGATCAGTTCGCAACGGTTTCAGAAGCAGTCGATTACACGCGCAACCATCCCGTCGATGTGGTGAGCGGCGAGGTGCCCGGCCGCCCGGGCAGTCTGGCGCCGCTGCATCTGACGCTCTCCGACCCGACCGGCGACAGCGCCGTCCTCGAATGGATCGACGGAAAGCTGAACATCCATCATGACCGCGCCTATCAGGTGGTGACGAACGACCCGCCCTATGACGCCCAGCTTGCCACGCAGAATTACTGGAAAGCGGTCGACTCCCTCAAATTCCTTCCCGGCAGTAGCCGCTCTGAAGACCGTTTTGTTCGCGCTGGCTTCTATATCAACGCGGTGTCACAAAGCGACGACCCCCGGATTGCCGCCGCCGCGGTGTTCAGCGTTATCCGCAACGCTTCGGCGCCCTATGGCGTGAGTATTCCCGGGGCGCCTAACCTTTCTACCACCCGCTGGCGTGTGTTGGCGGATCAGAAAAGCCTGGTTTTTTATGGCGAATCGGCGACGTCCCCCAACGTTTTCTGGGTGGATTTAAACAAGCTCGACTTTTCTGAGGGGGCGCCTGTCCGCAAACTTGACCTCGGGGTGGACATGGCCCGTGTCCTTGTTGGCGAGGCGTCGAGCCAGTTCGCTCCTTCAAAGCCGTTTGACTTCATGGAAACCGAATGAAAGTTTTTGAACAATCCGATAGGCAGAGCCCGAATCAACCTTCCGCAGCTTGGTCAGCGTAAACAACCGCTTCAGCTGTTGTATTCTTCACCGACCCCCGGTGGCGCATCTTGGCGTCGCCAAGCAGGTGCCCGACTTATCGGCGATGGATGGCCAACCAGATCGTCGGGCTATCCTGTGACGTCGAATCGACACGATGCCGCAGGCCCGCAGGGAACCAGTAGTGGTCGCCCCGTCCCAGCGTGACAAGGGTATCGCGGCCCTCCACCTGGAGCGTGGCGCAGCCCTGCAGAATGATGACCCATTCATCTTCACCCTGTTCGTACCAGAAGCCGGGCGGGCTTGCCTGCCCATGGGACACAATGCGCTCGATGCGCAGGCCGGGCACGTTCAGCAGATCATCAAAGGCTTCTTCAATGAGGTCAGTGGGGAGGTCGGTAAAGAGGTTTTTGAGCATGTCGGGTATTGATGAATGCTCATCCCTCGTTTATGGGGTCGAGCCAAGGAGATGGGGCTTGGTGCCGGGGCACGATCACAAAAGGGGCGTAAACCAGCATGGATGTTGGGCCTTTTGAAAAGTGATGGATGGCGGATTGCACCTATGTGCCTACCTGGCAAGGATGGTTGTATGTGGCCTTCGTCATTGACGCCTATGCCAAGCGAATCGTCGGTTGGAGAGCCTCCAGCAGCATGACAACGGACTTTGTCCTGGATGCATTAGAACAGGCCGTCTACGACCGCAGGCCGACCGAATCCGACGGGCTCGTCAATCACTCCGACCGGGAGTCACAGGGCAGTACGTGTCCATGCGCTATTCTGACCGGCTCAGTGAAGCTGGAATCAACCTGTCAGTCGGTAGCACAGGCAGCGCCTACGACAACGCCTTGGCTGAGACAATCAACGGTTTGTACAAAACGGAAGTGATTTCGAGTTCAGGCATTAGTTTGTTCCATTACAAGGTCATACGAGTGTGTTTTTTTGGCTTTGGCAAGATCTTCATGCTGGTCAAGCGTATCGTCGGTATGAGTTTCAAAGAATTTTTCTGCCCAGAGATGCACTATCCGTATCCGTGCAGCAGCAATGTGGATACCAATGAAAGCACTTGACCTCAGGGGTTCTCATTGGGCCAAATAGACCTGTCTTTGTGAATTTGGGTGCGATCATGCTAAAAAACTGCGTAAGCTGCGGCCAGCCATTCACTCCTCGGTCACAAACACCTCGGCAGATGTACTGCTCATCCCCCGAGTGCCAGCGCATGCGTAGGCGTATCTGGCAGCGAACCAAGCTGGAGTCCGACACAGATTATCAGGAAAACCAGCGTGCTGCTCAGAAGGCCTGGGCGCAGCGTAATTCTGATTATTGGCGTAATCGTCGGCAGCGCTTGATTCCAGAAAAGCATGAAACCGTTAATGTGTCTCCACGGCAAAGCAGCGGTGTGGTACTGGAGTGGGCCAAGATGGACGTGTGCCGTTTACCTGCAGGCTTGTACTGTATCAAGCCTTGCCGTTGGGCTCGCAGTAGTCGCAATGGTTTCTGGCTTGTGCAAATTACGCCGGTTCGAGTCAGGCGATGGAGCAAGATGGACGTGTAAAGAGAGGACTTGATCGACACCGGTTCCATCCACTTGTAACGTCACTTGGTAACAATATTTCGGATGCTCTTCACGGCGGCATTTCCTATGAGGCGGCTACAACATCTGGCAGCTGCCTGCCTGCCGGCTCGGGGCGAGTGTGTGTCGTAGGCGACAACTACTGTATGCCATCATTCAATGAAGCGTCTTCGATCCCGTCGGAGATAGAACCCAGTCTGTGCGCTGCGCAGTATGTACGCATGTCGACCGACCATCAGCAGTATTCAACTCAAAACCAGGCCGATAAAATCCGGGAGTACGCGCAGCACCGACACATTAATATCGTCAAAACCTATGCTGACGAGGGTAGGAGTGGTCTGCGCATCGATGGTCGCCAGGCATTGCAGCAGCTGATCGAGGATGTGGAGTCGGGCGCTGCAGACTTTCAGATCATCCTGGTCTATGACGTGAGCCGCTGGGGCCGATTTCAGGATGCGGACGAGAGCGCCTATTACGAATACATCTGCCGTCGCGCAGGCATCCAGGTTGCATATTGTGCTGAGCAATTCGAGAACGATGGCTCGCCTGTGTCCACTATCGTCAAGGGCGTCAAACGGGTGATGGCCGGGGAGTACAGCCGGGAGCTCTCGGTCAAAGTGTTTGCAGGTCAGTGCCGTCTGATTGAACAGGGGTTCCGGCAGGGAGGGCCAGCGGGGTACGGACTGCGGCGTGTGTTGATCGATCAATCAGGTGCGGTGAAGGGCGATCTCGCACGTGGTGAGCACAAGAGTTTGCAGACAGACCGGGTCATTCTGCAGCCTGGGCCAGATGCTGAGGTGACGGTTGTCAATCAAGTCTATCGCTGGTTCGTCAACGATAGTCTGCTGGAGTCTGAGATCGCCGCCAGGCTCAATACCCAAGGTGTCGTCACCGACCTTGGCCGTGAATGGACGCGAGGCACCGTGCGGCAGGTCTTGTCCAACGAAAAATATATCGGCAATAACGTCTATAACCGACGATCTTTCAAACTCAAGCAGCGCCGAGTCGTCAATAGCCCCGAGATGTGGATCCGCAAGGATGGGGCATTTGAAGGGATTGTGCCGCCAGATATGTTCTACACCGCACAGGGCATCCTGCGCGGGCGGGCGCAGCGCTTCACCGACGAGGAGTTGATCGAAAAGCTACGAGGCCTGCTGCAGCGCCATGGTTATCTGTCAGGCCTGATCATTGACGAGACAGAAGGGATGCCTTCGGCAGCGGCCTATGCTCATCGTTTTGGGGGCCTGATCCGCGCTTATCAGACTGTTGGCTTTACCCCTGGTCGAGATTACCAGTACCTTGAGATCAATCAGTTCCTGCGCCGCCTGCATCCGCAGGTAGTCGGCCAGACGGAGCAAATGATCGCGGAGGTGGGTGGTGTGATCGAACGGGATCCCACGACGGATCTGCTCACCGTGAATGGCGAATTCACCGCCTCGCTGGTGCTGGCTCGCTGCAAGGTTCTGGATACTGGGCGTCGACGCTGGAAAGTTCGGTTCGACACCAGCCTCGCGCCCGATATTACGGTCGCGGTGCGCTTGGATGAGAGCAATCAGGCGGCGCTCGACTACTATCTGTTGCCTCGGTTTGATTTTGGCCAGGCGGGCATCCACTTGGCAGATCGCAACGCGGCGCAGTTCGAGTGCTATCGGTTTGACAGCCTGGACTATCTCTACGGGATGGCCAGGCGCTTCAAGATCAGGAGGGTGGCATGATGAAAGGCAGCGAGGATCCCTCGTCGCGACTGCAGATGATCCCCTTGGGTCTGATCGAGGTGTTAAATCCTCGTGAGCGCAATAGTCGAATGTTTGAGCAGATCATCTCCAACATCCAGTGCATTGGCTTGAAGAAGCCTGTTGTCGTCACTCCTCGCCACGACGATGATGGCGAGCGCTACCTCCTGATCTGTGGGGAAGGGCGTCTCAAAGCCTTCAGATCGCTTGGGCACAGCGAGATTCCTGCGATGGTGGTGGATGTCGATGATGAGTCAGCTTTCATCATGAGCCTCACGGAAAACATCGCACGGCGCAAGTTCAGCCCCCTGGAATTGATGGTCGGCATCAAGCAGCTGCAAGACCAGGGTTACGACAAGAAGGCCATCGCCCAGAAAACGGGCCTCAGTCCTGAGTACGTTTACGGCATCCTGCATTTGCTCAAGGATGGTGAGGAGCGGCTGCTCATGGCGGTGGGCAGCGGCCGCATTCCATTGAATGCTGCAATGGCCATTTCAGCGGCAGGGCCTGATAACAAGGCAATTCAGGCAGCAATGCAGGATGCGTACGAGTCGGGCAAGTTGCGGGGCACCCAGCTCATTCAGGCGCGTCGGGTGGTGGAGCGCCGCCGTGTGCAAGGCAAAGCCATGGGCGGGCGCACGGCCTCGCGTAAGGCCCCCGAGGGCGTTACCTCGACGAGTTTAGTCCGCAATTATCAACGAGAGGTCGAGCGCCAGAAGCAGCTGATTCGCAAGGCGGAAGCTGCCCAGCGTAACTTGCTGTTCATCGTCGGCGCGCTTCGGCAGATCATGGCCGATGAAAATTTTGTCAATCTATTGCGTGCTGAACACCTGGATACGATGCCGCAGTATCTGGCAGAGCGCGTTTGGTCAAAGGGGATTGCGGGATGAGTAAACCACTACTGGGATTTATCCCCGAACCGCTCCAATTGCCTTTGGCAGTCATTCTGCCGTCGCGCAAGACGCCGGAGGGCCTTATCTCATCGCGCAAGTACAAGCAGATCTTATCTTCCATCAAGGCAGTTGGTGTGATTGAGCCCTTGTCGGTAGGCAAACCTGATCGGTCCGGCCAATACATCTTGCTAGATGGGCATGCTCGCTTGGTTGCCCTTAAAGAACTGGAATTTCAGCAGGTCCCCTGCTTGGTCGCCCTCGATGATGAGAGCTACACCTACAATAATCGCCTGAATCGGCTCTCGAGCATCCAGGAGCACGTCATGATCCGTCGTGCGGTGGAGCGTGGCGTCACCCCCGAGCGGCTCGCCAACGCCCTGGATGTCGATATCAGTCATGTGATCAAGAAGCTCAATCTGCTTGATGGCATCTGCCCCGAGGCGGCCGACCTGCTGCGTGACCAGACTTTTTCAGCAAGCCTGGGTACGGTTCTTCGCAAGATGAAGCCCACCCGACAGGTTGAGTGTGTTGAACTGATGGTCAGTGCGAACAACATTACAGTCGCGTATGCGCAGGCGCTGTTGGCTGCGACCACAGGGAACATGCTGGTAAGTGAATCTAAGCCCAGGAAAGTGGCGGGCGTCGGTGCTGAGCAGATGGCCAAGATGGAGCAGGAGATGGGAAACCTGCAGGAGCAGTTCAAGCTCGCGGAGCAGAACTATGGGCAGGATGTCCTCAACCTGGTACTGGCCAAGGGGTATCTGGCCAAGCTCATGGCCAATGAGGCAGTGTTGCGCCACCTGACGAAGAAGCACCCTGATATGCTGAGTGAGTTCGACAGCATCGTGCGGTTGGTGATGCTGGAAAAGTAAGTACAGGGTAGCGCTCGCCGCACCTTGCGATTAGTCACTCCTGTGTCAGCGTGACGTCCAGTTTGAAGTCACTGAGCCGACGCATCCCACGCCACGTCGCGAGGCCCCCCGGCGGGGGGGCGTGTTCTCCGGAGAGATAACCGCCAAGGCGAACCGTTGCGTGGGTGGCGGTTGGCTCGGAAAGTATCAGCCGCCTGGTAGGTCTTGCTTGTGTCGCGTTCTGAGTAACGAGTCATAACATTCCCCTCAACGTTCGTAGGAGGAAGGCGATGCTCCGAGTGCCTCGCACATGCTAGAGCATTTTTGATTTAATTATATACATAATATAGACTATCCCCTGTGGTCACGACAGGGGATAGTCATGCATGCCTATTCGCAAGATCTTCGAGATCGGGTGCTGGGCGCGCTGGAGCGCGGTGAAGGTCCGACGGCGATTGCCCGGCGCTATGAGGTCAGCCGCTTGTGGGTGTACCAGGTGCGCAAGCGATGGCAAGAAGACGGTCAGCGCCATAGTCTGCCGATGGGAGGCTATCGGCGCTCGCGCATTGCGCATAAGGAAGATCAGATTCGTCAGTGGATTGAGGCAACGCCAGATCTGACGCTCATGGAACTGAGCGAACGCCTGGCGGTAGAAGGCATTCAGATCAAAGTGCCGGCGTTGTGGCATCAGTTGAACAAATGGGGTTTGAGCTTTAAAAAAAACCCTGCACGCCAGCGAGCAGTCTCGCGCCGACGTGCATCGGGCCCGGACTGCATGGAGGGATGAGTAGCCACGCTGGGATTGTCGGCGCCTGGTTTTTCTCGACGAAACGGCCACCGCCACCAATATGACCCGCCCAAGAGGGCGTTCGCCACGCGGCCAGCGCTGCATCGCCTCGGCGCCTCACGGTCATTGGAAGAGCACCACCTTCATTGCCGGCCTGCGTTGCGATGCCATCACCGCTCCGCTGGTGCTGGACGGGCCGATGAACGGCGCTGCGTTTCTGGCCTATATCCAGACCTGTCTGTGCCCCACGCTGCAACCGGGTGATATCGTCGTGGCCGACAACCTGTCTTCTCATAAGGTTCAAGGCGTCAGAGCGGCCATCGAAGCAGCCGGTGCCTCGCTGCGTTACCTGCCGCCGTATTCGCCGGACCTCAACCCGATCGAGAAGATGTTCTCCAAACTCAAGGCCCTATTACGCAAAGCCGCCAAACGAACCGTGGACGATCTGTGGAACGAAATCGGCAGGGTGCTGGAGTTGTTTACGCCCGCAGAATGCGCCAATTACTTTGTTTCATGCGGATATGTAAGTAAATAAATCGAAAATGCTCTAGCTACCAGAGATTGCATCAGCACAAGGTAACACATCTGGCTTGGTTTCCATTTTCATGTAATATAACATTCATCACATTACATTATGATGAGTTTTCCCTATGAGCATCGGAAGTAGCGGTAGGATAGTCGTTGAGATCGACCCAGATCTAAAAAAAGATCTGTACTCTGCGCTTGTCAAAGAAGGTTTGTCATTGAAAGAGTGGTTCTTAAGGGGGGCAACCTCATATCTAGAACACTCTTCACAGTTGCAATTAGATCTTCCAGAGCGAGAAACTGAAGATCAACTTCCCATTCAGGATGTCAAGAAAAATCGTTCTCAATGATTCAGAAAACTGACGGTACAGCCGATATATCGAGGCTAGAAAAGCGCGCGCAAAAAATTCGTCTCCAGGTGGCAGGAGATTTGGCCGGATCCATTCAAAATGACGCAGTCGCAGAAAAGGGACATTCGCACTTCAGTCTTTATGAAGACAAACTACCACTTTTGAGTGGGGTGTCGGCGATTCAATTTAATAAATTGGTAACCGATATTGCGCTTCGAGATTATGTTCTCCATGAAAAAGATCCATTTATTATCGCTTTTCTTGGCGGGAAGGTAGTAGAGCAGACATTCACTCAAATTTTTGATCCAGCGCGACCGCATGGTTCTTTGAAAAATTTATCTGTAGCCAAACACTATGGGGTTTTTTTCACGCCGCCGGATATCGCTAAGAAAATGATATCTAGCCTGTCAAAAGACGAGCATAAAGACACCCTCATTGATCCATGCTTAGGTAGTGGTGTTTTGTTGGCTGCGGCCCTTATGTTCAGTAAAACAAATAATTATAGAAAACTTGTTGGCGTTGAGCTTGATTCGGATATTGCTGGTTGGGCAAAATCTCTACTTGATCGAATTGCCCAGCTAACTGGATATGATGGCGAAATAGTCGTGCGCAAAGGAAACGGTTTAGCATTTATCTTGGACAGCCTGAAGAGTGATCTGTTTTCATCATCGGACATCATAGTAAACCCGCCGTACGGGAGACTGCGAATTACAAAAGATCGCGCCACCAACGCCGAAACGGCTCTAACAGAAAAAAAGAAGGATAAAAAATCTTCGATTGCGGAGCTTAATTTTAGTGTTAAAGCCGACGCGGAATTAATCAGAAACCAATACGCAGAAATGCTTGGTGAGCGTGGAATACTAGAGTACTCCAGAATATTTTTTCGATCCTGCGCAGAAGCAGTACTAAAGGGTGCGGAAGTTTCGATAATATCGCCGGACTCTTGGATGTCCGGTAGAGAAGGTGAGAGACTACGCAGGTTCGTTATTGAAAATCGACTCATAAACAAAATCCAACTCTTCAAGGAAGAGAGCGGGAAATTTGCGACCGTCAATCAGGCGACGTCTATAACCCACCTAAATGCAAAGGAAAAGCAAGCCTTTCGAATAATCGGGTCTGCTGCTGTGCATGAAGAAGGCGGAGGAATGGAGTATGATAAGTTGATTGAAATATCTAGAGTGGATTTGGCGATTCCGCGTGTGTCTGGGCATCTCCTTGCGACATTTGAGAGACTTTCAGTGCTTAAGAAATTTGGCAATGCGGAGTGGATTATAAATGCACGTGGAGAAATTGATCAAACAGCACAAAAGGCTCTATTTTCCGAGCGGAAAACTACTGTCCCTCTCGTGCGTGGCGAGCACGTTGATAGGTTTTTCTGCAAGCATTCGTCATCAAGTCAAAAGCCCTCTTTTTTGTTGACAACACAGTTTGAAGATTTCATTAAATCTAAACCGAAGCGCAAGCATTATGAAAGCGATCGAATCGTCGGCCGTCAGTGCTCTTATGCGCAGCAACCTCGCAGGCTGATGTTTTGTAGGGTTTCTGCTTTACATGCTGTTGGAAATTCATGCAACTACATCACTGTTTTAGGTGCAGATGATAATGAGAGAAAGCATAGAACTTATCTCTTGCTAGGTCTTCTCAATAGCGCAGTGTTTGATTGGTATTTTCGCATTGAAAACAGCAACAACCATGTTGGAAATTATGAGATCGATAATTTCCCTCTCCCATCAGAAAGCAGGTGGGAAGGACTGATAGCCGCTCTCGCATATCAAATTGAAAGCACGGCACAAAGTAGCAGAGGGGCGAATTTGCCTGACTGGATGACGGACTTGCTGGAAGCCGTCGTTGGTCTATCTTTTGGACTCTCTGTTGATGACGAACTTCAGAAAATCATTGGAGAAATTGGAGGATGCGATGAATCTCGCGTTATTAATTTTGCTCGACATTTACAGCGAAGTGTCAAAGTTCCTTCGCTAGAAATCGGAGAGGCTTACTTTAATCACGGCACACCAACTCTTTCTGAATTGGATCGCCTGATTATTTCTTATGTTCCCGAGGGTGGTAATTGGCAAAGCATTCCAGAAAGTGTCCCCTCGGAGAGGATAAAACAAATTCGTGAGATGAGCGCAAAGCGAGGTGTTGTCAGGACAACCTATTATGGAAGGCTCCGACGAGACCAACCAGCCTACACCATAAATACGTATTTCAATAGACCAGGAAATGGGACGCATATTCATCCCGTTCTCGATAGAACTCTTACGAGTCGTGAAGCAGCTCGGCTTCAAAGTTTTCCGGACAGCTATGTGTTTCTGGGCAGTGATGGCGCGGTGCGAGACCAGATTGGGAACGCTGTGCCTCCGCTGCTGTCAGCTGCAATTGGTAGGAAATTCATTCGGTACGCCAAGAGCAAGACTTGCGTCGATGTTTTTTGTGGGGCTGGTGGGTTAAGCCTGGGATTGGAAAGTGCAGGATGGGAAGTTATCGCTGCGGTTGATAATAATCGTGAAGCGCTCGATACGTACTGTTTTAACCGCCCATGTATCCTTGAGCCAGGTGTTTTTCAAGAAAACCAGACGGCCGTGTTTAAGCGCGATTTGCAAGAGAGGCGTGAATTTGAAAATGTCGTGATGCGAATTGAGGCATCGCTTAAAGGCAGGCAACTTGATCTCCTGGTTGGGGGGCCGCCATGCCAAGGCTTCTCGCATGCCGGATTTCGCCTGAGTGATGACAAGAGAAATGACTTGGCGTCGATTTATCTACATTTCGCTGAGTGCCTTCGTCCTCGTATTTTTATACTTGAAAATGTCGAAGGATTGGCAACTTTCAACAAGGGTCAAGTTCTTCGAGACATATGCTTCACGCTGCGGGATCTTGGATATCGCGTAAATTCCCCTGTATGGAAGCTTTGTTCTGAGCAGTATGGTGCCCCGCAAATGCGTCGTAGGGTGTTCATTGTGGCGACTACCGAAGATGCGGTTGATTTATCACCGCCGGAACCGATCTATGAGCGTTGTGCTGGTCGGAGAGAAAATAGGCACGGGGCAAGTCTATGTGATGCTGGCTTACCCGCCCCTTTCACAGTTTCTGATGCCCTGGGTGGATTGAGCCTCCCTGAGATGAAATCAGGGAAGCTTTATGAGTGGCTCGTAAGTGGAGTCGCGTTTTAATTAGATTTCATCAAATTGCAATTCATAGCGGTCGAAATCAATTTCGGCCGCTTCTCCAATTTGATCGAATACACCCTGGAGAATTGCACGGCAATTCTCATCTTCTGGGTGGTGTGGCACTTTGTGAAGCAGGAACAGAGATGCAATCTTCTGCTCTTTCTGCGTTGGAGAAAGTGACGAGTGCAGCACTTCATTCCAGGTGTGGTCCTCTGCAGTACATAGCGTCGTTATTTTTTGGACGGCTGGTGCAATAAGATCTTGATTGTCTTGAAAATCAGAGCGAACCATTTTTCTTCGCTCAATTGGCTTGGACGCGTACTCGGCCAGAGCTTCGAAAGCTATACGTACAGTGCGTGCAGCCAATCTTTTTCTTAAATCTGTTATTTTCTTAGATGCAGAAAATCTATTAAAGGTGAGAGCTCCGGGGTCAAGATTTTCGAATAAAAAATCCTTTAAGGCGTATTCTGGTTTTAAGATTGTTGCAAGAAATCGAGAGTTTCCACTATTGAATAAGGCCGAAAGAGTCCTCAGGTACATATCCTGCAGTGAGCGCAAGGAGTTGCTAAATGCTTTTGTTTGGTTATCGTCTGAGACAATGTTTTTATACTTATCCCAATGTGCGCTTACTTGCCAAGATGCAACGGGTTCCCCGGTGACTCGTTCGTAACCAAGGAGAATTTGAACATCACTAAGGCTAAATCTTCTATTTTTTGCTGAGTTGTGATACTGGCAGGTTGGAGAGAAAAGTGGCAGCTGCTTAAATCCACAAGCTAGCGGACCTACGTGATCTGGACTTACTTTCTCCAAAATCTTTTCACACCCTGGTATGGAGCATTTTCCTGGGCCCGCTTTATTGTAAAGTGCATCAGCTAACGCCCAGTTCCCTTCTGCCCACCATTCAAAGCTTCGGCGATCATGGTTGTAACTCCGCATATTGTCGTCGGATCGACCTGGGTCATTCTTTTTTCTGCAGCTTCCGTGATAGTCATGGAAACCATCGAGTCGATCTGGCGGGTTTCCCATAAATCCTGGCGATAGTTTGTATGATCGCACATGGCGACTATGTTCGAACGCCTCCTTGGATACTCCAAACTGAGTAAGGAATTTCACCCTCTCAGGAAAGTTGGATTGGAAGTACTTTTCCGTGACGGTTTTCCCTTTAAGCTGATTCATCTGTTCAATGACGTCATCGATGGGCTGCTCTTTTGCTACATCTAGTTGCGGAAAATCTTTCTTTAGTTTCTTTGAGAAAGAGTCGTTTAGATAAAAGTAGCCTACATTGAAATCTTCTCCGCATAGTCTGCATGTTCGGTATCCAGTTGGGTGAATTATGCGCGCAGCTACTGTAAATCGACCGTTTTCATCATCATGCCCAGGCAATTTAAGCGCGTCAGCTTTTGCCACCCACCACGCTCGTCGCTGCAGGTAGTACTTGTAAAATGATGTTGTTTTCCCCGAGCTAACTTGCCAGTTTATCCTGCCATTCGGTGATCTTGCGTTGGGCATGCCCGCGTAATTTGGATGCGAAACAATCATCTCCATATAGGCAATGTAATTTGGGTCAGTCTCGAATTTGCCTCGGCCATATTTGCGATCTGCCACGCTTCCTCCTAGCTTGACAAGCAAAGGTGAAGAAGATATCACGACCCACTGACGGCTGCCAACTTGGCATTAATGACGGATAAGGCGTTCAGGATCAGGGCCGGTTGTTAGTCGGCCCTGCGTAATCCCAGCAACCCGCATGAACACTGAGCATTCGGGCTATGTCCGATACCCATAACTCCCAGTTTGTTGTCCAATGGAGTCTGTTTTCTGGGAGTTATTCCTTTATGTTCACCTGCCCCGCCACCGACGATTTCTTTCGCGCCCGCATTGATCAGATAATCGACCTGCGCCATCCGTTGGCCGTGCTGGCCTCGCGCATGCCGTGGCAGGAGATCGAAGCCGGCGTGGCTCACCGATTCGTGCGTAGGGCGCACGAAGGCAAAGCCATGCCTGATCTGGACTTGTTCGGAGAGAAGCCCCAGCGCAAGGCGCCGGCCAGCAAAGCCGGTCGCCCGCGTGTGCCGCTTCGGGTGATGATTTCACTGCTGTACCTGAAGCACGCTTTCAATGAGTCCGACGAGGGCGTGGTGCAGCGCTGGGCTGACACACCGCGTTGGCAGTTTTCTCCGGGCAGCGCTACTGCGAGGATCGTCAGCCCTGCGACGCCACCACCTTGGTGAAGTTCCGCAAGCTACTGGGCGAGGACGGCGTGGAAGAGCTGCTGGCGCAGACGATCAAGGCCGCAGTCGAGCTCAAGCTGATCAAGCCCCAGGCACTGAACCGGGTGATCGTGGACAGCACAGTGCAGGAGAAGGCGATTGCGCATCCGACAGACAGCCGACTGCTGGAGACAGCACGCATCAAGCTGGTGGACGCGGCCAAGGCGGCAGGCATCTCGCTCAAGCAGACCTTCGCCAAGGAAGGCGGACAACTGAGCCGTCAGGCCGGGCGCTATGCCCATGCGCGCCAGTTCACACGCATGCGCCGGACGATCAAGCGCCAGCGCACGATTGTCGGGCGGCTGGCACGCGAGATTGACCGCAAGGCCAGCGCGATCGGTTATCTGTTTCATCGGCTCGGGGACCAGTCGTCCTCGCCGTTGCCCCAGATGGCCTGGGTTTTTTTTGACAGAGTCAGCAATGCTGCTGCCTCTGCCAGTGCGCGTTCTTTGCGCAGCAACTCCTTTTCCAGCTTGCGGCTTCTCTTACGCTCTGCGGCCAGTTGCTCCTTGTCCGCAGGTGCGCCGGTCGCGTCCATGGCCTCAAAGGCGGTCTTCCAGGCGTCGAGCTGCTCGGGATACAGACCGTGCTCCGACAGTATGCCGAGCGCTCGGCTTCATTCATGGGCGCTGTCTGGATCACCGCAGCCAACTTGGCGCGGGCATCCCAGCGATCTGGAGCGGAAGGTTTGGCAGGCACAACAAATCCTCGGGTCTGGAACTGCTTCTTCCAAGCATACAAGGTCGGCCCTGAGATTCCTGTTTCACGGCTCAGATGGGCGACGCTCTGGTTGTGCGGCGGCATCATCTTCTTGACGACCTGTTCCTTGAGTTCCTGGCTGTAGGTGGACATGAATTCATTCCGATCGCTCCCTCAACTTCTGTTTTCAGAGGATCGGACATCTATTGTGACCGAGGGGGGCTTCTCGCCAAACAGGTCCAAGTCGGGCATGGCCACGTTCTCGTGGGCCTTGCGTACAAACCGGTGCGCCACCCCCGCTTCGATCTCCTGCCATGGCATGCGCGAGGCCAGCACGGCCAATGGATGTCGCAGGTCAATCATCTGGTCAATGCGGGCACGGAAAAGATCGTCGGTGGTGGGGCAAGAGAGCATGAAGTCAAAACTCCCAGGAAACAGCCTCCATTGAACAACAAACTGGGAGTTATGGGTATCGGATACGGTCCGAATACTCAGTATTCATGCAGGGGGTGGGGATTATTCAGGGCCAACTACCTATTCGTTGCCAGGTTCGTTCTCAGGTTTCTCTTTTCCTATAAGCCCTTTTCGTAACTGTATTTTTCGGAGATTTTTTAGAAAAGATCTTCCCTCGTTAGATAGGCTCCAATATTCTTTGTCATCGCTAACAGGGTGTTTCTTTTTAGACGGCTCTACAAGATCTAGCGCAGACAAGTCAGCTAGCCAGTGGCTAACCATGTTTATGGGTATTGGATAACGTGTCCGGTAACCTGTGCCTTTGTAATGGAGCGCTATATCGCTGCCACTTCCCTCAAAGGTATTTTCAATTAATAGGCTCGGAGCCATGGCTTCAAATAGTCCTAATAATGTTCCTTCAATAGGCTCCGACCACTCTTTATCACCTTCCATCGCAACATAGGCATCAACTTTATTCTTCATCAGTGTCTCGATCGTTTCTTTATCTTTGTTTCGGATGTCTATAAACCTCTGCTCCTTCTTTCGTAATGCTTCTAACTCATTCCTAAAAACCGCATTTTCAGTACTTAGGCGTGTAAGCTCTTTAAACACATCTGGCCCAATAGCCTCATCAGATCTAACCCAGCCAACCCGCGGGTTAGTCGAAATCGCTTTCATCAGAGAAACTGCAACTTTTGCATGCAGATCGTCTTTGGTACTCCAAAAATTTACTAGGCGTCCTTTGATCTTTTCTTTAAACGAATCTAAAGCCCCTCTTTTTCTGAAGTAGTCGGCCCTGCATAATCCCAGCAACCCGCATGAACACTGAGCATTCTAGCTATATCCGATATCCATAACTCCCAG
>NZ_JBLGTV010000031.1:0-1612 GCF_047468865.1 Castellaniella hirudinis
AACGTGGCGGTGGAGCTGAAGCTGATCAAACCCCAGGAATTGACCCGGGTGATTGTGGACAGCACCGTGCAGGAGAATGAAATGACCGCCTCCCACTCAGTAGTGAATAGGAAGTGATGTGTCAGGAGCGTGGAGATGGAATCAGAGGTGGATCCTCACGGGCCGACGGCATCAAAGTGCCAAAAGGTGATATACGCGAAGTATTTACAGGCAAACCGGAGAATCCATCATGAAGTTTACGCCCGTTGGAATCGATATTGCAAAGTCGGTATTTCAGGTGCACTACGTGAATGAGGAGACAGGCGAAGTGGTCAATCGCGCGTTGCGCCGCCGCGTGTTTCTGGAGCAATTTGCCAACCGGGCGCCGTGCCTGATCGGGATGGAAGCGTGCTCAGGCGCACAGCACTGGGCGCGCGAGCTGATCAAGCTGGGTCACCAGGTTCGGCTGCTGCCGGCGCGGTTCGTCAAGGCGTTCAACATTGGCAACAAGAACGATGCGGCCGATGCACGGGCGATCTGGTTGGCGGTGCAGCAGCCAGGCAAAGCAGTGGCGGTCAAGACCGAGGCGCAACAGGCGGTGCTGGCGCTGCATCGGATGCGTCAGCAGTTGGTGAGGTTCCGCACGATGCAGAGCAACGGCCTGCGTGGTCTGTTGACGGAGTACGGCGAGGTGATGGGCAAGAGCCGTGCGGCGCTGGATAAAGCGTTTCCCGAGGTGTTGGCGCGTCTGTCCGAGCGGCTACCAGCGATGCTGATTGAATCGTTACGTGAACAGTACGCCAGATTGGCGCAGTTGGATGAACAGATTGCCCAGATCGAACGGCGTCTGCAGCAATGGCTACGCGAGGATGCCGCAGTGCAAGCGGTGGCGCAGATACCGGGCGTGGGCTTGCTCACGGCCACGGCGGCGGTCGCCAGCATGGGCGATCCCCAGGCGTTCCGATCCGGGCGTGAGTTTGCGGCCTGGGCGGGGCTGGTGCCGCGCCAGACGGGTTCGGGCGGCAAGGTGCAGCTGCATGGCATCAGCAAGCGTGGCGACACGTATCTGCGCACGCTGCTGATTCACGGTGCCCGCAGTGTGCTGCAGCATGTCAAGGAGCCCGGCTCATGGGTTGAGCAGTTGGGGCAGAGGCGCCCACCCAACGTGGTGGTGGTGGCCTTGGCCAACAAGATGGCGCGAACGATCTGGGCGGTGCTCGTCCATGGCCGGGCGTACCAGCCAGGACACGTGAGCGTCAGGCCCGCATGAAGGGCGCAGCGCTAATGTGATTGAAGATTAACAACATCAACGGAGGTTGATCGTCGAAGGTTGCGTGGGCAATCGTGAAGTGATGACACACACAGGTCGGACCGGGACTTGCTAAACCTGAATGGCCTTCAGGGCTTTAAGCCCGCCAGGAGAATGAGGTGCAAGTCAGCGGATTTCATCGGGGCCCGCAGTGCATCAGGCTGCAACAAGGCCGGATATAGAGCTGCAACCCTACCTCGTCTGTCATCAACAACGAAAACCCTTGCAAGCCGGGAGGCGGTCATATAGAAGGCCATTGCCCATCCGACGGACAGCCGGCTGCTGGAGACTGCTCGCATCAAACTGGTGGAGGCCGCCAAGGCG
>NZ_JBLGTV010000012.1:0-107015 GCF_047468865.1 Castellaniella hirudinis
CGTGAATTTGTAGTGGTGCAGTTTAAAACAGAACTCTTAAAAATCAATAGCTTGCGTTTTTAACTGTCGAACTCTGGAGGCAAAAGCATAGGCGCTGGCTGCCGTGACCGGCATCGAGATAAACAGCAACATGGCCACCACTCTGGTGGCATACAAGCCCGCCAGCACACATTTGACACGCCATATCCCGGCGGATCGGCTGCAGACGTAGGTTCCGAAGATATTCGCCAGTGCGACCAAGGCCAGGGCCGTACCCGCCTGCTTCAGACTCAGCCCGTGCGCCAGCAAATAGGCAGGCAAGTGCGTCGCAATGAAGCCCAGTTGAAAACCACAGGCGAAGAACCCCAGATTCAACCACCAGAAGCCTCGGCGGCGCAGGGCGTCGCGGATCGAGACCCCCGCCGGGCGGTGCTGGGGATACGCCGGCTGTCTCCTGCCCGGACACACAGCGGCACAATCAGCGGCAGGCTCGCCAGCATCAGCAAGCCCAGGATGATCGCGGTGCCTTGCCAACCCACCCCGACCAGCAGGGACTGAACCAGCGGCACCAGAACGAACTGTCCCAGCCCGCCGATTGCGCCGGCGACAGCCAACGCCCAACTGCGCTGATGTGATTCGAAAATCCGAGACAATGCGCCATAGACCGTGCCGAAAGCCGTACCCGACAAGGCCATGCCGATCAGCACCCCATTGCCAAGCGTGAAACCGACGGGCCCCGAAGCCTGCGCCATCAGGTACAGGCCCAGGCCATAGGCCAAGATGCCGGCCAACAGCACGCGGCGGGCTCCGTAGCGGTCGGCCACCCAGCCTGTCAGGGGTTGCGTCAATCCCCAGACGAGATTCTGCAAGGCCAACGACAGTCCGAACGTTTCCAGGGGCCAGCCATTACCGGACGTCACCGGCTGCATGAACAGCCCCTGTGTATGCCGTATCCCCAGCGACAGGCCCATGAGGGTACCACCGGAAATGACAATCATCCAGCGGGAGGCGAAGAACGGATCAGTATTGATTTTCATGGCAAGGCGCCGGGGGTTGTCATCAACGGAACCATCCTCACCGATCTCGCGTGTGCATCAAATACACAATCACGCCGGATTTTTCCGATACACGCCGGGTGATCCAGCAATTGAATCCCCAAAAAATCCCGGATCTGTATCTTTTCTCCATGCCGGATCGGCCTTACAGTGACAACAGGTTCGCTGGCTCGCCATCGCGCACAGGGCTTGATCAGCGGGCGCACCGGGTCGCCCCAAACGCACGGGCTGGGCGCACCGCACGAAGACAATCCCATGAGTCGCTATCTCAACCTCGCCAATACCCTGAGCCGCCGCATCGAACAGGGCCTCTACGAGGCCGGGGGCCGGCTGCCTCCGGTTCGCAGCCTCAGCACCGAGCACGGGGTCAGCTTGACGACCGTCCAGCAGGCCTATCGCTGGCTGGAAGCGGCTGGCCTGGCTGAAGCGCGGCCCCGGTCGGGCTGGTACGTTTCGGCAAGGCGGCCGACGCCTGCACTGCCGACCATGGGCGAACCCGCGCTGCGTCCGATCGACGTGTCTGACTGGGGACAGGTACAGGATCTGCTGGATCTGGAACGCGAAGGGAAAACGATACAACTGGGCCGAGGCATGCCGGACGTCGAGAGCCCCTCCCTGCGTCCCCTGCAGGCGGCGCTCGCCCGGGAAGGCCGGCATGCCGGCATCGCCAGCCTGCATTACAACGACATGCAGGGAGTACCCGCCCTGCGCGAACAACTGTCCCGTCTGGCCGTGGACGCAGGCTATCAGGCATCCCCTGACACGCTGATTGTCACGACCGGCTGCCAGGAAGCGTTGTCGTGCGCCATACGGATCCTGTGCGTGCCCGGTGATATCGTGGCCATCGCATCCCCCAACTATCACGGCACGATGCAGATCCTGAAGGAGGCCGGTGTCCAAGCCTTCGAAATCCCCTCGGATCCCGTTCAGGGCATCAGTCTGGAGGCGCTCGAACTCGCCCTGGACCGTTGGCCCATCAAGGCCATTCTGGTGATCCCGAACGCCAGCAATCCACTCGGCTACACGATGCCCGAACATCGCAAACGGGGCCTGATTCGCCTGGCCCAACGCTTCGATGTCCCCATCATCGAGGACGACATTTATGGTGATCTGGTCTATGGCTGGCCCCGGCCCCATGCCTTGAAGGCATTCGACGAGGACGGCCGGGTCTTGCTGTGCAGTTCATTTTCCAAGACCCTGGCCCCCGGACTGCGGGTGGGCTGGATCGCTCCGGGACGCTACTTCGACAAAGCGCTGCGCATGAAATACACCAGCTCGGGGCCGACCGCACCGCTGCCGCAAATCGCCGTTGCCGAGTTCCTGCGCAAGGGACATTACCCCGTTCATCTGCGTCGGATGCGGCGACAGTACCAGCGCCAACGAGATGTCATGACCGAATGGGTACAACGCCATTTCCCCGAAGGCACCCGCATCAGCCATCCGCAAGGCGGTTTCACCCTGTGGATCGAATTGCCGGAATCGTTCGACACGCATGCGCTCGATCCCATGCTGCGGGAAAACGGCATCGTCATCGCGCACGGCAATATTTTCTCGGCCGCCGGCAAATACCGGAACTGCATGCGGCTGAGCCACGCCTCGGTCTTCACGCCCCGCACCGAATGGGCGGTGCACAAGATCGGCCAAGCTGTCGGCAAAATGCTCAACACCCACCCCTGAAACACGATATGCCCGACACCATCCGCATCCCCGCTGCCGACGCCTATCCGCTAGGCGGCTTCCAATGGCGCCACGCACCGGCCACCGACGCCCCGCCCCCGGTCGCGCTCATCAACCCCGCCACTTCAGTGCGCTGCCGATATTACATGCGCTTTGCCGAATATCTGCATGCGCACGGCTGGGATGTCGTGACCTACGACTACCGTGGCATCGGCGAATCCCGTCGGGGCGCTTTGCGCCGCTTTCAGGCCGACTGGATCGACTGGGGCACACAAGACTTCGAGGGGGTGCTGCAACACACCAACCGCGCCTTTCCCGGCCAGGCCATCGACGTGGTCGGGCACTCCGTCGGCGGCTTCGTCATCGGCTTGGCGCCTTCAGCGCACCGCATACGCCGGATATTCACCATGGGCGCCCAGTTCGCCTACTGGCGAGACTACCAGGCTGACAAACGGCGCGGCATGTTCCTGAAATGGCACGTTCTGATGCCGCTCATCGCACAGCTGCTGGGCCACGTGCCGGCCAAGCGGCTGGGCTGGATGGAAGACACGCCCAAGGGCGTGGCGCTGGATTGGGCCCGCATGAGCGCGCGTTTCGAGGATTCCGTCCGCCGGGGCATTCTGACGGCTGACGGCCTGCCGCAGGCAATCGAGCTGGCCCGCAATTTCCAGACCATCAGTGCGCCGATCCTCGCGCTGGGCACCGAGGACGACCCCTACGGCACCGAGGCAGCGCTGGATCGCCTGCTGCGCTACTACAGCGCCAGCCCGCGCAGCCACCTGCGACTCGCCCCGCAGGACATCGGCCTGGACACCATCGGCCATTTCGCGTTCTTCCACGAACGCTTCCGCGGCATCCTGTGGCCCTACGCGCTGGAATGGCTGCGACATGCCGCGCTGCCGACAGGCGCCGCCGGACGGTTGAAGATCATGCCGCCCGGTTACTGAATCAATCGTCCGCCCATGGACAGGAGCCCACATGAACCTGCATCACACATTCCAGACAATGGCACGCTACAACCGTTGGATGAACGAAAAGCTCTACGACACCTGCGCCCGCCTGAGCGACGAGGAACTCAAACTCGACATGAAAGCCTTTTTCGGCAGCATTCATGGCACACTGAACCATATTCTGCTCGCCGACCGAGTCTGGCTGGCGCGGCTTGCGGGGGTGCCCTGCGCGATCCGCTCACTCGACCAGGTGCTGTACACGGAATTCATCCCGCTGGCCCAGGCACGCAAGACAACGGACAATGACCTCGACCGCATGATGGCCGGCCTGTCCCGGGAAGCCATGGACGAGCGCATCACATACCGGCCCATCTCCCAAGGAAAAGCATCCAGCGCAACACGCGGCTTCATCCTGCTGCATCTGTTCAATCACCAGACCCACCATCGCGGACAGGTGACCTCGTTGATCTCGCAACTGGGACATGATGTCGGCGTGACTGATCTGATCGCCCTGCCGCAGGCCGCCGCCTTCGACTGACCCAACGTCCCGCTTCCAAGACGACCCGCTTCCAAGGAAACCCACCCATGAACCATCGACTCCCGGACGGCAGCGACCCAGGCACGCTGCTCATTACCGGCGCCGGCCGCGGCATCGGCGCGGCGACTGCGCTGGCTGCCGCGCGCCTGGGCCGCGACATCGTCCTGAACTATGCCCGCGACGAACAGTCGGCCCGTGCCGTGGCGGAATCTATCCGCGCCATCGGCCGCAAGGCCACCATCATCCAGGCCGACGTCGGCCGCGGCGAGGATATCCGGCGGATGTTCGACACCATCGAGCACGAGATCGGACCGCTCCACGGCCTGATCAACAATGCGGGCATCACCGGGCCGATCGGGCCGTTCACGGATACGGCCCAGGCCACCATCGAGCACGTGTTCCAGGTCAACGTGCTGGGCGCCATGCAATGCGCACGCGAGGCGCTGTCGAATTTCAGGCGCCATGGCACGCAGGGTGTGATCATCAATGTCTCGTCCATCGCGGCCCGCACGGGCAGCCCCGGAGAATACGTGCACTACGCGGCCAGCAAAGCCGCACTGGATGCCTTCACCCTGGGGCTGGCCAAGGAAGTGGCCGCCGAAGGCATTCGGGTCTGCGGACTGGCGCCGGGCAGCACACTGACGGATATCCACGCAGCCGCAGGCGAACCGGCCCGGCCCGCTCGCATCGCCCCCGGGATTCCATTGGGCCGCCTGGCGCAGCCCGCCGAAATCGCGGAAGCCATCGCCTGGCTGGCCTCGCCGGCGGCTTCCTACGTCACGGGCACAACGCTGGTCTGCGCCGGGGGGCTTTGACGTCAACCCCCGGTTCGGGCCCGTGTCGCAGCAGATCGAAACCCAGGGGCATTCGGCAGCGGGCCATCGCACTAAAATGTAACGTTGCCGGCCACCCCTTGAAATCCAAAAATTCATCCCTATAATTAGCACTCGATGGGGTTGAGTGCTAACAACCGGCCCCCGCCTTTTTCAAACTTCATACATAACAGGAGTTCCTCCATGGCACTGCGTCCTTTGCACGATCGCGTGATCGTCAAGCGTCTGGACAACGAGCGCACCACGGCGTCCGGCATCGTCATCCCCGAAAGCGCGGCTGAAAAGCCCGATCAGGGTGAAGTCCTGGCCGTTGGCCCCGGCAAGAAAACCGAAGACGGCAAGATCGTCGCGGTTGACGTCAAGGTCGGCGACAAGGTTCTGTTTGGCAAATACGCCGGCCAGTCCGTCAAGGTCGACGGCGAAGAAGTGCTGGTCATCCGCGAGGAAGAAATCCTCGCCGTGGTCGAATAAGCATCCGCGCTCAAGGCCCGAAACCGGCCCTTTTGCCTCCCGGCCTTGTCCGCAAGGCCGAATTGTCCTGAATCATCCCAAGGAATTTCAACATGGCTGCAAAGCAAGTTTACTTCGGTGACGACGCCCGTTCGCGCATCGTCCGTGGTGTCAACATCCTGGCCAACGCCGTCAAGACCACCATGGGCCCCAAGGGCCGCAACGTGGTGCTGGATCGCTCGTTCGGCGCCCCCACCGTGACCAAGGACGGTGTGTCCGTGGCCAAGGAAATCGAACTGAAAGACAAGTTCGAGAACATCGGCGCCCAACTGGTCAAGGAAGTCGCTTCCAAGACCTCCGACAACGCCGGTGACGGCACCACCACCGCCACCGTGCTGGCTCAGTCCATCGTCGAAGAAGGCCTGAAATACGTGGCCGCCGGCATCAGCCCGATGGATCTCAAGCGCGGTATCGACAAGGCCGTGGTCGTGGCCGTGGACGAGCTGCACAAGCTGTCCAAGCCCTGCACCACCAGCAAGGCCATCGCCCAGGTCGGTTCCATTTCGGCCAACAGCGACGCCTCTGTCGGTGAAATCATCGCCAACGCCATGGACAAGGTCGGCAAGGAAGGCGTCATCACCGTCGAAGACGGCAAGTCGCTGGAAAACGAACTGGACGTCGTCGAAGGCATGCAGTTCGACCGTGGCTATCTGTCGCCCTACTTCATCAACAACCCGGACAAGCAAGTTTCCGTCCTGGACGATCCGTACATCCTGATCTTCGACAAGAAAATCAGCAACATCCGCGATCTGCTGCCGGTGCTGGAACAAGTCGCCAAGTCCAGCCGTCCGCTGCTGATCGTGGCCGAAGACGTCGAAGGCGAAGCCCTGGCCACCCTGGTCGTCAACAACATCCGCGGCATCCTGAAGACCACCGCCGTCAAGGCCCCGGGCTTTGGCGACCGCCGCAAGGCCATGCTGGAAGACATCGCCATCCTGACGGGCGGCACGGTGATCTCCGAAGAAACCGGCCTGTCGCTGGAAAAGGCCACGCTGGAGCTGCTGGGCCAAGCCAAGCGCATCGAAGTCGCCAAGGAAAACACCACCATCATCGACGGGGCCGGCCAAGCCGTCAACATCGAAGCGCGCGTCAAGCAGATCCGCGCCCAGATCGAGGAAGCCACGTCCGACTACGACCGTGAAAAACTGCAAGAGCGCGTGGCCAAGCTGGCCGGCGGCGTTGCCGTGATTCGCGTCGGTGCCGCCACCGAAGTCGAAATGAAGGAAAAGAAAGCCCGTGTCGAAGACGCCCTGCACGCCACGCGTGCCGCCGTCGAAGAAGGCATCGTCCCGGGCGGCGGTGTCGCGCTGATCCGCGCCAAGGCCGCCGTGGCCCAGGTCAAGGGCGACAACGCCGACCAGGACGCCGGCATCAAGCTGGTTCTGCGCGCCATCGAAGCCCCGCTGCGCACCATTGTCTCCAACGCCGGCGACGAAGCCAGCGTGATCGTCAACGCGGTTGAACAAGGCGAAGGCAACTACGGCTACAACGCCGCCACCGGCGAATACGGCGATCTGGTCGACCAAGGCGTGATCGACCCGACCAAGGTCACCCGCACGGCGCTGCAAAACGCCGCTTCCGTGGCCAGCCTGCTGCTGACGACCGAAGCCGCCGTGGCCGAAATCGTGGAAGACAAGCCCGCGGCCCCGATGCCCGACATGGGCGGCATGGGTGGGATGGGCGGCTTCTAAGCCTCCCCGCCCGGGCTGGTGTACGACGCATCAGCCCCCCCGGCACCCCGAAAACCCCGCTCGCTTCTTGGCGAGCGGGGTTTTTTGCTTTGGGCCGCCCCAAGGCAAAGAAAGGGCGGGATGAGGTTCACTGATGGTAAAATTGACTTATCCTCACGCTTGTCGCAACCCTTGAGAAAGCGCACCCTTTCGACAGTTGCCAAGATTGCCGCGACATTGCATATATCTGTCGGTCTGCTTTTCGTTTTGGCGGCCGATCAGGATGAACTATGAGACACTGCCGAGCAGGTCGCCGATCAGTTGATGCAGTCTGCGCTGGCATCTCTGAGAGCCTCGGACAACATGACAGCGCAAGTGGGAGGCCGTTATGGCTAATGCCGAACAACTCAAGGCGTTGGTGAAATCCCACATCGAACGGGACGACCGGCATTTTTATTCCGTTGCCATGCAGGTCGCAGCCCGTGAAGCCAAGGTGGGCCACGGCAAGCTCGCTCAAGAACTGCGCGACATGATCGACGCAGCCAAGTCCCGTGTGTCGCCCGCCGATGCGACGGGCAATCTCGTGCCTCTGGCGCGCCCCCGCGGCGAGCTGGCAAACCTGCTGACGGTAACCTATCCGCAAAATCGGCTGGTGGACATGGTGCTCGATACGGATGTGGCCGAGCAGCTTGGCCGCATCCTGAAGGAGCAAAAGCATCATTCGCGCATCCGCGAGCATGGCCTGTCACCACGACGCAAACTGCTGCTGGTTGGGCCACCCGGCACGGGCAAGACGATGACGGCCTCCGTGCTGGCGGGCGAGCTTGGCATTCCCTTGTTCTCCGTGAGGCTCGATGCGCTCATCACCAAGTTCATGGGTGAAACGGCCGCCAAATTGCGTCAGATATTCGACGCCATCAGTGAGGTTCGCGGCGTTTACTTTTTCGACGAATTCGATGCCATTGGCTCGCAGCGAGGATTCGCCAACGATGTGGGCGAGATTCGGCGAGTGCTCAATAGTTTCCTGCAAATGATCGAAAGCGACCAGTCTCACAGCCTGATCCTTGCTGCGACCAACCATGTCGAGATACTCGACTACGCGCTTTTCCGTCGATTCGACGACGTGATCGAGTACCGGCTGCCGAGCGGGCCTCAAGCCGCCAAGCTGCTGCAGGCGCGACTCGGGAAATTTGCTCCCAAGCCCTTCCCTCTGAAAACTTTCACCGCAAAGGCGGAGGGGTTAAGCTACGCGGAAATCAGGCGCGCCGTGGACGAGTCCATCAAGGAGGCGGTGATGCATGACGAGGATCGCGTGACGTCTGATGCGCTCGCGCGGGCCTTCGAGGAACGCCGGAAATTCAGCATCAGAATGAACGATAAGAAGGCTGTGCAGAACTATGCCGGATCAACCGCAAGCTAAACGTCCACACCTCATTCTTCGAGACACATCACGAGCAGTTGAATTCACGGCGAAGTCGTCGCCCGTGAAGCAGAAGGACATTCCAGTTCAACCCAGGCAGCAGCATGCAGCCTATCTTCAAGGGCAGATCGAGGACTTGAAGCCCGCAGCGGCCAAGGCTGTGCGCGTCCAGCAGGAGCTGCAACTGGAAAGCGGGCTGGGCCTGCAAATCCAATTCACCAGCCAGCCAGATGTGGCGCTGGCATTTATGAGCCTGGCGAACGCGACCAAGAAAATAGAACTCCTGAGCGTCCGCGAAGAAGGCAACCGCACGCTCGCCAACGTCTTCGTCCCGGATGGAGGGCTCGCGCACTTCGAGCAATATGTCGCGGACTATCTGGCGGAGAAGAAAGGCAACAAGAATCAGGCGCTCGACCATCGGAAGCTGCTCGACGCCATCGAATCCATCCGAGTGGCAGAGATCAGGGCGTTGTGGACCGATGCGCCCGAACTGTTGCCGGCTGATCCCGCCACGGCTTTCTGGTGGGAAGTGTGGCTGCCGGTTCGAGGTGCGGGGCAGCGGCAAGCCGTGGTGGAGGATTTCAAGAAACTTGCTCGCCTGGCAGATTGTGCGGTCAGCGACCAGCAGGTCAGCTTCCCCGAACGCACGGTGCTGTTGATGTATGGCTCGCAACAGCAACTCTCGCGCTCGGTGATGACCTTGAACTGCGTGGCCGAGCTTCGCTATGCCAAAGAGACCGCCGAGTTCTTCGATGGCATGGCGGTGGCGGAACAGCGCCAATGGGCGGACGATCTGCTGCGGCGTGCGCGATTGCAGCCCGCAGGCGATGCCCCCCGGGTCTGCCTGCTGGATTCGGGCGTGACTCGCGCGCATCCACTGCTGGAGCCCTTGATGGACGCGGCGGATCTGCACACCGTCGAGCCGGTATGGGGCGTGGATGACCAAGCGGATCACGGCACGGGACTGGCCGGTCTGGCAGCTTACGGCGACTTCACCGATGCCCTGTCTTCTACGGACGCGATCAGCGTCCCGCATCGGCTAGAGTCGGTCAAGCTGGTGCCTGCGGAAGGCGCCAACGAAGGCGATGCGCGGCACCACGCCTACTTGTTCGCGGAGGGCGTCGCTCGCCCCGAAATCTCTGCGCCAGCGCGCGCCCGCGTGTTCACTTCTGCCGTGACGGCTTCGGACTATCGGGATCGGGGCCGGCCTTCGTCATGGTCGGCCGCCGTTGATGGCCTCGCGGCGGATGCAGATGGCGCCGGCGAGAACCCGCGTCTGTTCGTGCTCTCCGCTGGCAACAATCGTGACGCCAATGCATGGGCCACTTATCCCGACTGCTTGGCCACTAACCTTGTGCATGATCCAGGGCAGGCATGGAATGCCATCACCGTAGGCGCGTACACCAGCAAGATCGACACGCAGGGACATCCATCCCTGAACCCCATTGCCGAAGCGGGTGGACTCAGCCCGTTCACCACCACGACACAGACCTGGGATCGCGCGTGGCCGCTCAAGCCTGATGTGGTGCTGGAAGGCGGCAACGCGGCTAAGGATGATCATGGCGCATCGTGGATGACCAGCTTGAGCCTGCTGACCGCCCACAATCAGCCGCAGGCGCGCTTGTTCACCACCAGCAATGCCACCAGCGCCGCTTCCGCGCTATGTGCCGGCATGGCGGCACGGATCATGGCTGCCTATCCGCATCTTCGTGCGGAAACGGTGCGCGCATTGCTCGTTCATTCGGCACAATGGAGCGATGCCATGCGTGCGATGTTTTTGCCGGCTGCTCCGAACAAGGATCACTTCGTCAACCTGATCCGTCACTGCGGCTGGGGTACGCCGGATCTGAACCGCGCACTGTGGAGCGCGGGTGATTCCTTAACGCTGGTGGTTGAAGATTTGGTGCATCCATATACGAAGGTTCAGGGCAAAGGGGTCGTCACCCGCGATATGAACCTGCATTCCTTGCCGTGGCCGAAGGACGAGTTGGAGGCATTGCAGGACACGCCTGTGGAGATGCGTGTCACGCTGTCGTATTTCGTCGAGCCCAATCCTTCGGCACGGGGCGTCGCGTCGAGGTATCACTACCCTTCGCACCGTTTGCGCTTCGATGTGCAGCGCGCGCTGGATGCGTCTACCGAGCGCTTCATTGCACGGCTGAACGCCGCCGCACTGCGTGAAGACGAGGCTGATGGCGATCCGGTCAATCCTTCCGATCCGAACTGGCTGCTGGGTGGCCAGAGGCGGCATCGTGGCTCATTGCATCAGGATGTCTGGAAAGGCACAGCCGCTGAACTGGCCAGCCGTGGATTTATCGCGGTCTACCCTTCTGCCGGTTGGTGGCGGACACGGCCGGCACTGAAACGCTATGCCTTGCCAGCACGATACAGCCTCGTGGTTTCGATCCAGACACCACAGACGGACGTGGACATCTATGCTGCCGTGGCTCAGAAGATCCCCGTGGCCAACGTGATTGCCGTCGAGACATAAGGCGCGCCCCGTCGGGCTGCCCCAAGGCAAGATTGTTTACAATGCCCCCAACTTCCCGGACGGCGTTCGCCATGACTCGGACTTCCCCCTATAAAAGCACGGGTGGCTTGATCCGTGTCTTTCGCGCCTTTGGCTATTCCCTGCAGGGGCTGGCGGCCGCCTGGCGGCACGAAGCCGCCTTTCGCCAAGAGACACTCCTGACGGCCGTCCTGCTGCCGCTGGGCCTGTGGCTGGGCGAAACACCCGGCGAAAAACTGTTGCTGGCGGGCATGCTGGTGGGGGTCTTGATCGTCGAGCTGATCAATTCGGCCATCGAGGCCCTGGCCGATGCCATCAGCACAGAACACCATCCCCTGCTGGGGCGCGCCAAGGACATCGGCAGCGCCGCCGTGCTGCTCATGCTGCTGCTGGCGGGGGCGGCCTGGGCCTGCGTGCTGATCCCGCGCTGGGTCTGACGGCAACACCGCCAACCTGGACAGCTCGTCCGTCATCCCAGCGCGGGGGCCGCCGGACGCGGAGGATGGCGGCCCGGGCCGCATCGCGGTCTACAATCATGGCGAATTCTTCCGCTTAACCTTCTACAGTGTGCGCCATGAACTTCATCGACAAGCTCAACCACGCCTGGGTCAGCCAGGATTCTTTGCTGATGGTGGGGCTGGACCCCGACCCGCGCCGGTTTCCGGCCGAACTGGCGGGCCGCCCCGACGCCGTGCTGGAATTCTGCCGCAGGATCGTGGACGCCACCGCGCCCTTTGCCTGTGGCTTCAAGCCGCAGATCGCCTACTTCGCCGCGCAGCAGGCAGAGGATCAATTGCTGGATCTGTGCCGCTACATCCGCCAGCAGCATCCCACCCTGCCGATCGTGCTGGATGCCAAGCGCGGCGACATCGGCAGCACGGCCGAACAATACGCCCGCGAAGCCTTCGAGCGCTACCAGGCCGATGCCGTGACCGTCAACCCCTATATGGGGCGGGACTCGGTGCAACCCTATATCGACTATGGAGACCGGGGCGTCATCATCCTGTGCCGCACCTCAAACCGGGGCGGCGCCGATTTGCAGGACATGCGCCTGGCCAACGGCACGCCGCTGTATCTGCATGTGGCCGACCAGGTCGCCCGCGTGTGGGACACCACCGGCCAATGCGCCCTGGTGGTGGGCGCGACCTTCCCGGAAGAAATCGCCCAGGTGCGCCGCCGAGTGGGCGACATGCCCTTGCTGATCCCGGGCATCGGCGTGCAGGGCGGCGACATCCAGGCCACGGTGCAGGCGGGCCGCACCGCAGATGGCCGGGGGATGATGATCAATTCATCACGCGCCATCCTGTATGCCAGCCCCCAGGAAGACTGGGCCGGGGCGGCCGCCAAAACCGCGCGCGCCACCCGCGGCGCCATCCGCCAGGCCCTGATGGCCCCCTGACCCGAGGCGGCCTTAATGCCGCCTCGATCTAAGGCTTTCCCGGATAAGTGCGAAATAAGAACACGCTTATTACAAAGATTCAGTAGAATCTTTGCACTATGCCCCAGATTACTGCCAGTATGCCGCCATGGCTGCGGCGAACAGGCCCGTTCCTGTCGCTCGCCGCATTGGCGTTTTTGCTGATCTACACCAGCCTGATATTCCGTCCCCTGTTGGGCGACATCGGTTTTTGGCCGGCCAATGCACTATTGGCTGGCGCGTTGCTGCGGGTCACTTCCATACGCCACCGCTACTTATGGCCCGTCATCCTGCTGGGGGCCTTCGGCGGATACGGCTACTGGTACGGCAGCTGGGACACCGCGCTGCTGAACACGATCATCAATCTGTCCGGGGTCTGGCTGGCCACGATGCTGCTGCACCGGGTCTGGCCCCTGGACACCCTGCGCAAGCCCATGGCCATCGTGCATATCCTGCTGGCGGGCTTGGCGGCGGCCAGCTGCACGGCCTTCATCGGGCTGCTCGGATACCAAACCGCCACACTCCTGCCTCTGGACACGCCCCTGCGGCCCGCCATCGGGGTGCTTTTCCAACAATGGTTGGGCTACAGCGCGGTGCTGCCCGTCTGCCTGCTCTGGGCGCCGGCGCGGCGCGGCCCCGACCGCCGCCGCTCCTGGACCCGCGCCTTGCACCAACTGATGGCCAGCAGCCGCCAGTGGCCGCTGCTTGTGCTGCTGGCGGCCGTGGGCTTGGCCGCCTTGCTCGGCGGGCCGGGCACGGCGGCCTTTCCCATTCCCGCCCTGCTGATCTGCGCCTATGCCTATCAGCAGCAGACCTGTGCCTGGCTCACCCTGGTCACCGCGCTGATCCTGATGATCAGCCATGCCCAGGGCTGGTCGATCATCTCCCAGGATATTCCGTCGGTCTGGACGCAGGTGTCGCTGCAGATGGGCCTGCAGCTGATGGTGGCCACCCCCCTGGTCGTTTCCAGTTCGCTCATGGCCCGCAACGATCTGGTTCAATCCCTGAACCAGGCGCTGGATCACGATGAACTGACCGGCGCCATGTCGCGCCAGGCCTTCATGCGGGGGGCGACCGAATACCTGCAGCAGTCGCCCGCCGCGTTCTATGGCAACTGCGTGATGATGCTGGATATCGACCACTTCAAGCAGCTGAACGACAACCACGGCCACGCGGCCGGCGACAGCGTGCTGCACGAATTCGCGCGGGTCATCCAGGGGGCCATTCGCCCGCAAGACCTGTTCGGCCGCCTGGGCGGCGAAGAATTCGGCGTTTTCCTGCCCAACACCACTTTGCACGACAGCCTGGAAATCGGCGAACGGCTGCGCAAGGCCGTGGAAAAAATCCGTCTGTACTACGACAGCGACGAACCGCTGCGGGTGACCGTCAGCATCGGCACTATGCACGACGGCCAAAAGCCCCACGCCACCCTGTCGGAACTGCTGTCGCTGGCGGATCAGGCCATGTACCAGGCCAAACACCAGGGCCGCAACCAGGTCAAGGCGCTATCCAGCGGCCAGCTGCGCGAACTCAGCCCCCTGCCGCTGACCTGACGGCCGCTTAACGCCGCAGGGCGTCCAGGCCGGCCTGCAGGGCAAAACGCACGGCCGCCTGACGCACCGCATCGCGGTCGCCATCAAACACCCGGGTCAAGGCACGGGTGCTGATGCCTTCCCCCGCCCGATGCGCGATCCCGAAGCACACCATGCCCACGGGCTTGCCCGGCGTGGCCCCGCCCGGGCCGGCGATCCCCGTGGTCGCCAGGCCCAGCCGGGCCGCCGGCGTGGCGGCCAGCACGCCCGCCGCCATCTCCATGGCGGTTTCTTCGCTGACGGCGCCATGGCGATCCAGGGTATCCGGCAAAACCTGCAGTTGCTGGATCTTGGCGGCATTGCTGTACGTGACAAAGCCGCGCTCGAACCACAGGCTGGAACCGGGGCAGGCGGTCATCGCCCCCGCCAGCAGCCCTCCGGTGCAGGATTCGGCCGTGGCGCACAGCCAGCCGGCTTCCCGCAGGGCGGCGCCCAATTCGCCTGCCAAAGCGCGTGTTTCCCGGTCGATCATGTGGTGTTCCTCCTGCGGTCGAGTGTGCGGCGCGCGCGAATCAGCGCGCTTGCCCCATGGCCTGATGCGTGGCGGCTTGACCTGATCCGCATGACGCCTGAGCGCCCCGGCCTCATGGCCACAGGCCCAGGCGCATCAACAGCACCCCGGCCAGCACAGCATAGAATGCGGCGAAAAGGTCATCCACCATGACGCCAAAACCGTTTTTGCAGCGGCGATCCAGCACGCTGACCGGGGGCGGCTTCAGGATATCGAAGACGCGAAACAGCACCACCCCCAGCAACTGCGACCAGAAACCGTCGGGCAACAGCCAGAGAACCAGCCAGATGGCGACGATTTCATCCCAATTGATGCCGCCGTAGTCGGCCACGCCCAGGTCTTGGCCGCAACGCTGCGCCGCCCAGCAGCCCAGCCCGAAAGACAGCAGCAGCACAGCCGCCACCCAGCCGTCTGCCAGCCCCTGCAGGAGCACAACCCACAGCAGCCACCCCGCCAGCGTCCCCCAGGTGCCCGGCGCCGGATGGATCAGGCCGGAGCCGAAACCGAAAGCCAGGATGCGTTCGGGGCGGGCGAAAACCCAGCGCGCCGTGGGACGCGGGATGGCGGAGCGGGGATCGGAGCCGGACGACATGGGATTTACGTCTGCGAGATGGAAAAGTGATCGAAGCCGCGGCGAGGGACGGGGATTTCCCGGCCCAGGGCATCCAGGACGCGCAGCCCCGTGCCGCGCCGTATCGCGCCCACCCGGGTAATGGGCAGCTTCAGCTGGCGCGACAGCGTCGTGATCTGTTCGCGCCGGCGCGGATGCGCCGTGAAGCAGAGTTCGTAGACATCCCCGCCCGCCAGCACCGCATCGCGCCGGACGGTGTCGTCCAGGCCGGCCAGCGCGGCATGGGCGGGCAGGGTATCCAGCCACAGATCGGCGGCGCACTGGCTGGCATCCAGCACATGGCCCAAGTCTTGCAGCAGGCCATCGGAGATGTCGATGGCGGCATGCGCCACACCGGCCAGATAGCGGCCCAGGCGCAGGCGCGGCGTGGGGGTTTCCAGGGCGGAACGGCACAGGGCCAGGCGGTCGGGGTCGGGCGGCAGGCTGCCCTGCATCAGCCGCAAGGCGATATCGGCCGCCCCCAGCACGCCGGATACCCAGAGGTCGTCGCCCTGGCGGGCCGCATCGCGGCGCAGCGCCTGGTGGCGGCGGACTTCGCCCATGACGGTAATGCAAAGCACGACTTGCCGCGCCCCGCCGGTGGTGTCCCCGCCCACCAGCGGGCACTGGGCGTCGCGCGACAAGGCATGGAAACCATCGGCAAACGCCTGCAGCCAGGCATTATCCAGGCGCGGCAAAGACAGCGCCAAAGTGCACGCCAGCGGCCGCGCGCCCATGGCGGCCAGATCGGACAGGTTGACGGCCAGCGCTTTGTGGCCCAGCCGGCGCGGGTCGCCATCCGCAAAGAAGTGGCGGCCTTCGACCAGCATATCGGTGCTGACCGCCAGATCGCAGCCCTGGGCGGGGGACAACAGGGCGCAATCGTCGCCGATCCCCAGCATGCCGCTGGGGGCCGGACGCTTGAAGTAGCGGGCAATAAGATCGAATTCGCCTTGTGGCTGCATAACGAGCCTTGGGGGCGCTACGCACGCCCGGCCGATTGGATTTCGGGAGCGCGCACCTGGGCGGCCAGTTTGTCCAGCACCCCATTGACGAAGCGATAGCCGTCGGTGCCGCCGAAGGACTTGGCGAGTTCGACGGATTCGTTGATGGCCACGCGGTAGGGGACTTCGAGGTGCTGGACGAGTTCGAAGGTGCCCAGCAGCAGGATGGCGTGTTCGATGGGCGAGAGTTCGGCCAGGGGGCGGTCGATGTAGGGCACGAACTGCGCGCGCAAGGCATCCGCCTGGCGGGTAGCCCCCTGCAGCAGGGTCAGATACCACTGGGCATCGGCCTGGGGGAAGTCTTCGGCATCGCGCACATGGGCGTCGATCTCGCCCAATTCGGCGAGATCGGCGCCCCCGCGCAGCAGCCAGGCATACACCCCCTGCAAGGCGAATTCGCGGGCCATGCGCCGAGCGCTGCGGGCGCCATTGCGCCCGTTGCGCGGTTTGGGGTCAGTCATCGACGTCCTCTGCGAAGTCGTCGTCGTCATCCTCATCGTCGTCATCGTCGTCGGATTCGGGTTCGAGCGCGGCGACGAGATTAGCCATTTCGACGGCCGCGCGGGCGCAATCGCGGCCCTTGTCGGCAGCACGCGACCGGGCTTGCTCGTCGGTGTCGGCGGTGAGCACGCCATTGGCCACGGGGATGCCGGTTTCCAGCGCAATGCGGCTGATGGCGGCGGCGGATTCGTTGCTGACGATTTCGAAGTGATAGGTTTCGCCGCGAATCACGGCGCCCAGGGCGATCAGGGCGTCGAATTCGAAGGTTTCGGCCATCTGGGCCAAAGCCACGCCGAGTTCGAGCGCGCCGGGCACCGAGGCGACCATGACATCGCGTTCGTCCACGCCCAGGGCGGCGAGTTCATCGAGGCAAGTCTGGAGTTCGGCCTCGCCGATTTCGGCGTTGAAGCGGGCACGCACAATGCCGATGTGCAGGCCTTCGCCGTTCATGTCGGGAGTCATCACATAAGGGTTCATGGTCGTGATTCCGGTTAGGTTGAGGCGTTATCGGCGCCCGGTTCGTTATGGTAACCCGTAATGGTCAGGGCGAACCCCGCCATGCTGGGCATTTTGCGCGGCCGGGCCAGCAAACGCGCCTGGCCCACGCCGAGATCGCGCAGGATCTGCGCGCCGATCCCGAAGGTGCGCAAACCATGGCGTTCGCCGTCCGGGACGGCGGGCGCGGCGGACACAGCGCCCGTGCTGCGCGCCCAGGCATCGAATTGGGCGAACAACAGGTCGGCCTGCCCATGGCAGTTCAGCAAAACCACCACCCCGCTGGGAGCGGCGGCAATGGTGCGCAATGCCTGGGGAATCGTCCAGCTGTGTTGGGTGGCGCACTCGCACAGCAAATCCAGCACGTTGGTGGGCTCGTGCACGCGCACCAGGGTTTCCTGGTCGGGCTGGATCTGCCCATGCACCAGCGCCAGGTGGGGGGCGTCGGACGCCCGGTCGCGGTAGGCGACGGCGGTGAATTCGCCCCAGGGGGTGGTGACCTGGCGTTCGACCAGGCGCTCGACCATGGTTTCGTGTTCGCTGCGGTATTGGATGAGGTCGGCGATCGTGCCGATTTTCAGGCCGTGTTCCTGGGCAAACGCCATCAGATCGGGCAAACGGGCCATCGTGCCGTCGGGCTTCAGGATTTCGCAGATGACCGCCGCCGGAGTCAGCCCGGCCATGGCGGTCAGGTCGCAGCCGGCCTCGGTGTGGCCGGCGCGCACCAGCACCCCGCCCGGTACGGCCCGCACGGGGAAAATATGCCCCGGCTGAACCAGATCGGACGAGCGCGCATCGCGGGCCACGGCGGCCTGGATGGTGCGGGCGCGGTCGGCGGCGGAAATCCCGGTGCCCACGCCTTCGGCGGCCTCGATGGAGACCGTGAAATTGGTGCCATAGCGGGTGCCGTTCTGGTTGGCCATCAACGGCAGCTGCAATTGCGCGCAGCGATCCTGGGTGAGCGTCAGGCAGACCAGGCCGCGCGCGTGGGTGACCATGAAGTTGATGGCGTCGGGGGTGACGAAATCCGCCGCCATGACCAGATCGCCTTCGTTTTCGCGGTCTTCTTCATCCACCAGAATGACCATGTGGCCGGCGCGCAGTTCGGCCACGATTTCCTGCACTGAAGAAATCGCAAAGCCGGACGCCGCGTCGGCCGGGGCCTGGGTATCGGTATTCATTGATCCTGTTCCTGTAAGAAGGGAGCGGTTTCCCCGCCCGCCCCACCCGTCCCGCCCGCACGCGGCGGCGGGGCGGGCAGGCTGCGGAAGCAGCCGCCCGATTGCATTATTTTAGCGATTCGCCACGCGAACCCAACAAGGCTTCGGCAAACTCGGCGGCCACGAAAGGCTGCAGGTCTTGCATGCCCTCGCCCACGCCGATCCAATACACCGGCACGGGCCGCACCCCCTGGCTGCCCGCCGCCACCGCCGCCAGCGTGCCGCCCCGCGCCGTGCCATCCAGCTTGGTGACGACCAGCCCCGTCAGCCCCAGGGCGGCATCGAAGGCGCGGATCTGGGCCAGCGCATTCTGCCCGGTATTGCCATCGACCACCAGAAGGATTTCGTGCGGCGCGCCGGGATCGGCCTTGCCGATCACGCGCTTGATTTTTTTCAGTTCTTCCATCAGGTGCAGTTGGGTGGGCAGACGGCCGGCCGTGTCCACCAGCACCACATCCGCCGCCCGCGCCCGGCCGGCGTTGACGGCATCAAAGGCCACGGCGGCGGGATCGCCGCCTTCCTGGGCGATGACGGTCACCCCATTGCGCGTCCCCCAGGCAACCAGCTGTTCGCGCGCGGCGGCGCGGAACGTATCGCCCGCCGCCAGCAGCACGCTGGCCTGCCGGGCCTGCAAGGCATGCGCCAGCTTGCCGATGGACGTGGTTTTGCCCGCGCCATTGACCCCGGCGATCATCACCACCATGGGGGCGGCTTCACCCACCACGAACGGTTTTTCCAGAACCTTCAGGTGATCGGCCAGAATATCCCGCAGGGCTTCGCGCACCGCATCTGGCTGATCCAGACGCTGCTTGCGCACTTGCGCGCGCAATTGGGCCAGCAGCTTTTCCGTGGCCTCGACCCCGGCATCGGCCATGATCAGGGCGGTTTCCAGTTCTTCGAACAGGGTTTCATCGACCTGGACGCCGACAAACAGGCTGCCCAGGCTTTGGCCCGTGCGCGACAGCCCGCGGCGCAGCCGCCCCAGCCAGGACAGGGATTCAGCCGCCGGGGCGGGCGCGGCATCCAGCCGCGCCAGGGGGTCGGCCGCCACGTTGGGCGCGCCGTCCGACCAGGGATCGGGCGGCTGCACCGCCGATGCGGCGGCGTCTTCGCCGGGCGGGCCGCCGACGGGCCGATCGCCGGCCGGCGGGCCGTCGCCGGACAAGGCGGTATCCAGCGGGCCGGTATCCGACGAGCCGGCGGACGGCCCCGCCGCCGCATCCAGCGGCGCGGCGGCAGCGGATGACGAGGCGGGCGGCGGCGCGGGGGACACCGGCGCGGCGGCGACCGCTGGGCCGGGACTGTCCGCCTGCAAGCCGGTCGCCAGGGCTTCTGGCAGTTCGGTCGGCGCGACCGGGGCGATTTCCGGTGTTTCCAGCGCTTCTGGGGGCGTCTGCGGGGCAGGCGGGGATTTTTTGCGTTTAAAAAAACTGAACATAGGCTTTACACTGGAGAGTCCGGCGGACGCCCGACGCCGTATTTTTCAACCACGGGCCGCGCATGAAACAACATCAGATTCGTATTGTAGGCGGTGACTACCGACGCACGCCCATTCGCGTGCCCGACGGGGCCCATTTGCGCCCCACACCGGATCGGGTGCGCGAAACCCTGTTCAATTGGCTGGCGCATCTGTGGGGCGGGGATTTCGCCTCGAAACAAGTGCTGGATCTGTTCGCCGGCAGCGGGGCGCTGGGCTTTGAAGCGGCTTCCCGGGGCGTGGCCCTGGCCCAGTTGGTCGAAAAAGCCCCCGCCGCCCTGGCGGGACTGCGGGCGGTGCAGCAACGGCTGCGGGCCCCCGCCATCCGCATCCATGCGGGCGATGCGCTGGCCTATCTGCGCGCCCTGCCCGCCCCCGGCTTCGACCTGTTGATGCTGGATCCGCCCTTCGGCGGCGACTGGCCCGCCCGCCTGCGCCCCCTCCTGGGCCAGGCGCTGCGCCCGGGCGGCCTGCTGTACCTGGAAGCCGAAACCCGGGCCGCCGCCGATTGGCCCCCCGACTGGACGGTGCTGCGCCAGGGCCGCGCCGGGCAGGTGCATTACGCGCTGTTGCAATTTGCTGCAACGCAGAAAAATCGTAATAATGGCCGTTTATCGCCTGCCGATGATCCTCATCATCCTTCGGAGCTCGCATGATTACCGCTGTTTATCCTGGCACGTTCGACCCCCTGACCCGCGGGCACGAAGACCTCGTGCGGCGCGCCGCCAGCCTGTTCGACCATGTGGTGGTGGGGGTGGCCGTCAGCCAGAACAAAAAACCGTTTTTCAGCATCCAGGAGCGCCTGGAGATCGCCGAGGAAGTCCTGGGGCACTACCCCAATGTGCGGGTGCGCAGCTTCGGCGGGCTGCTGAAGGATTTCGTGCGCGAGCAAGACGCCCGCGTGATCGTGCGCGGCCTGCGGGCGGTTTCCGACTTTGAATACGAATTCCAGATGGCGGGGATGAACCGCCACCTGCTGCCCGAGGTCGAAACCCTGTTCATGACGCCGTCGGATCAATACCAGTTCATTTCGGGCACCATCGTGCGCGAAATCGCCATCCTGGGCGGCGACGTCAGCAAGTTCGTGTTTCCGTCGGTAGAACGCTGGCTGCATTCCAAGGCCAAGGCCCTGCGCGAACAGCAGGCCGGCGGCTGACTGCCGCCTCGGCGAAACTCCCAGGCCGCATGTCCCGGCGCGCCGGCGCAGCGCCCCGCCGTCAGCGCCGGGCGGCGCCCGGCCACTGCACGGCAGGGGCTTCGGGGTGCACCTTCAGCAGGCGGCAGGGCTGCCCCAGCCACTGGGTGAACCAGGCGGCGGCCAGGTCGCCTTCGTCCACGGCCCGCACGGCCTGGCCATCCACCAGGGCCTGGCATTCGACGCTGGCGTCGTCTTCGATGACATCCAGGGGGATGTCCAGGCGCAACATGCCGGGGGCGCGCACCACCAGATAGCCGAAGCGCAGGCTGAGATCCAGTTCGGCCAGACCGGGCGCACGATCCGCGTCCAGCCAGGCATTGCCCGGATCCACCAACAGCCAGCGGCCATCGTATGCCCGGGCGCGGTCGTCGTCGGCTACGGGGCGGGCCCCGGCGATGGGCTGTGCGGTCTGTGTCATCCGTGCGTTCCTTTGCAAAAGGGAATTGATAAAAAATCAGCGGCAACGACCGCCGTCCGCGAACGGCGGCCCCGGGTCATTGGCCCAGCAAGCCCTTCAGCGCATTGCCGATGCGCTCGACGGGATCTTTGTCCGGGGTGGGCGCGGCGGGTTCGATATCCGGGTCGGGCAACAGCTGATTGATGGGGTCATCGCCCCCGATCAGCCCCATCAGGCCCGATTTGAGCACCTTCTGGATCGTCTGGTTGCGAATACCGCCCCACTGCACCGCGTAATCGGGGGCAGACCAGGCCCCGGAGACCTGGACGGGGATGGTCACCCCGGCCAGGCTGCCCAGGTCGATTTTCAGGGCCTTGGGCAGGCGGGCGGCCACCTGCACCAGCAACTGCACGTCCAGCCGCCGGCCAGGCACGTCCAGGGCGGCCGGCTTGCCCGCCGACACCCGCAGCGGGCCGGCATCCAGCAGCAGCTTGGCGATCCGGCCCTGGCCATGGTCGAAATCCACGCGGCCGTCCAGGGTGGTGAAGCGCGTGCTGCGGCGGTCGTCGAAGGGCGAGGGCACGGCATCCAGGCGGCCCTTGGCGACATTGCCCAGCGATGCGGACACTTCGGTCAGCGTCTGCACGGCATCCACCCCCTGGACGGCCCCATCGCGCACCTGCCAGGTCGCCCGGCCGCCCAGGGCCTGCTGCCAGGCCTGCACACTGGCGCCCGCCGTCTGCAAGTCCAGCTGCGCGGTGGCCCGCCCCGACACCAGATTGCGCCCCGTGAGGGCATGCATCAAGGGGGCCACGGAGACCTTGTCGAGATTCAGCTTGAGCGCGACTGTCTGCGGCTGCGCGGCGGCGGCCGGCCCAGCAGCCGCCCGGGGCTGGCCCAGAACGGCGTCGCCCGCGCCCTGGGCCGCGTCGGCGGCGGCCAGCCGCAACCGGCCCGTGGCGCTGCCCCCATACAGCTGGGCCTTGAATTCGGGCACTTCCAGTGTCCCATCCACCAGCCGAACCGGCAGCGAGACTTGGCTCAAGCGCATTTCGCGCACACGCAGATCGGCCACCTGGACATCCCCCTGGATGTCCTGTCCACGCAGCCAGCTGAAGTCCACGGGAACATCCGCCGTTGCGACAGACGCCGGGGCGGGCGCCGGGGCCACCGAGGCCGGCTCCCCCGTATCGGCCGCGTCCGGAGCCGGCGTCCGGGACGATGCCGGCGGGGTTGGCGGGCCCGCCAGCCAGCGATCCAGCAAGAGTTTCTCGGCATTGAGCGTGAAGGTCGTCCGGGGATCGGCCAGCCGCGTGGTGGCGGATTTCAGAGTCGCCTGGGCACCGTCGACCATGGCGCTAAGATCCATGTCCAGGGCATCGCGCACCAAATCCAGATGCAGGCTGCCGATCAGGGGAAACTGCACCAACGCCTGGTCGTGGGCGGGTTCCTGCACGCTGAAGTCGCCCTGAACGGCGCTGAGGCTGCCCTGATGCTGGCGAGTGTCCCAGGCCAAGGGGGAGGCCAGCTTCAGTTGCAGCAGACGCTGGCCCTGGGTATAGGCGGCATCCAGACTGGCCGTCCGAAACTGCAGTTGCTGGGCATTGCCCGAAAGGCCTTCCAGCCCCAGGGCCACGGCCAGTGTGTCGCCGCCCGTGGCTTTCAGGGTGGCCACCAGCGGATCGGCCTGCGCCGAGTCCGGCGACACGGCCAAAGCCGGCGCGTCCAGCGCGAAACCCAGTTGGCGGTCACGATCCAGGCCCTCGGCGCGCAAGGCCAGCTTGGCGATCTTGAGTGCCATCTGGCGCTGATCCAGACGCAGCTGGGCGGCGCCCAGGCTGGCCTTCAGCCCGCTGATGGGGTGCGGCCCGATGATGTCGCCCTGGATGGCCAGCGCCAGGTTGTCGGCGGCAAACCGGCGTTCGCCCCCCCGGTAGGCCAGGCTGCCCTTGAGGGTGGCGTCGGCGTGATCCAGATTGCCCAGCCGCCCGGTGATCTGCACATTGATCTTCTGGGCGGAATAGTCTTGCGCGGCCGGATCCAGGCGCAACAGCGCCTGGGCCTGCAACTGGGCGTCCTGCACCGGGTCGGCCCCCGCGATCTTGGCCTTGAGCGACACATCGAAAGGCTGGTCGAAAGTGACCCGGCCAGTGCTGGCTTCGATGCCCGACAAGGTGGTGGACAGCCCGTCGGCCTGATCCAGGTAATGAATTTGCCCGTCTTTCAGGGCCAGGCCGGCAATATCAATATTGAGATCGGAACGCGGCCCCGCGCGCGGGGCCACCGCCTGCGCCGCGGCGGCCAGCGGGCCGGCGGCGGCGGGGGCCGGCGCCGCCCCATCGGTCTCGGCATCCAGCAGATCGCTGAAATTGAACCGGCCCCGGGCGTCGCGCACCAGCCAGGCCTTCAGGCCCGTGATGGCCACGTGATCGACAACCAGCTGATTGGACAGCAGCGGCCAGATCGCCACCGCCAGGCGGGCGCTGTCCATGGAAACAAACGTGTCGTCGGACTGCCGGTTGGACAAGGACACCTGGCTGACCGCCAGGCCGATGCGCGGAAACAGCGACAGGCTGATGTCGCCGTCGATGGTCAGCGTGCGGGCATAGCGGTCGAACACCAGCTGCTCAAGGCGGGACTTATAGGCATTGGGGTTGAAAGTCAGCAGAAAAATCGCCAGCCCGACAACGGTAACCAGCAAAACCAGCACCAGGCTGAACACCCCCCGCTTCAACCAGACGTTCATACAAATCCTGTGTTTCTAACCCGACAAACCGCGCACCGGCGGACAATAGCTGGAATGCTAACCCAAGCCCGCCCGTTAGCGCAGCGGGATCGGGCCGACAGCCGCTCAATCAAGCAACTAAATATCATCGCCGACAAATAAGCCATATCCATATTATCTTTGGTTATATATAAATTGTTGCAAAAGCCTGTGTTCAAACGCCGTTCGCCAGTACCATGGAAGTTTGCTTAAAAACTTGACTCGGACAAATTCCTTCAGGAGACACCATGAGCCGCAAATTCGAGACCCTGGCCATTCATGCGGGGTACGCCCCCGACCCCACCACGAAATCGGTCGCCGTCCCGATCTACCAGACCACGTCCTATGCGTTCGATGACACCCAGCACGGCGCCGACCTGTTCGACCTGAAAGTGCCCGGCAACATCTACACCCGCATCATGAACCCCACCACCGCCGTGCTCGAAGAACGGGTGGCGGCCCTGGAAGGCGGGGTCGCGGCCCTGGCGGTGGCCTCCGGCATGACGGCCATCACCTACGCCATCCAGACCATCGCGCAGGCGGGCGACAACATCGTGTCCACCAGCAAGCTGTACGGCGGCACCTACAACCTGTTCGCCCATACTTTTCCGCGTCAGGGCCTGGAAGTCCGCTTCGCGGCGCACGACGACATCGACGCGCTGGAAGCCCTGATCGACGACCGCACCCGCGCCGTGTTCTGCGAATCCATCGGCAATCCGGCGGGCAACATCATCGACATCCAGGCACTGGCCGAGGCCGCCCACCGCCACGGGGTGCCGCTGATCGTGGACAACACCGTGGCCTCGCCCGCCCTGTGCCGTCCCATCGAATGGGGGGCGGACATCGTGGTGCACGCCCTGACCAAATACATGGGCGGCCACGGCACCAGCATCGCCGGGGCCGTGGTAGACGCGGGCACCTTCCCGTGGGCCAAACACCGCGACCGCTTCCCCATGCTGAACGAACCCGACCCGTCCTATCACGGGGTGGTCTACACCGAGGCCTTCGGCCCGGCGGCCTTCATCGGCCGCTGCCGGGTGGTGCCGCTGCGCAACACCGGCGGGGCGATCTCGCCCTTCAATTCCTTCCTGGTTCTGCAGGGCATCGAAACCCTGCCGCTGCGCATGGAGCGCCACTGCGCCAACGCCATGGCCGTGGCGCAGTTCCTGCAGTCGCACCCCCAGGTGGCCTGGGTCAACTACGCCGGGCTGGCCGACCACGCCGAGCACGCCCTGGCCCGGAAATACATGGGCGGCGCCCCCGCCAGCATCCTGTCCTTCGGCATCCAGGGCGGGCTGGCGGCCGGGGCGAAATTCATCGACGCGCTGCAGTTGATCCTGCGGCTGGTCAACATCGGCGACGCCAAATCCCTGGCCTGCCACCCGGCCTCCACCACCCACCGGCAGCTCAACCCCGAAGAACTGGCCCGTGCCGGCGTAGGCGAGGACATGATCCGCCTATCCATCGGCATCGAGCACATCGACGACATCCTCGACGACCTGCGCCAAGCCCTGGACGCCAGCGCCGCCTGAACGCGGCACGCGACAGAGCCTCGTCCGGGCGCACGCCCGGGCGCTTCACCCAGAACATAAGGATTTTTTCATGTCTTTGTACCCGTCTTATCTCGGGAGATCACCATGCAGATAGGCATCCCGCGCGAAACCCTGCCCGGCGAGACCCGGGTCGCCGCGATCCCGGACACCGTCAAGAAACTGATTCAGGCCGGCCACCAGGTGCGCGTCGAACGCGCCGCCGGCCTGGCGGCCCGCTACCGCGACAGCGATTACGAAAGCGCCGGGGCCACCCTGGTGGACGCCGCCCAGGCGCTCGGGGCCGAACTCGTCCTGAAAGTGCGCCGCCCCGATGCCGCCGAGCTTGCCCAGATGGCCCCGCAAGGCATCTTGCTGGGCATGCTGGATCCCTTCGACCTCGATGGCCTGCGCCCGTTGGCCGAGGCGGGCCTGACCGCCTTCGCCCTGGAAGCCGCGCCGCGCACCACCCGGGCGCAAAGCCTGGACGTGCTGTCGTCCCAGTCCAATCTGGCCGGCTACAAGGCTGTGCTGCTGGCCACCCAATACTATGGCCGCATTTTCCCCATGATGATGACCGCCGCCGGCACCCTGAAAGCCGCCCGCGTGGTGGTGCTGGGAGCCGGGGTGGCGGGCCTGCAGGCGATTGCCACGGCGCGCCGCCTGGGGGCCGTGGTCGAGGCCAGCGACGTGCGCCCCGCCGCGCGCGAACAGGTCGAATCCCTGGGCGGGAAATTCATCGACGTGCCCTACGAAACCGATGAAGAACGCGAAATCGCCCAGGGCACGGGCGGCTACGCCCGTCCCATGCCCGCCGCCTGGATGGCGCGCCAGGCCGCGCTGGTGGCCGAGCGCTGCAAGCAGGCCGACATCGTCATCACCACGGCGCTGATCCCCGGGCGTCCCGCCCCGGTGCTGATCCAGCCCGACACGGTGGACGCCATGAAACCGGGCGCCGTCATCGTGGACATGGCGGTGGAACGCGGCGGCAACTGCCCGCTGTCGGTGGCCGGCCAGGTGGTCGACCACAACGGCGTCACCCTGGTGGGCCTGACCAATCTGCCCGCCTTGCTGGCGACGGACGCCTCCGCCCTGTACGCCCGCAACCTGCTGGATTTCCTGAAGCTCATCATCGACGCGGAGGGCCGCTACGCCCTGCCGGCAGATGACGACATCATCCAAGCCTGCCTGGTCTGCCAAGGCGGCCAGCTACTAAGGAGCGCCTGATGGAAGCCGTCAACCCGACCCTCATCAACATCATTATTTTCGTCTTGGCCGTATACGTGGGCTTCCACGTCGTCTGGAACGTCACTCCGGCCCTGCACACGCCCTTGATGGCCGTCACCAACGCGATTTCGGCCATCGTCATCGTGGGGGCCATGCTGGCCACGGGCCTGACCGACGGCGCCCTGGCGCAAAGCATGGGCATGATCGCCGTGGCGCTGGCCGCCGTCAACGTCTTCGGCGGCTTCCTCGTCACCCAGCGCATGCTGGAAATGTTCAAGAAAAAAGAACGTAAAGGGGGCCAATCATGATTTCGGCCAACCTCGTCACGCTGCTGTATCTGGTGGCGTCCGTGTGCTTCATCCAGGCGCTCAAGGGCCTGTCGCACCCCACCACCTCGCGCCGGGGCAACGTGTTCGGCATGGTCGGCATGGTGATCGCCATCCTGACCACCGCCGCGCTGATCATCGGCCTGGCCCGCGACGGCACCGCCGGCCTGGGCCTGGGCCGGGTGATCCTGGGCCTGCTGATCGGCGGCAGCATCGGCACCCTGCTGGCGCGCAAGGTCGAAATGACCAAAATGCCGGAACTGATCGCCTTCATGCACAGCATGATCGGCCTGGCCGCCGTGGCGATTGCCGTGGGCGTCGTGGCCGAACCCCACGCCTTCGGCATCGCCGCGGCGGGTGCGCCCATCCCCACCGGCAACCGGTTGGAACTGTTCATCGGCACGTTCGTGGGCGCAATCACGTTCTCCGGTTCGGTCATCGCCTTCGGCAAGCTGTCCGGCAAATACAAGTTCCGCCTGTTCCAGGGCGCGCCCGTCGTGTTTCCGGGCCAGCATCCGCTCAACCTGATCCTGGCGCTGGTCATGCTGGGCTGCGGCTTCTGGTTCATGGCCACGCAGTCATGGCTGCCGTTCGTGCTGATGACGGCCATCGCCTTCGTCCTGGGGGTGCTCATCATCATCCCCATCGGCGGAGCCGACATGCCGGTGGTCATCTCCATGCTGAACAGCTATTCGGGCTGGGCGGCGGCGGGCATCGGGTTTTCGCTGAACAACCCCATGCTGATCATCGCCGGGTCGCTGGTGGGCTCGTCCGGGGCGATCCTGTCCTACATCATGTGCAAAGCCATGAACCGCTCGTTCTTCAACGTGATCCTGGGCGGCTTCGGGGCCGAGGCCAGCGCGGGCGCCACCGCCGACGCGGGCCAGCGCAACGTCAAGTCCGGCAGCCCGGACGACGCGGCCTTCCTCATGAGCAACGCCGACACCGTGACCATCGTGCCGGGCTACGGCCTGGCCGTGGCGCGCGCCCAGCACGCCCTGAAAGAACTGGCCGCGAAGCTGTCGGACGCCGGGGTCACGGTGAAATACGCCATCCACCCGGTGGCCGGGCGCATGCCGGGCCACATGAACGTGCTGCTGGCCGAAGCCGAAGTCCCCTACGACCAGGTCTTCGAGATGGAGGACATCAACAACGAGTTCGCCCAGACCGACGTGGTTCTGGTGCTGGGGGCCAACGACGTGGTCAACCCCGCCGCCAAGAACGACCCGGGCTCGCCCATCGCCGGGATGCCCATCCTGGAGGCCTACAAAGCGCGCACCGTCATCGTCAACAAACGGTCGATGGCGGCCGGCTACGCCGGGCTGGACAACGAACTGTTCTACATGGACAAGACCATGATGGTGTTCGGCGACGCCAAGAAAGTGCTGGAAGACATGCTGAAGGCGCTGGAATAAGCGCAGCGGCCCTCCCCGCCCGGGGAGGGGCCGTTCTGGATTGACATCCTCCCCCAAAGGAATGGGATTCCTGCGGGGCTCACAGCGGCGCAGGACTTCAGCCGCGCCCACAAAAGGTCGGAAGATATTTTGTGTATTCTTGTGTAATGTGTATAATTACACACATGGACAGCGCAGACCTGATCAAACAACTGAAAGCCGACGGCTGGTATTTAGTGCATACCGTTGGGTCACACCATCAGTTCAAGCATCCAACCAAGCCCGGCAAGGTCACAGTGCCACACCCTAAAAAGGATCTGCCACTACCAACACAACGCAGTATCCTCAAACAAGCCGGCCTGCGGTAAACCGGCCTGGAGAACACCAAATGCTCTACCCCATCCATGTACACAAGGATCGCGACAGCGCCTATGGCGCATCCTTTCCAGACTTCCCCGGATGCTTTGCCGGGGCTGACGATCTACAGGGCTTGCCTCGCGCTGCCCAGGAGGCCGTCGAAGCACACTTCTATGGCGATACCGAAGCGATCCCCGCCCCCAGCGCACCCGAGGCATGGGAAGGACGCGAAGACTTCGCGGGCGGCTTCTGGATGATGGTCGATATTGATTTATCCAAGGTCAACGCCAAGGCTGTACGGCTGAATATCAGTCTGCCGGAAAATCTAGTGCATCGCATCGACGCGGTGGCCAAGGCTCAACGCCTGTCGCGCTCCGCATTCCTGGCAAAAGCGGCAGAACGGGAAATGGCGGAGGCCTGATCCACAGCCCGCGCTTGCGGGCTGTTATCGTTTAGAATCAACACTGGCGCCACTATTACCCCTAACCCGACCATGGCCTTCCAGGACGACGATCCTTTCGCGGTATCGCAAAAATTTGAAATCCAGAGCCTGTTGCAAGGCCTGCTGGAAAAACGCGTGCTGGTGCGCCTGGACGTCCCCGGCCATGCCGTGTCCGTCATCTCCACCGTCCTGGAACTCGACCCTAAAAAAGGCCTGGTCATCCTGGACAACGCATCGGAAGACACCATCAACCAGCAACTGCTGCAGGCGCCGTCCGCGCGCCTGCAGGGCCTGCTGGATCGCGTCATGATCGAATTCCACGGCCCCATGCAACCCGCCAGACAGGGGGGCAAGCCCGCCCTGGCCATGCCCTGGCCCACAGCCGTGCGGCGCATCCAGCGGCGCGAATTCTTCCGCATGGACGTCCCCGCCACCCACCCCGCCACCTGCGTCCTCTACAGCAAAGGCCTGCCCGACGGCCAGGCCAGCTTCCAGCTGGCCAACATCAGCGCGGGCGGCCTGCAACTGATCGACCGCACCAACCAGCTGGCCAGCCAGCCCATCGGCACCTTTTTCGACAACTGCACCCTGAACCTGCCCGACGTCGGCACCCTGACGGTCAACCTGCGCCTGCTGCGCCAAGACCAGCTCATCCAGGAAAACGGCCGCCCGCCGCTGCAGCTGGTGGCGTGCCGCTTCTTCAATCTGGCGTCCAACCGCCAGATCACCGTGCAGCAATACGTGGGCATCCTGGAACGCGCGGTGCTGGCCCGCCGCTGGGGCGCCGACTGATATATTAATTGCATATTTACAGGCGCTGTGCCACCATGAGGGGAACGCATTCCTCTGCTCCGAAGGATCCCCATGGACGCGACCTCCTGCGATATTGCCATCATCGGCGGCGGCATCATCGGCGCCAGCTGCGCCCTGGCCTTGAGCGATCTGGGCCGGGACGTCCGGCTGATCGAACCCCAGGATCTGGCCTGCGGGGCCAGCAAGGGCAATGCCGGCGGGCTGGCCTTTGCCGACATCCTGCCGCTGGCCTCGCCCCACATCATCCGCCAGGCGTTTCGCTGGCTGTTCGACCCGCTGGGGCCCCTGAGCCTGCCGCCCGCCTACCTGCCCCGCATGGCCCCCTGGCTGCTGCACATGTGGCGCGCCAGCTGGCGCGACCGTTATGCCGCCAACATCCGCGCCCAGGCCGCCTTGATGGCCCTGGCCCAGGACGAGATGATGGCCATGCTGGATCAGGCCGGGCTGCGGCACCACCTGCACACCCAGGGGGTGCTCGAAGTCTATGAAGGCGCGGCGCGGTTTCAAGCGGCCCAGCCGCACCTGGAATGGCGCACCCGCTACGGCATCGACTGGCAGGTCCTGGAGGGGGCCGCGCTGGCCAGTTGCCAGCCGGGCCTGGCGCCGCGCTTCACGCACGGGGTCTATATCCCCGGCTGGCGCAATGTGGCCGACCCGCAGGCGCTGGGCCAGGCCATCGGGCAGGCGGCGCTGGATCGCGGCGTGCGGCACCAGCGCCAGGCGGTGCGCTGGCTGCAGCCCTGCGGCAATGGGGCGCGGCTGATCCTGGAAGACGGCAGCCAGCTGCGGGCCGCCCAGGTGGTGCTGGCGGCGGGGGCGCGGTCGCATCTGCTGGCGCGCGGCCTGGGGGATCGCATCCCGCTGGAAACCGAGCGCGGATACAACACAACGCTGGCCCCGGATGCGCTGGATCTGCGCCAGCAAGTGACGTTCGGCGACCACGGGTTCGTGATCTCGCCGTTGGCGTGCGGGGTGCGCGTGGGCGGGGCGGTAGAGCTGGCCGGCCTGGATCGCGCACCCGATTACCGGCGCGCCCAGGTCATGTTGGACAAGGCGAAGACGTTTTTCCCGGGCTTGAAGACAGAAGGCGGGACACAGTGGATGGGCTTCCGGCCCAGTCTGCCGGATTCCCTGCCGATGATCGGGCGGTCGCCCCGGCATACGGCCGTGGTGTATGCGTTCGGACACGGGCACCTGGGGCTGACGCAATGCGCGGCAACGGCGCGGCTGGTGCGGGATCTGGTGACAGGGCAGGCAGCGGCGATTGATTTGACGCCTTACCGGGCCAACCGGTTTTGATTTCGAGGCGGACGGCAGCGGCCGCTTCGATGCTGGAATGAAGCAATGGATGGGGCGTGGCGGATACCGCGCCGGAGATAGACAGGCATGACGACAAAACGTATTTCGATATTGGACTCGCACACGGGCGGAGAACCGACCCGGCTGGTGCTGGATGGATTTCCCGACCTGGGGACGGGGGACATGGCGGCGCGGAGGCAGCGGCTGGCGCAAGCGCACGATGCCTGGCGGCGAACGGTGATTCTGGAGCCGCGCGGACATTCAGTGATCGTGGGCGCCCTGCTGTGCCCGCCGCAAGACCCAAACGCGGCGGCCGGGGTGATTTTTTTCAACAACACGGGCTATCTGGGCATGTGCGGGCACGGCACCATCGGGCTGGTGGCATCGCTGGCGTACCTGGGCCGCATCCAGCCGGGCGTGCACCGGATCGAAACCCCGGTGGGGCCTGTTGACGCCACCTTGCACGAGGACGGCAGCGTGAGCGTGCGCAATGTGCCGGCGTACCGTTTCCGGCAAGCGGTGCGGGTGTCCGTGCCCGGCGTGGGCGCGGTCACCGGGGACATCGCCTGGGGGGGCAACTGGTTTTTCCTGGTGGATGCGCCGCAATGGGTACGGCCGGGGGCGGACACGCAAGCGCTGACGGAAATCACCTGGGCCATCGGCCAGGCCTTGCAAGATCAGGGCATCCACGGGCGCGATGGCGCGCTGATCGACCATATCGAGCTGTTCGGGCCGGATGCGCAGGCGGACAGCCGCAATTTCGTGCTGTGCCCGGGCAAGGCCTACGACCGATCCCCCTGCGGGACGGGCACCAGCGCAAAAATCGCCTGTCTGGCGGCGGACGGCAAGCTGCGGCCCGGCGAGACCTGGCGGCAGGCCAGCATCATCGGCAGCCGGTTTCAGGCCAGTTACCAGCCGGGGGATGCGCCCGGCACGGTGATCCCGACGATCCGGGGGTCTGCCCACATCAGCGGGGAAACCACACTGATCCTGCAGGCGGACGATCCCTTCCTGTGGGGGATTCCCGAATGACGACGATGCCGACCAAGCAAAGGGCGACGGAGGCGGCTTATGATGCCATCGAGCAGCTGATTGCGACGCTGCGGCTGGAACCCAACCAGCCCATCGTGGAAAATGACCTGATCCAGTTGACGGGGCTGGGGCGCACGCCGATCCGCGAGGCCCTGATGCGGCTGGTGGCCAGCGGGCTGATCGAGCAGCAGCCGCGCCGGGGTCTGCGGGTGAGTGAAATCCGCATCGCCGAGCATTTGATCCTGATTGATACGCGACGCGTGTTGGAGCGCCTGATTGCGACGTCGTCGGCGCGACGGGCGACGCCGGATCAGCGGGCGCGGCTATTGCAGTGCGGGCACGATATGGTCAATGCCGCGCAGCGGGGGGATTTGGCGGCGTATATGCAGGCGGATCAGGCGCTGGACCGGATCAATCATGAAGCCTGCCGGAATCCGTATGCGGTGCAGGCGATTGTGCCCATGATTATCCAGTGCCGGCGGTTCTGGTATGCGTACCGGCACGAAGGGGATCTGGAGCGCGGGGCGCGCAGCCACCTGATGGAGGTGCAGGGGATTCATGCCAATGACGCGGATCAGGCGGTGGCGGGGGCGGATGCCCTGATGGATTATCTGGTGGAGTTTACGCGGGCGGTGATTGAGGCTTGATGGTGGGGGCCTGGGGGCCTCTGGGGGCCTGAGAGCTTGGGAGCTCATCGGGGAGTGAGGGATGACGGGGGGACAGGTCACGATTTGGCGGCTGCGCCGGGGATGGGGGAGTGGGTTCCAACAGTCCCCCCGTCATCCCCCACACCCCGATTGACGACAAGAGGAACAGTGCTGGATTCAGCCGGGTGCGCTTGGCGAGGCGATAAGAATGGTGAATCGCCAGCCGGCCAGGAACGCCTGGAGAAACGATAAGTGTGGCGACACGCCAGCCGCTCGGGAACGCCCGAAGGAGCGACAAGCGTGGCGATGCGCCGGCCGTCCGGGAATACCCGAAGGAGCGATAAGCGTAGCGACACGCCCTCCCCGGGCACACGGCCCGAGGAACGGCAAAAATAGCGGCGCGCCACGCGATGGGGCGCGCCCGGGCGGGGGGAAACGGCGGACGAGGCGATGTTTCATCCGCCGGGGGACTGCGGCTCAGTTCACGTACCAGATGGTCTTGGTCTGCTGGTATTGATCCAGGGCTTCCAGGCCATTGTCGCGCCCGCCGAAACCGGACTGCTTGTAGCCGCCGAAGGGCGTGGTGATGTCGCCTTCGGAGAAGCCGTTGATGGACACGGTGCCCGCCTGGATGGCGCGGGCGACGCGCTGGGCGCGGGCGACGTCGCGGGTGTACAGGGACGCGGCCAGGCCGTAGGCGCTGTCGTTGGCCAGTTCAATGGCTTGCGCTTCGGTGTCGAAGGGGGTGACGGCCAGAATCGGGCCAAAGACTTCTTCGCGGAACAGCCGGGATTCGGCGGTGACCTGGTCGAAGATAGTGGGCTCGACATACCAGCCGCTGCCCAGGTCGCTGTGGACGCGGCCGCCGTGCACCAGCCGGGCGCCTTCGGCCTCGGCGCCGTCCAGGAAACCACGTACTTTTTCAAAATGCGCGCGCTCGACCAGGGGGCCGATCTGCACGGATTCGTCGGTGGGCAGGCCGACTTTCCAAGCGGACAGGCGTTCGCGCAGGCGGCCCAGCACGGCGTCCTTGACGCTGTTCTGGACAATCAGGCGTGACCCGCAGCTGCAGTTTTCGCCCATGTTCCAGAAAGCGGCGGCCAGGACGTGATCGGCCAGGCCATCCAGGTCGGCATCCTCGAAGATGACCTGGGGGCTTTTGCCGCCGCATTCCAGCACGATTTCCTTCAGGTTGCTTTCGGCGGAATACTTGAGGAAATAGCGCCCGACTTCGGTGGATCCGGTAAACGAAACGATGTCCACGTCCATGTGGCGTCCCAGGGCCTGGCCGGCTTCTTCGCCCAGACCGGTCACCAATTGCAGCGTGCCCTCGGGCACGCCCGCCTGGTGCGCCAGCTGCGTCATGCGATAGGCACTGAGCGAGGTGAGTTCCGCCGGCTTGACGATGACGGCATTGCCCGCCGCCAGGGCCGGCGCCACTTTCCAGGCGTACATCTGGGCCGGGAAGTTCCAGGGCAGAACGGCCCCCACCACGCCGATGGGCTCCTTGACGATCAGGCCCAGGGCATCGGGCCCGGTGGGCGCGATGCGGCCAAAGCACTTGTCGATGGCCTCGGCGTACCAGCGGAAGGTATCCAGGGTGGCGGGCAGGTCGGTGTTCAGGCATTCGGTGATGGGCTTGCCCGCATCCACGCAGTCCAGCGCGGCCAGTTCTTCCAGGTGCTCGGCCATCAGGTCGGCCCAGCGCAGCAGAATGCGCTTGCGCTCGGCCGGGGCCAGCTGCGACCATTCGCCGGATTTGAAGCTGGCGCGCGCATGGCGCACGGCCTGGTCGATGTCGGCCGCCGTACCGGCTTCGATACCGCCGATCACGCTGTTGTCGATGGGGGTGGTGTTGTCCAGGCGCGCCCCGCCGGCCTGGTGGCCCGGCATCAGGTGGCCCGCCCACAGCGCGCCGGCGCGGGCCTGTTCGAAAATCTGTTCTTTGCTTTGCGGCATAGCTGCCTCCGTTCAATTCAAGGGGCCGGGATGGCGTCGAACATCATGCAATCGTCCAGATGGCGCCCGGTGTGCGGTCTGGCGCGGGCGGCGTCCCCGTCCGCGCCCCATTCATATTCAAGCCTGATAAGCGTCCAGGGCCGCCAGGAAACCCTGGGCATCGGCATCGGACAAAGGCGCCAAGGGCAGACGCACGGTGCCTGCCTCTACCCCGTGACGGCGGCAGCCCAGCTTGGCCTTCTGGTTGTAGTCGCCCGATTCCATCGCCAGGATCACCGGATACATGCCCGCCATCAGGCGGCGCACGTCGTCCCAACGGCCCTCGATGGCGGCCCGCACCATTTGCACCTGCTCGGCCGGGAACACATTGGCCCCGCCGCTGATCCAGCAGCGCACGCCCCAGAACAGGAAATCGGCGGCCATGTCGTCCGACCCGCTGATGATCTGGAAATCGGGGATTCGGGCCTGGATCAAGTGCAGGGCGCGGTTGAAATTGCCGCTGCTTTCTTTGATGCCGACGATATTGGGGATCTGGGCCAGTTCGATCACGGTCTCCACCGCGATCTGCACGCCCACGCGCTGCGGGAAGTCATACAGAATGATGGGCAGCGGCGTGGCGGCGGCCACGGTGCGGAAGTGCCGCAGGATGCCGGCCTGTTCGGGCAGGCTGTAGGGCGGCGTGGCCAGCATCAGACCGTCGTAGCCCAGATCCTGGGCCTGCCTGGCGTACTGGATGGATTGCGGCGTGGACAGCGCATTGATGCCGGCGATGATCTTCACGCGGCCCTGGGCGGCATCCGCCACGGTGCGCAGCACCAGTTCGCGCTCGGCCTCGTCCAGCGCATAGTATTCGCCCGTGGTGCCGCAGGCCACGATGCCCGCCACCCCCGCCTGGATGAAATGACCCACCAGTTGGCGCAGCGCATCGGCGTTGACGCTGCCGTCATCGCTGAAAGGGGTGACGATGGGGACCAGGATACCTTCGATGTGCATATGCTTTCCTAGGTAGATTAGATGAATGCCCAACGGGCCAGGATCGCATCCATTCTAATATTCAATAAATATATTTACAACATATCAATGACATTTCCAGCCGCTTGCCGGGGCGCGGCCGATCGGGGTGCTCGCCACGGGTTCGGCAAGAAGCGCACCTGGCGGGCCGGGGTGGGCGATGAATACTGGCATAATAAGTTCGGCAAGCGCGACAACGGCCAGGATCAGAAGAAGCCGGGCACGCACACCCATGCCATCACCCGCCAGATGGCATACCGTTTCTAACTTTGACCCGAGGGGGTTTCCCATGCCCACGATCCACATCGAACTCTTTGAAGGCCGCACGCCGGAAAAAAAACGCGAACTGGTTAAAGCCCTGACCGAACGCACCTGTGACGTCCTGGGCTGCCAGCCCGACGCGGTGGACATCATCCTGTCCGAAATCCGCAAGGACCACTGGGCCACGGGCGGGGTGCTCTGGTCCGAAAAAACCTAATACCCTGGCCACACAAGACACACCCATCGTCGGGTCGACCCCGGCGCGAAACACACAGGACACCACATCATGGACGCTGATTTTTGGCTGCAACGCTGGCAGGCCGGGCAAACCGGGTTTCACCAGGATCGCGTCATGCCGCTGCTGCAAAAATACTGGCCCCGGCTGGGGTTGGCGGCCAACGCGCCGGTGCTGGTGCCGCTGGCGGGGAAATCCCTGGATGTGGCCTGGCTGGCCGAACAAGGCCACCCGGTGCTGGCCGTCGAGCTGTCGCCGTTGGCCGTCACCCAGTTCTTCACCGAACACGACCTGCGGCCCCGCACCTGGGACACGCCCCAGGGGCGCTGGCACGAAGCCGGCAACATCCGCTATTTTTGCGGCGATATCTTCGCGCTGGATACCGCGCTGCTGGCCGATTGCCGGGCCTGCTACGACCGCGCCGCCCTGATCGCGCTGCCGCCCGACCTGCGCCAACGCTACGCGGCTCATGTATACGGACATTTGCCGCCCGGCTGCCAGGCCCTGCTGTTGACCCTGGACTACCCGCAGCACCAGATGGACGGCCCGCCGTTCGCCGTGCCGGACGCCGAAGTACAGACGCTGTTCGGCGCACACTGGCAGATCAATGCCCTGGGTTCACGCGATGTGCTGGCCCAAGAGCCCAAATTCGCGGCGCGCGGCGTCAGCCGCATGAACACCCGGGTATACCAGTTGAGCCGTTAGTGTCGTGTCCGGCCAATGCCGATCCCTGCCCTCGGCGCCCGGCCCGCGCTGTTCAACTTCTTGACAGCTTCTGGATCATCACCTAATTTAGCCGGTTCGATACCCACAACAAAGACCGCCATGTTCCCTTATTCCTTACGGCTGGCCACCGCTCTGGCCGTCCTGATCCTGGCCGGCTGCAGCGATGGCTCGGGCTCGGACGTCGCCCCCGCCCCCCAGCCCCAAGACCCTTTGGCGGCCTACAAGAACCAGACAGTCCACTGGCACGATTGCAGCGCTTATTTTTCCCAGGCAACAGACCCGGACGAATTCGAAACCTTCACCCGCCTGGGCACGCGACTGCAATGCGCGGATATCCAGGCCCCGATGGATTATGCCCACCCCGACCAGAGCCGGATCACCGTGTCGATCATGCAGGTGCTGGCCGCCGATGCGCCGGACACCAAGCCCCACCTGTTCTTCAACCCGGGCGGCCCCGGGGTCGACGGGCAAAAGGACGCCGTGTGGTACGCCGCTTTGCTGGCCCAGGGCAACGCAGCCACAGCCCTGGGAAAAAAATACCAGGACATGGCGCAATCATATAATTTCGTCGGGTTTTCGCCCCGGGGGGTCGGTGCCAGCAGCAACCTGATCTGCGCCGGCAACGAATACGTCTATGAATCCGACCCGACCCAATGGGGAAATACCCCAGACAATATCCAGAAACTGACGGACACGGCCCGCTATATCGCAAAGAATTGCCAAAAAAACCCAATATCGGACTACATCAATACCGATGCTACGGCGCGCGACATGGATCTGATGCGCCATCTGCTGGGCGATGTGCAATTGCATTACTTCGGCATTTCCTACGGCACTTGGCTGGGTTTCTGGTATGCGGGCATTTTCCCGGATCGGGCCGGCCCCATGGTGCTGGACAGCAATATGGATTTCAGCCAATCCATCCATGACGCGTCCATCCTGTATAAAGAAGGCCAAATACACACCTTCCAGAATTTCATCGCCCCCTATATCGCCCGGCACGACGACATCCTCGGCCTGGGCGACACGGCCGCCGCCGTCATCGCCAACACCCAGGCCCTGGGCCACGAAGCAAAAGCCGTGCTGCTGGGCCTGAATCTCAGCTTCCGGGCCGAACCCGGCGTGATACCGTCCTACATCGCGGCCTTGAAACTGATGACTCTGACCCAGGATCTGCTAGACCGAGGGAAATCCCCGGACGACATCCAGCAGGCCCTGCTGGCCACCCCCCCGATCGCCGACGAAGCCATCCAGACATTATTCCGCAAAGGCATCGAACCCGTTGTGCAACTACTGAAAAACCACCGGAACCCGCTGTTCTACGCCACACCCAGTTTTTTCAGGCTGAACAATTCGGCTTCTGTGTGGAACACCGTGGTCTGCAACGACGAACCGATTCCCCCGGGCCGGGATCAAGCCTACTGGACACAAACCGGGCTGGCCCTGGCCGAACGCCAATCCATCATTTCCAATGACATCATCCAGCAACCCTGCCTGGACTGGGCTCCCCCGGTGGACGGCGCCTCCAAGCCCGCCATTGAAAGCCTGAAAACCGTCCCGCTGCTGATGCTGCAAAGCCAGTTCGATGTGCCTACCCCCTTGTCCGGCGCCCTGCGCGCCTTCGATCGGCTACCCGCCACAAAAATGGTGCAGGTGTCCAATGAAGGCACGCACGGCCTGCTGGTTTACGAGACCGAATGCGTGGACTTGGCGGTCATGGACTACCTGTTGGGCACCCCGCCCGCCCAACGCCTGACCACATGCCCCGGCAAACCCCTGGCGCTGGATCAACAACACGCCGACCAAGGCAAAACGCGCAGCGCTCAGCCGCCCTCGCCATCCCCCTTCACAGACCCCGCACGGGCCAGGGTCCTGAAGGAAAAACTGCGTCAATCCATTCAATAGCCAAAAACCGGGGGCGGGCCGCCATTTCCCGGGGCCCGGGCCCGCCGCCCGCCCTCAGCGAACACCGCAAATGGATCGAACGCCAAACGCGCATCAGCGCCAGAATATCGGGTCGCCCCGGCCAATTAAGCAGAATTATTGCTAAAGTAGGCTACTATTAAGCGCATTAGAAGAAGACACACTTCATACAATTAAAAAAACAACCTGTATCGCTGCCAGGTAGGCTGCCTGGGGTGGTACGGCTCGCCCCCCTACAACCCGAGGACTCCATGCGTAACCTGAAAATTGGCACCCGGCTGGCGCTGGGTTTTGGCTTTATTCTTCTTTTATTGATCGTGATGTCGGGCATTGGCGCCTGGCGCATGCTGGCCACCGAGTCCGGCAGCTCGGATCTCCTGCAGCGGCAGTCCAATAATGCGCTGATCCTGCGCTGGGCGCGGCAGGTGGACGTCAACGCCAACCAAGCGCTGGCGGCCGCCAACCTGACCAACCCGGACGTGCTGAAAGTCTTCAAGGACGGCTTGACGGAAACCGACCAGCGCTCGGATCAGCTGCGCGACGAAATCCAAAAACAGCTGACCTCCCCGACCGCGATTGCCCAACTCAACAAAGCCCTGGCCGTGCGCGAAACCTACCTCACAGGGCGCGAACAGGCTTTCAAGGATCTGGACAACGGCGATTACGCCAAGGCGGATACTTTCTTCAACCAGGAAATGCCCAAGATCACCGCCGAATACATCAGCGAAATCGACAAGCTTTCCCAAATACAAAGCAATGAAGTCGAACATTCCTTCGACAAAGCCGGCCAAGCCAATCAACTGGGACTCAGCCTGCTGGGCCTGGCTACCCTGCTGGCCCTGATCTTCGGGCCGCTGTTTGCCTGGCGGGTGACCCGCAGCGTCACCCACCCGTTGGGCCACGCCATCGGCCTGGCCGAAGCCGTGGCCCAACGCGATCTCAGCCACCAGGTGCACGCCACCGGCCGCGACGAAGTCGGCCAGCTTCTGCGCGCACTCAGCACCATGGAAGAAAACCTGCGCCACACCGTCAGCGACGTGCGTGGCGGGGCCGAATCCATCGCCTCGGCCGCCAACCAGATCTCCGCCGGCAACCTGGATCTGTCCTCGCGCACCGAACAACAGGCCAGCTCCCTGGCGCAGACCGCCGCCACCATGGAAGAAATCACCGCCACCGTGCGCCAGAACGCCGACAACACCCAGCAGGCCAACAGCCTGGCCGCCGCCGCCGCGAAAACCGCCGCCGACGGCGGCGACATGGTGGCCGAACTGGTCGCCACCATGGGCGAAATCAACAGCAAGTCCCAGCAAGTGGCCGACATCATCGGCGTCATTGACTCCATCGCCTTCCAGACCAACATCCTGGCGCTCAACGCCGCCGTCGAGGCCGCCCGCGCCGGCGAACAGGGCCGCGGCTTTGCCGTGGTCGCCGCCGAAGTGCGCGCCCTGGCCCAGCGCTCGGCCGGCGCCGCCAAAGAAATCAAAGACCTCATCGACGATTCCGTCCAGGCCACCACCAAGGGCAACGACCAGGCCGCCCACGCGGGCGACACCATGCAAGAAATCGTCACCAGCATCAACCGCGTCACCGACATCATGGGCGAGATCAACGCCGCCAACCGCGAACAGACCACCGGCATCGAGGAAATCAATTCCGCCATCACGCAGATGGACGACGTCACCCGGCAAAACGCCAGCCTGGTCGAAGAATCCGCCGCCGCCGCCACCAGCCTGCAGGCCCAGGCCGACCACCTGGCCGACTTGGTCGCCACCTTCAACCTGGGCGACCAGGCCGGCGCCGCGCAACGCGGATCGGGCCGCGCCCGGGCGGGCGCCGGGGCATCGGCCGGCGCTGCCGGCATGGGCGGTACTGGCGGCGCCTCCGGGCCGCAAGCGGGCGGCACAGCCGCCGCGCGCCTGCCCTCGGCGCCGGAAAAAGTCGTCAGCCCCGCGCCGGGGCGTACCCCCCGGGCCGCGCCCAAAGCCGCACCGAGCGCCCCGGCCGGCAACCGCCCGGCCCTGCGCGCCCCCGGCAAGCCCGCCCCCGCCACGGCCGACACCGAGGAATGGACTGAATTCTAAGAAAAACACACCCATGAGGCCAGGCCCTGGTTGACGCAACAGCCAGGGCCTGGCCTTTTCCCAATCCATCCCAGGAGACAGTTCATGCGTTTTTCTTTCTTGGCCCTGACGCTTGGCGTCGCGCTGATGGGCAGTGCCCCCGCCGCGCTCGCACAAGTCAAGATCGGCGTGGTGACATCGGCCACCGGGCCGACGGCGCTGGTGGGCATCCCGCAAAAAAACACCGTGCCGCTGCTGCCCACCCGGGCGGGCGATCTTGACATCGAATACATCAGCCTGGACGACGCCAGCGACCCGACCCTGACGGTCACGGCATTCAAGAAGCTGATCAGCGAAAACCACGTGGATGCCCTGATCGGGCCCACGGGTTCGCCCAATGCCATGAGCGTGCTGCAATTTGCCGCCGAATCCGGCACCCCGATGTTGGCCCCCGTCGGGGCGGCGTCCATCGTGCTGCCCATGACCCCAGAAAAAAAATGGGCCTTCAAGACCACGCAAAACACCGACATCATCGCCCAGGCCCTGGTGCGCGACATGGTTCAGCGCGGCATCAAGACCGTCGGTTTCATCGGGTTTGCCGACGCCTACGGCGAAGACTGGGCCCAGGTATTCGGCCAATTGGCCAAGGAAAACGGCCTGCGGCTGGTGGCCTCCGAGCGCTATCAACGCACGGACAGTTCCGTCACGGGCCAGGCGCTCAAGCTGCTGGCCGCCAAGCCCGATGCCGTGCTGGTGGCGGGCACCGGGGGCGCGGCGGCCCTGCCCCAGGTCACCCTGGCGCAGCAGGGCTACAAAGGCCAGTTCTACCAAACCCACGGGGCGGCCCTGCCCGTCTTCCTATCCCTGGGCGGCCCTGCCGTCGAAGGCACCATCCTGGCCGCCAGCCTGATGCTGGTGCTGTCGGAAATCCCCGACAGCAACCCGTCCAAGCCCATCGTCCAAGACTACATCCAGCGCTACCAGGCGATGTACGGCGAAAAACCCGCCACCTTCGGCGCCAACGTCTACGACGCGGGCCTGCTGCTGCAGCACGCCATCCCCATGGCGGCCAAAACCGCCCAGCCCGGCTCCGCCGAATTCCGCCAGGCCCTGCGCGACGCCCTGGAACAAACCAAAGAGCTGACCGCCACCCAGGGGGTCTACACCATGAGCCCGGCCGACCACAGCGGGTTCGACGAGCGCGGGCGCGAACTGATTACGGTGAAAGACGGCAAATGGGTGTTGCTGCCCTCCCCGACGCCCTGATCCGCCGATTGACGCAGCATTAAAACAGGGACGGCCCGCAGCGGATACGAGCCACAGGGGCGACGGTTGATCGGCATGGGGCGCGGCAGTCAGCCGCGCCCCGGATCAAGACGCGCTTGAATGCACCACCCGCATCCAGCCGCCGTCAACCCGGCACGGACAAACAGGCGCGGCGGGCTTGCGCCCTGGGCATCACCCCGCCTTTTGCTGATCCAGTTTCTGCTGCAAAGCATCCAGCGGCAGTGCCCCGTTGACGCGGCTGCCGTCGGCGAAAAACAAGGCCGGCGTGCCGCGCACATTCAGCTGCCGCCCCAGGGCCAGGTTGTCCTGGATAGGCGTGGCGCAATCGGCGGCGGCGGGCAGCTGGCCCCGAACCATCCAGTTTTTCCAGGTGGCGGCCGGGTCTTGCGCACACCAGATATCGCGGGCCTTGGTGCTGGAATCCGGCGACAGGATGGGATACAAGAAGGTGTATACCGTCACGTCGTCGATGTTTTCCAGGGTCTGGTGCAGTTGCTTGCAATAGCCGCAATTGGGGTCTTCAAACACCGCCATCTGGCGCGCGCCGGTGCCTTTGACCTGACGGATGGCGCGATCCAGCGGCAGGCTGTCGAAAGCCACCTGCTGCAGGATTTCCAGGCGTTCGGCGGTCAGGTCGCGGCGCGCTTTGGCGTCGATCAGGGCGCCTTGCAGCACATAATCCACCTGGGCATCGGTATAGACCAGATCCAAGCCCACCTGCACTTCGAAAATCCCCGCCATCGGGGTCAGGCGCACGGCGTCCACCTGAATCCCGGGAAAGCGCTGGGCAAAGGCCTGGCCGATGGCCCGGGCCTGTTCGGGCGGCGGCGTGGTGGCGGCCAATACCCGGGCATCGGGCGCGGCGGCGGGGTCGGTCGCCGCAGGGGATTGGCCCACTGCAGGGGACTGGCCCGCCGCAACAGCGGGCGCGGTGCCGACGACCCGGGCGTCGGACGCCCCGGCGGCGGCTGTCGGCCCGGCGGCCTGGGCAGCGGCCGGGCTGGACGCCGCGGGCGCGGCCTGGACTGCCTGGGGGGCGGCGTCCCCCGACGGGGCGGCCAGGGCCGCGCCCGATAAACCGGCCCCCAGCATCAAGACGGCGGCAGATGATTTCAGTTTCATGGTTTCAGTTTCTCGCGGCGGCGCGGATGAGTTGGCGTTTGATCAATGGTAACTGATCCGCCACCAGCATGCCTTGGTTGCGTGCCCAGGCCAGCGGCGCGCACGACGTGCCGAACAATCGGTGCAGGCCGTGGGTGACCAGACCCATGGCCAGCACCGGCTCGGCCCGGCGGCGGCGGTAGCGGGCCAGCAGGCGCATGTCGCCCAAGGGGCGGTGGGGCGCCCGGGCGGCCAGCACCCGCAGCAGCACCTCGACATCGCCCAGGCCCAGGTTAAGCCCCTGGCCGGCCAGGGGATGCACCCGGTGCGCGGCATCGCCCACCAGGACGACGCCGGGGGCCGCCATGGCGCTGCGTTCCAGCGTCAGGGGGAAGCCCTGGGGCGCGGTGCGCAGGCGCAAATCCCCCAGCCGCCCCCCGGTAATGGCCCGGGCGTGGCCGGCAAACCAGGCTTGGGCCTCGTCGGCCGGCATCGCCAGCCATCGGCGTGCCTGGGTTTCGGGCATGGACCACACCAATGAGGCCTGCGGGCCATCGGCCGTATCGGGCATGGGCAGCAGGGCGAATACGCTGTCGCCGGTAAACCACTGGCAGGCATAGCGCTGGTGCGGGCGGCCGATGTCCAAGTGCGCCACCACGCCCATGTCGCCGTAAGGCGTGTAATCATGGTGGATGCCCGCCGCCTGGCGCACAGGAGAGCGCGCGCCATCGGCCCCCACCAACAGCAGCGCCTGCCACTGCCGCCCCTGCCGGGTCGTGATGCGCACCCCGTCCGCCGCGTGGTGATCCAGGCGGTCGAAGTGGTCTTCGTGCCAGGCCAGCCCCATCACTTGCACGGCCTGCTGCAGGGCGCGCTCGATTTCGCCCGACTCAACGATCCAGGCCAGCGTGTCGCGGGCATCCTGCCAGGCGGACAAGTCCAGCAGCCCTTGGGCGTCCCCGTGGATTTCCATGGTCTCCACGGGGGTGACGCGACGCATATCCACCAGCCGCCAAGCGCCCAAACGATCCAGCAACGCCTGGCTGGCCGCCGAAATGGCATACACCCGGGGATGGTAGTCGTCCGCCGAGCGCGCCGCCGGCGCCTGGCGCGGCCCCAGCAAGGCCACCGGCAGACCCGCCCGCGACAGCCCCAGGGCGCAGGCCAAGCCGGCGATCCCGGTGCCGCAGACAAAAATAGGATGTTTCATGGGAGCTCCCAACGAATATGCCGCTTTGCCGATATTTTATCTAGCGCTGGGGGCGCCCGCAGCGGCGGGCCACAGCAGCCACATGCGGCCTGGCTGTTTCATGCGCCCGGCCGACGCCCCGGCCGCGTCGCCGGTGCCCCAGTAGTAATCCGCCCGCGCCGCGCCGCGAATGGCCGCGCCGGTGTCCTGGGCGAACACCAGGCGCTGCAGCGGCGCGCCGCCGGGCTGCCGGGTGTCCAGCCACAGCGGCGTCCCCAGCGGCACGAACTGGGGGTCGACGGCCACGGCCCGCTGGGCCATCAAGGGAATACCGTAAGCCCCGCGTGGGCCGAGCTCTGGATCCACAATGGCTTCGGCCCGGAAAAACACCATGGCCGGGTTGACGTTCAACAGCGTCTGCACGCGGTCGGGATGATTGCGCGCCCATTGTTTGATGTTTTGCATGGAAGTCTGGGCCAGCGGCATTTCGCCCTGGCGCGCCAGCCACTGCCCGATGGACGCGTAGGGCTGGCCATTGTGGTCATCGTAGGCCAGGCGCAACACCCCGCCATCGGGCAGCACGGCCCGGCCCGACCCCTGGATCTGCAGGAAAAACGCCTCGACGGGGTCGCTGGCCCAGACAATCGCCGGCGGCTGGCGGGCCGGATCGGCGGCAATCTGGGCCCGGGTATCGTAGGGCACCACGCGCCGCCCCGCCAGCTTGCCGCGCACCCGCTTGCCGGCCAGTTCGGGATAGAGCGCCCCCAGATCGACCACCAGCAAGTCCGGCGGCGTGGCGTACAGCGGCCACTGATAATCGCCCCCCCGGGCGCGCGCCGCATGGATCAGGGGTTCGTAATAGCCAGTGACCGTATTGCTGGCCGCCTGGCCGGGGGCCTGATCCAGCCGCCAGGGCTTGAGCATCGCCTGCAGAAACTGGCGCACGGGCTGGCCCGACGCCTGCGGCCCCAGGCCGGACTGGAGCGCCGCCTGGCACACCGGTTGCCAGACCCGGGGGGCCGCCCGGGCGGGCAAGGCCAAAGACCCCGACACCGGCCGCATCAGCCCCTTGCAGTTGTTCAGCAAGGCTTTCCAGACGTGGGACAGATCATCGTCCGCCCAGCCCGGCAACTGCGACCAGGCCGCCGGCGCATAGTGGCCTTTCAGGGGGCGCGCCGGGGTTTCGGGCAGGGCCGACAAGGCCGGCACCACCAGCGGCTGATCCACCGCCGGGGCCGCCTCGGGGGCAGCAGGCTCATCGGGGATCGAGGCACATGCGCTCAACAGGGCCAAGACGGCCGCAGACCAGTACAGTTTTTTCATCCGGGACCAGCTGAATTAAAATAGCGGAAATCAGGAACACGCGGATAGCCAAGCCCACAGGCGCGGCGATACGCCAACGCCGCGCCGGCATCCCTGAACCCGTCATCATGACACATCCGCCGCGCGCCTTGCTAAATTCTTCACGTCCAACCCTCGCCCCCGCCATGACCGCCCCCCTGCCCGCCGCCCGTATCGCCCCCAGCCTGCTGTCCGCCGACTTCGCCCGCCTGGGCGAAGAAACCACCGCCGTGATCGCCGCCGGGGCGGACTGGATTCATTTCGACGTCATGGACAACCACTTCGTGCCCAACCTGACGATGGGCCCCATGGTCTGCGCCGCCTTGCGTCCCCACACCCAGGCGCCCATCGACGTGCACCTGATGGTCGAACCCGTCGACGCCCTGATCCCCGCCTTTGCCCAGGCCGGGGCCAACATCATCAGTTTCCACCCCGAAGCCTCGCGCCACGTGGATCGCACCCTGGCCCTGATCCGCGACCACGGCTGCCAGGCCGGGCTGGTCTTCAACCCGGCCACCCCGCTGCATTGGATGGATCATCTGATGGATCGCCTGGATCTGGTCTTGCTGATGTCGGTCAACCCCGGCTTTGGCGGACAGTCGTTTATTCCCCACACCCTGGAAAAACTGGCCCAGGCCCGCGCCCGCATCGACGCCTGGCAAGCCCGGGGCGGCCAGCCCATCGCCCTGGAAGTCGATGGCGGGGTCAAAGCCGACAACATCGCCGATATCCGCGCCGCCGGGGCGGATGCTTTCGTGGCGGGATCGGCCATTTTCGGCCAACCGGACTACACCCGGGTCATCGCGGCGCTGCGCCAGGGCATCGCCCAAGGGGATGCCCGCCGCGCCCCCTGACGCGCCGCCGCCCCCCAACGTGATACGATAGGCCGCCTCGTTTTCTGGTTTAGCCAAACATGCAGTTCTCTGGAATCCTGTTCGATCTGGACGGCACGCTGGTGCACACCATCCCGGATCTTGCGGCGGCCGCCAACGCCATGCGGCTGGACATGGGTCTGTCCGTCCTGCCGGAAGACTTGGTCGCCACCTTCGTCGGCAAGGGGGTCGAACAGCTGGTGATGCGCACCCTGGGCCACGAAGGCCCGGCGCCCAACATCGACTCGGTCATGCGCGGGCTGGCCCGTTTCCAGGATCATTACCGCGGCCTGAACGGCCGCTACAGCCAGCTGTACCCCGGCGTCGTCGGCGGCCTGCAGGCCTTCCGCGACCAAGGCGCGCGCCTGGCGGTGGTCACCAACAAAGGCACGGCCTTCACCGCCCCGTTGCTGCAGCACATGGGCTTGGCCAGCTTTTTCGACGCCGTCGTGTGCGGCGACACCTGCGAGCGCAAGAAACCCGACCCGCTGCCCCTGTTCCATGCCTGTGACCTGCTGGGCATCCGCCCGGCGCAGGCCTTGTTCATCGGGGATTCGATCAACGACGCGCAAGCCGCCCAGGCCGCCGGCATCCCCATACTGGCGGTGCCCTACGGCTACAACGAAGGCCAGCCCGTGCAAAGCCTGCAGGTGGATGCTATAGTGGACAGCATTCTGGATGCAGCCCGGTGGGCGGCCCACAGACACACAAAAACGCACACACAAGCCACATGACTTCCATTTGCTATTACCCGATCGCCGCCCGCGCCACTTGGCGCTGGTGGCGCTGGCGTTCCGGGTAATGGCTTCCCGGCGCGCGTGGCCCCTGCCGCCGCGCCGCCTTGCATGCACCGCCCGGGCTTTGTATTGGCCGGGCTTTTTTCTGTCCCGGCCCCCTGTAACCCCCTCTTGCTACCGCCATGACAGAAATCGAATTCAACGCACTGGCCGCCCAAGGCTATAACCGCATTCCTTTGATCGCGGAAACCTACGCCGACCTGGACACCCCGCTGGCCATTTATCTGAAACTGGCCCACGCCGGCCCCGAAGCCGGGCGCAACAGCTGCCTGCTGGAATCCGTGGTGGGGGGCGAACGCTTCGGGCGCTATTCCTTCATCGGCTTGCCCGCCAAGACCTTGATCCGCGCCACCGGCAGCGTCACCGAAGTCGTGCGCCAGGGCCAGGTGGTGGAAACCCACCACGGCGACCCGCTGTCTTTCATCGAAGCCTTCCAGCAGCGCTTCAAAGTCGCGCTGCGCCCCGGCATGCCGCGTTTCGCCGGCGGCCTGGCGGGATATTTCGGCTACGACACGGTGCGCCACATCGAGCCCCGCCTGGGGCCGTGCGTCAAACCCCGTCCCGTGGGCCAGCAGCCGGGCACGCCGGACATCATGCTGCTGCAGGTGGACGAACTGGTCATCGTGGATAACCTGGCCGGGCGCACCTACCTGATCGTCTACGCCGACCCGGCCCAGCCAGAGGCCTACGCACTGGGTCGCCGCCGCCTGCGCGCCCTGCGCGAAAAACTGCGCACCCCGGTGGTCATCCCCTATGCCTACGCCAGCATGCAGACCCCCACCGAGCGCGACTTCAAGAAAGAAGACTACCTGGCCGCCGTGCTGAAGGCCAAAGAATACATCGCGGCCGGCGACCTGATGCAGGTGCAGGTGGGCCAGGTGATCGCCAAGCCCTTCCGCGACTCGCCCCTGTCCCTGTACCGGGCGCTGCGCTCGCTCAACCCATCGCCCTACATGTACTACTGGAACTTCGACAGCTTCCATGTGGTGGGGGCCTCGCCCGAAATCCTGGTGCGCCAGGATCGTGAAACCGTGGACGGCGAAACGCGGGAAATGGTCACCATCCGCCCCCTGGCCGGCACGCGCAAGCGCGGCACCACCCAGGACGAAGACCTGCGCCTGGAACAAGAACTCCTGGCCGACCCCAAAGAGCGCGCCGAACACGTCATGCTGATCGACCTGGCCCGCAACGACATCGGCCGGGTGGCCAAGACCGGCACGGTCGAAGTCACCGACACCATGACCATCGAGCGCTATTCGCACGTCATGCACCTGGTCTCCAACGTGCGCGGCGAACTGCGGGACGGCATGGGCAACCTGGACGTCCTGCGCGCCACCTTCCCGGCGGGCACCCTGACCGGCGCGCCCAAAGTGCGCGCCATGGAAATCATCGACGAACTGGAGCCCGTGCAGCGCGGCATCTACGGCGGCGCGGCCGGATACATGAGCTACGGCGGCGAAATGGACATGGCCATCGCCATCCGCACCGGGATCATCCGCGATGGCATGCTGTACGTGCAGGCCGCCGCCGGCATCGTGGCCGATTCCGACCCCGAAAAAGAATGGCAGGAAACCGAGGCCAAGGCCCGCGCCCTGCTGCGGGCGGCCGAGCAAGTCCAATTCGGGCTGGACGAGCCGATTTGAAACCCCAGGGGGCAGCCCCTGTTTTTAAACCACGGGGGGCCTGCCCCCGCGCCTTAATTTTTCAGGAACCCTTCACATCGTGCAGGACAGCCGCCCCACCGCCGACCCGGCTTCCCATGTCGAAAGACGCCATTCCCGCTGGTACGAAATCGTCCTGTTGAGCGCGCCCTTCCAGGTGCTGGCCGGCCTGGTGGTGGTGCTGCTGCTGCCGGCCATGGGGGCCTGGGGGGTGGATTTCTGGCGCTACCCCGATGGCCCGCGCGTCAATACCCAGTGGGTGGTGGGGCTGTCGTTCATCCTGATCGTGCTGGTCTTGCGCCGCCTGTCGGGGTTTTCCGGCGGCGGCGTCATCGCCCACGTGGCGCCGGTGGTCAGCATGGTCTATCTGCTGGCCTTTGCCGGGCTGTTTTTCACCCGCAGCGACTACTCGCGCCCGGTGCTGCTGTCAGCCTATGTCCTCACCCTGTTCTGGTGCTACACGGGCTATTTCCTGGGCCGCCGGTATCGCAAAGTCAAGCTGGCCGTGCTGCCCATGGGGCCGGGCATCACCCTGCCCTCGGGCCCCAACCTGGAAATCCGCCCGCTGAACACCCCCGACCTGCACGGGGTGCGCTACGACGCCCTGGTGGCCGACCTGCGCAGCCCGGCGATGACCCCGGAATGGGAACGCTTCGTCGCCACCTGCATCCTGGCGCAAATCCCCGTGTTTCACGTGCGCCAAGTGCAGGAAGGCCTGACCGGCCAGGTGCGGCTGGATCATTTGTCCGAAAACGAAGTCGGCACCCTGCTGCCCTCGCCCCTGTACGTCATGTGCAAGCGCCTGGTGGACGTGGCGGCGGTGCTGCTGGCCGCCCCCCTGGCCCTGCCCGTCATGGCCCTCACCGCCCTGGCCATCCGGCGCGACAGCCCCGGCCCGGCGCTGTTCGTGCAAAACCGCGTGGGCCTGGGCAACCACGACTTCAAAATCTACAAATTCCGCAGCATGCGGGTGGATGCCGAATCGGCCGGCGCCCGGCTGGCCGCCGCGGACGACGACCGCATCACCCGGGTGGGGGCGTTCATCCGCAAGACCCGCCTGGACGAACTGCCCCAGCTGTGGAACGTCCTGAAAGGCGACATGAGTCTGATCGGCCCGCGCCCCGAACAACGCGTTTTCGTGGATCAGTTCGACGCCGAAATCCCGTTCTACATCTACCGCCACGTCGTGCGGCCCGGCATCACCGGCTGGGCCCAGGTCATGCAAGGCTACGCCAGCGACGCCGACGCCACCCGCATCAAAATCCAGCACGATTTTTATTACATCAAGCACTTTTCATTGTGGCTGGATATCCTGATCCTGTTCAAGACCGTGCGCATTGTGCTGACCGGCTGGGGGGCGCGGTAGCCCCCCAGCCCGGCCGACCACCACACAGGCCCCCAGCGGGCGGGCCGCCGGCAACCCCGCCGGAATATCCGGCCATTCAGGCCAGACGCACGGTTCGCCGGGCCAGCAACAGCATCACCCCCAGCAACAGGGTTTCCACCCCCACCAGGCCGGCGGCCATCCCCACCCCGCCGTAAAAACACGACAGGCCCGTGCCGACGGCCAACCCCAGCATGGAAAACAGCAGCACCACATAGCTGGTGGATCGCGCCCGGCCCGCCGGAATCAGCAGCACCATGGCGATGCTTTGATTCAGGATGCGCAACGGCGCCAGGGGCAACAACACCAGATAGACCGCCTGCGCGCCTGGATAACCCGCCCCCAGCATGAGATCCAGCGCCCAGGGCCCCAGTTGCCAGGCCAATGCCCCGCCCAGGGTCGCCACCACGGCCACCCCCAGCAGCACCAGCAGCGGCAGGCGCAACGCCGCCACCCCGGCCCGCCCCTGCAGGCGGCGCGAAAACACGGGGAAAATCGCGGTCAGAAAAGGCACCCCCAGGCTGGTCATGCCCTTGATCAGTTTTTCGGCCGGGGCGAATTCGCCCACGGCGCGCTTACCCGCGGCCACGCCCAGCAATACCGGCACGGCGGTAATCGCCAGATTGGTGGCACTGCGGTAGACAAAAAAGTGAAAGCCCTGGCGCACCTGCACGCAGGCCCCGGCAAAGTCCCAATGCAAAGGCCCCACCTGACGGCGGCACCACAGCAGCAACCCCGCCATGCTGAGAATCGGCGGAATGGCCAACAGCGGCAGGGCCAAAAGAAAATCCTGCGGCCCCCGCACCCACAGGGCCACCAGCCCCAGCCCCAGCAAGCGCAGGGCCGCATCCAGCAAGGCAGGCAGCGCCATCTGTTCGCGCCCTTGGAAATACCACATGGGGCTGAAGCCGGCCGCCATGAAATAAGCCAGCACAAAACCCAGCAGCGCCAGATGCCAGGGGTTATCGTCCAGCGCGCCGACCGCCCACACCAGCAGCATCAGCGCCACCATGGGAATGGCCAGCAGGCCCTTGGCCAGCATCACCTGCGACACCAGGCGGTTCAGCACCGCCGTTTGGCCCCGCGCCAAAGCGGTCTGCTGCGCGGCATTGATGCCAAAGCCATATTCCACCAGCAAAGACGCCGTAAACGCCAGCGCCTGGCAAAACAGAATCTGGCCATACAGACTCACCCCCAGTGTGCGCGCCAGCAGGGGAATTTCCAGCAAAGGGGCCAGCAACGTGATGATCTGCACCAGATACAGTGCACCGGCGTTTTTCAGAAAGGAGGCGACCGCGCGGTGGATGGACAAAATCAGGCCATCAAGCGCTGCATGGCCAAAAGCACAAACACGAACACGCCCAAGGATAAGCCGGCCACCACGATGGCCAGCAGAAAGGATAAACAGACCCAAACAAACAACGGCATCCCGCACAGACGGCCGGACGAGACTTGGGAATCTGTATGATTTGTTGTCAGCATTTGTATCACCCGTGCTAGGCCGATCTGCGTGATTTTAACGGGAAACCGGCGGCCGATCCTCGTTCTTTTCGGGGGCGCGCTGTGAAAACCGCCAAGGGCCGTGCGCGCGGCATCATCCTGTATGAACAACGGCAGGCAAAGATAGCGGCACTGGGGGAGTTCCCCGTCACTTCAGACGGACAAGGACAAGGTCATGGCATGTTTTCCAGAGACCGCAGCAGCCGGGCGCGCCGCGCCCGAGACTGGCGCGCCGCCTGCAGCAGCCCGCCGCGCGGCCCCAGGCCCACCGACACGAAATGCAGCACCCCGGCAGCCAGAATGATGGACGGCGAAGCGGCCAGATCCGCGTAATACGACAACAGCAGGCCCGCATAGGAGGCTAATGCTCCCAGGATCGCCGCCAGCACCATCTGCCCGCCCACCGAACGCACCCAGAACCGGGCGGCGGTGGCGGGCAGCATCATGATGCCGACCACCATCAAAGTCCCCAGCACCTGGAAGCCCGCCACCAGGTTCAGCACCAGCAGCAACAAAAACCCCATATGCGCCCAGGCCCCCGCGCGGCCTTCGGCGCGCAGGAACATCGGATCCAGACATTCGGTGACCAGCACCCGGAACATGGCCGCCAGCGCCAGCAGGGTCACGCTGCTGACCAGCGTGACCAGCAACAGCGCGGCGGCACTGAGGCCCAGCACCGTGCCGAACAACACATGCATCAAGTCCAGGTTGGTGCCCTTGAGCGACACCAGCAACACCCCCAGGCCCAGCGACACCAGGTAAAAAGCGGCAAAGCTGGCATCTTCGCGCAGCGGCGTCAGGCGCGACACCAGACCGGCCAGCAGCGCCACGACAATCCCGGTCAGCAGCCCGCCCAGGGTCATGGCCGTCATGGACAGGCCGGCGGTCAGAAACCCGACCGCCACGCCGGGCAGGATGGCATGCGCCATCGCGTCGCCCATCAGGCTCAGGCGGCGCAGCACCAGAAACACCCCCAGCGGCCCGGCCGCAAAGGCCAAGGCCCAGGCCCCGGCCAACGCCCGGCGCATGAAGCTGAAATCAATAAAAGGCTGTACCAGGAAATCCCACGCGGACATCATGCCAGCCCCCCGGCGCACAGGTGTCGCGCCAAGTGCAGGTTGGCCGGACTCAGCACCCGGCCGGTCGGCCCCCAATCGACCACCTGTCCGCCCAGCAGCAGGGTGTCGGGGAAATGCTGATGCACCATGTCCAGGTCGTGCAAAACGGCCACGATGGTGCGGCCCTGCCCATGCCACTTGTGCAACAGGGCCAGCAGGTCTTCGGTGGTGGCGCGATCCACGGCGGCAAACGGTTCGTCCAGCAGGATGATCTGCGCATCGCGCAACATCAGGCGGGCAAACAAAGCCCGCTGCAACTGGCCGCCCGACAGGGTATCCACGGGCTGGCGGCCGAAGCCGCCCAGGCCCACGGCGTCCAGCGCCGCCTCGACGGCATCACGATCCGCCGCCCCCATGCCGCGCCAGGCCCCCAGACGATGCCAGGCCCCCAGCGCCACCAGGTCGAAGGTGCTGATGGGAAAACTGAGGTCGAGTTCGGCCGACTGCGGCAGGCAGGCCAGGTGGCGGGCCAGATCCGGGCGAATGCGCACCTGCCCGCGCAGGGCGTTGAGCCGGCCATCCAGCGCCTTCAGCAAAGTGGACTTGCCCGCGCCATTGGGCCCCACCAGCGCGGTCAGCGCGCCCTGGGCGAACGCGCCGCTGACATCCCGCAAGGCAATGCGGTCGTGCCAGCCCAGCCAGACTTGGCGCAGCGCGATGGCGGGCGCCGCCGCGACATGCGGCGCACCCTCTGGCTCCGCCGGCGCGGCGGCCCCTACCACCATTGCAAGGCCCACCCGGTGAGCCCCCACAACACGGCCACCGCCAAGGCGGCGCGCCGCATGCGCTGGGCCGCCGACAACAGCAGGGATGAGCCCCGGTAACGATCGGGGCGGGAAGAAAAAGGCGGCATGGCGGGCAGAATCGAAAAAATGAATCGTTATGATATAACATAACCATCATGAGTACCCATCATCATTCCGCCTCGGCAGTTGCCCGGCAGTTGCAGACCGCCCAATCGCTGTGCGAACAGCGCGGCTCACGTTTGACCCCGCTGCGGCGGCTGGTACTGGAAACCCTGCTGCGCCACCCTGGCAGCATGAAAGCCTACGAGCTGCTGGACGCGCTGCGGGCCGCCCAGCCCGGCGCCGCGCCGCCCACGGTCTACCGGGCGCTGGATTTCCTGACCGAGCAGGGTTTGATCCACCGCCTGGACGCCATCAGCGCCTGGAGCGCCTGCAGCGATGCGGGGGGCGACCCCCACGACCTGCTGGTCGTCTGCACCCGCTGCGGCAGCGTGGCCGAACTCAGCGACCCGGCGCTGGGCCAGCGCCTGGCCGATTGCGTGGCCCGGGCGGGCTTTACCCTGGCGGGCCACGAAACCGAACTGCGCGCCATCTGCACCCAATGCCGGCAACCCGCCCCTGAACAGTCCGCGTAAACCCCCGCGCAGGGGCGGATCGGCCCGACGGACAGGCGATCAGCCCGCGACCCCGACGATCACGCTGGACGCCTTGAAAATCGCCTTGACCGAAGTGCCGACGGCCAGGCCCAGGTTCTGGGCGCTTTCATTGGTGATGATGGCCGCCAGGGTCAGGCCGTCGGAATCGAGCACGACCTCGGTGTTGACCGCGCCGGTTTCCAGGCGCGTGATGCGGCCGCTCAGGCAGTTGCGCGCCGAAAACCGCGTGGGGCCGTCCTCGGCCACCAGGATGACGGAAGAAGATTTCACCAGAGCGAACACCTCGCCGCCGGTTTTGAGCGCCAAGGTCTGGGCACTGCCGCATGTGATGATCGCATGCAGTTGCTGCCCGCCGGCCAGCTGGATGCTGACCGCATCATTGACCACCCCTCGCTGCAGATCGGTGACGACGCCGGAAAAAAAATTGCGGGCACTTGTTTTCATGATATGGGTTTTTCCCAGTAGATATAGGCCCAGCGCATCGCGGCGCCGCCGGATGCGGCCTGGGCCGGGTTGACATCATACCAAGCGCGCAGGCGATCCAGCTCGTCAACGGCCAGGTCTGGATACGTCCATGACACCCGGGCGGCAAACACCTCGAAGGACGCCGCGCCGGCTATGTCGGCCACGTTGGACGCCCGCGACGCCACGGCAATATCGCAGACGGGGACTTGCGCCCAGTCGTCCTCCCAGGCCAGGTGCAGGGTTGGCGGCCGAATCGGATCCGCGCATCCCAGTCGCTGGCCTGTTTGGGCGACTGCCCGGCACGGGCCATGTGGTTGCGGTACAAGCTGGCGAAATCCAGATCCTCGATGGTCGGCGGCAACGCCTCGGCGGGGCCTGTCACAATCCACATCGACCAACGCATAAGGCACGCCGGTCTGCCGCCGCGCCCCGCCAGACGCCCCAGGAGCGGCAGCGTCCGCACCTGGGGGACGAGCCAGTCCAGCGCCCGGCCCAGGCGCGCAAGCCCGGTTCGCTGGCGGGCAATTCTTCGCCCAATCCACCGGTAAAGCGGCGCCAATCGGCGAGGAATTCCCCCGCCACGATGGTCAGCACGGGAATGTCCGCCTCGATCAGGCCCAGGATTTCCTGCACGAAGCCGCCGCCGGATGCCTCCTGGCGGCCAAAGCGGTTGACCACGGCCAACGCCGGGCGGGCCTGAATCGCCGCGCGCAGAACCCCGCTGGCCGCGGCCAGGCGCGTGATGTCCAGACAGCACGCCTGCGAACCCGCCCCCAAGTCCTGGAAAATCAAGAAGCGCTCGCCGGTGTGGACGTCCTGCAGACAGCGGCGCACCCGGCCATGGCCGGCTCCGTGCTTCACCATGGCCAGCCCCCGTACGTCCAGGCCCTGGCGGCGCAGATCCGCCACCAAGCCTTGCAGGAGTTGGTCGGCCTCATCCTCGTGATCGTGCACGATCGCGGCAATCGGTAGTGTGATGGAATCCATGACAGTGTCTCCAAGCGGGTCAGAAGCGGTAGATACCATTCACGAACCAGGTTCGGCCGGGCATGGGATAACCATCCGAAAGCTCATAATACTTGTCCAGGGCGTTGCGCACACCAGCGCTCACGCTCACGTCCTTGCGCGGTTCGTAGGTCGCCTTCAGGCCCAGAATCGCGTAGCCCGCCAGATCCATATGGGTCTTGTCGTAGGCGACCGTCCGGCCGGATTCCGCCTCGACCGTCGCTTGAGCGCTCCAGCGGGCGGCGGGCTTCCAGTCCAGGTGGGCAAAGACCCGGTGGCGCGGCACATCGGTCAACGGGACATTGGGATCGCTCAGGTTGTCGCGCTGCATCCAGGTATAGGCCACGCCGGCCGCCCAGCGCTCGCCGAAGGCTTGCGTGAAATCCAGTTCGACACCTCGGATGCGCGCGGCCGATATTGTTCGCATGGCTGCACAGCCCCGGCACGCCCTTGTTGTCGACGCAAGGCCCGGGGATCAGCTCGTTCTGGATGGGATCTTTGACATCGCTGTAGAACAAGGCGATTTCGGCCTGCGCCCGGGGCCAGGGCGTCCCGCGCCAACCCAGTTCCACATGGCGGGCGACCTCGGGGCGCAAATCCGGGTTGGGCAGCGCCGTCCCCATGCCGGCGGAATAGCGGTTCTTGATCGTCGGAAAGCGCGTCTTGTGGGCGACACTGCCATAAACTTCACTGACATCGGACCAGTCATAGACCAATTCGGCCAGCCCAACGGGCGCTAGTCCCGGGCAGCATAAAGCAGGCCCTGTTTGCCCTAAGCCACAGCCTATGATGTAATCGCAGGCTGGCATCATGGCCCGAAATTGTTTGCCCTAGCGCGCGGCCTATGATGTAATCGAACGCTTGTCGCACGGCCCCCTGGCAAGGCCCAAAACCCCTAAGCCTTTTGGCAGCTCGTCGCATCGCACAGAGAAAACCCATGAACGCCGCAACCCCCGACAAATCCACTGACGCCATGATCCCCGTCACCGTCCTGACCGGGTTCCTGGGGGCGGGCAAGACCACCTTGCTGCGCCGCATCCTGACCGAATTCCACGGCCAGCGCATCGCGGTCATCGAGAATGAATTCGGCGAAGAAAACATCGACAACGATGTGCTGGTGCAAGACCGTGACGAACAGATCATCGAACTCTCCAACGGCTGCGTCTGCTGCACGGTGCGCGGCGACCTGATCCGCACGCTCAACGACCTGGCCGACCGCCGCCGGAGCGGCGCCATCCAGTTCGACCGGGTCATCATCGAGACCACCGGCATGGCCAACCCCGGCCCCGTGTGCCAGACCTTCTTCATGGACGACGACATCGCCGAAACCTACCGGCTGGATGCCGTCATCACCGTGGTGGACGCCAAGCACGGCATGGCCACGCTGGATCGCCAGGAAGAAGCCCAGCGCCAGGTCGGTTTCGCCGACCGCATCCTGATCTCCAAGAAAGACCTGGTCAACGAGGCCGACTACGACGCCCTGCGCGCCCGCCTGGTGCGCATCAATCCGCGCGCGTCCATCACCCCGGCGCACTTCGGCGAGACCGATCTGAATACCTTGCTGGATGTCAGCGGCTTCGACCTGGACGCCATCCTGGACATCGACCCGGAATTCCTGGCCGAAGAAGACGCCCACGGCCACGCGCACCACGACCATCATGATCATGGCCACCACGACCATGACCACGACGACGAGGACGGCTACCACGAATGCGGCCCCAGCTGCGGTCACGACCATCATCACGCCCACCACAGCGACGAGATCGGCGCCTTCGTGTTCCGCTCCAACAAGGCATTCGACCCCGAACGCCTGGAAGACTTCCTGGGCGGCATCGTCCAGGTCTACGGGCCCGACCTGCTGCGCTACAAGGGCATTCTCTACATCAAGGGCATCAACCGCCGCATGATCTTCCAGGGCGTGCACATGATGATGGGGGCCGAACCCGGCAGCCCCTGGAAAGCCAGTGAAAAGCCGAATACCCGCCTGGTGTTCATTGGCCGTAAACTGCCTCAAGACATCTTTACCCAGGGGCTTGAACAATGCCTGGCCTGACCGCCCCCCCGCCCCGCGCTGCCCCGCTGTATCCACGGGATGCGGACGACCGGCCTCGGCACATAAAAAGGACACCACATGGCTAACAAATCCAGCACCAAACCATCGGCCAAGATACTGACCGAAAAGGAACTGTTGGCGATGCCCGAACAGGACTACATGAACGACGCCCAGCTGGCTTTCTTCCGCGAACGCCTGCACCAGCTCGAACACGAAATCCTGACCAACGCAGGCGCCACCACCGAAAACCTGCGCGAAACCCAATACGTGCCCGACCCGGCAGACCGCGCCACCATCGAGGAAGAACACGCGCTGGAACTCCGCACCCGCGACCGCGAGCGCAAGCTGCTCAAAAAAGTCCAGCAGTCCATCGCCCGCATCGACTCCGGCGAATACGGCTGGTGCGAAGAAACCGGCGAAGCCATCGGCATCCCGCGCCTGCTCGCCCGGCCCACCGCCACCTTGTCCCTGGAAGCCCAGGAACGCCGCGAAATGCGCCAGAAGCTGTACGGGGATTAACCAAGCGCTCCCCGGTGTCTGGCACGGACGGCCCCGTGCCAGACACGCACAAAAAGACCCTCACGCGGCACGGGCTGCGCCCGCTTGCTGCCCCCCGAGGGGGCCGTTTTTGCCTTGGGGCGGCCCGGCGGCAAAAAAGACCCCCACGCCGCGCGAGCGATGCCCTCGCCCTGCCCTGCGGCGACCGGCAGGCCCTGAACAAACGCACATCGCGGAACGGCACCAATCCGTTGCATGTAACGAACGGGCCAAGTAACATGTTTCATGTCACGCAATACAGGGAGTCAAACGATGGCGGCCGCACATGTCAACACGCGCGTGCAAAAGCACCGGAAGACCCTGCGCAGGGCCGGACTACGGCCGGTGCAACTCTGGGTTCCAGACACGCGACAACCCGGTTTTGCGGAAGAATGCCGTCGCCAATGCCGCTTGGCGGCTGAAGCAGACCGGGCCGACGCGCACTTGGACGAATTGATGAGTGAAGCCATTGCCGATATAGACGGCTGGGACGATTGATGGCGCATCAAAACCTGCGTGGCGCGCTCGTGACCATTGCGACGCAAGGCGATTTTGGCAAGCCAAGACCTGCCCTGGTGATCCAGGCCGATCTGTTCGCCGAGCACACCAGTGTGACCGTGCTGCCGATAAGCAGCACGCGAGTCTCCGCGCCACTGCTTCGCATCGACGTCGACCCGGATGCGGAGAACGGCTTGCAAAAGCCCTCGCAAGTCATGATTGACAAAGCGCTGACGGTACGACGCAAGAAAATAGGGACGGCCTTTGGCCATCTCGACACGGCCACGCTGGTTCAAGTCGAGCGCTGCCTGGCCGTTTTCCTGGGTATCGCCAAATAAGATTTCCCAAGAAAGCATCCAGGCCGCGCCCGCTTCGTCCAGCCGGCCACGCCTTGAATTTCCCCATTCCGCCCCCATGTCCATGGTCTTGGACCAAGAGAACACCATGGAACAATTTCACGCCACTACCATCGTCTGCGTCCGCCGCGGCAACGAGGTCGCCCTGGGCGGCGACGGCCAGGTCACCCTGGGCAATATCGTCATCAAGGGCACTGCCCGAAAAATCCGCCGCCTGTACCACGACAAGGTGCTGGCCGGCTTTGCCGGCGCCACCGCCGACGCCTTCACCCTGCAGGAACGCTTCGAGGCCAAGCTGGAAAAACACCAGGGCCACCTGATGCGCGCCGCCGTCGAGCTGACCCGCGACTGGCGCACCGACCGCGTGCTGCGCCGCCTGGAGGCCATGCTGATCGTGGCCGACCAAGAGCACACCTTGATCCTGACCGGCAACGGCGACGTGCTGGAACCGGAACACGGCATCGCCGCCATCGGCTCGGGCGGGGCCTATGCGCAGTCCGCCGCGCGCGCCCTGCTGGAGGCCACCGACATGACGCCCGCCGAGATCGTCAAGAAATCCCTGGAAATCGCCGGGGAGCTGTGCATCTACACCAACCTGAACCACACCGTCGAAACCCTATAAGGCCCGCCATGTCTGCCACCCCCATGACCCCAAAAGAAATCGTGTCGGAACTGGACAAGCACATCGTCGGCCAGGACAAGGCCAAGCGATCCGTGGCCGTGGCGCTGCGCAACCGCTGGCGCCGCCAGCAGGTGGCCGAGCCCCTGCGCCACGAAATCGTCCCCAAGAACATCCTGATGATCGGCCCCACCGGCGTGGGCAAGACTGAAATCGCCCGCCGTCTGGCGCGCCTGGCCAACGCGCCCTTCATCAAGATCGAAGCCACTAAATTCACCGAGGTCGGCTATGTGGGCCGCGACGTGGACACCATCGTGCGCGATCTGGTCGAAGTCGCCGTCAAGCAGACCCGTGAAACCGAGACTCGCCGCGTGCGCACCCAGGCCGAAGACGCCGCCGAGGATCGCATCCTGGACGCGCTGCTGCCGCCGCCGCGCAACGCCCACGGCGAACCCGAGCGCGAGGAAAACGACACCCGCCAGAAATTCCGCAAGCGCCTGCGCGAGGGCCGGCTGGATGACACAATGATCGACATCGAAGTGGCCCAGGCCCAACCGCACATGGAAATCATGGCCCCGCCGGGCATGGAGGAAATGACCGAGCAGCTGCGCGGCATGTTCGCCGGCTTGTCGCAGGGCAAGACCAAATCGCGCAAGCTGCCGGTCAAGGAAGCCTTCCGCCTGCTGGTCGAGGAAGAAGCCGCCCGACGCATCAACGAGGACGATCTGCGCACCCAGGCGGTGACACTGGTCGAACAGCACGGCATCGTGTTTTTGGATGAAATCGACAAGATCGCCGCCCGCCAGGAAACCGGCGGGGCGGACGTGTCGCGCCAAGGCGTGCAGCGCGACCTGCTGCCACTGGTGGAAGGCACCACCGTCAACACCAAATACGGTATGGTGCGCACCGATCACATCCTGTTCATTGCGTCGGGGGCGTTCCATTTGTCGCGGCCTTCGGATCTGATCCCGGAGCTGCAGGGCCGCTTTCCCATCCGCGTCGAGCTGGATTCCCTGAGCACGGATGATTTCGTGCGCATCCTGAGCAAGACGGACGCGTCCCTGACCAAGCAATACTGCGCCCTGATGGCCACCGAGGACGTGGCTCTGGAATTTACCGACAGCGGCATCCGCCGCCTGGCGGAACTGGCCTTCGAGGTCAACGAGCGCACCGAGAACATCGGTGCGCGGCGGCTGTACACCATCATGGAAAAACTGCTGGAAGACCTGTCTTTCGAAGCCGCCAACCCGGGCGAACAGGCCGTGGTGATCGACACCGAATACGTCAATGACAAGCTATCGGAAACCGCCGGCAGCCAGGATCTGGCGCGCTACGTGCTGTGAAAACACAGTGGCCGGCGCCGCCTATTTTTTCTTCAGGGCGATGATCCGGTACTGCTGATTGGCCCGCTGGGCGGTGAATTCGACTATATCGCCCACGACGATCCCGTCCAGCAGGACGACATCCAGGTGGTACACCAGCGTCATGGCGGGCAATTCCAGCTTGGGGATGGCCCCATGCCGGATGGCGATCTTGCCCGCCGTCGGCGTGATACGCACCACCTGGCCGCTGGCCCGGGCCTGCACGGGCTGGGCCTGGGCCACCTGGCCCAGCACCTGAAGGTTCGGCACGGACGGGGCGGCGGCCCGGGCCTGCGCGGCGGGGGCCGACAGTGCCAACGCCGCCAACGCCGGCAGGGCCATCGAAAAAAAACGAAGCATCATGGGATAAACTCTAGCCTCTTGGCACCGGGCGCCGCCACACGGCAGGCCACCCCGCCGGCCAACGGCCCCTTTGCCGCCAAGCATAACGTAAAACCGAGCCCGACCTTGCCCAACGCCATCCCTGGTTACACCCTGCGCCCCGCCACCGAAGCCGACATCCCCGCCATCCACGCGCTGATGATGGAAATGGCCACCTTCGAGAAACTGACGGACATTTTCAAAGCCACGCACGACAGCCTGCGGGCCAGCTTCTTCGGCCCCCAGGCGGCCGCCCACGCGCTGGTGATCACCCCCGACACGGCGCCCGGCGCCCCGGTCGCGTACATCATGTGGTTTCACAACTACTCCAGCTTCCTGGATCGCCGGGGCCTGTACCTGGAGGACGTGTATATCTCGCCCGCCCACCGGGGCCGCGGCCTGGGCGGCTGGGTGCTCAAACACCTGGCGGCCCTGGCGGTGGAACTCGGCTGCGGCCGCTTCGAGTGGGTGGTGCTGGACTGGAACCAGAACGCCATTGATTTCTACAAACACCACGGGGCCGAAATCCTGGACGACTGGCGCGTCGTGCGCGTCACGGGCGAGGCCCTGCAGCGCCTGGCCACGGACGACTGATCCACCGCCCCGGCGGCAAGCCCCGGGGCCGCCCCCTATCCAAGGAAGACACCATGTCGCTGCGCGTTTCCATCGTCGCCACCCGCACCGGGGATGACGGCACCACCGGCCTGGGAGACAAGACCCGGGTATCCAAGGACGCGCCGCGCATCGCGGCGCTGGGCGACGTGGATGAGCTGAACAGCGCCTTGGGCGTATGGCGCACCCATCCCCTGCCCGATGACGTGGACGCCCTGCTCAAGCGCATCCAGCACGATCTGTTCGATCTGGGCGGCGAACTGTGCATCCCCGGCTGGACGGCCCTGACGGACGCCCACACCCAGCGGCTGGATCAGGCCCTGCAGCATTACAACGCCGCGCTGGGGCCGCTGCAGGAATTCATCCTGCCCGGCGGCTGTCCGGCGGCGGCCCAGGCGCATGTGGCGCGCACCATCGCCCGCCGGGCCGAACGCGCCGTGGTCACCCTGTCCCGCCAGGACACGGTCAATCCGCCGGTGCTGCATTATTTGAACCGCCTGTCCGACCTGTGCTTCGTGCTGGCGCGCTACCTGAACCGCGCCGCCGGGGTCGGCGACGTGCTGTGGGAGCGATAGGCCCCTGCGCCGACAAAGCGGGCGCGGACGGCGCGGGGATCAGCGGGCGTCGTCCGAATGCACCTGCAGGGCTTCCAGAAACCGCGACACCATGTTGTAGGCGGCGACAGTGGCCGTCAGCTCGATCAATTCCTGGTCGGAAAACGCCTGCCTGACGGCGGCGAACACCTCATCGGGCACCTGCACCGCGAGGGTCATGGCATCGGCATAGGCCAGCACAGCGCGCTGGCGGCCATCGAACAGCGCCAGCGGCGGGCGCGCCGCCGCCAGCGCATCCAGCTGATCCTGGCGCAACCCTTCGCGCAGGGCGATGGGGGCGTGCTGGTCGGCTTCGTAGGGGGCGCGATTCAGGTGGGCGATGCGCATGATGACCAGTTCGCGCAGCGCGCCATCCAGGCTGCTTTTCTGGCGGATGGCGGTCAGGTAGGTCAGCCAGCCTTCGGCAACCGAAGGGCTGTGCAGCAGCATCTGGTACAGGTGCAGGACACTGCCGCGCTCGGCAGCGATGCGCTGCGCCAGGCCGGCCGCCGGGCCGTGCTTCAAATCTGCGTAGGAAAGTCGGGCCATGGAAGCATCCTGAAAACAAAGCGGTCTGGACAGCAAGACTACGCGGGCAGCACCTGGCGCACGGTGCGATCCAGCCGCACAACGATCTCGTCGATATCGGCGGGCGTGCAGATGAATGGCGGTGCCAACAGCACATGGTCACCATGCGCCCCATCTATCGTACCGCCCATGGGGTACATCATCAGGCCGTTTTCCATGGCCTGCCGCTTGAGCCGGGCGTGGGTCTTCAGGGCCGGATCCAGCACCGTCTTGGCGGCGCGATCCTGCACGAACTCGATGCCCACGAACAGGCCGCGCCCCCGGATGTCCCCCACGTTGGGATGATCGGCAAAGGCTGCCCGCAGGCTGGCGCGCAGTTGGTCGCCGCGCGCCAGCACATTGGCCAGCAGCCCGTCGCGCTCGATCACCCGCTGCACGGCCAGGGCGGCGGCGCACGCGGTGGCATGCCCCATATAGGTGTGACCATGCTGGAAAAACCCGCTGCCCCGCACGATGGCGTCGTAAATGCGGCGGCTGGCCAGCATGGCCCCGATGGGCTGATAGCCGGCCCCCAGGCCCTTGGCGACCGTCAGGATGTCGGGCGCGACCCCGTCTTCGGCGCAGGCGAACAAATGCCCCGTGCGCCCCATGCCCGCCATGACTTCATCCAGGATCAGCAGCACCCCGTGGCGGTCGCACACCTGGCGGATGCGCTGCAGATAGGTGCGCACCGGCGGCACGGCCCCCGCCGTGGCCCCCACCACGGTTTCGGCGACGAACGCCGCCACCCGGCCCGGGCCGACGGATTGAATCATGGCGTCCAGTTCGTCGGCCAGGCGCTGGGCATAGGCTTCCTCGGTTTCGCCGGGGCGCTGATCCCGATAGGCATAGCAGGGCGAGACATGGTGCGCCGGCACCAGCAAGGGCAGGAACGGTCTGCGCCGCCAGGCATTGCCGCCAATGGCCAAGGCCCCCAGGGTGTTGCCATGATAGCTTTGACGGCGGGCGATGAACTGGCTGCGTTCGGGCTCGCCCTGTTCCACGAAATACTGGCGCGCCAGCTTCAAGGCGGCCTCGACCGCTTCGGAGCCCCCGGAGACAAAATACACATGATCCAGGTCGCCCGGCGCCCGCTGCGCCAGGAAATCGGCCAGGTCTTCGCAGGCCTGGGTGGTAAAGAAGGACGAATGCGCATAAGCCACCTGATCCAGCTGGGCCTTGATGGCGGCGATCACGTCCGGGTGGCCATGTCCTAGGCAGGACACCGCCGCGCCGCCCGAGGCATCGAGGTAAGCGCGGCCATCCGCGTCGAACAGGGAAATCCCCTGCCCGCGCACCGCGCGTTTCAGCGTATGCTGGGGATTACGATGGAATACATGGGTCATTTCTGGTCTCTCTACTGGCGCACTCGCCAGGGACATCAACAGATGTTTCGTATATCATATATCAAGAAACATTCGATTCATATCCTTTTCAGTCAACCTGCGTGGTTTCTGTCATGTCCTCCCCACACTCCCCAGATGAACTGATCCAGCACATCCAGGCCCAGTACGCAACACTCAGCCCCCAGTTCAAGGCCAGCGCGCGCTACCTCATCGACCATCCCGCCCAGGTCTCCACCCTGTCCGCCCGCAAATTGGCCCTGCTGGCCGGCGTGCAGCCCGCCACGCTGGTGCGCCTGGCCCAGCATCTGGGCTTCGCCGGCTGGGACGCCCTGAAATCCGTGTTCACGCGCGACCTCCAACAGCGCCCCGGCGGCTATGCGGCGCGGGCGCAATCCCTGGTGGATCGCACCGAACCCGATCAAACCGCCTGGCACAACGCCATCCACCAGCAAACCCACAATCTGCACGCCCTGGAACCCGGCAACCGCCAGGCCATGCAACGGGCGGTCAGCCACCTGCTGCAGGCCGGCCGCGTACTGGTGGCCGGCTTTCGCTCCTGCCATGCCCCAGCCTTCAGCCTGTACTATCTATGCAGCCTGTTTCGCCGGGACATCGGCCTGCTGCACAACGCCGGGGGTACACTCAGCCTGGATCTGCACCACCTGCAGGCCGGCGACACCGTGCTGCTCATCAGCTTCGCCCCCTATTCACGCGAAATCCTGCAGGTCGCCGAAACCGCCCGGGCGCGAGACTGCACGGTCATGGCGCTCTGCGACAGCCAGGTCGCGCCCATCGCCCTGCAGGCCGACCACATCCTGACCTTCCCCACTCAGGGGCACTCTTTTTTTCCCTCCACGGTAGCCATCCAATCCCTGGTCGAAATGCTGGCCCAGCAATGGCTGGCGCGCAGCGGCGAGGCAGCCATCACGGCCTTGGCGCAAGCCGAAGACCACCTGCAGAAAACCGGGGCTTACCTTTAAAACCACTTATGTTCAACGCTGCACACTGCCCATTAGCCTGGGTCGACGCCCACGGCACCCACTACGAAATCGGCATGGCGCTGGGGCGCTGGGGCGCCGCCGCCTGCCAGCGGCACCTGGTGCATTCCCCCGCCTGGGCGCAAGTCATGCGGTTCCGGGGCGCCGCCGACATCCAGGCCGTCCAGGCGCTGGTGCATCAGCACTTCCCCTGGATTCAACGCGAGCTCGCCGGCCTGGCCGACGGCCTGGGTCTGCCCTACGAGGACGTCTTTCTCTGGAATTGCCGGGGGGATCTCTGGGCCATGGCCCCCGATGGCTGCACCACCGTGCTGGCGCCCCAGCGCCTCAGCCACAACGAAGACGGCGACCCGGGCTTCGCGGGGTTCTGCGGGCTGGGCTGGGTGCGGCCCATCGACGCCCCCAGCTTCATCTCGTTTCTCTATCCGGGGTCGCTGCCCGGACACACCCTGGCCGTCAACCAGGCGGGTCTGGGGGTGACCGTCAACAACATCCGCGCGCGGCGCGCGCGGGCCACAGGCCTGCCGCGCATGGTGCTGACGCGGGCCGTGCTGGCCACGCAAAGCCCCGCCCAGGCCATCGCCCTGCTGCACGCGCAGCCCCGCATGGGCGCCTTTCACCTGGGCCTGGGGCAGCCGGGCCCGGCGGGCATCTACAGTGTGGAATTCAGCCAGCAGGCCGTTTCGGTGCAGCGGGTGCGCCAGGCCCGGCTGCTGCATGCCAACCACGCCATCCACGACAGCCAGCAAGACTTGCCGCAGGTGGTCACGGCCTCGTCGAGCCGGCGCCAGGCGCGGGGGGACGAACTCCTGCGCCTGGACACGCCGGCCCTGGACATTCTGGCCGACACGGGCGACGCCCAGGAACCCATCCTGCGCCTGTCGGCTCACGACACCGACCAGGAAAACACCCTGGCCACCGCCGACATGGACTTCAGCGGCGACGCCGTGCGCTGGGACGTCTACGCCCCGGGCCAGCGCACCGCCGCCTTCAGCTTCCAGGGCCTGCACCGCCTGGCGGACGACTGATCCGCCTTAACTTAACTCAACTTAACTTTACTTGACGCGGCTGACCATGTATTCCACGGCTGCGCGCAAAGCGGCGTCGTCGGCCTTGGTGCCGCCCCGCGCGGGCATGGCGCCTTTGCCGTTGGTGGCCACCGACATCATCTCGTCCATGCCGCGGGCGATGATCGGATCCCAGGCCTTTTTATTGCCGAGCTTCGGGGCATTGGCCGCCCCGGTGCTGTGGCAGGCCACGCACGACGACTTGTACAGTTTTTCACCTTGCTTCAAGGTGCCGGCATCGCTGGCCATCGACAGGGCCGGGGCCAGCGCCAGGCTCAGGGCGGCAATACTCAGGGTTTTCAACATGGTTTCCTCCGGTAGGGGCGTCTTGCTTTTGTCCAGGCGCCCTGGGTCGGCCAATCGGCCGGCGGTTCGATCAAAAACAGCCCTTGCGGCGGCGCCCGGGGCCGCAAGCCATCGGACGCCGCCCTGGCCGGGCTACTGCTTGGCGGCCGGGATGGGGCCCGGGGCCTGCACCTGCTTCATCAGGTCGTTGTCCCACTTGCCGTCCACCTTGACGTGGCCCGCGGCGCCCAGTTCAAAGGCCTCGATCAGGTTGTGGTTCACATAGGCATACACACCGGGCTGTTTGAAGGTGTACATGGCCACGCCGGCCGCGCCGCCCGGGATGAACCAGGTTTCCAGGTTCTTCAGCGGCGCATTGGCGAACTTGCCGCCATCCCAGACATAATCCCCATGGCCGCCAATAAGGTGGGGGCGCGTGTCGCGGTTGGCCGACGAGTGGACAAACACGACGGTTTCACCCACCTTCGCGGGCAAAGCGCCTTCGCCCGTCAGGGCGCCGACCTTGCCGTTGAACACCACGTGCGAGGGCACCAGGCCGCGCATCACCTCCACCGTATCGCCGTAGCTTTCCAGCGGCGTGTCGTAGGATTTGAAGTTGCCGTCTTCGTCCTTGGGGATGTAGAGATCGAATTCACCGATGGTGTACATCTTGTCGTAGGCCAGCTTCTTGCCATGGCCATCGGTCAAGCCTTCGCGCGGCAGCACCACCAGGGTGCCGCTCATGCCCGAGACTACGTGCCAGGGCACCATGCCCTCGGGGGCGCAGTGATAGACGAAGGCCCCGGTGCGGTCGGCCTTGAAGCGCAGCACGGTCTGCTCGCCCGGTTTGATGACGGTCAGGCCGCCGCCGCCCAGCGCCCCGGTCGAGGCATGGAAGTCGATATTGTGTTCCAACGTATTGGACGTGGGATTGATCAGGGTCAGCTGCACATAGTCGCCTTCGTGCACCACCATGGTGGGGCCGGGCATCGTGCCGTTGAAGGTCATGGCCTGCAGCGTGGTGCCGTTTTCCTCGTCGATGACGATTTGTTTTTCTTCGATCGTCATGGTGAATTCGACGACACGCGGCTTGGCCGTGGTGGCCTGTTCGTGTTCCATCACATGAGGCGGCGCAACCAGCACGGGGCGGATGTGCTCCAGCTGGTCGGCGGGGTCGGCCACCGCCACGCCACCAGCCAACAAGGACGCCAGCGCCGAAGCAGCCAGACACAAACGAAATGCCTTCATAGATAACTCCCTTTGGTTACGTCGTTTTCTTCGACGATTCCATCTTGTCATGCCTGGGGTTAACCCTGGTTGCGCTAGATCAAACGCGTTCAGCCCAGATTCAGATGTCTTTGCAAAGACTTGATGTGGCGCAAACAAAAGGGCGTCCTGCGGCCTGGCGCGGGCCGATGCCGCCCGGCGGGCGGCCATGCGCAACGCGCCTATGCGTCGCGCACCAGGCGAAACCCCAGATTGGCCGGCGGCAGGCCGATGGAGCACGCCCCATTGCGCGGGTCGCGGATGAAGTCCGGCATCGCGGCGACGTGCGCGCCCGCCAGGATGCGCACACCGCAGTTTTCCCTGGGGGCCAGGGGCAGCGCGCCCACGCTGTGGCTGGCGAAGCAGGTGTTGGTCCATTCCCAGACATTGCCGCCCATGTCGCTCATGCCCAGCGTATTCAGACCGAAATGGCCAAAGGGCTGGGCGGGCTTGACGCGGCCCCGGCGGCGCACGATTTCACGGTCGTATTCGGCCAGCCAGCGCACGGCGGGGTTGTCGGGATCGGAAGGCAGCGCCCCTTCCTCGCGGTAGCGGTCGGCCGCCGCCCGCACCCATTCGGTGTAGTCCGGCAGCCGCCAACGCTGCCCGGTTTCCCGCGACAGCCAGGCGGCATACGCCGTGGCATCCGCCCAGCTCACCCCCACGGCCGGCAAATCCGGCGACGCCAGGTGCCGGAAACCCTTGTCCAGCCGTTTGCAGGCCCCCGCCTGGACGCACTGCGCGTATTCCGCCTGGCTGACCTGGCGCCGCATCATGACCCGGCCGTCGGGCACCCGGCCCTGAACCCGGGGCGCATCCACCGGACGGCCCTGATCCAGGAACTCGCCCGCCGCCTGGTAGCTGAAGACCCCGGCGGGGATGGCCACCACCTCGACCCGGGGCCGATCCGCCCCCGCGGCGGCCCAGGCCGCCGCGCACGAAACCGCCAGCAGCGCGGCGCCCAGGCGGGAGAAACGGAACAGGGATCGGACAGCGGACATGGCGGCACCTCGCAAAGAGGCTTCTATTGAACGCCGAACCGGGTTTACCCGTATTGAGGCGTATCAAACAGCCTGCCAGGCCGCCATGAAATGCCGGGCTAGGCCGTCACCAACAGCGGCCACCTCGGCCCGCACGCCGCAGGCGCGCAGGTCGACCGTCTGCAAGCCGGCATAGCCGCAGGGGTTGATCCCGGCAAAAGGCGTCAGATCCATGGCCACGTTCAGGGCCACCCCATGGTAGGCGCAGCCGCGACGGACTTTGATCCCCAGGGCGGCGATCTTGGCCAGGGCGTCGCCCTGAGGTTGAAGCAAGGCCGATTGCGGCACATAGATGCCCGGGGCCCCGGGCTTGCGGCACGCCTGGGACACGCCGAAGTCCGCCAGCACGGCCAGCACGGCGCGTTCGAGCAGCGCCACAAAGTCGCGCACGAAGACGCCCTTGCGGCGCAGATCGACCAGGGTGTACAGCACGACCTGGCCCGGCCCGTGATAGGTCACCTGCCCGCCCCGGTTGCAGTGCACCACGGGAATGCCGTGCGGATTGAGAATGTGCAATTCCAGGCCCGCCTGGCCCAGCGTATAGACCGGCGCGTGCTCGACCAGCCACAGTTCGTCCGGGGTGTCGGGCTGGCGCCGCTCGGTGAAGTCCTGCATGGCCTGCCACACCGGCAGATACGGCGCGGGGCGATCCAGATGACGCAACAACATGGCCGGCTTTACAGCACGACGGAGACCAGGTCGTGCCCGTGCAGGGCGCGATACAGCGCATCCAGCTGCGCGCGCGACTCGACCCGGACGGTGAGCGTCAGCCCCAGGTAGTTGCCGCTGCGGCTGGGGCGCACCTCGATCGAGGCCGGGTCGAAGCCGGGGTCGAAACACCGGACGATCTCGGCCATGGCGGGCAGGAAGGCATCGTGCGACTTCCCCATTACCTTGATGGGAAAGTCGCAGGGATACTGGATCAGGGAGTCTTCGGGGGGGATTTCCGGCATGCCGCGCCTATTCGAACATCAGGCGAACCTTGTCCACCAGGCGACCGAAGAAGCCGGCCTCGGGCACGGACTGCATCACCCGCAAAGGGGCGTCCTTCAGGGGCTTGCCGTCCAGCGACACCAACAGCGTGCCGGCCTTGTCGCCTTCGGTCAGGGGAGCCATCAGCGGCTGGGTGTAGCGGGCCTCGGTCTTGATGTGCTCGGCTTGCCCGCGCGGCACCGTCACCCACAGGGGGTGCTCAACCCCCAGATTGACCGTATCGGCCTCGCCTTCCCAGACGCGCGCCGCCACGGCGGGCGTGTCCTTGTCCAGAAGCTTGAGGGTGTCGAAATTCTTGAAGCTCCAGTTGAGCAGCTTGAGGCTGCTTTCGGTGCGGGCGGCATCGCTGTTGGCGCCGACGATGACCGACACCACGCGGCGGCCATCGCGCAAGGCCGTGGCGACCAGGCAATAGCCGGCGGACTGGGTGTGCCCGGTCTTCAGGCCATCGACGGTTTCATCCGCCCACAACAGGCGATTACGGTTGCTTTGCTTGATCTTGTTATAGGTGAATTCTTTTTGGCTGTCGTAGTGCCGGTACTGGGGAAAGCGCTGAACCAGCGCGCGCGACAGCACGGCAAGGTCTTCGACCGTGGTGGTGTGGTCGGGATCGGGCAGGCCGGTGGAATTGACGAAATGGGTGTTGGCCATGCCCAGCGCCTTGGCCTGCTGGTTCATCAGCGCGGCAAAGGCGGATTCGCTGCCCGCGACGGCCTCCGCCAGGGCCACCGTGGCGTCATTGCCGGACTGCACCAGCATGCCCTGCAGCAGTTCGTCCACCGAGACCTCGGTGTTGGGGTCGATGAACATGCGCGAGCCTTCGGTTTTCCAGGCTTTTTCGGATACGCGAACCTTCTGATCCAGCTGCAGGCGGCCGTTTTCCAGGGCCTGGAAAATCACGTAGGCCGACATGATCTTGGTCAGCGAGGCGGGCTCGACGGGCATCTCGGGATTTTGCGCGGCAATGATCTGCCCGCTGGTGGCGTCCAGGGTCAGCCAAGCCTTGGCGGCCAGGGCGGGGGCCGGAATCGTGGAGAACGCGCTGACCCCCACCGGGGCGGCCGGCGCGGCTGTTTCGGCGGCCTGGGCGGCCGGCTGGGCCGGCGCATCGGCCGACCAGACCGCGCCAGGAACCATCAAGGCCAGGCCCAGCGCCAAGGGGGCGAGGCGGAAACGGGAAAACTTGGGCAAGGTAAAGCGCATGGGCGTCGTCGTATGAGGGGATTGAAACAGGCGTAGCGCCCATTATAGGCAGGCCGTCGGCAGCCCAGCCAGCTGCGACAGCACGATCTGACGTAACACCAGTAACTTTCCGTGGAAAAAATGCCCTGCGTCCGGGACGACCGTCATGGGCAGCTGGTGGGCGCGGGCAAAATCCATGCCTTCGGACAGCGGCACGACTTCATCGGCCTCGCCATGGATCATCAGCGTATGAGCGGGCATGGTCAGAGGGCGGTAGCGAAAACGCTCGACGGCGCAGCCGATCAGCATCAGCTGGGCGGGCAGGGGCAGGTCGTGGTCGGACAGTTCGGCATACAGCTGGGCGGCCACCGCCGAACCGAAGGAAAAGCCCGCCAGCACCCAGGGCGCCCGGGCCAGCTGCGGCCAGGCCCCTAGAACATGCTGGACGCAGGCCTGCATGTCGGCCGTTTCGCCCACGGCGTGGTCGAATTCGCCTTCCGATGCCCCGACCCCCCTGAAATTGGGCCGGATCGCCATCAGACCACGTTGCACGCAGGTGCGCGCCACCGTGGTGACGATCTTGTTGTCCCGGGTGCCGCCATGCAGCGGATGAGGGTGCAACACCAAGGCCCAGCCAACAGGTGACTGGTCGGGGTAGTCCACGGTATATTCAAGCAATCCAGACAAACCCTGGAAAGAGGATTGTTTGGTCAGTAAGCTCATGCGCCAGATTCCCAATCAGATTTCCACCCCCTATTCTACTCACATGACAGGCCCCGACTCCGGCAGCGGCACCGTGCTTCCCGACCCCGCCGATATGACCTCGGCATTGCAAGCCGCCCTACCCCAGTTTCGCCAAGTGGCCTGGGTGGCCGAGACCAACTCCACGAACGGTGATCTCATCAACCGCGCGCGCTGGTCCGTCGACGACCCCGGACAGACCGCCCGTCCCTGGCTGCAAGGCGCCCATCTCCAGGCCCAGGGCCGGGGCCGGGCCGGGCGCACCTGGCAAAACCGCGTCGGCGCCAACCTGATGTTTTCCTGTGCCTTCGACGTCTTCCTGCCGGCGCGCCAGTTGCCCACCCTGGCCCCGCTGGTCGGCATGGTCGCCACGCAAGCCCTGCGCCGGCACCTGGCCGACCAGCACCAGTCGCGCCTGAACATGAAATGGCCCAACGACCTGCAATGGGATCAGGCCAAGCTGGCCGGCATCCTGATCGAATCCACCCGCGCCGGGATGGCGCAAGTGGCCGACCACCATTTGATCATCATCGGCATGGGGCTCAACCTGCTCGATGCGCGCGCCCTGTCCCAGTCGCTCAACCGCCGCGTGGCCGACTGGGCCGGCATCGCCGCCCAGGATCCCGTGGCGGCCCGCACCCGGGCCTGCGACCTGGTCGCCAGCGCCGCGCGGGCCTGGTATCAAGCCCTGAACGACGTCACCGCCCACGGCTTCGCCGATCTGCCCACCCGCTATGCCCAGGTCGACGGCCTGGCCGGCCAAGTCGTCGACGTCATCGACAACGGCAGGCTGCGCCACACGGGGGTGGCCTGTGGCATCGACGCCGCCGGCCAGTTGCTGCTGCGCAACGACCGAGGGCTCCAGGCTGCCTCGGTCGGCGAGATTTCCGTGCGCCTGCACCAATGATGCTGCTGCTCGATGCGGGCAACACACGCGTGAAAATCGCCTGGCTGGCGGCCGGCGCTGCAGCGCGCACAACGGCCCGGACGCTGGATTACGCCCGGCTGGACGCCCTGGCCGGCCTGCCGCCCGCACCGCCCAGCCGGATTCTGGCCTCCAATGTCGCCGGCCCCGAGGCCGCCCAACGCATCCAGCAGGCCTGCCGGGACGCCTGGGGGCTGACCGTGCGCTGGTGCACGCCCCTGGATGGCCGGGATCGCCTGCAGTCGGCATATACCGACCCCGGCCGCATGGGGGCCGACCGCTGGCTGGGCCTGCTGGGGCTGTTGACCCACCTGCGGGCGATCCCGGCCTGGCGCCGGGGCCACCCCGCCCTGCTGGCCAGTTTCGGCACCGCCACCACCCTGGACGCCCTGGTGCCGGCGGCGGGCCATGAGCTGCCCGGCTTCATCGGCGGGCTGATCCTGCCGGGGCCTTCCCTGATGGCCCAGAGCCTGGCGCGCGGCACGGCGCAACTGCCCCTGGCCGAGGGCCAATGGACGGACTTCCCATGCACCACCCAAGACGCCATCGCCAGCGGCATCGCCGCCGCCCAGGCGGGGGCCCTGCTGCACCAGTGGCAGCGCCTGCGGCGGCGCGCCGGCGGCCGGACGCCCTGGGTCTTCGCCTGCGGCGGGGGTTGGCCCGCCCTGCGCCCCGCTGTGCAGTCCGGGCTGGATCAGGCTCGACACGCCCTGCGGCTGCCCGCCCAGGCCATCCAGACCCTGGACAGCCCGGTGCTGGACGGCCTGGCCAGCCTGGCCGCCCAGCCCAATTGACTCAGCCCAATTGATATACTGCCCCTTGCTTCCCCATCGGCGCCCCGAACCCATCATGCGATTTCTGCTGACCCTTGCCGTCATTGCCAACCTGGCCCTGCTGGCCTATGGCCAGGGTTTCTTCGGCCCGCCGCCCGCCGAAGACGGCCGCACGCCCCGCCCGCTGTCGCAGCGCAGTCAGCAAACCCTGGTTCCCGGCCAGCCCCTTCCTCCCGAATTCACCACGCGATGAAACCAATCCGCAAAGCCGTCTTCCCCGTGGCCGGTCTGGGCACCCGCTTTCTGCCGGCCACCAAGGCCATGCCCAAGGAAATGCTGCCCATCGTCGACAAGCCGCTGATCCAATACGCCGTCGAAGAAGCCCTGGACGCCGGGATCACCGAACTGATCTTCATCACGGGCCGGCACAAGCGCGCCATCGAGGATCACTTCGACCGCGCCCCCGAACTGGAGGCCGAGCTGCAGGCCAAAGGCAAGCAGGCCCTGCTGGACTGCGTCCGCAACGTCCTGCCCGCCCACGTGCACTGCATCTATACGCGCCAGCCCCAGGTGCTGGGCCTGGGCCACGCGGTATTGTGCGCCGCCCCGATCGTGGGCAACGAGCCGTTTGCGGTGCTGCTGGCCGACGACCTGCTGGACGCCGGCACTTCCGTGACCCGGCAACTGGTCGACGCGGCCCACCAACACAATGGCAGCGTGCTGGCCATCCAGGAAATCGACCCCCGGGATTCGCACAAATACGGCATGGTGGCCGGCGACCCCATCGACGCGCGCAACACGCGCGTCAATCGCATTATCGAGAAACCGGCCCCGCAGGATGCGCCGTCCAACCAGGCCGTCGTCGGGCGCTACGTGCTGGAACCCGAAATCTTCGATTTCCTGCGCCAGACCCAGGCCGGGGTCGGCCATGAAATCCAGCTGACCGACGCGATTTCCGCCATGCTGACGCAGCACGCCGTCATTGCCCACCGCTACCAGGGCGAACGCTACGACTGCGGCAGCAAAGAAGGGTTCTTCCAGGCCACCATCGCGCTGGGCCAGAAATACCACGGCCTGCACATCCCCGGATAAGCCGCCGCGGCTCAGTCTTTCCGCAACAGCGCCTGGATGCCGTCCAGCACCCGGACGACCGCGCCCTGGTGCCGGCCCACCCAGTGGCGCCCCGCCTCGCCCACCCGGGACAGGGCCGCCGGGTCGTCCAGCCAATCCAAAGCCTGGCGCACCGCCTGATCGGCGTCCCGCGCCTGCACCAGCGCCCCCGCGTCCAGGGCGTCGGCCACCGCCTGCTGGAAATTGGCCACGTGCGGACCGACGATTACCGGGCGACCCAGGGCGCTGGCCTCGATGAAGTTCTGTCCGCCCAGGTGCGCAAAGCTGCCGCCCACGATGGCCACCTGGCTGCAGGCGTAATACCAGGGCATTTCGCCCAGGGTATCCCCCAGCAGCACCGCCATCCCCCGGCACGCCGCCAGGGCCGAGCTGCCGCCATCCCCCAGGGCCAGCAACTGCGACCGGCGCACATAGGGCAGCCCGGCGGCGGCCAGCTGCGCGGCGGCCTGCTCGAAGCGCTGGGGATGGCGCGGGATCAGCAGGAACAGCACCGGCGGGCCCGGCAGGCGGGCCGGGGACGCCGCCGCCAGGCGATGCTGCACGGCGCGGATGAAAGCGTCGTCCTCGCCCTCCCGGGTACTGGCGATGGCCACCACGGGCCGCCCCAGGCGGACTGCGAACTCGCGCCCCAGGCTGATTCTGTGCGCATCCAGCGGCAGATCGAACTTGAAATTGCCCGAGACGCTGACCTGGGGGGCACCCAACCGCTGCAGACGTCGCGCATCGGCCGGCGTCTGGGCATAGACCCGCGTCAAGCCCGCATACGTCTGGCGCATCAACCCGCCCAGACGCAGATTGCCTTGCAAAGAGGCCGGCGACAGGCGGGCGCTGGCCAGAACCAGGGGCACGCCGGCCCGCCGGGCGCCCCGCACCAGATTCGGCCACAACTCGCGTTCGATCAGCACCCCGACGACGGGCTGCTCATGGCGCAGGAAGCGCCGCACGGCCCCGGGGAAATCGTAGGGCAGCCAGACCTGGCGCACGAGGCCCCGGCTGATTTCATCGGCATACGCCCGCCGCCCCTCGGCCCGCCCGGAAGCGGTCAAATGGGTCAGCAGCACCCGATGACCCTGCGCCAGCAAGGCCCGGATCAGCGGGTGGGCGGCGCGGGTTTCGCCCAGACTGACGGCATGCACCCAGACCGCGCCCGCCCGGGGCGGCGCGGACGCGGGGTAGACGCCGAAGCGCTCGGCCCCGAGGACGTCCCATCGGCCGCCGGCGCGCCGGGCCCGCAGTCCCATCCAGGCCAGCAATGCGGGCGACAGCAGCCGCAGCAAAACGGTATACAGCCAGCGGGTCATGAGGCTGCCGGAACAGCGGGCGCCACGGGATCGCGCGCGCTGTCCAGGGCGGCGTCGATGGCCGCCATCACCTGCCCGGCATCGGGCGCCTGGCCGCGTTCGCCCAGGCTGGCGGTATAGGCGGGGCCCTGCAGGGGCGTGCGCACGGGCGTGGAAGCCTTGTAGATGCCGATGGTGGGCCGCCCCAGCCCGGCGCTGAGGTGCGTCAGGCCGCTGTCCAGACCGACCATCAGGCGAGCCTGCGCCAAATGCCCGGCCACCTGGCGCAAGCCCAGCCGGGGCAGGACCTCGGCCTGGCTGCGCCCCTGGATCAAGTGCCGCGCCCGATCCTGCTCGGCCGCATTGCCCGCCAGCAGGCGCAGGCCCAGCCCCCGCGCCTGGAGGTGGTCGAACACCTGCCGCCAGTGGTCTTCCGGCCAGAGCTTGTCGTCGCGGCTGGCCGAGGGCATGATGAGCGCCACCGGCTGGACCTGGACATCCGCCGTGATGGCCTGCAGGCCGAAATCGGGCGGCCCCTGGACGGCGTAGCCAAAGGCGGCGGCGGCCAGCGTGCGCTGACGGATGATGGCGGGCTGCCAGAATTCCACCCGATGACGCACGTCGTAGAACAGGGACGCCAGGGGTTCGCGGGCGGATTTCCAGTCCAGCCCATGACGGCGGCCCCGCGCCTGGCGCACCAGCCAGACGGATTTCAGCAGGGCCTGCATATCCAGGACGACATCGTAGCGGCGTTCGGCCAGCCGCTGGCGCAAGGCGGCGCGTTCCTGGCGCGTCCGGGCGTCCCACCAGTGCTTGCGCCAGCGCCGGTGCGCCACGGGGATGACCTGGTGAACGGCCGGATGCCAGGCGGGAATCTCGGCAAAGGATTCTTCGGCGATCCAGTCGATCTGCGCGCCCGCGACGTGCCGGGCGATATCGGTGATCGCCGGCAGCATATGCACCAGATCCCCCAGCGAGGACGTGCGAACGATTAGGATACGTGTCATCATCATGCGATTATAGGCGTCCAATACTCGAAGCCGGAGACCCGAATGACCTGTTATGCCCTGGGGGACCAGACCCCGCAAATCGACCCGAGCGCCTACATCGCCCCGGAAGCCACCCTCATCGGCGCGGCCACCCTGCAGGCGGGCGCCAGCGTCTGGCCGGGGGCGGTCATCCGCGCCGACAACGAACCCATTGTCGTCGGCGAACAGTCCAATATCCAGGAAGGCGCGGTCCTGCACGTCGATGCCGGCAAGCCGCTGACCATCGGCAAGCAGGTCACGGTGGGCCACCAGGCCATGCTGCACGGCTGCACCGTCCAGGACGGGTCGCTCATCGGCATCCAGGCCGTGGTGCTCAACGGGGCGGTCATCGGCCGTCACTGTCTGGTGGGGGCGGGGGCGCTGGTCACCGAAGGCAAGGCGTTCCCGGACCGCTCCCTGATCCTGGGGGCGCCGGCCAAGGTCGTGCGCACGCTATCGGACGAAGAAGTCGCCCAGTTGCAGCACAGCGCCCAGGACTACGCCGCGCGGGCGGCCCGCTACAAAACCGCGCTGCGCGCCCTCTGAGCCGCATGGGGCGGCCGGGGTCTGCGTGCCTTGCCCAGGCCCGCATCGCGCCGCTGCCCGGCTGCGCGATGCGGCGGGCGGGTTCAGCGCCGCGCCAGGCAGGCCGCGTACAAGCGGACGTAGGCCGCCACCATGGCCGGGACCGAATACTGCTGCGCCACATGGGCCTGGGCGCGCCGCGCCATGGCCTGCGCCGCCCGGGGGTGGCGCAACAGCCAGGCGATGCGCCGGGCCAAGGCCCGGGGATCGCCCGCCGGCACCAGCAAGCCACGATCCGGGGCCAGGATTTCCGGGTGCCCGCCCACGGCGGTGGCCACTACCGGCAAGCCCGCCAGGCAGGCGTCCAGCACGCTGGTGCCCAGGGCTTCGGCCAGGGAACTGCTGACATAAAGGTCGGCCAGGGCAAAATAATCCCCCACCCGGGCCTGGAACCCCTGCAATAGCACCCGGTCTTGCAAGCCCAGGGCCTGGATCTCGGCCCGGACGGCCGAAGCCGCTGCGCCATCCGCGCCGCAGTGCAGGCAGATCAGCCCCGGGAAATCGGCCTGCAGGATCTGCACGGCACGGACCAGCGTCAAGGGATCTTTTTCGGGACTCAGGGCCGCCGTCGTCAGCAATACCGGCGGGCGCGGCGCGGCACCGGCTTGGCCACCCCGGGTGGGCGGCAAGGCGCCCACCGCCGGCGCGGCCAGGCCCAGCCGATGGCGCAGGGCCTGGGCCCGCTCCGGGTCGGCCGCCCAGGGCTGCACGGCGCTGGGGATGACGGCGACCGCCAGCCCCAGGGCCCGGGGGCCGGCCGCCGCCGCCTGGCTGATGGCCACCAGGGCATCCGCCCGCGACCATTTCCAGCGCTGGCGCCGGGCGCGGCCGGGCTTGTCGAACGCGGTGCGCCGCGTAAACACCAGCGCAGCCGGCAGGACGGGGCGCAACAGCGCCAACAGGCTCATGGCCTGGGCGGTGTGCGCGTGGATGAGATCGTCGGCGCCGCGCCGCGCCAGCAGCAGGCGCGCCAAGGCCGCGCCGCCCCGGCAGTCCAGCACCGGGATATCCGCGTCCCGGGCGCGCTGGGCCAGCGGCGCGCCGGCGCGGGCGGCCAGCGTCACGGCGTGGCCCGCCGCCCGCAGGCCCTGCAAGAGCAGCAGGGTCTGGCGTTCGCCCCCGCGCCAGCCTTTTTCAAGATTGATGTGCAGCACGCGCATGGCGCGGGCGTCAGCCCTTGCGCACCGGCCGCGTCCAGCCCGCCACGGTCTGCTGCCGGGGCCGCGACAGCGTCAGCTGGCCCGCCGGAGCATCGCGGGTCAGTGTCGTGCCCGCCCCCAGGGTAGCGCCCTGGCCCACGCGCACCGGGGCCACCAGCTGGGAATCCGACCCGATGAAGGCGTCGTCCTCGATGACGGTCTGGAATTTATTGACCCCATCGTAGTTGCAGGTGATGGTGCCCGCCCCCACATTGACCCGGTCGCCGATCTGGGCGTCGCCTAGGTAAGCCAGGTGGTTCGCCTTGGAGCCGCGCCCCAGGCGGGTTTTCTTGAGTTCGACGAAGTTGCCGACATGGGCCTCCGGGCCGATGTCGGCCCCGGGCCGCAGCCGGGCATAAGGGCCGATGCGCGCGGCGGCCCCCACCAGGGCGCCATCGACATGGGTATAGGCATCCAGCACGGCCCCGGCGCCGATGCGCGCGGCGCGCACCACGCAATGCGGCCCGATGCGCACGCCGTCGTCCAGCTGCACATCGCCTTCGAAGACGCAGCCGACGTCGATGAACACATCGCGCCCGCAGCGCAAAGCACCGCGCAGATCGAAGCGGGCGGGATCGGCCAGGGTCACCCCCTGGTCCAGCAGGCGGCGCGCCTGTTCGGCCTGCCAGATGCGTTCGAGCTGGGCCTGCTGCACCCGGCTGTTGACCCCCAGGGTTTCCCAGTGGGCGGCGGGCTGCGCATGCGCCACCGGCACGCCGTCGCGCACGGCCAGGCCGACGATGTCGGTGAGATAGTATTCGCCCTGGGCGTTGCGGTTGTCGATCTGCCCCAGCCACTGGCGCAAGGCGGCGGTGGGCGCCGCCAGAATGCCGGTATTGACCTCGCAGATGGCGCGTTCGGCCGCGCTGGCGTCTTTGTGCTCGACGATGCGCCGCACCCGGCCCTGGGCGTCGCGCACGATCCGTCCATAGCCGCCGGGATCGTCCAGGGTTTCGGTGAGCAGGGCCAGGCCCGCCCCCCGGGCCTGCAACAGGGCCCGCAAGGTATCGGCCTGCACCAAGGGCACGTCGCCATACAGCACCAGGGTGGTGTCGCCCGCGTCCTGGGCTTCCAGCAAGTGGGGCAGGGCCTGCATCACGGCATGGCCCGTGCCCTGCTGCGGCTGCTGCAGGGCGAAGGCCAGCTGGCCATCCGCAAACGCGGCCTGGACCTGATCCGCCCCGTGGCCCACCACGACCACGATGCGGTCCGGCGACAGGGCCTGGGCGGCATCCAGGACATGGCCCAGCATGGCGCGCCCGGCGATGGGATGCAGGACCTTGGGCAAATCGGACTGCATGCGCTTGCCCTGGCCGGCGGCCAGGATGATGATGTTCAGCATAAATCGCGTACTGTGGGAATCGGAAATCGGGAAATCAGGCGCCACGTTTTTTGGAACTGGCGGCGGGCTTGGCGGCGGCCGGTTTCGCCGCCCTGGGCTTGCGGGCGGCGGGCTTGGCCGCGCCGGCGGCTTCCGGGGCCGGTTCGGCGGCCTGCTGCTGGGCGGCTTGCTGGGCGGCTTCCGTCACCTGCTCGAAGCTGGCCGCCGTGGCGTCGCGCAGTTGGTTGAACTGCTGCTGCACCAGATTCCACCAGTCGCTGGCCGCCTGGGCGTAGGCCTGGCCGGAATCCTTGGCCGCCGCGGCGGCCTGCGCGGGCTGGGCGGCAGCCGGGCCCGGCGCGGCCGCCATCCCGGGGAAACCGCCCCCCGCAAAGGACTGCAGCGTCTGCAGGGTGCTGCGCTGGATTTCCAGCCCCTGGATCGTGCTGGCCAGCATGGTGGCGTTCAGCTGCAGCCAGTTCTGCACCGTCTGCAGTTCGCGGATGCGGCGGTCCAGGTCTTCGGCGGACAGCGTCGGCATGGCCGGCGCGTCCAGGGGGCCGCCGCCGGCCAGGGTCTGCCAAGCCTGGCGCATCATGTCCAGGCCCGCCAGCAGGGGATTGCCCGCCGCATCGCCGGCCTGGCCAAAGCCGGGCAACACAAAGGGATTGGTTTTGTCTTGTGCCATGAGGTGGTCTCCTGTGCCGGCATCCGGGCCGGCGTCAAGCGCTGCTGAATAAAGCCGCTGCCTAAACGGCAGGCAGGCGGCGCTGCAATGAATCCAGAATACAGAGTTCGGCTTCCAGTGTGAAGGCCCCATGCAGAAGCATATCGCGCAAAGCGCGCATCTCGACGCAACGGAATTCCATGACTTCGCCATCCAGGCTGGCGGGCGCCGCTGCGGCATCCAGCACGCAATCGCTCACATGCACGGTTTCGACCTGATAGCCATCGGGCAGGCGCCGGTGCATGCGCAGCACCGTGCGCAAAGGGCCATGGGCGGAGAGCTCGACCGGGGCCAGGCCGGCTTCTTCGTGGGATTCGCGCAGCAGCGCGGAAGCCGGGTCTTCGCCGGCGGAGACCAGCCCCCCGGACAGCGTGTCCCACAGGCCGGGGTCGGTGGATTTCCCCAGGGCCCGGCGGGCCACCCACAGGCGGCCATCGGGCGCCCAGGCGTTCAGGTGCACGGCATGGGTCAGCAGGCCCAGGGGACGCACAGCCCCGCGCTCGATGCGCCCCAGCACGCGGCCTTCGGCAAAAACGTCCAGGAGTTCGTCGCGCCAGCTGCGGATGTGGCCGCAATCGCGCAGGAGGAGGGCGATTTCCTTCAGGACGGCATCCATTCCCAGGCGCCGGGCGGGAACGGGTGCCAGATGGGCGGCTTCGGGTTCGAGGCGGACACCGGGGTGATGCGCAATGGCATCCAGGACAGCGGGGGCGACCCAGCCCGCCACCCGGCCGGACACCGTGACCGGACGGGCCCCCGAAGGCGGCAGCTGCTGCGCCCGCTTGACCAGGCGGGCGCGACGGGCGGTGAGTTCATCGGGAGCAAATGCCGCAGCGGTGGAGTCCATCGAAGTATTGTAGTGGATGCCGCCGCCTTTGCGGCGGCCCGGGACCGACCCGCGAAATCGGCTGCCGGGGCCGATCGCCGGGGTGGGTCGCCGGCCCCGGCGACCGGGACCCAGGCCGGGTAAACCCGGGTAAACTATCCGATCACACAGCTCATTCTTCCGCTTGTTCTCAGGTAAGGCCATGTCCATTCCATTCTCCGCGCCGCGCCGCGCCGCGCTGGCGGGCGCCCTGGCGGCGCTGTCCCTGGCGCTGGCGGGCTGTTCGCCCAGCACCGCCACTCCCCTGCCCTTCGAAGGCAACGACATCAGCGGCAGCGGCCTGGGCCGCGACTTGGCCATGGTCGATACCCAAGGCCAGGCGCGCACCCTGGCCGACTACCAGGGCAAGGTGCTGCTGATCTTCTTCGGCTATACCCAATGCCCCGACGTCTGCCCCACGGCCATGGCCCAGGCCGCCCAGGCGCTGGAACTCCTGGGCCCGCAGGCCCGGGACGTCCAGGTCATCATGATTTCCGTCGATCCCGCCCGCGATACCCCGGAAATCCTGAACACTTATGTCCACGCCTTCGACCCCTCGTTCGTGGGCCTGACCGGCACCCCCGGGCAACTGGAAAAAACCGCCCGCTCCTTCAAGGCGTTTTACGCCAAAGAGCCCGGCCCCACTCCCGAGCAATACGCCATGAATCACTCGGCGGCGTTCTACCTGATGGACCAGGACGGCAATGCCCGCGCCCTCCTGGGGCCCTCGCTGACCCCGGAAGACATGGCTCACGACATCCAGTTGCTGCTATGAAATAAGCGCGGCCCAAGCGTCCGGCCGCCGGCGGCCGACCGGGCCGCGCCCAGGCACTGGGCGGGTCAAGCGGCCCCGGGATTGTCCTTGCCGGCCGACGGGGCGCCGCCCAGGTCCGGCAGGGGTTCGTGCTGGCGCTCGCCGGACTCAAACTGCCGCCAGACTTCCACCGCCCGCAGGCGCTGGCGCACGATGGCGTCGATTTTTTCGTTCAGCGCCGGAAACCGGCCCAGCAGCTTCTTGAAATCTTTTTCGTGCAGCATCAGCAGGCGGCTGTACCCCAGCGAACGCGCCTGCGCCTGGAAATCCTGGTGCAGCACCAAGGCCATTTCGCCAAAAATCTGGCCGCTGCCCAGTTCGGCGGTCGTGCCATCGGGCAAATCCAGGACGACGGCGCCGGACGCCACGAAATACATGGCCCGGCTGTTGCGTCCGACCCGAGTGGGGATTTCCTGCCCCGGCACGGCCAGGCGGGGCTTCAGCACCTTGCTGATGGCGGCCATCATGGCGTCGTCCAGCCCCTCGAACAGGCTGACCCGCTTGACCAGATCGGCCGCGCTCAGGGAAATATCCAGGTCGTTTTGTTGTTCCAGCGGCCCCCAGCGGGTTTCCACCTGTTTGACCAGATCGGCATAGGTTTCCCCATTGATCAGGTTTTGCGCCAGCATGTCCCGATAGCGGGCCAGCTCCATCGAGCGCGCCATGCGCGCCAGGTAGGAGGCCTGCATGTGCTGGGCGTAGCTGGGATATTGCAGGGCCATGGCCTGCAAGGCCCCGTCCAGCAGGGCCAGACGGCGCTGGTGCGCGGCAATGATGGCATCGGTGACCTCGGCACCCAGCAAGGGCTGTACGTCGGTGCGGGCAAACTGGATCAGGCGGCGCGCCACGGCCCATTTGGACATCAGGTTGGTAAAGCGCTGGGCCAGGGCCCGTCCCAGCCAAAAGGGGCGGCCGGTCAGGTGGTGCAGCCGCAGGGCCAGGCGCAGGCCCTTGGCATAGCGCAGATCGGCTTCGATGCCCGCCTCGAAACCCGCCATGCCGCCTTGCCGCACGGCATCGCCCAGGCGCTCCGCGCGCGCCAGCAGCGATTCGGCGGTGCGCCAGTCGACCACCTGAGCCTTGAGGGCGGCAAAGAACATTTCTTCCTCGCGCCCGGCCAGGATGCCCATGCCCACGGCCACACGTTCGTCCATGGACAGCTGGTGCACCTGGCTGGCATCCACGCTGGCCTGGCTGGCATCGAAAACCGTATTCAGGCGGCCCAGGACTTCCTGGCCGACGTGCTCGTTGTGGGCGACCTCGGCGATGCGCAGGCGCAGGGATTCCAATTCCACCACCTGCGCCTGATCCCGCAGAATGCGGTCCACCGGCGACAGCTGGTTCAGGCCCAGACGCGCAATCAGGGGCCGCAGCGTCAGGCCATTGATGAACAGGGTCATCAACACGAACCCGGTGGTGGCCACGGCGATGAACTGGCGGGCGTCGTGGGGGACGGCGTGCTGTTCGGTGACCGCCAGCGCCAGCGCCAGGGAAACTGCGCCCCGCAGCCCGCCCAGCAGCATCACCGCGCGATAGGAGCGGCTGACCCGGGTGGACAGCCGCAACCGCCCCAGCACGGGCAGCAGGCCGTAGATGATCACGGCCCGCGCGGCCAGGGTCACGACGAAAAGCACCAGGATCAGGAAGACTTCCATCCAGGTGATTTCGGCCATCATGCGCGGAATGAGCATGGCGGCGAACAGGAAGATCAGCGAATTCGCCCAGAAGCCGAACTGCGCCCAGGCGCCTTCCAGCTGCTCGAAGGTGGTGGGCGACATGCGCGTGCGCCCGCTGGACCCCACCACCAGGCCCGCGATCACCGTCGCCACCACCCCGGATACGCCCAGATAGTGCTCGGCGACGAAGAAGGTCAGATAGGCCAGGGCGACGGTCAGGGTGACCTCGGCGGCGGGCCAGCCCCGCAGCCAGCCGAACAGCGCGGTCGCTAGACGCCCCATCGCCAGGCCCGCCAGCCCGCCGCCCAGAAAGCTGATGAGAAAGCTGCGCGCGACTTCGAGGGCGGAGGGTTCGCCGCCGGTGAACAGCACGCCCAGCAGCACGGAATACAAGGCGATCGACGCCGCGTCGTTGAACAGCGACTCGCCCTCGACCAGGGTGGTCAGACGCCGGGGCGCCCCGACCTCGCGGAAAATCCCCACCACGGCGACCGGGTCGGTGGTGGCCACGATGGCGCCCAGCATCAGGCAGACCACCAGGCCATAGGGCGAAATCGCCGCCAGCGAGAAGCCCACCGCCAGGGTGCACACCACCACGGCGACGATCGCCATCACCAGGATCGGACTGATGTCGTCCAGCAGGCGCCGGATATTCATGGCCAGCGCGGTCTCGAACAACAACACCGGCAAAAAGACGAACAGGAAGGTCTCGGAGGAGATTTCAAAGTGCTGCAGGGAATCCAGGAAATCCCCCACGACCCCCGGCGCCCAGCCATGGACATGGATGACCACCCCCAGGACAAAGCCCGCGATGGCCAGCAGCACGGAATAAGGCAGCCGCAAACGCCCCGCCAACGGCGGCATGAAGGAAATCAGGGCCAGCAAGCCAGCCAGGCCAAACACCAAAAGGCCGATTTTCATGATGACGAGAAAGATTCCAGTGCATCAAGTATGCCATGAGAATGGCGGCATCGTTGCTGGCTGGCGGTGCTCAGTTGGACAGCAGCACAGGCACCGTCATGGAAGACAGCAGGGTGCGCGATGCCCCGCCCATGACCCACTGGCGCATGCGGCTGTGGCCATAGGCCCCCATGACGATCAGGTCGCTGGCCAGGTCCGTGGCGGTGTTCAGGATGACGTTGCCCACCCCGAAGCCCTCGCTGCCTCTGCGCAGGCTTTTGGGTTTTGGATAGCCCAGGCTGACGCAATAACGGCTGAAGTCGTCATCGCGGAGGTCCTGCGACTGCAAGGTGTCCGCCTCGCGGTCGATTTCCAGCACGGCGAGTTCCCTGGCCTCGCGCAGCAAAGGCGCGGCATCGCTGAACGCCCGCGCGGCTTCGCGGCGCTGGTCCCAGCAATACAGCACCCGCTGCCCGATGGTTTCGATAGCGCCGAAATTCGGGATCATCAGCACGGGACGCCCCGCCGCCATCATGACGGCTTCGGGCAGATTGGGCATGAAAGCGGAAAAATTGTCCGACTGGCCGCCCTTGCTCATGATGATGAGGTCGCAATAGCGGCTGTGCAGGCTCAACGCCGCATCGGTCTCGCCCTTGGGCACGCGCCAATCGGCCCGGACGCCGGCGGCGGCGGTCTTGTCCGCAAAAGCCTGCTCAACCGCGGCGCGGTCTTCGTCGTAGCGGCTGCGCAGCAGCTTGCTGACATCGGGCGGCATGATGCTTTCTTCGTAGGTGCGGCCAATGATCCCCCCCGGGGCATACACGCCGACCAGTTCGGCCTGATGCGTCTTCGCCAGCAAGATGCCGGCCTCGATGCGGCGTTCGCACGCCTTATCATCGCTTAAATGGATAGCAATGCGACCTAACATGAAAAACCTCCTGTGAGTTACCCACCGGCCAGGCAGGGTTTGCCCAGCTACTGCCATCATATCGGCAAGCGGCGGAAATCGGGAGGCCGCAATAACCACAATCACAAAGCAGGTTTGACGCAGATCAAGGCTTGATCCGCCTTCATTCGCGGTGATCAGCTGAGGGCGGAACTTGCACCCCAATCATTAACCGTCCAACTTTATGGGGTCAGTTCATGCTGGGCGCACAAAAAAAACGGGATACCGAGGAGGTATCCCATGAACATCCGCTTCGATAGGGAGGGGAAGAGGAGAAGATGAAGCGGACGACAGGGCGGTGCGGCCAGGGAGCCGGATATCCACCCATTGATCGGTTAGTCCGGCTTGATCAAGAAAAGTTCAGCATCACGAAAACCATGATGTAACAAATAAATTCAATGCCGGCGCTCAGGCCTCGATGAAATCGGCCTGGCGTTCGGCCAGGGCGGTTTTCAGTTTCTTGAGGGCGGCGGCTTCGATCTGGCGCACGCGTTCGGCCGAGATGCCGTATTCGGCGGCCAGCTGATGCAAGGTGGCGCCGCCCTCGTCGGTCAGCCAGCGGGACTGGACGATATGCTGCGAACGCGCATCCAGCGTATCCAGGGCCTGGGCCAGACCTTCGGTCTGGAGGGTATCCATGCGACGCCGGGCAAGCACCTGATCCGGCGACTGAGACTCATCGGCCAGCCAGGCGATGGGCGCGAAGCGGTCTTCGTCGTCGGCCGGGGCGTCCAGGGCGCAGTCGCCCCCGGACAGGCGGACTTCCATCTCGGCCACGTCTTCGGGGCGGACATCCAGGGCCTGCGCGATGTCCGTGACCTGGTCGGGCGCCAGCGCATGGCCGTCGGGCCGCATGCGGCGCAGATTGAAGAACAGCTTGCGCTGGGCTTTGGTGGTGGCGATCTTGACCAGACGCCAGTTGCGCACGACGTACTCGTGGATTTCGGCGCGTATCCAGTGGACGGCAAAGGTGACCAGACGCACGCCGCGCTCGGGATCGAAGCGGCGCACGGCCTTCATCAGGCCGATATTGCCTTCCTGGATGAGATCGGCGTGGGCCAGGCCGTAGCCCAGGTACTGCCGGGCCACGGAGACCACCAGCCGCAGGTGCGACAGAATGAGTTCGCGGGCGGCGGACAGGTCGTTCTCGTCGCGCAGGCGGCGGCCAAGGCTGGTTTCTTCTTCGGCGCTCAACAGGGGAAGCCGGTTGACGGCGCTGATGTAGGCTTCGATGGAACCCAGGGCGCCCGGATTGGAGATGGCCTGCGCAAGCTGGGCCGGCGCCAGCGCCAGGGATGACGAGGAGTGGCTCATGGGGCAATGTCCTTGATGATGGCCTTATCTTAGCACTCTAAGACCAAGAGTGCTAATTTCTTGGCAACCTAGGTTAGACGGCGGTATCGGCAAAAAGTTCCTTTGCGGCGCATTGGCCAGCCGACAGTCCAGGGCCGGCGGCCCGCCGCGTCCCGAACCAGACGGGACGGCCCACGGCCGCAGGCGGAATCAGGGCAATTCCAGCTCGGCGACCAGGGGGGCGTGATCGGACAGGTGTTTCCAGGGGGCGCCATGCAGCACGCGCGCCCGGCGCACGGCAAAGCCGCGCTGATAGATGCGGTCCAGGCGCAACCAGGGAAACATCGAGGGAAAAGTGCGCGGCGGCGGGGTCAGGCGGGCCGCCAGCCCGGTCATGGACAAGGCCGGCGTGGCCCCCTGCGGCTGGCCGCGCAGCCAGGACATGCGCTGGCGCAGCTGGGCCACGCGATGACGCAAGCGGTAGATTTCGTCCGTGCCCTGCGGCGCGGCGGCAAAGACCTCGACCAAGCCCAGCTGCTGGACAAACAAAGGGGCCAGGCGGTTCGCCCAGTCGTTGAAGTCGCCCGCGATCAGCAGGGGTTCGTGATCGGGCACCAGCCGGCGGATACGGTCCAGCAGGGCATGGACCTGACGCGAACGCCCGCCGGCCAGCAGGCCCAGATGCACCACCAGGCAGTGCACCGGCGTGCCTTCGACCTGGATCACGCCATGCAGCAGGCCGCGCTGCTCCAGCCGGTGGTCGGAGATATCCTGATTTTCGTAATACAGGATGGGGTAGCGCGACAACAGGGCGTTCCCGTGGTCCGTGGCGGTGTGCACGGCGTTGCAGCCATAGGCCGCATGCATGTGCATGGCTGCCGCCAGCGATTCGTGCTGGGCGTCCAGGCTGCCGCGCCGCTGGTTGCGGCCCTGGACTTCCTGCAGGAACAGGAGATCGGGCCGCAGGCCGTACAGGCCCAGGCGCAGATCCGCCAGCGACTCCCGTCCTCCGGTGGCGGAGCGCCCCTTGTGGATGTTGTAGCTGACGACCCGCAAGACCGACATGCCGCCGCCCTTATTTGGGCTCGACCTGGCGCAGGCGGATGTGCAGCTCGCGCAGCTGCTTTTCATCCACCGCGGACGGGGCCTGCACCAGGAGATCCTGAGCCCGTTGGGTCTTGGGAAAAGCGATCACATCGCGGATCGACTCGGCCCCGGCCATCAGGGTGACAAGGCGATCCAGGCCGAAGGCCAGGCCGCCGTGCGGCGGCGCGCCGAATTGCAGCGCGTCCAGCAGGAAGCCGAACTTGGCGCGGGCCTCGTCCTCGTCGATTTTCAGCGCCTTGAAGACCTTGGTCTGGACATCGGCCCGGTGGATGCGCTCGGAACCGCCGCCGACTTCCCAGCCATTGATGACCATGTCGTAGGCCCGCGCCAGGGCCTGCCCCGGATCGGATTCGAGCAAGTCCTCGTGACCGGGCTTGGGGCTGGTGAACGGATGGTGGGCAGCGGTGTAGCGCTGGGCTTCCTCGTCGTATTCGAACATCGGGAAATCCACCACCCACAGGGGCTGCCAGCCGGCCTCGAACAGGCCGTTGCCGCGGCCGAATTCGCTGTGGCCGATCTTGACCCGCAAAGCCCCGATGGCATCGTTGACAACCTTGGCGCGATCCGCCCCGAAGAAGATCAAATCGCCGCTTTGGGCGCCCGTGCGCTGGATCAGGCCGCGCAGGGCATCGGCGTGGATATTCTTGACGATGGGCGACTGCAGGCCCTCGGGGATGGCGCCGGCGTCGTTGACCTTGATATAGGCCAGGCCGCGCGCGCCGTAGATGCCCACGAACTGAGTATAGGCGTCGATTTCGCTGCGCGGCAGGCTGGCCCCTCCCGGCACCCGCAGAGCCACCACCCGGCAGGCGGGGTCTTTGGCGGGCCCGGCGAAGACCTTGAAGTCCACATCCCGCATCAGATCGGCCACATCGACGAATTCGAGCTTGACCCGCAGGTCGGGCTTGTCGGAGCCGAAGCGCCCCATGGCTTCGGACCAGGGCATCACCGGGAACGGATCGGGCAAGGCCACATCCAGCACCTGGCGGTAGATGTCGCGCACCATGCCCTCGAAGATTTCGCGGATCTGGATTTCATCCAGGAACGACGTTTCGCAATCAATCTGCGTGAATTCGGGCTGGCGGTCGGCGCGCAGGTCTTCGTCGCGGAAGCACTTGGTGATCTGGTAATAGCGGTCGAACCCGGCCACCATCAACATTTGCTTGAACAGCTGGGGCGACTGCGGCAAGGCAAAGAACTCGCCGGGATTGACCCGCGAAGGCACCAGGTAATCGCGCGCGCCCTCGGGCGTGCTGCGCGTCAGCATGGGGGTTTCGATGTCGATGAAGCCGAGTTTGTCCAGGTGGTTGCGCGCCACCATGGACACCCGGTAGCGCAGCATGAGATTGCGCTGCATCAGGGGGCGGCGCAAGTCCAGCACGCGGTGCGTCAGGCGCGTGGTTTCCGACAGATTGTCGTCGTCCAGCTGGAACGGCGGGGTCAGGGAGGCATTGAGGATTTCGATCTCGCGGCACAGGATTTCCACATCCCCCGAAAGCAGATCGGGATTGCGCGTGCCTTCGGGGCGCAGGCGCACCAGGCCGGTGATGCGCAGGCAGTATTCGTTGCGGATGCGCTCGGCGGTGGCGAAACCTTCGCGGTTGTCGGGGTCGACCACCACTTGCGCCAGACCGGCCCGATCGCGCAGGTCGATGAAGATGACACCGCCGTGGTCACGGCGGCGATGCACCCAGCCAAACAAGGTGACGGTCTGATCGAGGTGGGCTTTGGACACCTCGCCGGTGTAGCAGGTACGGTTCAAGAAAAGCTCCGGTATTGGATATTATTTGTAGACAAGACAGCGCTGGGATTTTACTGAGAGGGCCTGTCGATGGCCGGCGCGCCGGGCGCATCCGCCACAGCGGCCAGAGCGGGCGGCGCCACGACCCCCATGGAAACAATGTACTTGAGCGCGGTTTCCACAGACATGGCCAGCACCTGCACATCGGCGCGCGGCAGCATCAAAAAGAACCCAGAGGTCGGATTGGGGGTGGTGGGCACATAGACACTGACGTAATCGCCCGCCAGCAGGGCCGCGATTTCGTCGCACGGCGCGCCGGTCAGGAACGCGATGGTCCAGGCCCCCCGCCGGGGATACTGCACCAGCACGGCCTGGCGAAACGCCTGGCCATTGGGCGCGAAGACGGTATCGCTGACCTGCTTGACCGAATTATAAATGGAACGCACCAGGGGAATGCGGCCCAGCAGGGCTTCCCAGCGCGACAGGATCGCCCGGCCGATGAAATTGGCGCAGAACAGGCCGGTGAACAAAATGACGGCCAGCACCAGGCCCAGCTCGAAGCCGGGAATCGCCACCCCGAACAGGGATTCGGGCGACAAAAACGCGGGCACCATGGAATCCAGGGTGCGCGCCAGCATCATCAGCACCCAGATCGTGGCCACCAGGGGCAGCCAGATCAGCAGGCCGGTAACGAAATAGCGTTTGAAGAATCGCATGAAGCCCGGGACGCGCGTCAGCGGGAAGCCGCCGCAGCGGCGGAGGCCGCGCCCGACGCCGGAGCCGACGGGCCGGCCGCCGCCGGCGCGGCGGGGCCGGCGGGGGATGCCGCGCCCAGCACGCCATCGGAATGTGCACCGGATTTCCCCGAACCGCGGAAATCGGTTTCGTACCAGCCCGAGCCCTTCAGGCGGAAGCCGGCGGCCGTGACCTGTTTTTCGTAGGCATCCTGCCCACAGGCGGGGCAGGTGGTCAGGCGGGGATCGGAGATTTTCTGCAATACGTCCTGCTGATGGCCACAATGGCTGCAGCGATACACATAAATAGGCACAACGAATGTCCTGTAAGTCTCAACTGGTTGAATTTTAGTCCTTTTCAGACAAAGGAGGTGGGCAGCAGAAACAGAACGGCCGCCACCAGGGTGGGCACGGCCGCCGAGGCCAGCAGCCGCAGAGGCGAGATCGTGCCATCCCCGAAGCAACCCTTCAGGATGGAAAAGCCTGCGGGGTTGGGCGCATTGGCGATGACGGTCAGCCCGCCGCCCGTCACGGCGCCCGCCACCAGCATGTAGCGCCAGAGATCGCTGGTGCCTTCGACCAGCGACCCCAGATAAGTCAGCGCGGCATTGTCCGTCACGGCGGTCAGCGCCGTGGCCCCGGCAAACAGCACATAGGGCGACAGCCCCCCCAGCAGGTCTTGCAGCCACCACTGCTGCAGGCCGCCCAGCACCACCAGCCCGGCCAGGAAGAACCCCACCATCAGGCCCTCGCGCAGCAACAGAGGCGACTGATGCCGCTTGTAGGCATGGGCATAGCCGATGAACAGCACCAGCAGCGCCAGGAAGATCTTGATGTGGTGCGAGGACAGCACCACACCGACCAGGAACAGCACATGCACGGCCATGACCACCCGCGACACCGGCGGTCGCGGATCGTCCTGCTCGACGCCGATTTCGCCATTGAGCAGGAAAGGCCGGCACAGCCAAGTCAGCACCAGGCTGTTGAAGACGACGGCCACCACGGCGCGCCAGCCGAAGTGCGTGGCCATGAAGGCGGAGTCCCAGCCAAAGGCCTGGGCGACCATCAGCACCGGCGGCGCCGCATAGGCCGTGAGCACCCCGCCGATGGATATATTGACGAACAGCACCCCCACCGTCAGGTACTTGAAGCCGTCCTGGCCGGGGCGGCGGAAATACGCCTGGCGCAGCAGCAAGGCGGCCAGGGTCATGGCGGCGGGTTCGGTGATCAGGGACCCCGACAACGGCACCAGGGACATGACGACGAAAAACCGGGCCAGTTCGGCGCGCACGGGCAGGACCCGCGCCACCCCGTCGACCACCAGGTGGACGAGTTCGATGATGGGCCGGCTGGCCGCCACGACCATGATCACGAACACAAAGGCGGGTTCGGTGAAATTGCGGGTGTCCAGATATTCGACCGCGCCGCCGGCCCCGAGCGTCAGCCCCATCCAAATGAACAGGACACAGGCCCAGACCCCGAAGACGGCTTCGACCTCGGAGAGCAGATGCCATAAGCCCGCATGCCGCCCGCCCCGATTGGCCAGGCGCGCAAAAACAGGCACCGAAAAGGTGTGGATGATGGCAATGGCGAACAGTACGCTGGCCACTGCCTCGGTGTGACTGACCATATCCGAGTCCAAAAATAGTTAAACAACGGGCCGGCGGCCCGGCGCGATGCCGACCGACCAGCCCCGATAAAAATCCGGCAACCGCATCCGGTGCGAACGCCCAGGCCGCCCTGACGGAGTCAGATGCCCTCCAGCATCAGACGCGCGCCTTTTTCGGCAATCATGATGGTGGGCGAATTGGTATTGCCCGAAGTGATGACCGGCATGATCGACGCATCGACCACCCGCAGGTTTTCCACCCCCCGCACCCGGAGCGCCGGGTCGACCACCGCCAGCGGATCGACGCCCATTTTACATGTCCCCACGGGATGGAAAATGGTGGTGCCGATATCGCCCGCCGCCGCTTCGAGATCGGCCTGGCTTTGCACGGCGGCGCCGGGCAGGTATTCCTGCGGCTGATAACGCGCCAGCGCGGCCTGGGACATGATGCGGCGGGTCAGGCGCAGGGCATCGGCCGCCACCTGGCGGTCGTCCGAGGTCTGCAGATAGTTGCACAGGATGTCGGGCTGATCGGCCACATTGGGCGAGGTGACGCGGACATGGCCGCGGCTGCTGGGCTGCAGATTGCAGACCGACGCGGTCATGGCCGGGAAGCGATGCAGCGGGTCGCCGAATTTATCCAGCGACAACGGCTGCACGTGGTATTCGAGATTCGCCCGGGGCCGCGCGGGATCGGAGCGGGCAAAGGCCCCCAGCTGGGATGGCGCCATGGACAGCGGCCCCCGGCGCAGCAGGGCATATTGCAGGCCCATCCAGGCTTTGCCCCACCAGGCGTTGGCCAGGGTGTTCAGTGTCAGCGCCCCCTGCAGGCGATAAATCATGCGCAGCTGCAGATGGTCTTGCAGATTTTCGCCCACCCCGGGCAGATCGTGCACCACGGGAATCCCCAGCGGGCGCAGGCGTTCGGCGGGCCCGACGCCGGACACCTGCAGCAGCTGGGGCGAGCCGATGGCCCCCGCCGCCAGCACCACCGCCCGGCCGGCCTGCGCATAGCGCCGCTGGCCATCCTGCACAAACGCCACCCCGGTGACGCGGCGGCCGGAAAATTGCAGGCGCTCGACCCGGGCCCCGGTCAGCACCTGAAGATTGGCCCGCCCCCGAACGGGATGCAGAAAGGCCTTGGCGGCATTCCAGCGCACCCCCCGGCGCTGGTTGACCTCGAAATAATTGCAGCCGGCATTATCGCCCTGGTTGAAATCGTCCGTGGGCGGGATGCCGGCCTGCCCGGCGGCCTGCCGGAAGGCGTCCAGCACGGCCCAGCGCAGGCGCTGCGGCTCGACCCGCCAGGTGCCGGCCGCCCCGTGGAACGCGCTGGCCCCCGCGTGGTGGTCTTCGACGGCCTTGAACAGGGGAAGGACATCGTCCCAGGCCCATCCGGGGTTGCCCAGCGCGGCCCAGTGGTCGTAATCGGCCGCCTGGCCGCGCACATACAGCATGCCGTTGATCGACGACGACCCGCCCAGCACCCGCCCACGCGGATAACCCAGGGAGCGGTAGTTCAGGCCGGGATCGGGCTGCGTGTGATAGCACCAGTCGGTGCGCGGATTGCCGATGCAATACAGATAGCCCACGGGGATGTGTATCCAGCGCCAATCGTCTTCCCCCCCGGCTTCGAGCAAAAGCACGCGGTGCCTGGCCGACAGGCGGTTGGCCAGCAGGCAGCCGGCGGACCCGGCCCCGACGATGATGTAGTCGGCGGCGAGCGATGTCTCGGTGTTGGCGGCGTCGGCCATGATGCGATGTCTCCCCGGGCTCGGCGTCCCGTTTGGTGCTGTCGGATCAGTCTAGCCGAATTCGGTTTCTTGCGGCAGGCGCGGGGCGGGCGGCGCGTCCGGCTCAGACCGGCAGAACCGTCCCGGCCAGGGCCGCCACGATCAACAGGACGCCGACCTGCATATTGGAGCGGAACAGCCGCAGGCCGCGCTCGGGACGCCGCACATCGAAACACGCCATCTGCCAGACAAAGTGACCGGCGATCACGGCCATCACGAGGTAATAAGGCCAGGCCATCCCCATGCCCCAGCCGGCCGCCAGCCACAACGCCGCCGTGGCGGCATAAAATCCGCCGATCCAGGCGCGGCCCCGGTCGCCAAAGCGCATGGCGACCGATTTGAGCCCCAGCATCCGGTCGTCGCGCAAGTCGATATAGGCATAGATGGCGTCATAGCCAATCTGCCACAACACCGCCCCCAGCCACATGGCCGCCCCGTACCAGGGCAGGATGTCGCGGGTGTCGGTCCAGGCCATCAGCATGCCCCAGTTGAACGCCATGCCCAGCACCGCCTGCGGCCAGTAGGTGAACCGCTTGCACAAAGGGTAGACGATGACCAGGGGCAGCAGGGCCAGGGCCAGCCAACGGCTGTAGGCGTTGATGGCCAGCAGCAGGCTGGCGCACACCAGCAACTGGGCCAGCACGAACCACAAAGCCGCCGACAGGGTCAGCTGGCCGCTGGTCAGCGGCCGGAAGCGCGTGCGCTCGACCCGGTGATCGAAATTGCGGTCGAAAATATCATTGAAACAGCAGCCCACCCCGCGCATCAGCAAGGCGCCCAGCGAGAACACCACCAGGCGCCACACGGTGGGCCAGCCATCGGCCGCCTGCACCAGGGCCGCCAGCGCGGGCAGCAGCGTGAGCCAGGTGCCGACGGGACGATCCAGGCGGCACAGGCGCGCATACGGCCCCCAGGCGGCGGGCAGCCAGCGGGCCACCCAGTCGTCCAGGTGCATATCGGACAGATCGGGCGGCGCGCCCTGGGCGTGTCTGGCGGTGGGAGACTCTCCCGCCATCAGACCTGCCCGGCGGGGCCGATCAATTGCCCCAGCACCTGGATGCCGCTGCGGATGCGGTCTTCGGGCACCGTGACGAAACTGAGCCGCAGGGTGTTGGCGGGGGCCTTGACCCCGGCATAAAACGGCGCGCCGGGGACAAAGGCCACGTTCTGGGCAATGGCCTGCTGCAGCAGCTGGGTGGTGTCGATGCCCTCGCGCAGCGTCACCCAGATGAACATGCCGCCCTCCGGGCGCGTCCAGTGGGCATCGGCGGGGAAATACCGCTGCAGAGCGTCCAGCATATAGCCGCACTGGCGTTGGTACAGATCGCGCACCAAAGGCAGGTGGCGCTGCAGGAAGCCGTCGCGGATGGTTTCATAGACGGCCATCTGGGTGACGGTGGCCGTGTGAAGATCGGTGGCCTGTTTGATCTGGACGAGCTTGCCGATGATGTGCCGGGGCGCCACCACATAGCCCAGACGCATGCCCGGGGCCAGCACCTTGGAGAAGGTGCCCAGGCGGATGACGGTGGCCCCCGCCGGGCGGCCGAGTTCCAGCAGGCCGGGCTGGGGCTGGCCCGCGTAGCGCAGTTCGCCGTAGGGATCGTCCTCGATGATGGGCAGGCCCAGGGCGGCGCAGCGGTCGACCAGGGCCTGGCGGCGGGCGCGATCCAGGGTTAGCCCGGTGGGGTTCTGGAAGTTGGGCAGCACGTAAATGAAGCGCGCATCGCGCACAAGCGCGTCATCCAGGGCATCGGGCACCAGGCCCTGGGCATCGGTGGGCACCGCCTGGAATTGCGGCTGGAACTGCGAAAACGACTGCAACGCCCCCAGGTAGCTGGGCGCTTCGACCAGGACTTTCGAGCCGGGGTCGATAAAGAGCTTGCCCAGCATGTCCAGCGCCTGCTGGGAACCGGAAACGATCAGGACTTCTTCGGGGTCGATGGGCGCGCCTTCGCGGGAAAGATCCTGGGCGACCCATTCGCGCAGCGGGGTATAGCCTTCGGTGCGCCCATACTGCAAGGCCGTGGCCCCCTGGGTATCCAGCACACGGTCGAACGCGGCGCGGAGCTCGGCAATGGGGAAACCAGCCGGAGAAGGCAGGCCGCCGGCAAACGAGATGACCTCGGGGCGTTCGGTGATCTTGAGAATTTCGCGGATGGCCGAACTGGTCAGCTGCATGGCGCGTTGAGAAAAAACAGCGGGAGTATTGGTGTGCGTGTCCATGGGGAAGCCCGAATGTAAGCCTGCCTTTTGAGCCGGCTGATTGGCAAATTGCCGGTCAGCCCGGATCGGCGGGCAGCCGGCGCGGTATGACAGGGTGAATCCGCCCAGGGCCATGCTGGCTTAGGGTGGGAGATTGACCCTAAACCGCTTATCTTAGATCAAATATTGCTTGCCGAAAATGCGGATCAACGCGGATGTTGTTTTGCGGCCCGGCAATGGCGGCCCGGCGTCTGCATTCCGACGTTTGCATTCCGGCGGCCGGCGTTTTTTCGGCACGGGGCCGGCGGCGGCCCGGATCTGTGCCCCCGGGCCGCGCCGCATTAGTCCCGCACCAGGGAATCCCGCGTGATGTCGGCAATCGTGCGGGCTCCCGTCAGCGTCATGGCGACGCGCATTTCTTTTTCGATCAGCGCCAGCAAATTGGCGACCCCGGCCTGGCCGCCCACCGCCAGGGCATACAGCCAGGCGCGGCCCAGCAGCACCGTATCGGCCCCCAGGGCCAGCATGCGCACGACATCCAGCCCGGTGCGCACGCCGGAGTCGGCCAGCACGGCGATCTGGCCCTTGACCGCGTCAGCGATGGCCGGCAGCGCGCGGGCCGTGGACAACACCCCATCCAGCTGGCGCCCGCCATGATTAGACACCACGATGCCATCGGCCCCGAAGCGCACCGCCTCGCGGGCATCGTCGGGATCCAGAATACCCTTGATCACCATCGGCCCCTGCCAGAAATCCCGAATCCACTGCAAATCCTTCCAGGAAATGGAAGGATCGAAATTATTGCCCAGCCAGCCGATATAGTCTTCCAGCCCCGTGGGCTTGCCCAGGTACTTGGAGACATTGCCCAAATCATGCGGCCGGCCCCACAGGCCCACGTCCCAGGACCAGCGCGGATGCAACACGGCCTGCAGGTAGCGGCGCCAGGCGGCATACGGGCCGCTCATGCCGGCATGGGCATCGCGGTAACGGGCGCCGGGCACGGGCATGTCCACCGTGAACACCAGGGTAGACACCCCGGCGGCCTGGGCGCGTTCCAGCACGCTTTTCATGAAGCCGCGGTCTTTCAGCACATACAGCTGGAACCACATGGGGCGGCTGATGGCCGGCGCGACTTCCTCGATGGGACAGACCGACACCGTGGACAGGGTGCAGGGAATGCCGTGGCGGTCGGCGGCGCAGGCGGCCTGGACCTCGCCGCGCCGGGCATACATGCCGGTCAGGCCCACCGGCGCCAGGGCCACGGGCATGGACAAGGTCTCGTCGAACAGCCGCGTGGTGAGATCCAGGCTGGACATGTCGTTCAGCACGCGCTGGCGCAGGGCCACACTGGCCAGGTCGCTGACGTTATGCCGCAGGGTGTATTCGGCATAGGCCCCGCCATCGGCATAATGAAACAAAAACGGCGGCAGGCGGCGCCGGGCGGCGGCGCGATAATCGGTGGAGGCGGAAATAATCATGGGCTTGACGCATTCAGAGTAAAGAGGAGAGGCGCGATGAGCGCGCGCGGCGGGCGTCGTCTTCGTCCAGGGCGCGAACCATCGTGTGAACAAATTCCAGGTGCTGCCAGACGGCGGCGCGCGCCGCCGGCGCGTCGCCGCGCAAAATCGCCTGCAACACGGCTTCGTGCTGGCCGGCCAGTTGCTCCTGGGTATGCTGCACGGTGTACAGGCGCTGACGGCTTTCGCTGACATTGGCGTGCAGCAGCTGAAACAGGCCATGCATCATCTGCAGCAGCACGGCGTTGTGCGAGGCTTCGGCAATGGCCAGGTGGAAACGCGCATCCGCCTGCGCCAACAGGCCGGCATCATCGCGCCCCTGCTGGCGCAGCAGGTCGTCGAAGCAGGCGCGGATACGGGCGCGATCCCGGTCGGTGGCGCGCAGCGCCGCGTGCCAGGCCGTACCGCCTTCCAGGGCGTGGCGGGCTTCCAGAACATCATAACGATAGCCCGGGTCGTCGGACACCAAGCCCCCCAGGGCCTGGGTCAGGCGCCGGCCGGGCCCGGCGTCGTCTTCCGCCGGAGGCTGCAGGTAATGCCCCCCGCCTTGGCGGCTGCGCAGCAGGCCGCGGCTGGCCAGCTGGTGGATGGCCTCGCGCACGGAAGGCCGCGAGGCGCCCAAGTCCACGGCCAGCCGGCGCTCGGGCGGCAGGCGGTCGCCGGGCCGCAGGCCCCGATCGGCGATCAGATCCAGCAACTGCTCGGCAAGGCGGTCTGACAGGCGCATCGGATGTTTCCAGCGCCGTCAAGCAACCGCAATCATCCAGGGCGGACGGGCCGCCCGCCCTGCGGGGCCATGGGTTTGTTGCCAAAAAGGGGACATTGCCATTGTGAAATGATAGAAAATCCGCAACAGCCGACAAGCATGCTGCCACTGTATTGGTAAGACCACTTAAATGAAATAGGTTTTGTCGTTGAATTATAGAAATCTCGATCCAGACAAGTCAATAATAATATCGCAAACCGCTGTTTTAAAATCGAAATAACAAAAACCGATTGAATCGTGAACATGCGATTAATCAAGTAGTTAAACCGCCTTGCCCGGCGCTCATCGCCGATTTCTCAAGCCGTGACATGACGGCAGAATATCCAAACTGGTATGACCAATAAAGCCGTTTGCCATCGGCGGGATGCCTGCCGCGCCGCCCGCCCCGGAACGGTTCGTATTAACCCTGCTCGACAGCGCCGGGCGGCCACAGTAGAATGCCGCCATGACATTTCACGCGATCCCTCACGTTTCCACTTGGTGGCGCTCCTAATCGGGGCGGCACCCTGATGCGTGTTTCATCGCATTTTGCCGCCGTTCTGGCTGGCAAAGTTCTTCTCCCCCCTCTGTCTCCCAGCTCGGCGGCGCCTGACCAAGGAAGCACTTGATCATGAAGCTCCTGATGCTCGACAACTACGACTCGTTTACCTATAACCTGGTGCAATACTTCGGCGAACTGGGTGCCCAGGTGTCGGTCGTGCGCAACGATCAGACCGATCTGGCCGGCCTGGAAGCCTGCCAGCCCGACCGCATTTGTGTCTCGCCCGGGCCCTGCACACCGGCCGAAGCGGGCATTTCCATCGACCTGATCCGGCACTTCGCCGGCCGCGTCCCCATCCTGGGGGTCTGCCTGGGACACCAGGCCATCGGCGCGGCCTACGGCGGCCAGATCGTGCGCGCCAAGACCCTGATGCACGGCAAAGTCTCCCCCATCACCCACACGGGCACGGACGTCTTTGCCGGCCTGCCATCGCCTTTCCAGGTCACGCGCTACCATTCCCTGGCCATCGACCGCACCACCCTGCCGGACTGCCTGCGCATCACCGCCGAGACCGAGGACGGCGAAATCATGGGGGTGGCCCATACGGCTCTGCCGATCTACGGCGTGCAGTTCCACCCCGAATCCATCCTCAGCGAACACGGCCATGCCTTGCTGCGCAATTTCCTTGAACTCTGACGCCAAAGGACGCCCCTCATGCCTCTGATCACCCCCAACGAAGCCCTGGTGCGCTGCATTGAACACCGCGAAATCTTCCACGACGAGATGCTGGAACTCATGCGCATGCTGATGCGCGGCGAGATGTCGCCCCAGCTGGCCAGCGCCCTGCTGATGGGCCTGCGCGTCAAGAAGGAAACCGTGGGCGAGATCACGGCGGCGGCCCAGGTAATGCGCGAATTCGCCCTGAAGGTGCCCACCCCCTACCCGGACGAACTGCTGGACATGTGCGGCACCGGGGGCGACGGTTCGCACACCTTCAATATCTCCACCGCCGCCCTGTTCGTGGCGGCCGCCGGCGGCGTGCGCATCGCCAAGCACGGCGGGCGCAGCGCGTCGTCGTCATCCGGCAGCGCCGATGTCCTGGAAGCCCTGGGGGTGCGGATCACAGCCACGCCGGAACAGGTGGCCGAATCCATCGAGGCCACCGGCATCGGCTTCATGTTCGCCCCCGCCCATCATGGCGCCATGAAAAACGTGGCCGCCGTGCGCCGCGAACTGGGCGTGCGCACGATGTTCAACATCCTGGGGCCGCTGACCAATCCCGCTGGGGCCGGCAACCAGCTGATGGGGGTCTTCCACCCCGACCTGGTGGGCATCCAGGTGCGGGTGCTGCAGCGCATGGGGTCGCGCCACGTGTTGATCGTGCACGGCAAGGACGGCATGGACGAAGCCTCGCTGGGGGCCGCCACCCTGGTGGGCGAGCTCAAGGACGGCGAAATCCGCGAATACGAAATCCATCCCGAGGACTTCGGCATGGCCATGGTCTCCAACCGCAGCATCAAAGTGGCCAACCGGGATGAATCCGCCCAATTGGTGCGCGCCGCCCTGAACAACCAGGCCGGCACCGCGCGCGACATCGTGATCCTGAACGCCGGCCTGGCGCTGTATGCGGGCAACCGGGCCGATTCCATCCAGGCGGGCATCGCCCAGGCGGGCGAACTCGTCGCATCGGGTGCCGCCCGCGACAAACTTGAACAATTCCGCCAATACACGCAGAGGTTCGCAGCATGAGCGACATTCTCAAGCAAATTCTGGACACCAAGCACATCGAAGTCGCCACGGCGCGACAGATGCGCAGCGAGGCCGAGCTGCTGCGCGAGGCCCGCAGCCGCCAGGACATCCGCGGCTTCGTCCGCGCCATCGAAGACAAAATCGCCCAGGGCAAGCCGGCCGTCATCGCCGAAATCAAAAAGGCATCGCCCTCCAAAGGCGTGATCCGGGCCGACTTCAACCCGGCGGAAATCGCCAGCAGCTATGCCTGCCACGGGGCAGCCTGCCTGTCGGTGCTGACCGACGTCAAATACTTCCAGGGCGGCTACGATCATCTGCGCCAGGCGCGGGCCGCCTGCAGCCTCCCGGTGCTGCGCAAGGATTTCCTGATCGACCCCTACCAGGTCATTCATGCCCGGGCGCTGGGCGCCGACTGCGTGCTGCTGATCGCGGCGGCCTTGTCTCCCAGCCAACTGCTCGAACTCGAAGCCGTGGCCATCGACCTGGGCATGGACGTGCTGGTGGAAATCCACGACCGCAGCGAGCTGGACGCCGCCCTGGCGATGCAGACCCCCCTGCTGGGGATCAACAACCGCAATCTGCGTACCTTTGAAACCCGCCTGGAAACCACCCTGGACATGCTGGCCGACCTGCCCGCAGGCAAGCGGGTGGTCACGGAAAGCGGCATCCTGCTGCCCGAAGACGCGGATCGCATGCGCGAACACGGCGTGCAGGCTTTCCTGGTGGGCGAGGCCTTCATGCGGGCCGATGACCCGGGCGCCGCCCTGCACGCGCTGTTTTTCCAGCGCGAACAGCCCGCCGCGTAGAGGCTCGAAGCTCATGCCGACCGCCATCCCCTCGCCGCAGCCTGCTTGCCCCCTGTGCCCGGCCCACGCCGCCGGGGCGCTCTGGGAAGACACCCGGCTGCGGGTCATCGCCGTGGACGAGCCGCTGTTTCCCGGCTATATCCGCGTGATCTGGCGCGAACACGCGGCCGAAATGACGGATTTGCCCGCCCCGGACCGCGACCACCTGATGGCGACGGTGTACCGGATCGAAGCCCTGCAGCGCAGCATCCTGCAACCCGACAAAATCAATCTGGCCAGCCTGGGCAATCAAGTGCCGCATCTGCACTGGCACTTGATCCCCCGCTGGCGGGATGACCCTTGCTTCCCCAACGCGATCTGGGCCGCCCTCGCCTCCGAAAAACAAGCCGCCTGGGCGCGGCGGCTGCCGGAACTGCAGGCGCGGGCGCGGGGGTTGCAGGACAGGATTCGCCAAACCATGGGCGCAGCGCGTCAACCATGACACGCCTGCATGTTGGCCAAACAAGTATCGCTGTAGGTAAAGCCTTCCAGATTCAGCCAAGCGAGACAGCTGTCATCGACGGCCCGGCTTGTCGGGCAATCTCTCGCCAATCAGGCCATTTCGCCCCGCCGCCCCATTGCCCGATCATGTCTCGGCCATGCCCAGTGCACGAAACACCCGGGCGATGACAGGGTTGTGGAATGGCCAACATTGCGGAAGGCGGCACCGCCCGCGGTGCGCGGCCTCACTGCGGATGGCTATCGCCTCCATTTATTAAAACAATTAGATTTTGACCTTTTATAGCCATAGACTCATACACAATCAAGGAGAGTCAAAGGAGCCCCCATGTCCAGCACGCATACGTCCGCCCTGCCCGCTGTGGCAGTCTCTCATCGCCCGGCCGGCGTCGCGGCGGATCATCGACGCATTCAGGCCGCCCGCCCGGCCGCACGGGCGGCGCGCCACTGGTCCGTGCGCGCCCGGCTCTACTTGTGCTTCCTGCTGGTGCTGTCTTTCATGGTGCTGGTCGCTGCGGCGGGCGTCCACGAAGTGGACAAGATCGACGCCGGGCTGACCCGCGCCATGGACGTGGCCGCCGCCCAGCAGCGCCATGCCGTCAACATGCGCGGCAGCGTGCACGACCGGGCGATTGCCGCCCGCGACTTGGCGCTGCTGCCCGCCCGCGACCCGGCCCGCGCCGCGCAGCTGCAAACCACCATCCAGACCCTGGCGAACAGCTATGCCCTGAACTGGCGGCAAGCCACGGCCATGCCCACCGGCGGCCCGCAGGATCAAGGGCTGCTGGATCGCATCCGCGACAGCGAGCACCAGGCCCTGCAGGCATTGACGCGCCTGAACGATGCGCGCCTCGGCCATTCGGCCGACACCGCCGCTATCGTGCTGGACGATCTGGGCCCCGCATTCGTCGGCTGGCTGGCCAGCATCAACGCCTATATCGACCTGCAGGAAGCACGCGTTCGCACCGACGTGGCGCTGGCGCGGGACACCGCCACCGATTTCACGCGCTTCATCGCCATCATGACGGCGGTCGCCATGGTCATGGGCCTGATCATCGCCACCCTGATCGCCCGCAAGCTGCACAGCGAATTGGGCGCGGAGCCGCACGAACTGATCACCTTCGCCCGGGAAATCGGCCAGGGCAACCTGAAGGCGCGGCCCTTCGCCGAACATCGCGCCATCCCCGCAGGCAGCGTGACCGATCACCTGCTGGGCATGGCCGACCATCTGAGCAGCATCGTGACCGGCGTGCGCGATACGGCGCAGGCGGTCTCCCAGGCCGGCGCCCGGATCGACCAGGCCACCGCCGAGCTGGCCCAACGCACCGAGGCCCAGGCGGCGGCCGTCGCGCAGACCGCCACCGCCGTCGCGCAATTGAACCAGACCGTGCACCAGAACGCCGACACCGCCCGCGAAGCCGCCGGCCGCGCCGCCCAGGCCGCCGACACCACGGTTCAGATGCGCGGCGCCATGACCCAGGTACGCGAAACCATGCACAAGATCGACGCGGGCGCCAAGCAGATCGGCGAAATCACCAGTCTGATCGACGCCATTGCCTTCCAGACCAACATCCTGGCGCTGAACGCCTCTGTGGAAGCCGCCCGCGCGGGCACCCATGGCCGGGGCTTCGCCGTCGTGGCCACGGAGGTGCGCAATCTGGCCCAGCGCAGCAGCGAAGCGGCCAGCCATATCAGCACGCTCATCGGCGAGAACCTCGGGCTCGTCGCCGAGGGCGCCCAGTTGGTGAACACCGCCGACCAGCACACACGCGCCTCCATGGAGACCGTGCAGGAGGTTTCGGAGCTGATTCAGGGCATCAGCCAGGGCAGCCTGGAACAAGCCGCCGGGGTGGAGCGCATCAGCGAAGCCGTAACGCAGATCCACACCATCACACAGGACAACGGCGGCATGGTGCGCGACAGCACCGCCATGGCCAGCGCCCTGCGGCACGAATCCGGGCAGCTCGACACCGACATGCAGGTGTTCAAGGTGTGATGCCACCGCGAGGCACATCGGCGGCCCGCGCCGCGTTTCATGCGGCGGGCCTGCCGATCACTTCTGTTCATCCCATTGCCCGGAAAATCAGGCTTTCCCCCATGCGACGAATCTGTCCGAACATCGTCCCCGCCGACGCATCCATCGCCCATCATGGGATCTTTCCAATGCAATCGGAAGGTCACCATGGGAAAGCTGGATGCGGCGTACCGCCGCCTGTTTGAACACAAGGAACTGCTGGGCGACATACTGGCCTGCGTGATGAGTCCGGCCTTGTTCGATGCCCTGGATTGGCAGCGCATGCAGCCAATCGCCACCGCACACATCAGCGACCGCCTGAAACAACGCACCGGCGACTGCGCGTGGCTGGTCCCCTGGAAAAAACAAGAAAACGCTTCCGCAGCCGATGCCGCGCGCCCTGCGCCGGCTCATGGCCTGTGCATCCTGCTGATCTTCGAGCAGCAATCCCAGCCCGACGACACCATGGCGCTGCGCATCGCCACCTATACCTGTCTGAGCTATCAGACCATGCTGCGCAACCGGCAAACCCGCTTGCCGCTGCCCCCGGTGCTGCCGGTCGTGTTCTACAGCGGATCGCGCCGCTGGGCGGCGGCGCGGGATTTATCCGACCTGGCAGGCCGCATCCCGACGGCCTTGCGGGCGTATCAGCCGCAAATGCGCTACCTGTTGGTTCAAGAGCGTGATCTGCTGAAGGCCGTTGGCCGCCCCGGCCACAACCTGGCGACCCTGTTGTTTCGCTTGCGGCATGACCGTAATATAGCGCAATGGCAAGCGGCCTTGCACGCCTTGACCCAAGCCATTCTGGCCCTGCCCGAAAGCCAGGAACTGAACCGCAGCCTGACGGCATGGCTGGTGCTGATGATCGAGCGCAACGCCAATTTACCGGAACCCCTCCCCCCCACCAAGACCTTGCAGGAGTTGGATATGATCATTACCGAAAAACCTGGCATCTGGGCCAAACAGTGGCTGGAGGAAGGCCGTGTCGAAGGCCACGCTGAAGGTCGTGTTGAAGGTCGTGTTGAAGGCCGCATCGAGGGCCATGCCGAACTGCTGTTGCTGCAGATGGCGCACCGCTTTGGCAAGATTCCCGCCTCGATCATCGAACGCATACATACGGCACAGGCCGCACAACTGAAAGCCTGGGCGTTGAATTTTGCGGATGCCCGGGTGCTGGATGATGTGTTCAAGCCTGAACGGTAATGCTCGCCTGACGAAGTCGCCCTGAACCAAACCAGGGGGTTTGCCCTGACGGCTTCCCCCCGCATCACCCACAAAAAAGTGCCGGTGTCAAGTCTTTCGCGCAAATCACGCAGGGCTTGAAACCGTATATGGGACAGTAGGTTAGCT
>NZ_JBLGTV010000013.1:0-76796 GCF_047468865.1 Castellaniella hirudinis
AACCGCCACCGGGACAAGCGCACGCGGCTGGTACCCAAATTGCAACTGGTGCGCCGGCTGCAGCATTATGGCTACGATCCCGTGGTGGCCATGCAGGTGTACCGCCTGATCGAATGGATGATTGCGCTGCCCGAAGACCTGGAAGCGGAGTTTTTACAGACGGTCGAGACCCTGACCAAGGAGAACGAGATGACGTATGTCACGCTGATCGAACGCGCCGGCCATGCCCGGGGCCACGCCGAAGGGCTTGTCGAAGGCAAAGCAGAAGGCAGTGTGGAGGGCCAGTCGAAGACCTTGCTGCTGCAGATACAGCGCCGCTTCGGCCCGCAGCCCGACGCCATTGCCCGGCGCATCCAGGCCGCCACGGCGGCGCAACTGGAAACCTGGTTGCTGAACATCCTGGACGCCACCGAACTGGATGACGTGTTTCGGGATTGATGGCGGTTTTCAGCACTCGGCCGGCCGGATGGCGGGTGGTGTCAGCCTGAAATAAGGCGCCAGGCCCATGAACGCATACAGGGTCAGCAAATACGGGGCCGTCAACATGGGCAGGCCCACCCGGGCGGCGAGGGCATCGGCCCCCGTTTGCAGCAGCACGGTAGTCAGGGTGCCCAGCAAGGCATAGCAGGCCGTGCGTCGGGACGGCGGCAAATAGACCACGCCCAACGCCATGGCGGTCAGGATCGGACTGAAGCCCCACAAGCCTTGCAGCACGGCGGCGGGATTCGCCCGCAAGGCCAGGGCGCAGGCCATCGACACCAGCGACCCGGCGACGACGGCCAGGGCGGCCCGGCGCGAGGCCAGCGCAACGCCCAACAGAACCAGGGCGCCACTGACGGCGCTGCCCAGCAAAAAGACCTGGGCAATGTTGCGAAAAAAAATCTGAACGGCTTCGGCCAGCGAGGGCAAGGCGGCGGCGCCGGCCAGATAGGCCGAAGTCGCTGGCAAGGGGGTGGCGGCGACCGGCCCCTGCCCGCCCAGGGCCAAGGCCCCGGCCAACAGCAGCCAAGTGACGGCCACGAACGGTCCGGTAGACCCCGGAATGCCCCGGCGCCGGGTGAGCAGGGCGGAAAACAGATCCACCGCCACGGTGCTGGCTGCCGCCCCGAGCACGACGCCGGCCCACAGCCAGGGCGAGGCCGCCAGGAACGTGGGCAGGGCCACCCCAACCAGGATGCCGTTGAACCCATACAACCCGGCGCGCACCGCGGATCGATCGCGCATCCAGCCCAGGGCCGTCCCGGTGGCGATGATCAGGCCCAACAGGGCGCCCCCCGCAGGGGCCCAGTGATGGCTGTCGAAAGCGGCATAGGCAATGGCGGCGATGAACAGCGCACCCGCCAGGGCGTTGCCCAGAAAAAACACCTGTCCGGCGCCGCGCAGGCTGATACTGACGCAATGACTCTGATGTGCTGCCATGAAATTGAGAAAAAAAGACCGACCAGGCCGCGATGCGGGTCTCTTGGCGACACCCACATCAACAGCCCGGCGGTCCGGGGCTCTCAGGGTGTAGATTAAACTAGTCGGCAAGCAATGTTTAACGGCAATAAACCATGAAACATCTCCGAACGGACAATCAGCCATGATGGATGAACCCTTTCCTCAGGCGATCCCGGCCCCGGCGGACGACACAACACGCCTCGTCGCCCCGGCGCGGGTGCCCGGCCATGCCCCGATCATCCAGCAAGGATTCCTGCACCAGCTGCCCCGGCCCCTGTATGGCCACATCAACAGCCAGTCGAACATGATCATCCCGCGCCCGCATGAGCACCACTGGGCGCAGCTATCTTACGCCATTCGTGGGCATTTGCAGGTGGTCACCGAACAGGCCCGCTTCATCGCCCTGCCCCAGCGGGCGGTCTGGATACCGGCGGGCGTGCAGCACCAGGTGCACGAATCCCCCTACACAGTCATCCGCAGCCTGTACATCGACGCCGAGGCGGTGGGGCTGGACTGGGCCGATTGCCGGGTGCTGGTGATCCGCCCGCTGCTGCAGGAACTGATCCGCACCTTCAGCATCATCCCCATCGAATACCAGGAAGACGGCCCGGACGGACGCCTGGCCCAGGTACTGATCGACCAGATTGCCGTGTGCCAGCAAGCGGGCCTGGTGCTGCCCTGGCCGTCGGACAAGCGCCTGCAAAGCCTGTGCCGCCAGCTTCATCAACACCCGGATACGGCACCGGGGCTGGCGCAATATGGACGGCGGGTGGGGCTGTCGGAGAAAACCTTGACGCGCCTGTTTCAACAGCAGACGGGGCTGGGTTTCAGGCTATGGCGCCAGCGCGCCCGGCTGGTGCACGCCCTTCCCCTGCTGGAACAGGGTCTGCGGGCCACGGACGTGGCCCTGGCCTGCGGCTATGACAGTTTGTCATCGTTCATCGCCGCATTCAAGGAACACACGGGCGAGACCCCGCGTGAGTTTTCGCTGCGCAGCCAGCAGGCGGACACCGCGCCGGAAGCCTATTGAGGGGCGGCCCCCCGGTCGTCGGGCGCCGCCCTTAGAACTCGTCGTCGAAGACCACGCCTTCGTCGGTGCGGCGCATGACGCCCACTTTATAGGCGGCAATGTCCTGTTCTTGCGGGGAGGCCTGGGTCTTGCTGATGTTCAGCCATTTTTCCATGTATTTCAATGGATTGGACTGCGGAAATTCATAGCGGTCGGTGAGGATGCCCAGGGTGTTGTAGACGTCCTTGGCGCAGTACAGGGTCCAGGCGGCCAGTCGGTCGCTGTTCATGCCGACCAGTTCGCGGCCTTCGGAGAACAGGTAGTGAATCCAGTCCAGTTCGCTGTCCACGACCTCGGCGATCAGTTGTTCGATATCCAGGCGGCATTGGGCGAAGGCCTGCTGGCCGCGCTCGGTGGCCAGTTCGTGCTTCAGCACGGCGCGATCCAGCTCGGCGTGGATTTCGAGCTCGTCCTGGGCGATTTTCTGGATGGCCTTGCCGATGGGCTGGAACATGCCGGTGTCGCAGATGGCGAAAGTCACGGCAAAGGACGCCATGAACTGAATGCGTTCCATGCAGAACAGCGCCACCACCATCATGAACAGCGCATTGTAGGTGTCCTGGTTGTTTTCGATCTGGCCGATGGCGTACTGGTGCGAGGCTTCGTAGCCATCGGCAAAAGCCTTGACCACGCGGGCCAGGCGTTCGTGGGCTTCGCGCACGCTGAGGATTTCGTCGATGATGGCGGAAGGATCGTCGAAAGAATTGCGCACGATCTCGGAATATGTGGCCGCGTGCACGACTTCGTTGTCGGAAATCCGCTGCCAGGCGGCCCAGAGCTCGGACGAGGTGATGAACGGGGCCAGCACCGGCGCAATCGCGCGCGAAGCCACGCTGTCGGCTTCCCACTGCCAGGCCAGCGTCTTGACCATCATGTCGTAAGTGGCGCGCGGGCAGTTCTTGAAGTCGGCGTTGCAGGAGGAATAGTCGAATTCGTTTTCGTCCCAGTCCAGGGATTTCTGGGTCTTGTACAAGGCCCAGATATCGGGATAGTGGCGGTTGATGGTGTCGAACAGGCCTTGTTTTTCGCCCAGGAACAACAAGGGCTTGGCGTAATCCTGCTTATCGTAGTTGAAAACGTTTTCTGACATGATGGGCATATCCACAAGATAGGGGCGCCGAGCCGGCGCGGGCCGGGCGACGCCGAATGAACGGGGTTGGATTACAGGGTGCAGCCGCCGGCGCAAACGGGATCGTCGGGGTCGTCCATGCCGTGCAGGGCCTCGACCAGCGGCTGGCCCGCCGGCACCTGGATGCCCAGGGCCCCGGACAGGTTGACGAAACCCTGGGCGGCGGGGATATCGGCCACCTGCTTCATCCCGGCCGAGGTTTTCTGGTTCATGTAGTACTTGGACTTCAGGCCCATCTTGACCCGGTACAGGTAGTTCTGGATCATCTCGGTGGATTCGATGCTGGCGTCGCCGATGACCTTGCGGTAGAAGTCGGCGGAAATCCCCTGATCGGTCCATTTCTGGATGATGGCGTAGACGTCGGTCATGTCCTGGGCCGGGACGTCCCAGGCGGATTCGTACCAGGCGGCCAGTTCGTCGCCCTCGGGGGCGGCCCAGTAGTTGACCCGCTGGTTGTCCGTCTTGATCATGGTGAGTTCGCGGATGGGGTAGACGCCGTTGGTGGTGCCCGAGGAATTGGCGGAGGTTTCAGTGGGCATGTGCGCCGCCACCACCGAATTGCGGATACCGCCGTTGGCGATGATTTCCGCGCGCAGGGTTTCCCAGTCGTAGTGGTTTTGCAGGTCGGCGATCTTGTCGACGTTGCGGTTGTAGGTATCGACGGGCAGCCAGCCTTCGGGCCAGCGGGTCTTGTGCATCCAGGGGGCGTTGCCCAGCTCGCGGCCCAGTTGCAGGCTGGCGCGCACCAAATGGTAGTAGTGGCGTTCGGCCACCCAATGCACATACTGTTTGCCTTCGGCCTCGGTGTAGCGCTTGTGGTTGCGCGCCATCAGGTGGGCCAGGCCCAGCATCCCCACCCCGGCATTCAGGCGGGCCTTGGAGGTGACCCCGACGTGGGGCAGCTCGTAGTCGGCCAAGTGGATGCACTTGTCGATCATCAGCAAGGCGTAGTAGGCGACTTCCTGGTATTGGGCGTCGGACTCGATGTTGGACACCACGATGCCGGCCAGGTTGCAGGTGGCGACCTCGGGCGAGGAATAGCGCACGATGCGCGCCACCTGGCGGCCGTCGGCCAGCGTGTCGCCTGCGGCCAGGTCTTCCAGATAGACCTGTCCCCGGGCGGTGTCCACCACCCCGGTGCCGGGCTGCAGGGTGTGCGGGCGGCCGTCGGCGTCCTCGAACTCGACCAGGGTGATGTCCGCAGTCTGGTAGAGTTCGGTGATGTGGTTGTACGGGGCCGTGGGCAGGGCGATCTCGGAACACAGGTTGGAACTGTAGATCGTGCCCTTGAACGGCGTGTGGTGGTTCATCTCGTAGATGTTGTGCTCGTAGATGCGGCCGGTTTCGTTCCATTCGTTGATGGCGGTGATCAGCAGCTCGCGGGCATTGACGCGCTGCTTCTTGAAGCCGGGGTTTTGCTCGTACTGCGCGTACAGCTGCTCGAAGCGGGCCTCGTCGTCGCTATACAAAGCGTCGTAAAGATCGGGCGCGGTATAGCAGTTGAACAGGAAAACGTCTTCGTTGCGGGCGACCTTGCGCGCAAAGAAGCGGTTGCCTCCCCAGGAATAATCCATGCCGCGAATCTTGCGGTCTTCGGTAGACATGGGGTTTTTCAGGCGCAGCAGCACGTCGACCTCGGGGTCGAAGATGGAGAAATAGCTGGTGCAGGCCCCGCCCCGGCCGTTTTGCAGGTTGGCCTTGATTTCGGCCACCACGGCGCGCAGATAGGGCAGCTTGCCCTGGTGGCGGATGACGCCCCCGCGCACGGGGTCGTTGACCGAGCGCGTCTGCAGGTACGAACCGATGCCCGCGCTCATGTAGGTCATGGTGTTGGCGATGTGGTTGCCCACCGCGATGGAGCGCGCCGAATCGCCCGAGGCATACAGGCAGCAGCTGGCATAGCCGCGCAGGGGCGTGCCCAGGTTGATGTGGTTGGGCGTGGGCGCGTTGATGCGGTTCTTGGACAGGTGCTCGTAGAATTTGGCGACGTCGGTCATGCGGCGCTGACGGGGCTGATCGACGGCCAGCGCCATGGCCATGCGCATGTAGACGAACTGCGGGGTTTCGTAGTGGATGCCCTTGACGCGGTCGGAGATGGCGTATTTGGATCGGTGCGTGTGGATCTGGTAGTGCGCGTATTCGAAGTCGCGCGTGTGGTCGATCAGGCCCTCGACCTGGAAGTATTCTTCTTCGGAATAGTCCAGGCGTTCCATGTAGCCCAGGGTTTCCAGCTGGCGGTGCAGGGTCAGCACCGTGGGGAAAGCCCCGCCGCAGACGTCCTTGAGTTCTTTTTGCGCCAGAGCGGCATACAGGCGGCCGGCCATGCGGTTATACGACCAGGTGTCGGCATCCAGGCAGTGCCGGATCAACTGCATCTGCAGGAACTCGGAGGAGCATTCCTCGGGCATGTTGGTGACGGTTTCCAGCACCACGGACGGCCAGTCCACGCGGTCGCCCAGAGTGGTGGCCCCCCATTCGCCCCAGCCGTTCAGTTTCGACGGGATAAAGGGCTCTTTGCGTCCATCACGTTTGACGACGGTCTTGATCATGGCGGTATCTTCTTTGGGTGGAGGAGGAGCGGTGCGGCATGCGCCCGTGCGCAGGCGCACTGGCGTTTCACACCAAATATAGTGCGTATGCTACAACAAATACACCACATATAGTGGTCGCAAATTGACCAAAATAACTCGCCGGCGCGCCCGGAACGCCGTTCAGCCAGCGAGGACGCGGCTTCCTGAAAGTGAAACCAGATGTTTATCCTCAAGGCGCGGCGCCCGCGCCCGGACGCGCCATCCGTCGCTGTCCCAGCCGATGTCCGGCGGTTCGGCGCGGCCCCGCGCGCAAGCCGTCAGGCGAAGGCCGGGCCGCCCACGCGTGACACCGGCCACCTGTTTGGCTGCGGCGCATTGCTTGCCTTCAGCGCCTGGAAAAACCCCATGCCACCGCTTTTCAGGTGGCCAGGCCAACCAGACGACGGGCGGCTAAACCGATTGCCGCGCCGGGGGCTGCTCCGATTGTTGCGCCGACTGCTGCTCCGACTGCTGCTCCGAGTGCTGCTCCGAGTGCTGCTCCGAGTGCCGCCCCGGGTACTACCCCGAATTCCTGCCTCAGGCGCTACCCTGATTCCTGCTCCGCTTGCTGCCGCCTGGCCTGCCAGTCCGCCTGCACCAGGGTTCGGAAATCGGCCAGGGGCAACGGGCGGCTGAACAAATACCCCTGCCAGGCATGGCAATGATGCCGCTGCAGGAAATCGCGCTGCTCGGTGGTCTCCACGCCTTCGGCGATCACCTGCAGGCCCAGGCTCAACCCCAGGGCCACGATGGTGCGCGCAATGGTGGCGTCGTTGGGGTCGACCAGCACGTCGCGCACAAAACTCTGGTCGATCTTCAGTTCGTCCAGCGGCAGGCGCTTGAGATACGCCAGGGATGAATACCCCGTGCCAAAGTCATCCAGCGCGAAGCTGATGCCGTAACTTTTCAGGCGCTCCATCTTGTGCACGGTATCGCCCAGGTTCTGCAGCAGCAGCCCTTCGGTGAGCTCCAACGCCAGGCGCCGGGCGTCGGCGCCGGTGCTGGCCAGCGCCGCCAGCACCTGATCGACGAAATCGGGCTGGCGAAACTGCCGGGGGCTGACGTTGATGGACAGGCGCAGATCCGCCATCGCGGGGGTATCGGCCCAATGGGCCAATTGCCGGCAGGCCGTGCGCAGCACCCAGTCGCCCAGCGGCAGGATCAGGCCGGATTCTTCGGCCAGGGGGATGAAGACGGCGGGCGAGACATAGCCGTCCCGCGGGTGGTTCCAGCGCAGCAGGGCTTCGCAGCCCATGATGCCGTCCGGCCCCACCTGGGCCTGATAGAAAAGCTCGAATTGGTCTTGTTCCAGGCCCACGCGCAGGTCGGATTCCAGCGCGGCGCGCCCGCGCACGACATCCTGCATGTGAGGGTCGTAGAAGCGCAGGGTATTGCGGCCGGCCGATTTGGCCTGGTACATGGCCAGGTCGGCCCGGCGCAGCAGTTCGTCGACTTTTTCGCCCCGCCCCAGGAACAGGCTGACCCCCATGCTGACACTGGAATAATGATAGACATTCTGCAGCTGATAGGGGACGCGCAGGGCATTCAGGATATGCTGCCCCATGGCCTCCACCTGCTGGGCGGCGGCCCCGGCTTGGTCATCCAGGCCGCCGAGCACCACGGCGAACTCATCATCCCCATGGCGGGCGATGGTCTGCGAGGCATCCAGACAGCTTTTCAGGCGCTGGGCCACCTGGCGCAGCAGCTCGTCGCCGACTTCATGGCCCCGGGTTTCATTGAGGGTCTTGAAATTGTCCAGATCCAGGGTCAGCAAAGCGCCATACTGGCGCCGGCTGCCGCTGACCGCCAGGGCCTGCTGCAGCCGGTCGACCAGCAAGCGGCGGTTGGGCAGGCCGGTCAAGGCGTCATGGTAGGCCAGGTAGTGGATTTCTTCTTCAGCCGCCTTGCGGGCGGTCAGATCCACCAGCGTCAACAGGTATTCGGCGCCGAATTTCAGCCCGGAGAGCTCGACCGTGCGGATTTGGCCGTCTTTGCACAGAATGGAGGTTTCCAGCAAGGCGCGGCGCTCACCCGACGCCGCCGCGTGCCGCCACTGGTGTTCCCAGGCGCGGCGTACCTGGCGGCGGTCGGCCGGGCTCGGAAAGGTCAGGCTCCACCAGCTGCGCGCATCCGGCATGTCGGCGGCATCGTAGCCGCAAATCTGCAGGAACTGCTGGTTGCGAAAAACGATCTGCTGCTGGGCGTCCACCAGGCACACCCCCACGGGCAGGTGGTCCAGCAGGGTGCGCAGGTGGTGTTCGCTGTCTTGCAGGGCATCTTGCAGCAAGCGGCGCTGGGTGATGTCCTGCAGGATGGCGATCTGGTAGTCGGAAATCGCCCCGCCCTGCCAGATCGGCGAGACAATGATTTCGACCCACACATCGTAGCCATCCTTGTGCCGCATGCGCTTTTCCATCTGGAATTCGGGGATTTCACCCCGCCGCAGCTGCCGGCCCAGGGCCAGATCGCGCGCCAGATCGGTGGGATGGGTCAGCGACTGGAACGACAGCAGCTGCATTTCTTCCGGGGTATACCCCAGGATGGCCGCATAGCGCCGGTTGACCCGCACGGGACAGCCCGTGCGCACATCGGTCAGGGCCACCCCGATGGCCGCCTGGTTGAACATGGCGCTGACGCGTTCCTCGCTGGTTTCCAGGGCCTGCGTGGTGGCCATGATATCGGAGACCGCCCGGCGATGGCGATTGACCAGGTAATGAACCAAGGCGCCCAACAGCAGCGACAGGGCGGCGCCGACGCCGGCGACCCACCACGGCAGGTTGCGCTCGACCGGGGACAGCAGGGGCCGCGCCTGGGTGTATTGCACCTGCCAATGGCGGCCCAGCAGGCTCAGGCGCTGGACGGTCTGCAGGGGCTGGGACGAGCGCGGGCCGCCGTCCAGCACCGACACGCCGAAGGGCGCATGCGCCGCCTGCCCGGGCTCGGCTGAACCCAAGTTTTCCTCGTCGTAGAGCCGCACGGACAGGCCCCGCAAAAACCCTGCCTGACGCAAGCCGTTGAGCATGTCCGCCACACGCACGATGGAGCCCACCGCCCCGACGAACAGCGGCAATTGCGCCGCCCCGGCATCCGACGCCATGAGGTAGATCGGGAAGCGCACCACCACGGCCTGCGCGCCGCCGGGATCCTGCACCAGGGAAAACGGCGCGGAAAGCGCCGGACTTCGAGTGTCCCGGGCCGCCAGCACCGCCGCCAGGTTATTGGGCTGCGAGGCGATGTCCAGGCCCAGGACTTTTTCATTGTCCTGCAAAGGCCAGAGATATTCGACGATGTAATGGTCGCCCGCCAGGCCCGCCGGATGGACGAACGCGGCATCCACGCCCGTCATCTGCTGCATCTTCGCCCGCATGCGGCGCTCGTAGTCCGGCAGCTGCGGCGCGGGCACGTAGCGCACAAAGGAAAGATTGACGAATTCCGGGTAGACGTCGGGGATGTCGTGACGCTGCGCGACCTGCTCGAACTGGCTGCGGGACAGGTTGGGCCGAACCAGAAACAAGTCTCGAAACCCCGCCACCACTTGGGTATAGGATGAAACGCGCTGGGCAATGGCCTGGGTGGATGCCTGAACCTCATGGGAAAAACGGGCCTGCCGAGTGGCCTGCGCGGCGTCCAGCTGCTGGCGCGCCAGGATGGCGGTAATGCCCCAGCCAACCAGGCAGACCAAGGCCCCAACCCACCATTGTTTGAACCCCTGCCGCCATCGGGCTGCCGTCATTCCATGCTCCATGGATAGGATATCCAAGCAAAAGAATAACGAATTTATCCCGACCCGACCATGGCGGCAAGCCCTGATCGACGGCGCGCGCTACCAGAGGACGAAAAACAGCACCCAGGCCCAGATAAAGGGCAACAGCCCCAGGCCGACGGCGGCCACCGCCGACAGCCGACGCCAGGGCGACGGGGTGCGCAGGCCCGCCAGCCGCCACTGAAAACGCAGGCTCCAGGCCAGCGCCAGGGCCAGCAAGGCGAAGCGCGCGGGGTTGGCCCAGCCGGTGGGCACGCCTTCGTGCTGCAGCAGGGTCAGCGTCGTGGCGGTGAGCCCCAGAAAGACCCCCGCCCCGGCGATGGGAATCAGGCCCTGGGCCAGCTTGTGCACCCCGGCCAGGCGGCTGCGCAGCAGCCGGCCATCGGCGGCGCGCACGCCGGGCTGCCGACAGGCGAGCAACAGGCGGTCGGCACAGCACAGGCCCGCGAACACGCCGCCCCCTACCCCCACGGCAGCGCCGAAGATGAACAACAGGATGACGGCGCCATCCAGCCAGCTGAAGCTGTCGTTGACTTCGGGATAGTGCGTGAGCAGGAACCAGGGGGCATTGTCGGCCAGAGGCCAGTAGATGTCGTGGTTCACCAGCCAGGTGGCCAGGCTTTGTTTGATGGCGACATACCAGGGGCTCGCGCTCCAGAGAAAGGCCCCCACGGCTAGCCCCATCAGGCCAAAGACGATCAGCATGGTCTGCCAGCCGCTGCCCTCGGCCACCCGGACGATCTCGGCCTCGGGCGAGCGCGGCGACAAGGTAATGGCGCCGCGATAATCGCTGCAGCGGCCGCACATGTGGCATTCGGCGGCGCCTTGCATATTGCGCAGCGGCAGCAAGGGCGCACAGTTGATGGTTTCGACGCGCCGCACCGGGGCGCGCCAGGCCTGGGCGTCCACGCGGTAATACCAGGGGGCCAGTTTCGCCAGCAGATTGAACACCCCGCTGACCGGACACAGGTATTTGCACCAGACGCGCTTGTCGCGGCCATACAGCCACCCCACCCCCATGGCCGCCACGGTGGACCCGCCCAGCACCGCCGCCACCGCCCAGGGATACTGGTATACGCTGACCAGCTGACCATAAATGGTGGTCAGGGAAAACGCCACGAACGGCCAGCCGCCCCAGCGCATCCAGCGCGGGATGGCCCCGCCGCGCCCGTGCCGGCTGGCCCACTCGGTGAGGGTGCCTTCGGGACAGAACAGGCCGCACCACGCCCGTCCCAGCAAGGGAATGGAGACCAGGACAAAAGGCCACCAGACGCCCCAGAAGGCAAACTGGGCCACAATGGTGAGATGGTTGAAGACCGACGCGGTGCGGTCGGGCAAGGGCAGGATCGCCGGAACGACCAGCAAGACCAGGTAAAACACCACGATGACCCACTGGAGAAGGCGAATCGCCCGCTGGTGATCCCGCAGGAAGTCACCTGCCCGGGCGACCGACGCCCGAAACCGCATCCCGCGTGTGATGGCAGCCATGCCGTCCCTCCGCCCGGCGTCAGGACGACTGGGTGGGCGCCGCCGCTTGCGCCGGCGTGGCGGGCCGCGCGGCCGGGCGCGATGCGCGGCGCAGCAGCCACAGCACCACGGCCCAATACGCCAGCCAGATCAGCAGCTGGGACAAGGCCGGGTAGGCGCGATAACCCGCGAAATCGGCCAGGACCCGCCCCAGGACGCCTTCGGTATCCAGCAGCGCGCTGCTGTCCCAGACCGGGTCCACCCACGTGGGCAGGACATCCAGGGAAATCAAGCGGTCGGTGGCGGACACCAGCAAGGCGCCGGCTAGCAGCAGCAAGAGGATTTCGGTCAGTTGGAAAAACCGCCGCCAGGTGATGACGCGCCCCCCCAGCTGCAGCAGCCAAAAAGTGCACAGCGCCGCCACGAAGCCCCCCAGGCCGGCCAGCAGCAGGCCACCCAGGCCGCCTTCGGTGGCCGACAGCACCGTGCCATACAGAAACACCACGGTTTCGCTGCCTTCGCGGGCCACGGCGATCATGACCAGGACCAGCAGGCCCCACCAATGCCGGCCATCTAGCTGCCGCGCCGCGCCGGCCTCCAGCTGGCGCTTGAGGTTGCGGCCATGCTGGCGCATCCATAGCACCATCTGCACCACCAGGGCGCATGCCGCCAGGGCCATGACGATCTGGAACCATTCCTGGCCGGTGTCCGACAGCCAGGACGCCAGCCCCAGCAGCACCAGCGCCAGCGCGCCGGCCAGCAGCAGGCCCGCCGCCACGCCGCCCCACAGCCAGGGCAGGCCGCGCCGCCCTTCGGGCGAGGCCCGCAGCCAGGCGTAGAGAATGCCCACCACCAGGAGGGCTTCGACGCTTTCGCGCCAGACGATAAAGGCGACTTGTTCCATCATGCACACGCCATCTACAAGGCCGGATGCGCCGGGCCGGTATGCCAATAGGCGGACTGCGCGGACATACGCCGCACCGCCCGGCGACAGGGATCAGGGCTTGGGCAGCACCACCAGCGTGCCCTTGACCTGGGGATGAAAATCATCAAAAAAAGGATACTCGCCCGGACGCGACAAGGACAGGACGACGAACGACGTCACCCCCGGCCCCAGGACTTTTTCTTTGCGCAACGGCAGGCTTTCGAATTCGACGGCTTCGGTGCTTTCGTTGACCAGGACGATCTTGAAACGCCCGGCGGGGACTTCGAGCCGGGCGGGCTCGAAGGTGCCGTCGGCCTTGAAAGTCAGCTGATAGACCGGCATCTCGGCCCGGGCCGCCGCCACAGGCCCCAGCCAGCCCGCCAGGACCAGCACCCCCCCCGCCAAGCCGGCGCGCATGTCAGTATCCGCCCTTTTTGCCGGTGCCCGCGAAGACGAAGTCGTACTTGACCTCGAAGGGCTGGAACCACGGGGCCACCCCGGTTTCCTTATCGACGTGGCGGCCGAAGTGGTTATGAGGAGCGGTGTCGGGCGAACCGATGACGAAAGTCAGCTGGTATTTGCCGGGGCCGTCGAGCTTGACGTTATCGCCATAGTGCGGACCGTCGTTGGCTACCATGGGCATCAGGTCGCCCTTGATCTGCTGGTCGCTGCCCTGTTTTTGCAGGACATACTGGATATTGAGGTACGGCGCCCAGGCGCCTTCGGGCAAGCCATTGGTGTTGTCCGCCGTGGCATGGATGTCGGCCTCCAGGTGGATGTCGGAATCCTGGGCGGCGCGCATCATGCCGTCGGGCTCCATTTCCACAGGCTGCAGGTACACGGCGGCGACTTCCAGGCCGTGCAGTTCGGCGGGTTCGCCGATGGGGTATTCGGCCGCCAAGGCGGACGACGCCAGCCCCAGGCCAGCCAATGCGATGAGCAGCTTTTTAACCATCAATGGTCTCCAGTCCAATAAAGGGAATGATTCTCGTTAATGACAAGAGTCAATAATATACTCCTATCCCTGGAAAAAACACGCATGATTTTCGCAAGAAAGCGGGATGTGGCCGAGCCGCATCCCGCTTTCTGAACCCAAGTGAAATCCGCCGATCCCCAACGCCCTGGCCCGGGGGAACTGCCCGTTCTGCCATACCGGCCCGAACCGCCCACCAAGCCCCCAAGACCGGCATCCACAGCCGCACTGTCCAGCCGGGCCACTGCGGGAACCGGCTGGGCGGGCATGCCCCGGGCCGCGGGCTCGGCGCATCCGGGAAATCAGGGCTTTTTCTTGTCGGCATCCGCCGGCCCCGGAAACGGAAACCCCGGAAACAGATTGCGCGCCTGATCCTGCATCTGATCTTGCATCTGCACGAAGACGCTGCGGCTTTGTTCCAGATAGTTGTTCATCATGTTCTGCAGGGCGGGCGTCTGCATGCTGACCAACTGGGCCCAGGCCTCGGGGCCGAAATGCTGCTGGTACAGCCCCTGGGATTGTTCGGCCATGCGATCCTGGATGTCCATCAGCACCTGGATGTTTTTTTCCAGGAAAGTGCCCATGACCCCCTGCATGGCATGGCCATAGAAGCGGATGATCTGGGCCAGCGCCGTGGCCGAGAACATGGGCATCCCGCCGGATTCTTCCTCCAGGATGATCTGCAGCAGGATGCTGCGGGTCAGGTCGTCGCCGCTTTTGGCGTCGACCACCTGAAAATCCACATTGTCCAGCACCAACTGCTTGACATCGGCCAACGTGATGTAGACGCTGGCCTGGGTGTCGTACAGCCGCCGATTGGGGTATTTTTTGATCAGGCGGCCCGCCTGGGGTTCTGCGGTCTGGGGCATCGACATCAACCCATGTGCAGGCCGCCATTGAGCGAAAAATCCGCCCCGGTGGCAAAGCCCGCGTCATCGGAAGCCAGCCAGGCCACGATGGAGCCGATTTCTTCGGGCGTGCCCAGGCGCTTGACCGGGATGGTGGCGACGATTTTTTCGAGCACGTCGGGGCGGATCGCGCGCACCATGTCGGTGCCGATATAGCCCGGCGACACGGTATTGACGGTGACCCCCTTGCTGGCGACTTCCTGGGCCAGCGCCATGGTGAAGCCATGGATGCCGGCCTTGGCGGTGGAATAGTTGGTCTGGCCGAACTGGCCTTTCTGGCCGTTGACCGAGCTGATGTTGATGATGCGCCCCCACTGGCGATCCACCATGTCGTCGATGACCTGCTTGGTGACGTTGAACAGACTGTTCAGGTTGGTGTCGATGACCGAGCGCCAGTCGTCCTGGGACATCTTGCGGAACAGGCCGTCGCGGGTAATGCCGGCGTTATTGACGAGGACGTCGACGGGCCCGTGTTTTTCCTTGATCTGGATGAAGGCCTGAACCGTGGAATCCCAATCGGACACATTGCCCACCGAGGCATGGAATTTGTATCCCAGGGCGGCCTGCTCGTCCAGCCACTTGGCGTAGTCGCGGCTGGGCCCGCAGCCCGCGATGACAGTGAAGCCTTCTTTGGCCAGGCGTTGACAAATGGACGTGCCGATGCCGCCCATACCACCGGTGACGTAAGCCAGTTTTCCGCTCATAGGATTCTCCTTCAGTCTGCTTTGACTTTGACATAGCGCCCGGGAGCGGGCTCTATGGTGGGGTATTGTTTCGTGCCCAGGCTGCGGCCCGCCCGGCGCATGCCGCCGGAATGATCCGCCAGCCAGGCCAGCCAATCGGGCCACCAGCTGCCCTTGGCGTGCGCGGCGCCGCCCAGCCATTCGCCGGGGTCGCTGGGCAAGGCGCCGGGGTCACGGGACCAATACCCGCGGCGCTGGCGCTCGGGCGAATTGATCACCCCCGCGATGTGGCCGGACTCGCCCAGCACGAAGCGCAGCGGCCCGCGCAGCAGCAGCGTGGAGGCATATGCCGAGGCCCAGGGCACGATGTGGTCATCGCGCGAGGCATAGAGATACGCGGGCATGTCCAGGGTGCGGAAATCGACCGCCTGCCCGCACACGTGCAAATGCCCGGTCTTCAGCTGGTTTTCGAGGTAGGTATTGCGAAAATACCAGGCAAAGAAGGGCCCCGGCAGATTGGTGCCATCCGCGTTCCAGGACAGGAGATCGAAGGCCCGGGGCGATTGGCCCATCAGGTAGTTGGCGCCGACGTAGTTCCAGACGAGTTCGGCGGGCCGCAAAAAGGAAAACGTGGTGGAGAGTTCGCCCGCCGTCATCAGGCCGCCCCGGCCCAGTTGCTGGTCGCGGGTGCGGGCGTGGAATTCATCCACGAAAACGTCCAGGATGCCGGTTTCGCGGAAATCCAGGAAGGTGGTGAGCAGGGTCAGGGCGGCGACGGGGTCTTGGCCCCGGGCGCGCGCCACGGCCAGCGCCGTCGCCAGCAGGGTGCCCCCCACGCAAAAGCCCAGGGCATTGACCTGGGGCTGGCGGCTGACGTCGCAGGCCACCTGGATGGCCCGCAAAACGCCGTCCTCGATGTAGTCGTCCCAAGTCTTGGTGTCGATGGGGTCGGCGTCGTCGGCGCGCGGATTGCGCCAGGACACCATGAAGACGTCGAACCCCGCCTGCACGGCGTGACGCACCAGGGAATTACCCGGCTGCAGGTCGAGGATGTAGTATTTATTGATGCAGGGCGGCACCATCAGCAAGGGGCGCTGATGCACTTGGGGGCCTGCGGGCCGATACCGGATCAGCTGCATCAGCGGGTTTTCGTAGACCACCGCACCCGGGGTGACGGCCAGGTTCTCGCCCGGGGAAAAAGCGGATTCGTCGGTTTGAGTGATGCGCTTGCGGCGGATGTCGTGCAGCAGATTGGCCAGGCCTTTTTGCAGGGATTCGCCCCCGGTGCGCAGGCATTCCTGGATGGCATCCGGGTTGCTGACCAAAAAGTTGGACGGCGCGGCGGCCTCGACCCACTGCATGACGGCAAAGGCCAGACGCTCGCGCACGGCTTCGCTGACATCGGCGGACTGCGCCAGCCGCTGCAGGGTGCGCGACAAAATCAGGTAGGCATGCGCGGCAAGCAGAGACTGCGGGCTGCCCGCCCAGGCATCCGAAGCAAAGCGGCGGTCGGCCAGGGGCGCCAGCGCGCCCTGGGCGGCCTGCGCCAAAAGCGCTTGCCAGTCTTGCAGAAAATCGGACTGGATTTCGGCCAGTTGTTCGGCGGCGTCGGACGGAAACGCCTGCCGAGATGAATTCGTATTGCCCATTGCATCTCCCCGCCCTGATAAAACCCTGCTTGGCTTTGTGATCTTGGTGTCAGACATTCTGACAGCCTGATGCGCTGCGTCAATCCGGGTAAATCGGTATCCCGACGCAACGGCGCCAGCCCGCCATGGAATATTCAATTTGTATCATACCAGCCAGGCGACGGTGGCTTGCCGGCCTGTGCGTACTTGCCTGCGATAGGAAAAATATCGGCCCGCCTGATGGTACGTGCATTCGTGGCTGAGTTCGACCTGCGCCACACCGGCCGCCAGCAACTGACGCCGGGCGAGCCCGGCCAGATCGGCCAGCCAATGCCCCGCCCGCGCGGCGGGCGCGAAACTGTCCGCGTGGCCCGCCAGGCGCGCCACGAAGGCCTGGCGCACTTCGTCGCCGACCTCGAAGGCGGCGGGCCCGATGGCCGGCCCCAGCCAGGCGCGCCAGACACGCGCCTGCGGGGCCTGCCGGCGCATGGCCGTCAGGGTGTTTTCCAGCACCCCGGCCACCAGGCCGCGCCAACCGGCATGGGCCACCCCCAGGACGGCGCCGGCCTGATCGGCCAGCACCACCGGCAGGCAGTCGGCCGTCAGGATCGCCAGGGGCTGGCCCTTCACGCAGGTAATGGCCGCATCGGCGCAGGGCGCCCCCGTGGGGATCAACGGCGGCGCGGGGGGACGGCGATCCGGCGGCCAAACCCGCAACACCCCCTGGGCGGCATCCCAGACATCCGTGCCATGCACCTGATCCAGCCAGACGGGCGGCCCCGGCAGCGCGGCCCGCAGGCGATCCCGGTTCCGCCGCACGATGGCGGGGTCGTCCCCCACATGCAGGCCCAGGTTCAGGCTGTCCCAGGGCGGCAGGCTGGCGCCGCCCTGCCGTCCGGTGGAAAAATACCGCACCCCGGGCCAGGGCGACCCGGTGCAGGCCTGCAGGCCCGCAGGCCCGTGCCCCGGGCCCCGCTCGCCCGGGCGCGTCATGCGGCCGCCTGCCAGTCGATCTGGGCCAGGCAGGCTTGAAAATCCGCGGGCGGCGGCGCCGCAAAGGACTGCCACTGGCCGCTGCCGGGATCCTCGAAGCTGAGTGCCTGGGCATGCAGCATCTGCCGGCCAGCCAGGGCGATGGGCCGCCCGCCATAGACCGCATCCCCCAGCAGGGGATGGCGCAGCAGCGCCATGTGCACCCGGATCTGGTGCGTGCGGCCGGTCTCCAGGCGGCAAACCACCTGCGTGACCGCCTGGCCCTGCCAGTGGCCCGCGCGCTGAACGGCATAGTGCGTGACGGCGGGCTTGGGCGCGATGGGGTGTTCTGTGCTCATGCGCACCGGCACCCGGGGATCGCGCCCGATGGCGGCATCCACCCGGCCCTGGCCCGACAGGACGCCATGCACCAGGGCACAGTATTCGCGCTTGACCGAACGCGCCTGCAGCTGGCGCACCAGCGCGGTCTGCGCGGTTTCGGTGCGCGCCACCACCAGCAGGCCGGACGTGTCTTTGTCCAGGCGATGCACGATGCCGGCACGCGCCACGTGCAGCAGCTCGGGGTAGCGGTACAGCAGGCCATTGAGCAAAGTCCCCCGCCAATTGCCCGCCCCGGGGTGGGTCACCAGGCCGGCCGGCTTATTCACCACCACCCAATCGGGGGATTCGGCCACCACCTGGAAATCGACGGGTTCGGGCGCGAACGCCAGGTCTTCAGGGGCCTGCTGCGGCCGAACCTGGATGCGCGCCCCGGGCCCCACCCGGGTGCGCACGCGCCCGACCGCGCCATCCACCCGGACATGGCCGTCTTCGATCCAGGCCTGCAGGCGGCTGCGGGAATGCTGCGGCAGCAGCCGCGCCAGCACCTTGTCCAGACGATCCGGCAGGGCCTGCAGGGGCAGCTGAAACAACAGAATCTCGTCGGTCGCCGGCGCTTCGGGGGTGGGGGGTATGTCAGACATGGCCACAAATCATATAATCTGCCGACAATGCTAACACCTTGATCAAGGATGCCCCGTGGCCGCGCATGTCTCTGCTTTGCTGAAATCCCTGTCATCCCTGTCGCGCCTGGCGCTGGCCGGGCTGTGTCTGGCCCTGGTGGCGGGCTGCAGTTCCACGGCCGGAAAAGTCGACCCCACCGCCGGCTGGAGCGCCGAACGCCTGTACAGCCAGGCCCGCGCCGACATGGGCTCCAACAACTGGTCCGAGGCGCGCAAGCACCTGGAAGCCCTGGAGGCCCGCTATCCTTTCGGCGTCTATGCCCAGCAATCCCTGATCGACCAGGCCTACATCAACTGGAAAGACGAAGAACCCGAACAGGCCAAGGCGGCCATCGACCGCTTCATGCAGCAGTACCCCAACCACCCGGGCACGGACTACATGCTGTACCTGAAAGGCATGATCACCTTCACGCCGCCCAGCGCCGTGCTGTCCAACATCACCCGCCAGGATCCCAGCGAACGCGACCCCAAGGGGCTGCGCGAATCCTACGAAGCCTTCAACGAGCTGATCAAGCGCTACCCCGACAGCCGCTATACGCCCGACGCCCGCAAGCGCGCCGCCTGGCTGGTCAACACCATCGCCGAAAACGAAGTCCATATCGCCCAGTATTATTACGAGCGGGGAGCCTATGTCGCGGCCGCCAACCGGGCCCAGACCGTGGTCACGGATTTCGAAGGCGCGCCCATCGCCGAAAAAGCCCTGTACCTGATGATGATCAGCTACGAAAAGCTGGCACTCCCCGAACTGGCCGCCGACGCCAAGCGCGTGCTGGATCGCAATTTCCCCGACAGCAAATACTATCAGCAGGGCCTGCACGCGCCCCTCAATTACTGGAACCCCATCAACTGGTTCTAGTCTCCCGTGGCGGGCGCGGCGGTTTCGGCGGCCGGCTCGGCCTCGGCCAGCGGCGGGTGCCGCAGGAAATCGGCGGCCACCCGGGCATCACGGGTTCGGGCGAAGGGCGGCAAGCCCTGCCACAGCACGCGCCCATAGGGCTTGTCCACCAAACGGCCATCGCCCACCACCAGCACCCCCCAGTCGGACTCTGACCGGATCAGCCGCCCGGCCCCCTGCTTCAGCAGCAGGGCCGCCTGCGGCAGCTGGTACGCCATGAACGGGTTGCCGCCCTCGGCGCGGCAGGCATTCAGGCGGGCTTCCAGCACGGGGTCGTCCGGCGGCGCGAAGGGCAGTTTGTCGATGGCCACCAGGGTCAGGGCGTCGCCGGGCACGTCCACGCCTTCCCAGAAGCTGGTGCTGCCCACCAGCACGGCATTGCCGCCGGCCCGGAAACGCTCCAGCAGCGCCCCCCGGCTGGCCTCGCCCTGGCGCATCACGGGCCGGTCGGACGACAGCAGGCCGCGCAGCAGCCGGTCGGCCACCCGATCCACGGCCCGCAAAGTGGTGCACAGAATCAAGACCCCGCCGGCACAGGCGTCCACCAACGGCACCAGGGCTTGCGCGAACGCATCGGTAAACCCCGGGTCGCTGGGCCAGGGCAGGCCGTGCGGCACATACAGCAGCCCTTGCGCCGGATAGTCGAAAGGAGATGGCCAGCTGGCGGTCTGGGCGGCATGCAGGCCCAACTGGTGCTGAAAGTGTGAAAAATCGCCGCGCACGGACAAGGTGGCCGACGCCAGCACCCAGGCCTGTTCCGGGCGCTTGAAGCCGGAAAACACCTGGGCCACGGACAGGGGCGCCCGGTGCAGACGCACGGAATGCGGGCTGTGCTCGATCCAGCGCACCGCAGCCTGATCGGCGGGCTCGGGCAGCCCCCGGGCGGGCTGGGCCCACTGCGCCAGCCGGGCGCGCAGCGTGCGCGCCATGCGCGCGGCGGCGGCCAGATCCGGGTGGCGTTCTTCCTGAGTGCCCAGGGCGTCGGCCAGGGCGTCCAGCGACTGGCCCAGCCGCGCCACGGCGGGATCGAATTGTTCCGAGTTGGGGATTTGCTGGAAGGTGGCGCGCGCGCCGGGCATGCGCCCGACGTCCGCGCTGACCAGGCGCAGATCCCGGGCGGCGGCTTCCAGCGCCTGGCTGCGCTCGGACCAGCGCGCGGCCTCGCGGGCATGGGCCAGGCCGGCGGCCTCGGCCTGGCGGGCGCAATCCAGCACTTGGTGCAGGGACAGGCTCTGTCCGAGGAATCGCGTGGCGGTATCGGGCAACTGATGGGCTTCGTCGAACACCACCAGGCGTGTTTCGGGCAGCAAGTCGGGGATGCCTTCCTCGTGCAGGGCCAGGTCGGCCATGAACAAAGCGTGGTTGATCACCACGACGTCGGCCTCCTGGGCATGGCGCCGGGCCTTCAGCAAAAAACAATCGCGCACGAAGGGGCAATCCTGTCCCAGGCAGTTTTCGCGGGTGGAAGTGACCCGGTTCCAGATGTCCGCGGTTTCGGGCACGCCGGGCAGGTCGGCCTTGTCCCCCGTCCGGCTGAGTTGGGTGAACTGCCGGATTTTACGCAGCTGGGCGCTTTCCTCACGCGACTTCAGCCCGCGCTCGTCGTGTTCCAGCCGATCCAGGTGATAGTGGCAGACGTAATTGCCGCGGCCCTTGAGCAAAGCCACGTCCACGGACACGGCCAGCGCTTCGCGCAGGCGCGGGATATCGCGCTTGAACAGCTGATCCTGCAGCGTGCGCGTACCGGTGGACACCAGGACTTTTTCGCCCAGCAGGAAGGCGGGCGCCAGATAGGCCCACGTCTTGCCCGTGCCGGTGCCGGCTTCGGCCACCAGCACCTGGCTGGACTCGATGGCGGCCTGGATGGCCTGGGCCAGGGCCTGCTGGGCCGGGCGCGGGACATAGCCCGGCAGCCAGCGCGCCAGGGGGCCGTCGGCGGCAAAGATTTCGCTCAGGTCGGGCTTGGACATGGAAAACACAGGGCAAATGGACGGAAGGACGAGAGGCCAAGATAACACCCGCCGCCCCCGGCCGAAACGAGGTATGGCAAAATGCGCCGCTTGGACTCCGTATTATTTTAGGCCCCCGCATGTCGATTACCGAACCCACCCCCACTGCCCATCAGGTTGACCCGGCGCGTGTCCTGCGCCTGTTGGACGCGGAACTGGACGCCCGTCCCCCTCAGATCGCGGCGGCGGTGGAACTGCTGGATTCAGGGGCCACGGTGCCCTTCATCGCCCGCTACCGCAAAGAAGCCACGGGGGGGCTGGACGACACGGTTCTGCGCCAGCTGGAAGTGCGCCTGCTGTACATCCGCGAAATGGAAAGCCGGCGCGTCGCCATCCTGGATTCGATCGCCCAGCAAGGCAAGCTGGACGACGCCCTGCGGGCCCGGATACTGGCCGCCGACAGCAAGCAGCGGCTGGAAGACCTCTACGCCCCGTACAAGCCCAAACGCCGCACCCGCGCCCAGATTGCCCGCGAAGCCGGGCTGGAACCCCTGGCCGACCGCTTGCTGGCCGAAGCCGGAGCCGACCCCCAGGCCCTGGCCGAGGGCTACCTGAACGCCGACGCCGGCTTTGCCGACGCCAAGGCGGTGCTGAACGGCGCGCGCGACATCCTGGCCGAACGCTTTGCCGAAGACGCCACCGTGCTGGACACCCTGCGCACCGAGCTCTGGCAGACCGGCCTGCTGATCGCCAAGGTGGTGGACGGCAAGGAAAACGAAGGCGAAAAATTCCGCGACTGGTTCGATTTCAGCGAATCGCTGCGCACCCTGCCCTCGCACCGCATCCTGGCGCTGCTGCGCGGCCGCCAGCAGGGCGTGCTGGATCTGCGCCTGGGGCTGGACGCCGAGCGCGAGGCCCAAAGCCCGCACCCCTGCGTGCAGCGCGTGGCCGACATCCTGCCGGTGGATGCGCGCTTCGACGCCCAGGCCGATGCCCGCCAGCACTGGCTGGCCGAGGTCTGCCGCTGGGCCTGGCGCGTCAAGCTGCTCACCGCCTTTGAAACCGAACTGATCGGCCGCCTGCGCGAAGCGGCGGAAGCCGAAGCCATCCGCGTGTTCGCCGCCAATCTGAAAGACCTGCTGCTGGCCGCGCCGGCGGGCCCCAAGGCCGTGCTGGGACTGGATCCGGGCATCCGCACCGGGGTCAAGGCGGCGGCCATCGACGCCACCGGCAAAGTGCTGGACACCGCCACCATTTACCCCTTTGAACCCCGCCGCGACGTCGAAGGCAGCCTGCGCACGCTGGCCGCCCTGATGACACGCCACCGCATCCCCCTGGTGGCCATCGGCAATGGCACGGCCTCGCGCGAGACCGAGCGCCTGGTGGGCGCCCTGCAAGAACGCCACCCGGAGCTCGCCTTCAGCCGCGTGGTGGTGTCCGAGGCCGGGGCCTCGGTGTATTCGGCCTCCGAGCTGGCGGCCCACGAATTCCCGGATCTGGACGTCAGCCTGCGCGGGGCGGTATCCATTGCCCGCCGCCTGCAGGATCCCTTGGCCGAACTGGTCAAGATCGAGCCCAAGGCCATCGGCGTGGGGCAATATCAGCATGACGTCAATCAACGCGAACTGGCCCACTCGCTGGATGCCGTGGTCGAGGACTGCGTCAACGCCGTGGGGGTGGATGTGAACACCGCTTCGGCGCCGCTGTTGACCCGGGTATCCGGCCTCAACGCCACCCTGGCGCGCAACATCGTGCAGTGGCGCGAAGCCCACGGCGCGTTTCCCAACCGCAAGGCCCTGCGCGACGTGCCCCGCTTCGGCGAAAAAGCCTTCGAGCAGGCCGCCGGCTTCTTGCGCATCCCCAGCTCGGACAACCCGCTGGACGCCTCCGCCGTCCACCCGGAAGCCTATCCGGTGGCCGAGCAGATCATCCTGAAAACAGGCCTGTCCGCCGCCCAATTGATGGGCCAGGCCCAGGCGCTGAAGGGCCTGTCGCCGGCCGAATTCACCACCGAGCGCTTTGGCCTACCCACGGTGCGCGACATCTTCGCCGAGCTGGAAAAGCCCGGGCGCGACCCGCGCCCGGAATTCAAGACGGCCCGCTTCAAAGAGGGCATCCACGATATCAAGGATCTGACGCCGGGCATGATGCTGGAAGGCGTGGTCAGCAATGTGGCCAATTTCGGGGCCTTCGTGGACATCGGCGTGCACCAGGACGGGCTGGTGCATGTCTCCGCCCTGGCCGACAAGTTCGTGAAAGACCCGCGCGACGTGGTGCGGGTCGGGCAGACGGTGCAGGTGCGCGTGCTAGAAGTGGACGTGGCCCGCAAGCGCATCGCCCTGAGCATGCGCAAGGACGACGACCCCGCGGCGCGCACCGGTTCGCGCGCGGAAGCGACGGCCAGGCACCCCGGCGGGCGCGCAAACCCGCGCCCGGCCCGCCCCGGCGGACGGCCCGCCGCGGCCGCCCCGCAAGGGGCCATGGCCGAAGCCTTTGCGCGGCTGAAAAAAGGCGGATAAACAGCCATCGCGGATGCGGGTAACGGACTGCCGCCGACGCGGGCTGCGGTTACCTCCCTCTCCCAAAACAGCCTGCACGGATGCGGGAAACGGACTGCCGGCGCGGGTGGCGGCTACCGCACCCGACCCAAAACAGCGGCCTCAGGCGGCGGTCATCTTGGCCGCCGCCCGGCCGCGCAGCCATTCCAGCACCAGCAGCAAGGCGGTCGAAAACAGAATCAGGATGGTCGCCACCGCCGCGATGATGGGGCTGATGTTCTCGCGGATGCCCGTGAACATCTGGCGCGGCAGGGTGACTTGCTCGGGCCCCGCCAGAAACAGGGTGATCACGACCTCGTCGAAAGCCGTGGCAAACGCAAACAACGCGCCCGCGATCACGCCGGGGGCGATGATGGGCAGGGTCACCCGGAAAAACGTATGGACTGGCCCGGCGCCCAGGCTCTGGCTGGCGCGCAGCAAATTGGCGTCGAAGCCCTGCAGGGTGGCCGACACCGTGGTCACCACAAAGGGCGCTCCGATGGCGGCCAGGGCCAGGATCAGGCCGGCGTAGCTGTTGACCAGGCCATACGGGGCGAAAAACAGGTAAATCCCCAGGCCCGTGACCACCAGAGGCACGATCATGGGGGAAATCAGGATCGACATCAGCAGGCCCTTGCCCCGGAAGCTGGCACGGTGCAGGCCGGCGGCGGCCAGCGTGCCCAGGACGGTGGCCAGAACCGTGGCGGCGGGCGCCACGATGAAGCTGTTGGCGGTAGCGCGGGCCCAGTCGCTGGATTCGAACAGCGCGCTGTACCAGCGCAGGGAATACTGCTCGATGGGGTACAGCAGCATGGAACCCTGGTTGAACGACAGGGGGATGATCACCAGGATGGGCAGCAGCAGGAACACCAGGATCAGGGCGCACAGGATGCGCAAGGCGTAATACCAGATGCGCTCGGTCAGGGACAGATAGGGCGGGAAATTCGGCTTCAGCATGATCGTCCTTCTGGTTTTTCAGGGCCTGGCCCCGCCCCCAGGATCGGGCGCGGGACCAAAAGACAAGGGGGCGGCGTTTAGTTCAGGGCCAGTTCCCGGCCGGAAATCCGGCGGTACAAGCCATACAGCAGCAGGGTGCCGGCCAGCAGGATCAGGCCCAGCGCGCTGGCCATCCCCCAGTTGATGGTCTGGTTGGTGAAATACGCCACGTAGTAGCTGATCATCTGGTCGGCGGCCCCGCCCAGCAAGGCGGGAGTGATGTAGTAGCCGATGGCGATAATGAACACCAGCAGCGATCCCGCCGCGATGCCGGGATAGGTCTGGGGCACGTAAATGCGCCAAAAAGCCGCGAAGGGGTGGCTGCCCAGGGAGACCGCCGCCCGCTGGTACGTGGCGGGCACCGACTGCATCACGCTGTACAGGGGCAGCACCATGAAGGGCAGCAGGATGTGCACCATCGAGATATACACGCCCAGGCGGTTGAACAACAGGGGCAGGGGTTCTGAGATCAAGCCCATATCCACCAAGGCGGTGTTGATCAGCCCTTCGCGCTGCAGCAGAACGACCCAGGCCGCGATGCGCACCAGCACCGAAGTCCAGAACGGAATCAGGATGCAGATCAGCACCAGGTTGGCCCGGCGCTTTTCCAGCCGGGTGATCCAGTAGGCCAGGGGATAGCCCAGCGCCAGCGCGACCAGGGTCACGATGCCGCTGATGAGGAACGTGCGCGAGAAAATCTCCTGGAAGGCGGAAGTATCCGGCGGGGCGGCGACCACATGGCCCTGGAGATCCAGCTTCATATCCAGCGAGGCCAGCAGGTAGTAGGGCGTCCAGGCGCGGTTATTCTGCGCGATGACGGACCAGTACTGGGGCTCGGCCCAGCGCTTGTCCAGGGCCAGCAGCTGGACGCGGGCGTCTTCGGCGCTGCCATCGGCCGCCGGCAGGCGGCGCAGCGTCTTGAACAGCAGCGAACGGTAGCCGGAAATTTCGTAGTTCAGGCGCCGCGCCAGCTCGCCCGCGGCCGGGGTGCTCTTGGCCTGGGCCAGATCCTGAGTCAGGGCCAAGTAGGCCGGATCCGGCGGCGGGCCGCTGCCGTCCCATGCCTGCAGGGCCTGCAGGGTCCGGGGCAGCGTTTGCTGGACTTCGGGGTTGTCCACCGCGCGCGTCAGCAGGGTCGCAATCGGCACCAGGAAGACCAGCAGCAAAAACACTGCCAGGGGGGCCACCAGCAACAGGGCCCGCAAGTTCTTTTTTCGTTGCGTGCGCCGCATGGCGCGGCGGATGGCCACCGGGTCTTCAAAAATCATATCCATGGCGTGCTCGTCCTGAAGCGGGAATGGACAGGGAAAGGCATCGTCGGCGCGGCGGCCATGCCGCGCCGGATGCGCCGCCGTGACGGCGGCGCGGCGCCGTCACCGGCCGGCATGCCGGCCAGCGGGGCGCAGCGGCCGAACCGCGCGCTAGCGCGCGGCCCAGGCGGTAAAGCGCTGTTCGAGTTCTTCGCCGTGGTCGGTCCAGAATTCCAGGTCGTTGAACAAGGCATTGCGCGCATTGGCCGGAGAATTCGGCAGATTGGCCAGGACGCTGCGATCCAGCAGGCCGATGGCTTCTTTGCTGACCGGGCCATAGGCGATGGCGGAAGAATACGCGGCCTGCGCCTTGGGAGAACTGGCGTAGCGGACGAACTCGATGGCCTGTTCCTTGTTGGGCGAGCCTGTCGGGATGACCCAATAGTCGAAATCGTAGACGCTGCCGTTCCAGACGACCTTCAGATTGCGGCCTTCGCGCTGGGCCGCGTCGATGCGCCCGTTATAGGCCGCCGACATGACGACGTCGCCCGCCGACAGCATCTGCGGCGGCTGCGCGCCGGCCTCCCACCACTGGATGTGCGGCTTGAGCTCGTCCAGCTTCTTGAAGGCGCGATCCACGCCCTCGGGGGTGGACAGCACCTTGTAGACATCGGCGGGAGGCACGCCGTCGGCCATCAGGGCGAATTCGACGTTGTAGTGGGCGCCCTTGCGCAGGCCGCGCTTGCCCGGGAATTTCTCGACATCCCAGAAATCGGCCCAGCTGGCGGGCGGCGTCTTGAGCGTATCGGCGTTATAGGCCAGCACGGTGGACCACACGAACGTCCCCACCCCGCAGTATTTCAGCGCCCCGCGCACCATATCGCCCTTGTTGACGATCGTCCCCCAATCAATGTCTTCATACAGCCCCTCGTCGCAGCCCCGGCCCAGGTCGCCGGTCTCGACCTCGACGACGTCCCAGACGACGCCGTTGGACTGAACCATGGCCTTGACCTTGGCTTGTTCCCCGTTATAGGCCACCGGAATGATTTTCTGGCCGGTTTCCTTTTCGAACGGCTGGATGTAGGCCTGGTTCTGCGCATCTCCATTGGCGCCGCCGAAGTTGACGACGGTCAGATCGCGGGCCTGGGCCGGGGCCTGCAGCAGCACCAGGGGCAGCGTGGCGGCCAGTGCCGTCAATACGTGTTTTTTCATGGTTGTCTCCTGTAATGGGATGATCTGCGGACTTCAGGGTTGAAAAACGCGGATATGTTCGGGGTCTATCCACAACGGGATGGGCACCCCGGGGGTGTGTTGCCTGGCTTCTGCGGCCAAGGGCATTTTGACAAAAAAGGATTCGTGATCCGACAGGCGGCAGCGCAGCCGGACGTGATCGCCGAAATAGACCTCGTCGACCGCGTGGGCCTGGAACTGATTGGACGGCTTGCCGGACACGGCCAGGATGCGCTCGGGTCGCACGGCCACCACGCAATCGCTGCCCGCCCGCAGCCCCTGGACATTGAGGCCGCGCAAGCGCGGGCCATCGGTGATCTGGACTTCGCACCAGCGGTCGTCGGCCGCGCTGACGATGCCGGGGAACTGATTGCTGTCGCCCACGAACCCGGCCACGAAGCGGTTGCAGGGGAATTCGTACAGGTGGTCGGCGCTGCAGACTTGCTGGATCACCCCCTGGTTGAAGACGGCGACCCGATTGCTCATGGTCAGGGCCTCGCTTTGGTCGTGCGTGACATAGACGAAGGTGACGCCCAGCTTGCGGTGCAGGGCCTTGAGTTCGAGCTGCATGTGCTCGCGCAGCTGCTTGTCCAGGGCCCCCAGGGGTTCGTCCATGAGCACGATCTTGGGCTCGAAGACCAGGGCGCGCGCCAAGGCGATGCGCTGCTGCTGTCCGCCCGAGAGCTGGGCGGGATAGCGCTTGGCGAAGCTTTCCATCTGCACCATGGCCAAGGCGTCGCCAATGCGCTGTTTGCGCTGGGCGGCGGGCATCTTGCGCACCTGCAGGGGGTAGTCCAGGTTGCGCTCGATGGTCATGTGGGGAAACAAGGCGTAATTCTGGAACACCATCCCCAGGTTGCGGTGGTGCGGCGGGACGTCGTTCAGGCGGCGTCCTTCGAGAAAAATATCGCCTTGGGTCGGGGATTCAAACCCCGCCAGCATCATCAGACAGGTGGTCTTGCCCGAGCCCGACGGCCCCAGCAAGGACAGGAATTCCCCCGGATAAATATCCAGGTTCAGATCCCGAACCACCAAATGGTCGCCGTCGTAGGATTTTTGGACACCTTGGAACCTGACCAGCGGTTCGAGGGGGGGCACGGTGGACATCGTCAGCAGTCTCCTGGGGCGCGAAAACAGTGGGGGGGAATCAGGCGGGGGGTGCCATCACTTGCGTCAGGATAGCCAGACTCTTGTCCATCAGGCCATCAGGGATTATTTGAATTTCATTCATGCTTGTCTCCGGTCAATCGGGGGTGTATCCGCCTGATCTTTTTTTCACTATACTGATATTTTGGTTTATCAAATAGATCCATTTTAATAAAATTAATGGGGCCAATTTGGATTCTTTTCTACTTTCTGAATGGTTGCTACAGCGTTTCGACCCGTCGGACGGCGGCCCCGCATATCGGCGTTTATATCAGCTGATCTGTAGGGCCATTCTGGACAACCATCTCGTCGCCGGGGCACGCCTGCCGTCGTCCCGCGACCTGGCCGCCGAACTGGGCATTGCGCGCAACACGGTGCTCCAAGTCTACGACCAGTTGTCGGAGGAAGGCTACGTCCGCGCCGGGGTGGGGCGCGGCACCTACGTCCAGGACATCAGCCAGGACTTGGTCGAAACCCTGCCCGCCTCCCGCCCGGATACCGAACGCCCCGCGGTGCGCGCCGCCGACGTCCAGACGCTCTCCACGCGCGGGCAGGCGCTGATTTCCCACCTGGGGTTCTCCAACCGGCAGGCGGGCGCCTTCATGCCCGGCATCCCCGACGTGCGGGAATTCCCCCTGAAAACCTGGGCCAGGATTCAAAACCGCCTCTGGCGCACCGAACCCTGGGGCCTGATGCGCTACGCCCCCGCCGGTGGATACGGCCCGGCGCGCCAGGCGATTTCAGACTACCTGGGCAGCGTGCGCGCCGTGCGCAGCACGGCGCAGCAAGTCATCATGACCACGGGCATCCACCAGGGCGTCGACGTGGCCGCCCGGCTGCTGTGCGATCCCGGCGACACCGTCTGGGTCGAAGAACCCGCGTACTGGGGCGTGCGCAATCTGCTGTCCGTCAGCGGGCTGCGCCTGGTACCCATCCCGGTGGACGATGAAGGCCTCTGGCCCGAAGGCGCCGCGCTGGATCAGCCACCCCGCCTGATCGTCGTCGCGCCGTCGCACCAGTACCCGCTGGGCATGGTCATGAGCCTCGCCCGGCGGCGCATGCTGCTGGACTATGCCCGCCAGGTCTCGTGCTGGATCATCGAGGACGACTACGACAGCGAATTCCGCTACGGCACCCGCCCGCTGGCGTCCCTGCAGGGCATGGACGAATCGGGCCGGGTGCTGTACGCGGGCAGTTTCAGCAAGACCCTGTGCCCCGGCCTGCGGGTGGGCTTTCTGGTGGTCCCGGAAAGCCTGGCCGACGTCTTCGCCAACGCGGTGGCGGACCTGTACCGGGAAGGCAACATGATGAACCAGGCCGTGCTGGCCGAATTCATCCGCGACGGCCACCTGGCCCAGCACATCCGCCGCGTGCGGCGCCGCTACGCGGAGCGCCGCCTGTGCCTGATCGAAGCCATCGACCGCCATTTCGGGCAGGCGCTGGAGATCATCGGCGACGACGCGGGCCTGCACCTGATCCTGGCGCTGCCCGATGGGGTGGATGACACGCTGGTGGTGCGCGACGCCCTGCAGCAAGGCGTCGTGACCCGCGCCCTAAGCACCTATTACCTGGAGCGGGCCCATGCCCGCCCCGGCCTGTTGCTGGGTTATGCCGGGGTGACCCCGACGGAAATCCGGCCCGCCTCCGACATCCTGGCCGGTGTCGTGGGCGCCTACCTTTGACTTTCCCTCTACTCAAGGATCCGCCATGTATACACCCGACAGCCTGGCCCATAGCGACGTGGCCTACCAGTTCCATTCCTACACCAACGCCCAGCGCCTGCGCGAAGAAGGCCCGTGCATCATGGCGCGCGGCGACGGCATCTACGTCTATGACACCGACGGGCGCCAATACATCGAGGCCATGGCGGGCCTCTGGAGCGTGGCCCTGGGCTTCAGCGAGCCGCGCTTGGCCCAGGTCGCCTACGAGCAGATGCAAAACCTGCCCTTCTACCATACGTTCAGCCAGAAATCCAACATCCCGTCCATCGAGCTGGCGGAAAAACTCATCGGCCTGACCCAGGGCCGCATGGCGCAGGCCTTTTTCACGAATTCCGGCTCCGAGGCCAACGACACCATCGTGAAAATGGTCTGGTACTACAACAACGCGCTGGGCCGCACCCAGAAGAAAAAAATCATCGCCCGCCAGCGCGGCTACCACGGGGTGACCGTGGCGTCGGCCAGCCTGACGGGCCTGCCCGGCAATCACCGCAGCTTCGACCTGCCCCTGCCGCGCATGCTGCACGTCAGTTGTCCGCATTGGTATCGCGAGGGTCTCCCCGGCGAGACCGAAGCCGCCTTCGGCGACCGCCTGGCGGCGGAACTCGAAGCCCTGATCCTGCGGGAAGGCCCGGACACCGTCGCCGCCTTCATCGGCGAGCCCGTCATGGGGGCGGGCGGCGTGGTGGTGCCGCCGGAACACTACTGGCCCAAGATGCAGGCCGTGTGCCGCAAATACGACGTGCTGGTGATCGCCGACGAAGTCATCACCGGATTCGGCCGCACGGGGCATCTGTTCGCCTCGGAATTGTTTGGCATCGAACCCGATTTCATGACGCTCTCCAAGCAGCTGACCTCGTCGTATCAACCGCTGGCCGCCGTGCTCATGAACGAGCGCGTGGCCTCGGTTCTGGTGCGCCACAGCGGCGAGCTGGGCAGTTTCGGCCACGGCTACACCGCCAGCGGCCACCCCGTGGCGGCGGCGGTGGCCCTGGAAAACATCCGCATCATCGAAGAACGCCAGTTGGTTGCCCACGCCGCCGAGGTGGGCGCGGTGCTGCAGCAGCGGCTACGCGCCCTGGCCGATCACCCCCTGGTGGGCGAAGTCCGCGGGGTTGGCCTGATCGCCGCCGTCGAGCTGGTGGCGGACAAGGCCACCCGCCAGACCTTCGACCCCGTCGGCAAAGCGGGGGCCCTGGCCGCGCGCCAGGCCCAGAGCCACGGTCTGATCCTGCGCGGCATCCAGGACACGCTGGCCTTCTGCCCACCCCTGATCATCACGGCGCAACAGGTTCACGCCCTGGCCGACCGCTTCGAGCAGGCGCTGGAAGATGTCACGCGCGCGCTGTAGCGGCGGCTTCGGGGCCGGCCTGCCGGGTCAGCCAATCCCTGAAGGCCACCAGCGCGGGCTGGCCCAGCTTGCGTTCGGGCACGATCAGGTGGAAAGCCCGCTGGCCGGGGCCGCTGTGCGGGTTCAGGACGGTCAGGCGGTTTTCGGCCAATTCCTGCTGGATCAAAAACGGCGGGATCAGGGCCACGCCCAGGCCGTCGCTGGCGGCCTGGGCCAGCATGGAAAAAAGCTCCAGCCGCATGCCGGCCATATCCCCGGGCTTGGGCTGTCCAGCCGAGACAAACCAGTCGCGCCAGGCCGTGGGGCGCGTGCTTTGCTGCAGCAAGGGCAAGGCGGCGATCCCGGCGGCATCCAGCGGGCCGCGCGCCAGGGCCGGGCTGCACACCGGCAGCGGGTTTTCGTGCATCAGGAAAAAAGCCTCCGTGCCCGGCCAGCGCGGGTCGCCCGAATAAATGGCGGCATCGAATTCGGTGTCTTCAAACAGAAAGGGCCGGGTGCGGGTGGCCATATTGATCTGCAGGCCAGGCCGGGCGCTGCGCAGCTGCGCCAGCCGGGGCAGCAGCCAGCGGGTGGCGAAGGTGGGCACCACGGCCAGTTCCAGCACCCCGCCCGATTGATGCGCCATGACGGCCTGGGTATCGCGTTCCAGCGTGTCCAGCTGACGGCGCACCAGCCGGGCGTAGCGTTCACCCGCGTCGGTCAGGCGCACGCCCCGGCGCACGCGCTGGAACAGCAAGACCCCCACCAGGGCTTCCAGGCCGGCCACCTGTCGGCAGATGGCGCCCTGGGTCAGGGACAGCTCTTGGGCGGCGCGGGTAAAGCTTTCGTGGCGGGCGGCGGCCTCGAAGGCCAGCAGGGCCTGGGTGCTGGGCAGGCGTTTACGCATTTTTACGCCTTTAAGGTGTGCAATAAATTCATAGATAGCCCAGATTATATCGGTTGTGCCCTAACAATTATCGCTATAGCATGAGTAATCATCACTCATAAAACTTTCAACCGAAATCACAGGAGAACCCTATGTCTGCCTCGCGTCCCTCGTTTCAGTGGCTCGACCCCCTGCTGCTGGATCAGCAACTGACGGATACCGAACGCATGGTGCGCGACGCGGCCCGCGCCTACGCGCAAGACCGTCTGCTGCCCCGGGTGCAGCAGGCCTTTCGCCACGAACAGACCGACCCCGCCATTTTCCGCGAAATGGGCGAACTGGGCCTGCTGGGCGCCACCATCCCCGAAGCCTACGGCGGCGCGGGCCTCAACTACGTCTGCTACGGCCTGATCGCGCGCGAAGTCGAGCGCGTCGATTCCGGCTACCGCTCGATGATGAGCGTGCAAAGCTCGCTGGTCATGGTGCCCATCAATGCCTTCGGCACCGAGGCCCAAAAAGAAAAATACCTGCCCAAACTCGCCAGCGGCGAATGGGTGGGCTGCTTCGGCCTGACCGAGCCCGATCACGGCTCGGATCCCGGCGCCATGGCCACCCGGGCGCGCAAAGTGCCCGGCGGCTACCAGCTGACCGGGGCCAAGACCTGGATCACCAACAGCCCGATCGCCGATGTCTTCGTGGTGTGGGCCAAGGACGAGGCCGGCGATATCCGGGGTTTCATCCTGGAAAAAGGCTGGAAAGGCCTGTCCGCCCCAGCGATCCACGGCAAGGTCGGGCTGCGGGCGTCCATTACCGGCGAAATCGTGCTGGACGAGGTCTTTGTCCCCGAAGACAACATCTTCCCCGACGTGCGCGGCCTGAAAGGCCCGTTCACCTGCCTGAATTCCGCCCGCTACGGCATCGCCTGGGGGGCCTTGGGGGCGGCCGAGGCCTGCTACGAGACCGCGCGCCAATATGTGCTGGATCGCAAGCAGTTCGGCCGCCCCTTGGCCGCCAACCAGCTGATCCAGAAAAAGCTGGCCGACATGCTGACGGAAATCACGCTGGGCCTGCAGTCGGTGCTGCGCGTGGGGCACCTGAAAGACCAGGGCGAGGCGCCGGTTGAAATCACGTCCATCATCAAGCGCAATTCCTGCGGCAAGGCGCTGGACATCGCCCGCACCGCCCGCGACATGCTGGGGGGCAACGGCATCTCGGACGAATTCTGCATCGCCCGCCATTTGGTCAACCTGGAAGTCGTCAACACCTACGAAGGCACGCACGATGTGCATGCCCTGATCCTGGGGCGGGCCATCACCGGCATCGCCGCCTTCGCCAACTAAGGAGGCCGCCATGGCACAGCCGCCCGACACCGCCGCTTCCCCGCCCAACGCCCAGCCAAGGCCCGGGGACGCGCCCGCCGCCCCCCACGCCGCGCAGGATGGCGGCCCGCGGGCCGCGCTGGCCGGGATCCGGGTGCTGGATCTCTCCCGCGTGCTGGCCGGCCCCTGGGCCACGCAGATCCTGGGCGACCTGGGCGCGGACGTCATCAAGATCGAACGCCCCGGCAGCGGCGACGACACCCGGGGCTGGGGCCCGCCTTGGATGCCGGACGAACACGGCCAGGATTCCCGGGTGGCGGCCTATTACCTGTGCGCCAACCGCAACAAACGCTCGGTCACGGTGGATATGGCCAGCCCCGAAGGGCAGGCGCTGATCCGCCGGCTGGCGCTGGAATCGGACGTGCTGGTCGAAAACTTCAAGGTCGGCGGCCTGGCCCGCTACGGCCTGGACTACGACAGCCTGCACGCGCTGAATCCCCGGCTGGTGTATTGCTCGATCACCGGCTTCGGGCAAACCGGCCCCTACGCCGAGCGCGCCGGTTACGACTTCCTGGTTCAGGGCCTGGGCGGGCTGATGAGCATCACCGGCCGGCCCGACGACGAGCCCGGCGGCGGCCCCATGAAAGTGGGGGTGGCCCTGACCGACATCCTGACCGGCCTGTACGCCGCCAACGCCATCCAGGCCGCCCTGGCGGCGCGCCGGCACACAGGCCAGGGCCAGCACGTGGACATGGCCCTGCTGGATGTGCAACTGGCCTGCCTGGCCAACCAGGCGATGAACTACCTGGCCACGGGGCACAGCCCGCAGCGCCTGGGCAATGCGCACCCCAGCATCGTCCCCTACCAGGATTTTCCCACTGCGGACGGCCACATGATCCTGGCGATCGGCAACGACGGACAGTTCGCCCGCTTCTGCCAAGAGGCCGGCCAGCCCGACCTGGCCCAGGATGCCCGCTTTGCCAGCAACCGGGCGCGGGTGGAAAACCGCGCCGCCCTGATTCCCATCCTGCGCCACATCACCACGGCCCGCACCACGGCGCAATGGGTTCAGGCGCTGGAATCCCGCGCAGTGCCCTGCGGCCCCATCAACACGCTGGAACAGGTGTTCGCCGATCCCCAGGTACGCGCGCGCGGCCTGAAAATCGACCTGCCCCACCCCCAGGTGGGCCGGGCACCCCTGGTGGCCAGCCCCATCCGTCTGTCGGACACGCCGGTGGACTACCGGCTGCCGCCGCCCGGCCTGGGCGACCACACGGACGAAGTCCTGTCGCAAGTGCTGGGCCTGGACGACCAGGCGCTGGCGGCATTGCGCGACAGCGGTACGATTTGAATGAACCCACGGGCCGGCGGCAGACACCGCCCCCCTAAAAACCTAGGAGACCCAAATGCTGCAACTGAAGGAACCCGGCCTGCTGCGCCAGCAGTGCTATATCAACGGCCAGTGGCGCGATGCCGCCGATGGCGCCGCCGATCCGGTCATCAACCCCGCCACCGGGGAGATTCTGGGCAAGGTGCCGGTGATGGGCGCGGCGGAAACCCGCGAGGCCATCGAAGCCGCGCAGGCCGCCTGGCCCGCCTGGCGCGCCCTGAGCGCCAAGCAGCGCGGCGACATCCTGCTGAAATGGCACCACCTGATGCTGGCCCACGCCGAAGACCTGGCCCGCATCATGACCGCCGAGCAAGGCAAGCCCCTGGCCGAGGCGCGGGGCGAAGTCGCCTACGGGGCCGGTTATTTCGAGTGGTATGCCGAAGAAGGCAAACGGGCCTACGGCGAAGTCATCCCCGGCCCGGCGGGCGACCGCCGCGTGGTGGTGCTGCGCGAACCCATCGGCGTGTGCGCTGTCATCACGCCCTGGAACTTCCCCTCGTCCATGATTACCCGCAAGGCGGCGGCCGCTTTGGCGGCGGGCTGCCCGATGGTGGTCAAGCCCGCGCCCGAAACCCCATTTTCCGCCCTGGCGCTGGCGGTGCTGGCCGAACAGGCCGGCGTGCCGCCCGGGGTGTTTTCCATCATCACGGGCGACGCCCCGGCCATCGGCGGCGAAATGACCGCCAACCCCATCGTGCGCAAACTCAGTTTCACGGGCTCCACCGAAGTCGGCCGCCTGTTGTACGCCCAAAGCGCCGCCACCATCAAGAAACTCTCGCTGGAACTGGGCGGCAACGCGCCCTTCATCGTGTTCGACGACGCCGACCTGGACGCCGCCGTCGAAGGCGCGATGATCTGCAAATATCGCAATACCGGGCAAACCTGCGTGTGCGCCAACCGCCTGTACATCCAGGACAGCGTCTACGACGAATTCGCCCGCCGCCTGGCGGCCAAGGTGGCCGAACTGAAAGTGGGCAACGGCATGGACGAAGGCGTCAACCAGGGGCCGCTGATCGACCAGGCCGCCCTGGAAAAAGTGCGCAGCCATGTGCGGGACGCCGTCAGCAAGGGCGGGCACGTGCTGGCCGGCGGCCAGCCGCACAGCCTGGGGGGCACCTACTTCCAGCCCACCATCCTGACCGGCGTGACCGCCGACATGAAAGTCGCCACCGAGGAAACCTTCGGCCCCGTGGCGCCCCTGTTCCGTTTCAAGGACGACGCCGAAGTTATCCGCCTGGCCAATGCCACCGAATACGGCCTGGCCGCGTACTTCTACAGCCGCGACATCGGCCGCATCTGGCGCGTGGCCGAAGCCCTGGAATACGGCATGGTGGGCATCAACGCCGGGGTGCTGTCCAACCCGGCCGCGCCCTTTGGCGGGGTCAAGCAATCCGGCCTGGGGCGCGAAGGTTCGCGCCACGGCCTGGACGATTACCTGGTGATCAAATACCTGTGCATGGGGGGAATTTAAGCCGCTGATATCCGGCGTGCCTTGGCGGCATCTCTGACGTCAGCGGCCACGCGGACAGCGGACACCACCAGGGCTGGCGCCTCTCCCGCCCCTCAATCGCCAAACTGTATTCCCTGAGCCAGGGGCAGTTCATGCGAATAATTGATGGTGTTGGTCGACCGCCGCATATAGGCCTTCCAGGCATCCGACCCGGACTCACGCCCGCCGCCGGTTTCTTTCTCGCCCCCGAAAGCCCCGCCGATCTCGGCCCCGGAAGTGCCGATATTGACGTTGGCGATACCGCAATCCGAGCCCGTGGCGCTGATGAAGGCCTGGGATTCGCGTAAATCGGTCGTAAAGATGGCCGACGACAAACCCTGCGGCACCGCATTGTGCATGGCCATGGCTTCGGCGAAATCCCGATAGCGCATCACATACAGGATCGGGGCAAAGGTTTCGCTGCACACCAATTCCAGCTGGGACGGCATTTCGACAAGGGCGGGACGCGCATACCAGGCATCCGGGTAGCGATCCGCCAGGGCGCGTTCACCGCCGGTCACCACCCCGCCGGCCTCGCGGGCGCGATCCAGCGCCTGCCGCATGCCCTCATAGGCCGCCTGGTCGATCAACGGCCCCACCAGCGTGCCGGCTTCCAGCGGGTTGCCCACGGTGGCGCTGGCGTAAGCGGTCTTCAGGCGGGCCAGCAGATCGTCCGCCACGGATTCGTGCACGATCAGGCGGCGCGTGGTCGTGCAGCGCTGGCCGGCCGTGCCGATGGCCCCGAACAGAATCGCCCGCACGGCCATATTGAGGTCTGCCGACGGCGCCACGATGATGGCATTGTTGCCGCCGAGTTCCAGCAAGCTGCGGCCAAAGCGCCGCGCCACGCGCGGCCCCACCTCGCGCCCCATGCGGGTGGATCCGGTGGCCGAGACCAGCGCCACGCGGGCATCGTCGACCAGGGCTTCGCCCACGTCCCGATGGCCGATCAGCACCTGCAGCAGGTCGGCCGGGGCATCGGCCCCGAAGCGCTCGCAGGCGCGGCGGAAGATCGCCTGGCACGCCAGGGCGGTCAGGGGGGATTTTTCGGAGGGCTTCCAGATGACCGGATCGCCGCACACCAAGGCAATGGCGGTGTTCCAGGACCAGACCGCCACCGGGAAATTGAAGGCGGAAATCACGCCCACCACCCCCAGGGGATGCCAGGATTCGAGCATATGGTGGCCGGGGCGCTCGGACGCGATGGTGCGGCCATACAACTGGCGCGACAAACCCACGGCAAAATCGCAGATGTCGATCATTTCCTGGACTTCGCCCTCGCCCTCGGCGGGGATCTTGCCGACTTCCAGCGACACCAGGCGGCCCAGGGCCTGCTTTTGAGCGCGCAGTTCTTCGCCCAGCAGACGCACCAGTTCTCCCCGCCGCGGGGCGGGCACCGCGCGCCAGCGCAAGAACGCCTGATGCGCGCGCGCCGCCATGGCGTCGACATCCTGCGGGGCATGGCAAGCGACCCGGCCCAGCAAGGCGCCATCTATCGGGGAATGCACGGCCAGATCGCCCTGCGCCAGGCTTTCAGGGGACAGGCCCAGGGTTTTCAGTACTTCATGGGGGGACATCGGATGCTCCTTTTGCATGCGTGAATCCGCTAAGAAAACCAGAATAGCACGCAAGCAAATAACTGCAAATTATTTTCTCCACGGGAAAACACCTACATAAATCAGAAAAATTTAAATCCACAATAGACAACAACCGGGCAACAGACCGCGCTTCGAATCGCCACTTTCTCCCAGGAGCACTTTGGATGGCACAACCGCATTTCGACGTCGTCATCGCAGGCGGCGCCGCCATTGGCAGCGCCACGGCTTATTTCCTGACCGCCGAGGCCGGCTTCAGCGGCTCGGTGGCCGTCATCGAGGCCGACGCCAGTTACCAGCACAGCGCCACCGCGCTGTCGGCGGCCTCGATCCGACACCAGTTCTCCACCCCGGAAAACATCGCCATGTCGCTGTTCGGCACCCAGTTCCTGCGCCAGTTCAGCCAGCGCATGACGGTGGACGGCGACTGCCCGGATCCGGCCTTCCACGAAGGCGGCTACCTGTTCCTCGCTTCTGGCGCGGGTCTGGACATCCTGCGGGACAACCACCGCCTGCAAAGCAGCCTGGGCGCGGACATCGCCTTGCTGACGCCCGCCCAGCTGCAAACCCGCTACCCCTGGCTGAACACCGCCGACCTGGCGGGCGGCGCGCTGGGACTCAGCGGCGAAGGCTGGCTGGATGCCTACGGCATGATGCAGGGCATGCGACGCAAAGCCATCGCCCAGGGGGCCACGTATATCAACCAGCGGGTCGCGGGCCTGGATCACGCCAACGGCCACGTCAACGGGGTGCGCCTGGCCGACGGCCAGCGCATTTCGTGCGGGGCGGTGGTCAACGCCGCCGGCACCGGCGCGCCCGCCCTGGCGCAGGCCGCGGGCATCGACTTGCCCGTGCGCTCGCGCAAGCGCAGCGTGTTCTATGTCACCTGCCCCCAGCCGCTGCCCGACTGCCCCATGGTGATCGACCCCAGCGGCGCGTACTTCCGCCCCGAGGGCCAGGGCTTCATCATGGGCATCTCCCCCCCCGCCGACCAAGACCCCGACGCCACGGACTTCGACGTGCAATACGATTTGTTCGACGACATCCTGTGGCCCACGCTGGCGGCCCGCGTGCCCGCCTTCGAGGCCCTGCGCTGCGGCCGCAGCTGGGCGGGCCACTACGACATGAACCTGTTCGACCAGAACCTGATCCTGGGCCTGCACCCCGCCATCGACAACCTGTACTTCGCCAATGGCCTGAGCGGCCACGGCATGCAGCAGGCGCCGGCCATCGGCCGGGCCCTGTCCGAACTGATCACCGCCGGAAAATTCCAGACGCTGGACCTGTCCCGCCTGGGCTGGACGCGCATTCTGCAGCACCAGCCCATCATCGAACACAACGTGGTCTAGCGCCCTGTCCGGCTCATTGCATCCGAATCGGCAGCACACGCACCATCCCCCGCACGAGAACACCCGCGCCATGCAAGAAACCGTACTCACCGAAGCCCAGACCCAGGCACAGAAATCCGCCCTGGCCGAACGCCTGAAAGCCTTGCGCCTGCAGCGCGGCCTGACGCAAGGGCAGGTGACGACCGCCAGCGGGATTTCCACCCCCACGCTGTCCAAGATCGAGAACGGCCAGTTGTCGCCCACCTACGACGTGCTGTTGCGCCTGGCCCACGGGTTGGGGGTGGACGTGGCGGCCTTGTTCGCCACCACGCAATCCCACATGGGGGCCGGCCGGCGCAGCATCGAACGCCACGACAGCGGCGAAATCCATGACACGCCGCTGTATCACCACCGCCTGCTGTTTTCCCAGCTGGCCAACAAGGCCATGATGCCGTTCGTCACGCGCATCAAAAAACACCATCTCCACGCCGACGAAGGCTGGAGCCGCCACGAAGGCGAGGAATTCGTGTTCGTGCTGGCGGGGCAAATCCAGTTGCACACCGAGTTCTACCAGCCCGTCGATCTGTCCCGGGGCGAAGGCTTCTACATCGACAGCCGCATGCGCCACCGCGTGATCAGCCTGGGCGACGCGGATGCCGAAGTCCTGTGGGTCAGCACCACGCCCGACCTCGGCCCGAAAACCCAGGCGCGCCCCGACCCGCCCCTCACCCCCCAGGAGCATCACACGCCATGAGCCCCTCGCCCATGATGGTATTGAACGCCGCACAAACCCAGGCCTGCCTGCCGTGGCCCGCGCTGATGCAAGCCATCGCCCAGGCCGCGCGCGACCTGAAACAGGGCAAAATCCAGGCCCCGCCGCGCCAGGCCGTGCCCTTCCCCCAGGGCGGGGTGCTGCTGTCCATGCCCGCCACCGCCGCCGACATCGGCGTGCACAAACTGGTCAATGTGGTGGCGGGCAACCGCGAACGCCAGTTGCCCACCATCCACGGCATGGTCTCGGTCTATGACGGGCAGACCGGGCAGCCGAGGCTGCTGCTGGACGGCCCCGCGGTCACCACGCGGCGCACCGTCGCGGTGTCCATGCTGGGCCTCTCCCGCCTGCTGCCCGGCGGCCCGCGCCACGCCACCGTATTCGGCACGGGCACGCAGGCCGGCGGCCACATCCAGGCGCTGCGGACCCTGCACCCCGACTGCCGGATCGACCTCATCGGCCACACTCCGGCCAAGGCGGCCGCGCTGGCGCAATCCCTGTCCCTGCCCCAGCTCCAGGCCGTCGCCCAGGTGGCGGAAACCAGCGATCTGGTCATCACCGCCACCACCAGCGCCGATCCGGTCTACGCACTGCCGGCCCGCGCGGGCCGGCTGGTGATCGCGGTGGGCGCCTATCGCGCCGACCTGGCGGAAATCAGCCCGGCCACGCTGCGGGCCAGCACCGTCTATGTCGACGAACTGGAAGGGGCCCGCCACGAAGCGGGCGACCTGCTGCAGGCGGGCATCGCCTGGGATCGCGTGTTCGACCTGACCGACCTGCTGGATCACGCGCCGCCCGCCGGGCCCTGCGTCTTCAAAACCGTCGGGTGCGCCGCCTGGGATCTGGCCGCCGCCCGCTGCGCCCTGGCGCATCAACCGCTCACTACCTTGGACTGAACATCATGACAATGGCATTGCAACCCCGCCTGGCGGGCCATATTCTGGTAGATCAATTGCGTCTGCACGGGACGGATCATGTCTTCTGCGTCCCGGGCGAAAGCTATCTGGCCGTGCTCGACGGCCTGGTGGACGCCGAAATCCAGGTCACGGTCTGCCGCCAGGAAGGCGGCGCCGCCATGATGGCCGAAGCCTACGGCAAGCTGACGGGCCGCCCCGGGGTGTGCCTGGTGACCCGCGCCCCCGGGGCCACCAACGCCACCCCGGGCATCCACATCGCCTCGCAGGATTCCACCCCCCTGATCATGCTGGTGGGACAAATCCAGCGCGACCACCGCGACCGCGAAGCCTTCCAGGAAATGGACTACAAGGCCGTGTACGGCTCGCAGGCCAAATGGGTGGCCGAAATCGACCAGGCCGAACGCATCCCCGAATATCTGGCACGGGCTTTCCACGTGGCGCAATCGGGCCGCCCGGGGCCGGTGGTGCTGGCCCTGCCCGAAGACATGCTGACCGAGACCCTGGCCGTGGCCGACGCCCGCCCCTGCCAGCGCACAGACAGCTACCCCGACCCCGCCCAGCTGGACAAACTGGCCGGCCTGCTGGCCCAGGCCCAGCGGCCCCTGGCCATTCTGGGCGGCAGCGGCTGGGACGCCGAATCCGTCCAGGCGTTCGGCGATTTCGCCATCCGCCACGGCATCCCCATCGCGGTGCAGTTTCGCCGCCAGATGCTGTGCCCCACCGACCACCCCAACTTCATCGGCGACCTGGGCCTGGGCGTCGATCCGCAACTGCTGGCGGCGATCCGCGAGTCCGACCTGATCCTGGCGGTGGGGGGGCGCCTGTCCGAAGTGCCCAGCCAGGGCTATACCCTGTTCGGCATCCCCAACCCGGGCCGGCTGTTGGCGCACGTCCACCCGGACATCAACGAACTGAACCGGGTCTACCAGGCCGACGCGGCCCTGGCCTGCACGCCGCGCACCTGGGTGCGTGTCATCCAGGACATCCCCGGCAGTCTCACCGCCGAACGCCGGCAGCGCTGCGATGCCCTGCACGCCCAGCGTCTGGCCTGGAGCGATCCAACGCGCATCCACACCCCCGGGGCGCTGCAGATGGGGGAAATCGTGCAGCACCTGAACGCCACCCTGCCGCTGGACAGCATCATCACCAACGGGGCCGGCAACTACGCCACCTGGATTCACCGCTTTTATCAATTCCGCGCCTACGGCACGCAACTGGCCCCCACGTCGGGCTCCATGGGCTACGACATGCCCGCCGCCGTGGCGGCCAAGCGCATCTGCCCGGATCGCACCGTCGTGTGCTTCACCGGGGACGGCAGCTTCATGATGCACGGCCAGGAATTCGCCACCGCCGTGCAGTACAAACTGCCCGTCATCGTGATCCTGATCGACAACCACATGTACGGCACGATCCGCATGCACCAGGAACGCCACTACCCGGGCCGGGTCTCGGCCACCGACCTGCACAACCCGGATTTCGCCGCCTATGCCCGGGCCTTCGGCGGCCACGGCGAGCGCGTCGAAACCACGGCCGAATTCGCCCCCGCGCTGCGGCGCGCCCTGGACAGCGGCCTGCCGGCCATCGTGCATTGCCTGCTCGATCCCGAAGCCATCACGCCCACCACCACCATCAGCCGCCTGCGCGACGCGGCGCTGCGCAGCCACCCGGCACCGGAGGCCCCCCATGATCCAGATCATTCTTGACAGCCTGATCCGCGCCTCGGAGCTGGCCCTGATCGGGGTCGGCCTGACCATGGTCTACGACATCCTGCGCTTCGCCAGCTTCGCCCACGTGCAGTTCGGCACCATCGGCGCATTCGTCGCCCTGTCCATCAGCCTGGCGCTGCCCCTGCCCGCCGCCTGGGCCATCCTGGTCGGCGCGCTGGTCGCCTGCGTCATCACCGGCGGCCTGGGGGTACTCAGCGACAAACTCATCTTCGCCCGGCTGCGCAACCGGCCCGCCGCCATCCTGATGATCGCCTCGTTCGGGCTGGGCATGGTCATGCAATACGGGGTGCAGGCCATCTGGGGGGCCGGGGCCCACGCCTATCCCCTGCCCCTGGCGCGGCCCTGGATCGTGTTCGGCGGCCGCCTCTCGCCCGCCGGCGCCGGGGTCATCGCCGCCGCCGCCGTTTCGATGCTGGCCTTCCACCTGCTGCTGACCCGCACCAAGCTGGGGGTCGCCATGCGGGCCACCGCCGACAACCCCCAGCTATCCGAAGCCAGCGGCATCACCACCGAGCGCATCATCCGCATCGTCTGGTTCATCGGGGCGGCGCTGGGCGCCCTGGGCGGCATCATGCTGGGGCTGGTGGCCCAGATCCAGTCCAATATGGGCTTTGAAATCATGGTGGCGGTGTTCGCCGCCGTGATCGTCGGCGGCATCGGCAATGTCCACGGCGCCGTGCTGGGGGCCGGTGTGGTCGCTTTTGCGGAAAACATCGGCCTGGTCATCAACTGGGCCCCCTTGGGCAGGCTGTTGGGCCTGACGACCGAAGCCCACCTTTACATCCCCGTCGGGTTCAAAACCGGCATCACCTTTGTCATCCTGATCCTGATCCTGCTGGTCATGCCACGGGGCATTCTGGGGAGGCGCGCCTGATGATCGACTTTCTCGTCTATCTGCTGACCATCGTCGGCATCTATGGGCTGATCAGCCTCAGTCTCAGCTTCCAGTACGGCCAGACCGGGCTGGTCAATTTCGGCCAGGTGGCGTTCTTCATGGTGGGGGCCTACCTGTCCAGCATCGCCACGGCGATCATGGGCTGGTCCATGCTCACCGGCTTTGTCCTGGCCCTGATCGGCGGCGGCCTGCTGGGCGCCCTGATGGCCCTGCCCATCGGCGACCTGCGCCAGGACTACTGGGCCATCGCCACCCTGGCGGCGGCCGAACTCATCCGCATCATTTTCCTCAACACCAACCTGGGCAGCGATTACGTGGGGGCATCCTACGGCATCAGCGGCATCCCCGCGCCGCTGCGCGACGTCATCCCCGCCGCGCAATACGGCTACTTCTATCTGGCGCTCGTCCTGCTGTGCGTGGCCGGGGCCTATCTGCTGGTCTCCTGGCTGAACCGCTCGCCCTTCGGGCGGGTGCTCAAGGGCATCCGCGAAAGCGACGAAGTGGCGCGCGCCCTGGGCAAGGACGTGCGCCGCGCCCGGATCGGCGCCCTGGTGATCGGCGGCATTCTGGCTGCCGCCGGCGGCAGCCTGTACGCCCATTTCGTGGGCTTCATCGACCCCCGCTTCTTCATGCCGCTGGAAACCTTCCTGATCTGGGCCATGGTGATCATGGGCGGGCCGGGCAACAACCTGGGCGCCCTGGCCGGCACCCTGGTCATCGAGCTGATCTACAACTCCACCCGCTTCATCGACGTCCCGCCGGAATTCTCCGCCACCCTGGCCGCCCTGCGCATGGTGCTGATCGGCGTGCTGATCATCCTGGTCATCCTGTACCTGCCGCGCGGCCTGGTGCCCGAACGCAAACGCCTGTACCACCGGCCCGCCCCGGCCGCAGGAGACCGCCATGCTGCTTGAAGTCAACAAAGTATCGCGGCATTTCGGCGGCCTGGTGGCGCTGCAGGACGTGTCCCTGACCGCGGCGGCAGGCCAGATCACCGGCCTGATCGGCCCCAACGGCTCGGGCAAGACCACGCTGGTGCACATTATTTCCGGCTTTCTGCGGCCCAGCGCCGGCCAGATCCTGTTTGAAGGGCAGGCCATCGAACAGCTGAAACCGCACCAGATCGCCCGCCTGGGCCTGTGCCGCACATTCCAGATCACCCTGAATCCCCAGCGCATGACCGTCATGGAAAACATGCTGCTGGGCGCCCGCCAGCAACTAGGCGAGCGCCTTCTGATGGCCGCCCTGCATCCGCAGGCCGTGCGCCGCGAAGAACAGCGCAACCTGGATCGCGCCTGGCATCTGCTGGAAATGGTGAAGCTGCAGCATCACGCCAACGAACTGGCCGGCGGCCTGTCGGGGGGCCAGAAAAAGCTGCTGGCCCTGGTGCAGGTACTGATGGCCGACCCCCGGCTGATCCTGTTGGACGAGCCCGTGGCGGGGGTCAACCCCCGGCTGATCGACGACATCGTCGAGGTCATCAAGACCCTGCGCAAAGGCGGCCAGAGCTTCCTGATCATCGAACACAATATGGCGGTGATCCGCGAACTGTGCGACACCCTGTGCGTGCTCGACATGGGCCACGTGCTGGCCGAAGGCCCCGTCGAAGACGTGCTGGGACGAGAAGACGTGCTGCGGGCCTATATCGCCGCCGGGGGCCAGCTCGACCCCGACACGGCAGTCGCCGGCGGCGGCCAATCCACCGAGGCATAGGAAGGCATATGGGTATCCTGCAAGTTCAAAACCTGGTGGCCGGCTACGGCGATACGGAAATCCTGCACGGCGTGCAATTGGACGTCGCCGAAAACCAAATCACCACCATCATCGGCCCCAATGGCGCGGGCAAATCCACCCTGCTGAAGTCGCTCATGGGTTTCCTGATCCCCCGCTCCGGCCGGGTGCTGTTCGACGGCCGGGACATCACCCATCTGGCCGCCCACAGCCGGGTGCTGGAAGGCATCGCCTTCGTCCCCCAGCTGGACAATGTCTTCCCGTCGCTGTCGGTCGAGGAAAACCTGAAGATGGGCGGCTACACCCTGGCGCGCGACCAGGTCGCCGAGCGCATCGCCCTGCAATACGAACGCTTCCCCCGCCTGGCCGAACGCCGCCACCAGCGGGTGCACACCATGAGCGGCGGCGAGCGCCAGATGCTGGCCTTGGCCCGCGCCCTGATGACCGAGCCCCGCCTGTTGCTGCTGGACGAGCCCACCGCCGCCCTGTCGCCGCGCATTGCCGCCGAAGTCTTCGAGAAAATCCAGGAAATCAACGCCCGGGGGCGCACGGTGCTGATTGTTGAACAAAATGCCGAACTCTCTTTGCGGTGCTCGGCCTTCGGCATTGTGATGGCGGACGGAAAAAACGCCTTCGACGGCCCCGCCGACCGCATTCTGACGGACGAAAAGATTCGTGAAGCCTATCTTGGCACGGCCAAGCACTAGCCTGACGAAACCCGCGCACGGTGTGCGCGCCCACCCGGCGGGCCCGCAGCCCCGGCCACTGGCCGCAAGCCCGCCACCCACCCGGAGGTAGACAGCATGAAAAAGACATTCATCCACCTGGCCGCAGGGGCCACCACGGCCTTGTTCTGCGCGGGCCTGATCAGCCCGGCCCTGGCCGCCGACATCAAGATCGGCGTCCTGGTTCCCCTGACCGGCACCAGCGCCATCCAAGGCAAGGATATTTCCCGGGGCATCCAGCTGGCCGCCCAGCGCATCAACCAGGGTTTCGACATCCCGCAAAAAGACGGCTCGACCATCCGCGTCGATCCCAAAGTACTGGGCGGCGAGATCAAGCTGGTGATCGAAGACACCGAATCCCGCCCGGCATCGGCCCTGGACGCCATGCGCAAACTGGTCAACGTGGACAAAGTCCCCGTGGTGCTGGGGGTTCTGTCCAGCGGGGTCTGCGTCCCCACCGGACAATTCGCGCAGCAGGCCAAGGTCGTGGAAATCTGCTCCTCGTCGACTTCGCCCGAACTGCGGAAAATCGGCCCCTACCTGTTCAGCACCATGGGCCTGGATGACCTGATGGGCCGCGCCGTGGCGGAATTCGCCCAGGGAGACTCCGGCGGCAGCACACTGGCCACCCTGTCGACCAACAACCCGTTCGGCGTGGGGATGGAAATCCAGGCGTGCCAGCAACTGGAAAGCGCCGGCAAGGGCAAATGCGTCACCAAGGTGCGCTATGAAGAAGGCAAATCGGACTACAACGCCGACCTGCGCCGCACGGTCTCCCAAGACCCCGATATGGTGATGTTCACCGCCTACGGGGCCGAAGCCCGCCTGCTGATGCAGGAAGCCTACCAGCAGGGCATCCAGGTCGGGAAAAACTGGTACGCCGACTATCCGTCCCTGTGGATCACCGACATCGAGAAAACCCCGGAAATCGGCGAAGGCATCAAGGGCCTGGAACCCGGTTCGGCCGGCCCGGCCTATGACGCCTATTCAGCCGACTACAAGCAGGCCTTCGGCGAAAGCCCGACCAGTGTCTTTGGCAGCTATGCCTACGACTCGGCCATGCTGGTGGCCCTGGCCATCCAGCAGGCGGGGGCGGCCAATGCGGACGCCATCCGCGACGCCCTGACCCCGGTTTCGCAAAACTATGCGGGGGTGACCGGCGACAAGGCCTTCGACGAAGACGGCATGCAAAAGACCGAATCCTACCGGCATGTCATCGTCAAGGACGGCAAGCTGCTGCCTTATCAAAAATAAGCCCAGCCGGCCCCAAGGTTAAAGGCTGGCCAGGGCCTGTTGCACCCGGGGCAAGGCCTCGGGCAGGCAGCGCGCCCAGCACTGGCCCGCCACCGCCAGGCTGACCTGGCCATCGGCGTCCGGCGCCAGGGCGGCAAAATCCAGCTGGGCCACCTGGCGGCCCAGCTGGTTCAGCTGCTTGGGATCGGCAAAGGGTTCACTCAGCAGCAGTTCGGCGCCATCGGCGGCAAATAGGCGCTGGCGAAACCCGCCATCCGCTTCGCGGAAGGACACCAGGCGCGCCTGGGCGGCTTTTCCGGCCCGGGCGGCATCGGTTTTCCGGCCACCGGCCGCCCCGGCGGCCGCGGGCTGGCGCAGGCCCACGGCGGCGCGCAATTGATCCATGAAAGGCACTGCAATGCGGCGGGCCTTTTCCGCCCCCGCCTGCAGAATATCTTCGATGCGCCCCGGATTGGCCATCAGCCGGGCGTAGTTGTCGCGCATCGGCCCGATCTGATCCTCGATGCATCGGCACAGGGCCTGCTTGGCCTCGCCCCAGCCCAGGCCATCGGCCAGCGCCTGCTTGAACGCATCCGCCTGCGCATGCGTGGCGAAAGCCCGGTACAAGGTGAACAGATGGGCGCTGTCGGCGTCCTTGGGTTCGCCCGGCAGGCGCGAATCCGTCACGATCTGCGCGACCGCCGCCTTCAGGGCCCGGGCCCCACCTTCGAACAAGGGAATGGTGTTGTGGTAGCTCTTGGACATCTTGCGCCCGTCCAGGCCGGGCAAAGTGGCCACGTCCTCGTCGATCTGCACCGCCGGCAGGACGAACAAATCCTGGCCATACAGGTGGTTGAAGCGCTGGGCGATATCGCGCGCCATCTCCAGGTGCTGGATCTGGTCGCGCCCCACCGGCACCCGGTGGGCGTTGAACATCAGGATGTCCGCCGCCATCAGAATGGGATAGGAAAACAGGCCCATGGTGACGCCATCGTCGGGTTCTTCGCCTTTTTCCAGATTGGCGTCCACCGAAGCTTTGTAGGCGTGCGCCCGGTTCATCAGGCCCTTGGCGGTGACGCAGGTCAGCATCCAGCACAGCTCGGGGATCTCGGGGATATCCGACTGCCGGTAGAACGTGACCCGATCCGTGTCCAGCCCGGCGGCAATCCAGGTGGCGGCGATTTCCATGCGCGACTGGGCCACCCGCAGCGGGTCGCCGCACTTGATCAGGGCGTGGTAGTCCGCCAGGAAGAAAAACGCATCCACGTCCGGCTCGATGCTGGACTGGATGGCCGGCCGGATCGCCCCGGCATAGTTGCCCAAATGGGGCGTGCCCGACGTGGTGATGCCCGTCAGGACGCGGCGGCGGCCGGCGAGAGAAGGAGAGGTCGTGGTCATAGGCTTGAAAAAGGCGAAAATGAATACCGCCCCGGCGTCAGCATCGTGCCCCGGCGGTTCGTTTCAGGTTCAACGAAGCGCCGGCGCATCACACTACAGCACCACGGCGGCCCGGCGGGCTTCGTCCAGATATTCACGCGACTGCATCTCCATCAGGCGCGACACCGTGCGTGAAAATTCGTTGGACAGGGGGCCATCAGTATAGAGTTCATCGGGCGGGCACTGGGCCGACAGGATCAGCTTGACCTTGTGGTCGTACAGCACGTCCACCAGCCAGGTAAAGCGGCGCGCCTCGGACGCCTGGCGCGGCGCCATGCGCGGCACGTCCGACACGATCACCGTCTGAAAGCGGTCGGCCAGATCCAGGTAATCGTTTTGCGAGCGCGGCGTGCCGCACAGGGCCATGAAGTCGAACCACACCACCGTGCCCGCCAGGGCGATGGCTTGGATTTCGCGGTTTTCGATCAGCAGCACGGGTTTTTGCCGAGCGGTGTCGGCCAGACGGTCGAAGGCCGAACGCAGCTCGTCATGCGTGGCCGCCACGATGGGCGTGATATAGGCGCGCAGTTGCGCCAGCGTGCGGCGGCGATAATCGACGCCCGCATCGACGTTCAAAACGTCCATTTTTTCCTGGATCAGGGCGATGGCGGGCAAAATGCGGTCGCGGTGCAGGCCATCGGGATACAGGGTGGAAGGCTCGTAGTTGGACGTCATGACGAACGACGTGCCATATTCGAACAGGCGCATCAGCAGCCGGTACAGAATCATGGCATCGGCCACATCCGAGACATGGAATTCGTCGAAGCAGATCAGCCGGTAGCGCTTGGCGATATTGCGCGCCACGTGATCCAGCGGGTCGGCCTCGCCGCTGACGGCGCGGATTTCGCGGTGCACGCCGCGCATGAATTCATGAAAATGCAGGCGGACTTTGCGTTTGACGGGCACTGTCAGGTAAAACGCGTCCATCAGAAAGCTTTTGCCGCGCCCCACCCCGCCCCACAGGTAGACCCCGCGGGGCACGGCCGGGTGCAGGAAAAGTTTTTTCAGGCGGCTGGAGCGCTGCTGCTTGAACGCAATCCAATCGTCGTAATACTGTTGCAGGCGCTGAACCGCCGCGCGCTGGGCTTCGTCGGCGACGAAGCCCTTGTCGCGCAGGGCCTGCGCGTAATACGCGCTGACATCCATCCGAAGGCTTTACAGGTTGAGCGTGCGTTTGTCCACCGCCAGGGCGGCTTCCTTGACGGCTTCGGACAAGGTGGGATGCGCGTGGCAGATGCGGGCGATGTCTTCGGCGGCGCCACGGAATTCCATGATGGCCACGGCCTCGGCGATGAGCTCGGAGGCCATCGGCCCCACAATGTGCACCCCCAGGACTTCGTCGGTCTTGGCGTCGGCCAGGACCTTGACGAAGCCGGTGGTATCGCCCAGGGCGCGGGCGCGGCCATTGGCCATGAAGGGGAAAGACCCCGCCTTGTAGTCGCGGCTTTCAGCCTTCAGGGCCTGTTCGGTCTTGCCCACCCAGGCGACCTCGGGCGAGGTGTAGATGACCCAGGGGATGGTGTCGAAATTGACATGCCCGTGCTGGCCCGCGATGCGTTCGGCCACCGCCACGCCTTCTTCCTCGGCCTTGTGGGCCAGCATGGGGCCGCGCACCACGTCGCCCACCGCCCAGATGTTGGACAGGTTGCTGCGGCAGTCCTCGTCCACCACGACGAAGCCGCGCTCGTCCAGCTTCAGGCCGATGGTATCGGCCCCCAGGCCCTGGGTGTTGGGCACCCGGCCAATGGAAACGATCAGGCGGTCGACGTCCAGGGACTGCTCGGCCCCGGCGGCATCGGTGTACGGCACGCTGACCGACTTGGCGCCAGCCTTGACTTCGCCGATGCGCACGCCCGTGTGGATGGCGAGCCCCTGCTTGACCAGGGCTTTCTGGGCTTCCTTGGCCACATCGCGGTCCACCGCGCCCAGGAAATCGGGCATGGCTTCGAGGATGGTGACTTCGGCCCCCAGGCGGCGCCAGACGCTGCCCATTTCCAGGCCGATCACGCCCGCGCCGATGATGCCCAGTTTCTTGGGCACGGACGGGATGCGCAAGGCGCCATCGTTGGACAGGATCTTGTCCTCGTCGAACGGCAGGCCCGGCAGCGCGCGCGCGCTGGACCCGGTGGCCACCACCACGTGGCGGCCTTCGAGGTCTTCATCAGCCTTGCCCGCGACCTTGACGGACCAGCCGAAATCGGTCTTGCCCGCCAGGGATCCGGTGCCGTGGAAGAACGACACCTTGTTTTTCTTGAACAGGTACAGAATGCCCTGGTTGTTCTGCTCGACCACGGTGTCCTTGCGGCCGATCAGCTTGGCCAGATCCAGCGTGACGCCCTGGGCGGTAATGCCGTGCTCGGCGAAATGGTGGTTGATCTGGTCGTAGTGCTCGGACGACTGCAGCAGCGCCTTGGACGGAATGCAGCCGACATTGGTGCAGGTGCCGCCGGGGGCGGGCTTGCCCTCGGCCGTGGACCAGGCGTCCACGCAGGCCACGCTCAAACCCAACTGGGCGGCCCGAATGGCCGCGATATAGCCGCCGGGGCCCGCGCCGATCACAATTACATCAAACTGTTTTGCCATTTTGTTCTCTCAAAAAGACGCACCCCGAAGGGTGCGTACAAAACTACATCAACCCGGCGGTCAGACACTCAGCAGCAGGCGCTGCGGGTCTTCGAGGGCTTCTTTCATGGCGACCAGGGCCAGAACCGCTTCGCGGCCGTCGATGATGCGGTGATCATAGGACAGCGCCAGGTAGTTCATGGGTCGGATCACGATCTGGCCGTTTTCGACGACCGGGCGATCCTTGGTGGCATGAATCCCCAAAATAGCCGACTGGGGCGGATTGATGATGGGCGTGGAGAGCATCGAGCCGAACACCCCGCCATTGGAAATGGAGAAGGTGCCGCCGGTGAGTTCATCCAGGGTTAGCTTACCATCCTGGGCGCGGCGGCCGAAATCGGCGATCTGTTTTTCGATGTCCGCCAGGGACAGCTGATCGGCATTGCGCAGGATGGGCACCACCAGCCCGCGCGGGCTGCCCACGGCCACGCCGATGTCGAAGAAGCCGTGATAGATGATGTCCTTGCCGTCCACCGAGGCATTGACGACGGGGTAGCGCTTGAGCGCCGCCACGGCGGCCTTGACGAAGAAAGACGTAAAGCCCAGCTTCACGCCGTGTTCTTTTTCGAAGGCTTCCTTGTATTTCTTGCGCAGATCCATGATGGCCTGCATATTGACTTCGTTGAACGTCGTCAGGATGGCGTTTTCGGACTGCGATTGGATCAGGCGCTCGGCCACGCGGGCGCGCAGGCGGCTCATGGGGACGCGCTGTTCGGGACGGCCATCCAGATTGACCGGCACGGGCGCGGCCGGGGTGGCCGACGCCGCCGGGGCGGCGGAGGCGGCGTTCAGGGCATCGCCCTTGGTGACGCGGCCGGCGCGGCCCGTGCCTTCGATGGTGGCGGGATCAATGCCTTTTTCGGACAGGATCTTGCCCGCGGCGGGCGATGCCACCGAGGATTTGGTGGCCGGGGCGGCAGCGGCGGCTTCGGGCGCGGCGGCGGGGGCCTGTGCCGCCGGGGCGGCGGCCTTAGCTTCGGTGTCGATGCGCGCCAGCACCTCGCCCGAGGTGACGGTGCTGCCATCGCCCTTGACGATCTCGGACAGCACCCCCGAGGCGGGCGCCGGGACTTCGAGGACGACCTTGTCGGTTTCGACCTCGATCAGGATTTCATCGGCCTCGACGGCTTCGCCGGGCTGCTTTTTCCAGTTGAGCAGCGTGGCTTCGGAAATGGATTCTGAAAGCTGAGGAACGAGAACTTCGGTAATGGCCATAGTGATTTTTCCGGTATATCTGTCTTTGAATGAGTCGGTTTATTTGATCAGCGAAAAGCTTTTCAGCTTGGGCGAAAAGGCTTGCTCGATGAGGGCGCGCTGCTGTTCCTGGTGTTTCGCCATGTAGCCCACGGCCGGCGACGCCGAAGCCGGTCGGCCGGCGTAACCCAGTTTCTGGCCGTCGTTCATGTTCTCGTACAAGTGGTGCTGCACATAGAACCAGGGCCCCTGGTTCTGCGGTTCGTCCTGAACCCAGACCAATTCCTTGGCGTTGCCGTATTTTTGCAGCTCGGCCTGGAAGGATTTGTGCGCGAACGGATACAGCTGTTCGATGCGCAAAACCGCCACGTCCTTGCGGCCCTGTTCGTCGCGCGCATGGACGAGGTCGTAGTAGACCTTGCCCGAGCACACCAGGACGCGCTTGACGTCTTCGGCCACGATGTCGGCCTGGGTTTCCCCGATGACGGGCAGGAAACCGCCGGTGGCCAGGTCTTCCAGAGGCGACGCCGCGCTTTTGTTGCGCAGCAGGGATTTCGGCGTGAAGATGACCAGCGGCTTGCGAAACTGGCGGATCATCTGGCGACGCAGGACGTGGAAAATCTGCGCCCCGTTGGTGGGCTGCACCACCTGCATATTGTTGTCGGCGCACAGCTGCAAAAAGCGCTCGATGCGGCCCGAGGAGTGTTCCGGGCCCTGCCCTTCGTAGCCATGCGGCAACATCAGCACCAGACCGCAGGCGCGGCCCCACTTGGCCTCGCCGGAAGCGATGAACTGGTCGATGACGACCTGGGCGCCGTTGGCGAAGTCGCCGAACTGGGCTTCCCAGATGGTCAGGATGTTGGGCTCGGCCGTGGAATAGCCATACTCAAACCCCAGCACGGCGGCTTCGGACAGCACCGAGTCGATCACCGTGAAGGGCGCCTGGTTTTCGGAAACGTTTTGCAGCGGGATATAGGTGCCCGCGTCCCAGCGTTCGCGCTTTTGGTCGTGCAAGACCGCGTGGCGGTGCGTGAACGTGCCCCGGCCGGAATCCTGCCCGGTGATGCGGATGGCGTAGCCATTGGCCACCAGGGTGGCGAAGGCCAGGTGTTCGCCCATGCCCCAGTCCAGGGGGTGTTCGCCGCGCGCCATGGCCAGGCGGTCGTGCAGCAGCTTGTTCACCAGGGGATGCACGGTAAAGCCGTCGGGCACCTGGGTGAGCTTTTCGCCGATGCGGGTGAGTTCGGCCAGCGGCACCGCGGTATCGGCCTGATCGGTCCATTTGGCCCCGAGGAAAGAAGACCAGTCGGTGGCGTATTTGTTCTTGTAGTCGGTCAGCACGGGTTCGACCGTGCGCTGGCCGTCTTCCATCAGTTGGCGGTAATCCTTGACCAACTGATCGGGTTCGCCTTCGGCCAAGACCCCCTGGGCCACCAGGCGGTCGGCATAGACCTTGCGGGTGCCAGGATGCTTGCCGATGCTTTTGTACATCAGCGGCTGGGTGAGCGACGGGGTGTCCTGTTCGTTGTGGCCCAGCTTGCGGAAGCAGACGATGTCCACCACGACGTCGTGGCCGAACTGCTGGCGGTAATCCAGGGCCAGCTTGGTGGCAAACACCACGGCTTCGGGGTCGTCGCCATTGACGTGAAACACCGGCGCTTCGATCATCTTGACGACATCGGTGCAATAGGTGGTGGAGCGGGTATCGCGCGGGTCGGAGGTGGTGAAGCCGATCTGGTTGTTGATGACGATGTGCAGGGTGCCGCCCGTGCCGTAGCCGCGCGTCTGGGCCAGGTTGAGGGTCTCCATGACCACGCCCTGGCCGGCGAAGGCCGCGTCGCCGTGCACCAGCACGGGCAGAACCTGGTCGCCCTTGGCATCGCCCCGGCGATCCTGGCGGGCGCGCACACTGCCCTCGACCACGGGATTGACGATTTCCAGATGGGACGGGTTGAACGCCAGCGACAGGTGCACAGGGCCGCCGCGCGTGGAGAGATCGCTGGAAAAGCCGTTGTGGTATTTGACGTCGCCGTCACTGAGCGCCTGAGTGTGCTTGCCTTCGAATTCGGCGAACAGATCGCCCGGCATCTTGCCCATGATGTTGACCAGCAGATTCAGACGGCCCCGGTGAGCCATGCCGACCACGATTTCCTGCACGCCGTTTTCACCCGCGTGGTTGACGACTTCGTCCATGGCGGCGATGAAGCTTTCGCCGCCTTCCAGCGAAAAACGCTTCTGGCCCACGTATTTGGTGTGCAGAAAACGTTCGAGGCCCTCGGCCTCGGTGACCTGCTGCAGGATGTTGCGCTTTTGTTCGGTGGTGAATTCGGGCACGCCCAAGGTGGATTCGAGGCGTTCTTGAATCCAGCGCTTGATGGCGGGGTCCGCGATGTACATGAACTCGACCCCGATATTGCGGCAGTACGTATCCTGCAGGGCCTTGATGATGTCCCGCATGGTCATCGTGTCGGCCTTGGTGAAATACGTATTGGTCGCGGAATAGATCTGGTCGAGATCGGCCTCGGACAGGCCATAGAACGCGGGATCGAGCTCGGGGATGGCCGGGCGTTCGCTGCGTTTCAGGGGATCGAGCTGGGCGATGCGCGAGCCCATCGAACGATAGGCGGCGATAATGGACTGGACATAGACCTGCTTGCTGGCGATGGCCAGCGACTGGTCGGAAGCCTGGGCCGGGCGCACTTGGAAGGTGTTTTCGCGGGCGCGCTGGGCGAATGAAGCCACAATGGGGGCGTGGGCCTGGTCGCGGGTGGCCTCGCGGCCATCGGCGGCGGGCTGATGCTGCAGCTGGTCGAAGTAGCCGCGCCATTGATCCGGGATGGAACCTGGGTTATTGAGGTAGTCTTCGTAGAGTTCTTCTACGTAGGGTGCGTTCGCACCGAAAAGATAAGAGTTGGACTGGAGTTCTTGTTCCGTGGACATTGTGCGCTTCACCTGACGGGTGTTTCACCCGAACGATGCAGATTAATAAACCTTCCGCGACTCGGCCAGACCGATTAGCGGATAGCAGGGGCAGAAGGCCGGTTGTACGACGCCTTGCATAAGCCGTATTAAGGCTAAAGTATACCCGTCTTGCCTCGCGGGTTTAAACTGAACGGCTCAAAACGCCCGGTCTATGCCGCTTTTCACGAAATTGGCGTTGGGTTTATCAAACACTTGCACGGCCTGGCCCCCACACCCCGCGACCAGACCCGACAGCACCCCATATCCAAATAACATCGGAGCCTCGCACATCATGATCCAGAACGACGACCGCGCCAAAATGGCGCTGGATTACCATGAATTCCCCACCCCGGGCAAAATCTCGGTGGTACCCACCAAGCCCCTGGCCAATCAGGACGACCTGACCCTGGCGTACTCGCCCGGCGTGGCCACCGCCAGCATGGCCATCCATGCCGAAGGCGAGGCCGCCGCGGCCAAATACACCTCGCGCGCCAATCTGGTGGGGGTGGTCACCAACGGCACGGCGGTGCTGGGCCTGGGCAACATCGGCCCGCTGGCGGCCAAGCCGGTCATGGAAGGCAAGGGCTGCCTGTTCAAGAAATTCGCCGGCATCGACGTGTTCGACATCGAGCTGAACGAACATGATCCCGACAAGCTGGTGGACATCATCGCGGCGCTGGAGCCGACCCTGGGCGGCATCAACCTCGAAGACATCAAGGCGCCCGAATGCTTCTATATTGAAAAGAAGCTGCGCGAGCGCATGAAAATCCCCGTGTTCCACGACGATCAGCACGGCACCGCCATCATTTCCTCGGCGGCGGTGCTCAACGGCCTCAAGGTCGTGGGCAAGGCGCTCAACGAAGTCAAGCTGGTGTGTTCAGGGGCTGGGGCCGCCGCCATCGCCTGCCTGGATCTCCTGGTCAAGCTGGGCGTTGCGCAGAAAAACATCTTCGTCGTCGATTCGCGCGGGGTCATCTGGCGGGGCCGCGACGAAAACATGGAAGCCAACAAGGCCCGCTACGCGCAGGACACCGATGCGCGCACCCTGGCCGACGTCTGCCAGGGCGCGGACGTGTTCCTGGGCTGCTCGGCCCCCGGCGTGCTGACCCAGGACATGGTGCGCAGCATGGCCAAGCAGCCGCTGATCCTGGCCCTGGCCAACCCCGACCCGGAAATCCGGCCGGAGGACGCCAAGGCCGCCCGCCCGGACTGCATCGTGGCCACCGGCCGATCCGACTACCCCAACCAGGTCAACAACGTGCTGTGCTTCCCGTTCATTTTCCGGGGGGCGATGGACTGCGGCGCCACGGTCATCAACGAGGACATGAAACTGGCCTGCGTCAAGGCCATCGCCGAACTGGCCGAAGCCGAAAGCAGCGCCGAAGTCGCCGGGGCTTACGCCGACCAGGATCTGTCCTTCGGCCCCGAATACATCATCCCCAAACCCTTCGACCCCCGCCTGATCGTCAAGATCGCCCCGGCGGTGGCCCAGGCGGCGGCGGATTCCGGTGTGGCGCGCCGCCCGATCGAGGACATGGACGCCTACCGCCAGTCCCTGATGAGCATCGTGTACCACTCCGGGCAATTGATGCGCCCGCTGTTCCGCCAGGCAAAATCCGCGCCCAAGCGCGTGATCTACGCCGACGGCGAGGACGAGCGCGTGCTGCGCGCCGCCCAGACCGCCATCGACGAGCAGATCGCCTTCCCGATTCTGGTGGGCCGCCCCAGCGTCATCAACATGCGCATCAGCAAGTTCGGCCTGCGTCTGGCGCCGGGCAAGAACATCGAGATCGTCGACCCGGAAGACGATTCCCGCTTCAACGAAACCTGGTCGGCCTACTACAAGCTGCGCGGCCGCGAAGGCGTGACGCCGGACATCGCCAAGGCCATGGTGCGCAAGCACAACTCGCTGATCGGCGTCATGCTGCTGCAGCGCGGCGACGCCGACGCCATGATCTGCGGGGTGGCCAGCCGCTTCGACAACCAGCTGAAATACGTGCAGGAAATCATCGGCCTGAAGCCCACGGCGCGCACCTACGCCGCCATGAACGTGCTGATGCTGCCCACGCAGACGCTGTTCATCTGCGACACGCACGTCAACGAAAACCCGGACGCCGAACAGATCGCCGACATGACGATCCTGGCGGCCGAGGAAGTCCGCCGCTTCGGCATCGTGCCCAAGATCGCCCTGCTGTCGCATTCCAATTTCGGCAGCCGGCCCTCGGCCTCGTCCCTGAAAATGGCCGAAGCCCGGCGCATCATCGCCCAGCGCGCCCCCGACCTGGAAGTGGACGGTGAAATGCACGCGGATTCGGCCCTGTCCGAAACCATCCGCACCAAGGCCTACCCCGACACCACCCTGAAGGGGCCGGCCAACCTGCTGATCACCCCCAATCTGGACGCCGGCAACATCACCTACAACATGCTGAAGATGACCGGCAGCCACGGGGTCGCCATGGGGCCGGTGCTGCTGGGCGCGGCCCGCCCGGTGCATATCCTGACCACCAGTTCCACCGTGCGGCGCATCGTCAACATGACCGCCCTGGCCGTGGTGGACGCCCAGCAGGAGGTCGGGCAGGCCATCTAGGCGGCGTATCGGCGTTCGGGCGCCATCCCGGATGGCGCGCCCGGCGCCGCAATCAGAAGTTACGCAAGGGCTCGATGAAAATCCGGCCCGACGAATTGATCCGCACGCTGACGGCGAACGGCAGATCCGGGGCGCCCGCGCGGGCGGTGGTCAACAGGCCGGACAGCTCGAAGCGCAGGGCGATGACGTCGCGCCGTTCGGACGACACCGCGATCCGGCACTGCCGCAGGCGCGGCTCGAACTGGCTGACCTGGCGCAAAATGGTCTCGGACAAGGCTTCGGGCGTGCCCACCGAAAACGAGCCGGCGATATTGCTCATGTCGGCCAGGCCATACTGCGCATCAATGGGCACGGATCCCGCCCGGGTATTCAGCAGCCGCGTCAGGTGCTGCACCACAGAGGCCGCCAGTTGGCGATCCGGCGGCGAACCGGCCGCCAGACCCGGATCTTCCAGACTGGTCAGGCGTTCCAGCAAACGAATCTGACTCATGGCGCTTCTCCCTTGACACGGCCAGAATCGCTGGCCCCACGGCTGATTTTACGGGATCGTCATGGTGTCGGGGCGGCGGGGGCCCGACGACCGGGGCCCGCGCACGGCGAGCGCATGCGAATCAGGCCCGCGTATCGGCAAGCCCATGCGCTGGCAGGCCCATGCATTGACAAGCCCGCGCATTTGTCTTAAATTTTTGGGCTGTTCCTAGGGGTGTCCAATTTTTTGGGCTGAGACTTCGCCACACCCGGCGATAACCCTTCGAACCTGATCCGGTTCATACCGGCGAAGGGAAGGATCGCACCATCTGCCATTTCTGGCGCCTTCCCCCTTTTCTTGTCTGCCGCCCGGGCTGGCTTGCGCCCCGGCGGCCTGATCGGCGCGCGCGCCAAGGGGACATCATGTTAAGCACTTTCGCCACCCTGTCGTGGCTGATCATCTTTTCCATCGGCTTCGCCCTGGCGGGCATCTGGTATGCCCGCCGCAGCCGCGACAACCTGGAAGACTTCATCGTGGCGCGCAACAGCCAGACCGCCACGGCCACCATCCTGACCCTGCTGGCCTCGTCCCTGGGGGCCTGGATTCTGTTTTCCCCGGCGCAGGCCGCCACCTGGGGAGGCATCGGGGCCATCACCGGCTATGCCATCGGATCCATGTCCCCGCGCCTGACCATGATCCCGCTGGGCCAGCGCATGCGCGAACTGATCCCCCACGGCCACACCCTGACCGAATTCGTCATGGTGCGCTACGGCAGCGGCCTGTATAGGCTGGTGCTGGTCATCATGATGTTCTACCTGTTCATCTCGCTGACGGCCGAAATCACCGCCATCGCCAAAATGGTGACGCTCATCGCCCCCATCCCCCTGTGGGTGACGGGCGGGATCGTGCTGGGCTGCACGCTGCTGTATACCGCCTGGGGCGGGCTGAAAGCGTCCATCTTCACCGACAAGATCCAGATGGTGATCATCGTGCCGCTGCTGGGTGTGCTGGTGCTGCTGGGTTGGCAGGCCAGCGGCGGCATCGGCCACGTCACCCGCACCCTGCAGGCCACGGCCCCCCAGCTGCTGGATTTCGGCAATGCCTCGGGCATCAAGGCCGGGCTGACGTTCTTTGTCGCCATCCTGCTGACCGGCCTGTTCCACCAGGGCAACTGGCAGCGCGTGTATGCCGCCCAATCCACCCGGGCCATGCGTCGCGGCTTCCTGCTGGGCGGCCTGCTGGTCGCCCCGGTGATCTTCCTGATGGGCCTGTTCGGCCTGGCCTTCGTGGCCCAAGGCGGGGGGGACGATTCGGTGGCGCTGTTTACCGTGCTGATCCCCAACCTGCCCCTCTGGTTCGCGGTGGCGCTGATCCCCCTGGGCCTGTCCCTGGTGATGAGCAGCGCCGATACGGCCATCAGCGCAGTCTCCAGCATGATTGCGGTGGACGCCCGCCGCCTGCTGCCGCACGCGCCCAACGACACCCTGATGCGCTATGCGCAGATCGCCATCTACGTCATGGCCGTGCCCGTGTGGCTGGTCTCGGCCCAGGGCTACAGTGTGCTGTATCTGTTCTTGCTGGCCGACCTGTTGTGCTCGGCCGCCGCTTTCCCGGTGTTCTACGGGCTGTACAGCAGCCAATACAACGGGCGCACGGCCCTCATCAGCACCGTGGGCGGCCTGCTGGCCGGCTTGTCCGTATTCCCCGCGCCCGACGGCAACATGGACACCTTGCTGGAATCCTTCCTGCTGGCGGCCCTGACGCCCGTGGCGATTTCCATCGTGCTCACCCGCCTGTGGCCCAGCGCCCACTACGACCTGCAGCAGATGCAACACCGCATCCGCAGTCTGCAGATCTAGACCGCCGCCACGCTCGGGCATCCGCCAGCCATCGCGGCGCAAGAACCTCACGCAAGGGGCAGACCCTTGCGCGAGACCCACTCATCCATCCACTCGACCGAACACACCATGACGACAGATTTTTCCGCCGGCCCGCACACCCGCGCCCTGTGGCAGCAGGTGGCCCCCATCGTGGCAAAAACCGAAGCACTGCCCTTTCTGAATCAGTTGGCCGATGGCTCACTGGACCCCGTGGCGTTTGTCAATTACATCCGCCAGGACAGCGTATACCTGGTGGGCTACGCCCGCGCCATGGCCCTGCTGGCCGCCCAGGCCGACAACCGCCCCGACGCCCGCTTCTGGGCGGAATCCTCAGCCTCGGCCATCAGCGTGGAAGAAGGCATGCATGGCGACCTGCTGGCGGACACCCGCCTGGCCGAAGCCTGCCGACAACTGAAAGCCGGCGACACCCCCGCCCAGGCATCGCCCACCACCCTGGGCTATGTCTCCTTCCTGCTGGCCACCGCCGCCACCGAATCCTACGGCATCGGCGTGGCCGGCGTGCTGCCCTGCTTCTGGATATACGCCCACGTGGGCAAGGTGCTGGTGCGGCGCGCGGGCGCCCTGGCGGCCGATCATCCCTACGCCACCTGGATCGCCGCCTACGACAGCGATGTCTTCGATCAATCCACCCGCCACGCGGTGGGCATCCTGGAAAAAGCCCTGTCTCTGGCCACGGAAACCGAACGCCGGCGCATGATCGGTGTCTTCGAACAGGCCTGCGTGTACGAATGGCATTTCTGGGCGACGGCGCACGCCCTGCAAGGCTGGGCGCTGGACTGAACCCAGCCGGGCGCGGGACTGTTCTCGACGGCGCTTTTCCTGCACAATCCGAGTGTGAACCGTCCAGCGCCGGACACGACACGAGCCGCTTGCTGGCGGCCAGGCGGGCCAGCAACGTCGCACGGCAAGCCCAGGCGCTGAAGACAAGTATCCGAACAAACCAAACAGGAGACCAGGCCATGGCCAAAAAACTATTGATGCTGGTGGGCGATTACGTCGAAGACTACGAAGTCATGGTGCCTTTCCAGGCGCTGCTGGCCGTCGGCCACAGCGTGCATGCGGTCTGCCCGGACAAAAAAGCCGGAGACTCCGTGGCCACGGCCATCCACGACTTTGAAGGCGCGCAAACCTACAGCGAGAAACCCGGCCATCGCTTTACGCTGAACCACGATTTCGACGGCCTTGACCCCGCCGCCTACGACGGCTTGGTCGTGCCCGGCGGACGCGCCCCCGAATACCTGCGCATGAACCCGCGCGTGCTGGAAATCGTGCAGCATTTTCACCAGGCCAATAAACCCATCGCCGCCATCTGCCACGGCGCCCAGTTGTTGGCCGCCGCCGGCATCCTGCAAGGCAAAACCTGCTCGGCCTATCCGGCCTGCGCCGCCGAAGTCCGCCTGGCCGGCGGCACCTACGCCGAAATCGGCATCGACCAGGCCCACACCGATGGCAAGCTGGTCACCGCCCCCGCCTGGCCCGCCCACCCTGCCTGGATTGCACAATTCCTGGCTGTGCTGGGCACGACGATCCAACACACCTGAACCGCAGCCACGCCCCCGCCGGGATCTGCCCGGCAAATTCAGCCGGGCCGCGCAGACCACGGCAATGACCGGATAACCGCCGGTCAGGGGATGATCGGCCAAAAACAGCACGGGTTGACCGTCCGCAGGCACCTGAATGGCGCCCGCCACCGCGCCTTTGCTGGGCAGTTCCCCGGGCTCGCGGCGCCGCGCCCAGCAGTTGCCAACCGCCGGGGCTGTCCGTGGGCATTTGTCCTGCCGCCAAAAAAGTGGAATGATCATGTTTTCCCGTCGGCGCATCCCGCCGCCGGGCCCTTTCACTCACCCCCACCCGACTCATGCCCCACTGCAAATCCATCCTACTGGCCAGCCTGCTGTGCATGGCCGGCGCAGCCCCGCTGGCGCACGCCCACATTACCCTGCAAACCCCCAGCGCCGCCGTAGGCAGCCGCTACCATGCCGTCCTGCGCGTCGGCCACGGCTGCCAGGGCGCCGACACCACGCGCATCCGCGTGCGCATCCCCGACGGCGTGCTGGCAGTCAAACCCCAGCCCAAGGCAGGCTGGGATCTGGCCCTGAAAGAAGGCCCATACAGCCAAGCCGAAACCCTGCACGGCGCCACCGTCGACCACGGCGTGCGCGAAATCGAATGGACCGGCGCCCTGCCCGATGCCTATTTCGACGATTTCAGCTTCATCGCCACCCTGTCGTCCGCCCTGAAACCCGGCGACACCCTGTATTTTCCGGTAGTCCAGGAATGCACCCAGGGGGTCTCGCGCTGGATCGACACCAGCGGCGACAAAACCGCCGACAATCCCGCCCCCGGCCTGAAATTGACCGCGCCGCAGGCCCACGGCGGCCACCACGAACACTAAGGAAGCCGCTGATATCAAGTCCATGAAGTCATTCAAGGCGCCCGTGCGCATGCTCTGGATCTGCCTGCTGGCCCTGGCCTGGATGCCCTGGGCCTGGGGGCACGCCAGCCTGGTGTCGTCCGTGCCGGCCGACGGCGCGGTACTGGCCCAGGGGCCGGACGCCATCCAACTGCATTTCAACGAGCCCGTCAACGCCACCGTCCTGCGGCTGATCGGCCCCGACGGACAGGCCCACACGCTGGCCCCGGAGGGCGCGCAAGGCGCGGACATCCGCCTGACGCCGCCCAGCCCCGCCGGCGACGGCGCCTACCTGCTCAGTTGGCGGGTGGTGTCCGCCGACGGCCACCCGATCGGCGGCGCCCTGTCCTACACCCTGGGGGCCAGCGCGACCGCCCTCGCCCCCCAGGCGGCCCAAACCCTGCAAGACCCCGCCGCGCCCCTGCGCAACGGGTTCATCTGGCTGGTTCGCTGGCTGGGCTATCTGTGCCTGTTCACCGCCGTCGGCGCCGCCCTGTTTCGCGCCATGATGCCCAACGCATCAGCCGACCAGACCCGCTGGGCAGTCCGGGCGGCCGCCTTGGGCGGCCTGCTGCTGCCCCCGGCCCTGGCCCTGCAGGGGCTGGATCTCCTGGCGGCACCCTGGAGCCAGGCCCTGTCGGCCGCCGTCTGGCGGCAGGCCTGGGACAGCCCATATGCCGGCACTCTGATCCTGATGGGCCTGGCCCTGCTGGCGGCCGCCAGCGTGGGCCACATCCAGCGCAAACCCCTGCTGAAGCGCGTGGGCCTGGTCAGCCTGATGCTGGCGGGCGCGGCCCTGGCCGCCAGCGGACACGCCAGCACCGCGCCGCCGCAGTCGCTGTCGCGCATGGCCGTCTTCCTGCATGCGGCCACCGCCATCGCCTGGATCGGCGCGCTCATCCCCCTGGCGTGGGAACTCCAACCCGGCAAACTGCTGGGGCTGTCGATCTTGAATAACTTTTCCCGCTGGATCAGCCCGATCGTGGCCGTGCTGGCCCTCAGCGGCGCCTGCCTGATCTGGCTGCAGCTGACGCAACCCGCCGACCTCTGGCAAACCACCTATGGCCGGGTACTGGCGGCCAAGCTGGCCCTGGTGGCGGCGCTGCTTGGTGTGGCGGCCCATAACCGCTGGAAGCTGACCAAGCCAGCCCTGCAAGGCCAGCGCCCCGCCCGCCGGCAACTGCGGCGCAGCATCCTGGCCGAACTGATTCTGGCGGCCCTGCTGCTGGCCGTGGTCGCTTTGTGGCGCTTCACCCCGCCCCCGCGCAGCCTGGACGCGACCGCCACCCCCGCCGCCACGATTCCCGCCACCACCCTGAGCATCAGCCGCGTCGCCGCCCGGGTGACGCCCGGCGCGCCGGACTGGATCATCCGCCTCGACCAGCCGGACGGCCAGCCCTTCGCCGCCGAAGGGTTGAGCCTGCTACTCAGCAACCCCGAGGCCGGCATCGAAACCCTGGTCGTCCCGGCGAAACCGCAAAACCAAGGCATCTGGGCCGCCCGCCCCCCCTTTCTGCCGCCCACGGGGCACTGGCTGGTTGGTGTTCAGATCCTGGTGAACGATTTCGAACAGATCAATCTGTCGGATTAGCGGGTTCAAAAGTAGACATATCCGACGAAATACCGCAGGATAGATCCGCATGGCGCCACACGGCGGCCCTGCAAACGCGTTTCGCCAGATCGCCAGACAAAACACCCGGCCCATCCAGGCTACCCAAACAAGGAAACCCCATGGACGCCACACTCCTGATCGACCGCCGCACCCACGACCTGGGGGGCGGCTTCATCGTGGGCCGCGTGCTGCCTTTTCGCAAGCGCCGCATGGTGGGGCCTTTCATTTTCTTCGACCACATGGGCCCGCTGGAACTGGCCGCCGGCGCCCCGCGCGAACTGGATGTGCGGCCACACCCGCACATTGGCCTGTCTACCGTCACCTACTTGTACAGCGGCGCCATCACTCACCGCGACAGCCTGGGCTCATTGCAGGAAATCCGCCCCGGCGCGGTCAACTGGATGACCGCCGGCAGCGGCATCACCCACAGCGAGAGGCTGGAATACGCCCGGGCCCACGGGGCCACCATGCACGGCATCCAATCCTGGGTGGCCCTGCCACGCGAAGCCGAGGAAACCGCCCCCAGCTTCCACCACTATGCAGGGGCCGATCAATTGCCCGAATTCACCGAAGACGGCGTCCATAGCCGCCTGATCGCGGGCGCCATCGACGGGCAGACGGCGCAAGTGCAAACCCACTCCCCCTTGTTCTACCTGCACTGGCGCATGGCCGCCGGGGCGCGCCGCAGCCTGAACACCCAATACGCAGAACGCGCCGTCTACGTGGCCCAGGGGTCTATCGAAGTCGGCCACCACCCCTTGGCCGAAGGACAAATGCTGATCCTGCCCGCCGGGCAGCCCGCCCAGATCACGGCGTTGCAGCCCGCCACCGTCATGCTGCTGGGCGGCGAGCCCATCGGCGAGCGATTCATCTACTGGAATTTCGTGTCATCATCCAAGGATCGCCTGGAACAGGCCAAGGAAGATTGGCAACAGCAGCGTATGAAGCTGCCGGTGGGGGATGACCAGGAATTCATTGCCTTGCCTTGACTGCTCAAGAGCGCCCGCAGGCGGGATGCACAACCGCACCCTTAGCCCTGGAACACATCCGCCAAAGTGCGCGCATCCACAAAATTCAGCGACCAGGCCTTCAATTCCGCCGTCTGTGCAGCACGAATGCGTTCGATGACCGGGGCGGGAACTTGACCGAAGCGGCGTTCGATCTGCCGCAGCAGTAAATCGGCTTGGCCTTCGATTCGGCCTTCCTTCAGCCACTGTTTGACCCAGATACCGGGTTCTTCGGCAATCCTCATGTCCAGCTCCTGCAGGGTGTTGGTCGGAGGTAGGGATTCTGGCAAAGTGGCATTGCGTTCGATCATCAGCACCAGCCAAGCAGTGATGCTGCGGTTCAGTTCCTGGCTTTCGGGCAGGGCCAGGATGGCCCGGGTCAAGGCGTGCAAAGATTCTTGCCACTGCGCTATGTTACGGCCATGCCGTAAGCGAAACAACAGGGTTGCCAGATTGTGGCCGGGGCGGCCAATGGATTTCAGCAAGTCGCGCTCACGAACCAACAGGTAGCGCATCTGCGGCTGGTACGCCTGCAGCGCCGCCGGGATTTTGCCCGCCAGGCCGGATAAATCCTGTGCGGCCGCCCAACGGCGCGATCCGCTGTAGAACACGACCGGCAACGCCGGCGGCAGGGGCAGGCGGATTTGCTTGTTGCGCAGCAAGGTCTGGTAGCTCAGGCAGGTGTAGGTGGCGGGCGTTCCGCGCCGTGCCGGATGCCGGAGGCATGGCCCACATCCAAGGCTTGGGCTTTCCAGGGAACCAGCCATGCGCAATCGCCCGTGCGTTGTTTCAAGCGGTCACTGATGTGCGACGTGCTGATTGGCCGCATCCGCCGCCAATCAAGGGCATCGAACAAGGCGGGATCCATCACGCAGGCCAGGATGTCGCGCAGCAGTTCCTTGTGTTCAAACAGGCGGCGGTATGCCGCATCCAGCTTCCCCATGATGGCCTTCCGATTGCGTTCAGAAGTAAACATGATGGGGGCCCGAACCGTTGTCGTGGGAAGGCTTGGGACGATTTTGTCACATCACGGGTCAGACAACACCGATCATCATGGGCTTATAGCCCTCGGGCACCGCCAACCGATACTGTTTATCAGCCGGGCATATTCTTTAAAAAACCGTCGTACCGTTCGAGCGCCGCGTCCCAAACGCTGTTCCACCCATGGGATAAGAAAAAGCACGATTGCACGCCTTTGCCTTGTCAACGACATGGCGCGACAGTTTTATATAAACCGGCGTGCTGCGGCACGGCAGCAGCGCACCTTAATCCTTGAACACGTCATCCAAGACCTGGGCATCCACAAAATTCAATGACCAGGCTTCCAACTGTGCGCTGTTGGCCGAACGGATTTTTTCATGGACGTCGTCGGCTTGTGCGCCAAAGCGGCGTTCGACCAGGCGCAGCAGCAGATTGGCCTGGCCTTGCTCAATACCTTGCTCAATGCCCATCTTCAGCCCTTGCTGGGTATACACCCGCTCGGCAATCGTCACGTAGCTCATCTCATGCTCCTGTGCCAGCTGCCGGGCAGCCTGCAAATAATCGGTTTCCAGATCGGTGGGCAGGCGCACCACCCATTCCACCAGGCGCACCAGTTGACCAATTCGATCCCGGTCGTAGCCATAGCCGTACAAGCGGCGTACCAAGTCGATCAAGGGCCGCAGTCGCGTGGTCTTGTCCGGGTGGCGGGACGCCTGGATTTGCGCCATCACGAACACCACGAACGGGTTGTGCGGAGCCAGGGCGTCCAAGTCGTCCAGCCGATTGGCCCATTGCCTTAATTCTACAACCGGAAAGACGAATTCGGTCTTTTGCGACAGGTACTTATCTTGATGAACCAACTGCGTGACCGGCGCCTGCCCAGCGCCAGGCTGGTCGATCAGTATGCCCAGGCTGTAGATAGGCGGCGGGGCCGCCAGGCCCCGCCGGCGCATTTCACGGATCTGCAGCAGCGTGTGGTACTGGAAGACGCGCCAGGAAAACGCCCGAAAATCCGCCTCAGTGGCCAGCCGCCCCTGGACTTCCAGATGCACCTGCAAGTACGCGGGATGCCCGGACAATAGCCGTACCTTGACCAGCTTGTCCACCATTTTGCGGCCTTTGGATGGAACCGCCGCATGTCGGATGGCCTGCAATTCTTTGTCCAGAAACTCAATCGGCGCGCACCAATCGACCAGCGCGTATAAATCCGGGGCCAACAGCTGGATGGCCTGCGGGGAGAACAATTCCAGCGCCTCTTTCCAGGGACTGTCGTAGTCGTTCACGGGTCGGGTGGTCATGGCGGGCATCCAGAACAGGGTGCAGCCATTGTGGATGCCAGCCCGGCAAACCACTATCCCGGAAAAATCCTGACGGCTAAAAATGTCATGATTGTCGTGCTGATATGACCGTATCGTATTGGTGTCGTAAAACCTGCGCGGTTCAGACGGTCAATGTACTAACCGGGGGGGCAGTGCACGCCTTTGCCTTGTCAACGACATGGAGTGGTAGTTTTATATAAACCGGCGTGCTGCGGCACGGCGGCACGCCGGTAGCGCACCTTAATCTTTGAACACGTCATCCAAGACCTGGGCGTCCAGGATGTTCAACGACCAAGCTTCCAACTGGGCACTGTTGGCCGAACGGATTTTTTCATGGATGTCGTCGGCTTGTGCGCCAAAGCGGCGTTCGACCAAACGCAGCAACAGATTGGCCTGGCCTTGCTCAATGCCCATCTTCAACCCTTGCTGGGTGTACACCCGCTCGGCAATCGTCACGTAGCTCATTTCATGCTCCTGTGCCAGCTGCCGGGCAGCCTGCAAGTAATCGGTTTCCAGATCGGTGGGCAGGCGCACCACCCATTCCACCAGGCGCACCAGTTGACCAATTCGATCCCGGTCGTAGCCATAGCCGTACAAGCGTCGCATCAAGTCGATCAAGGGCCGCAGCCGCGTGGCCTTGTCCGGGTGGCGGGACGCCTGGATTTGCGCCATCACAAACACCGCGAACGGGTTGTGCGGAGCCAGGGCGTCCAAGTCGTCCAGCCGATTGGCCCATTGCCTTAATTCTACAACCGGAAAGACGAATTCGGTCTTTTGCGACAGGTACTTATCCCGGTGGGCCAACTGCGTGACCGGTGCTTCTTCAGCGCCGGGCTGGTCGATCAGTATCCCCAGGCTGTAGATAGGCGGCGGGGCCGCCAGACCCCGCCGGCGCATTTCACGAATCTGCAACAGCGTGTGGTACTGGAAGACGCGCCAGGAAAACGCCCGAAAATCCGCCTCGGTGGCCAGCCGCCCTTGGACTTCCAGGTGCACCTGCAAATACACAGGGAGCCCCGACAATAGCCGCACCTTGACCAGCTTGTCCACCACCTGGCGGCCCTGGGCTGGAACCGCCGCATGCCGGATGGCCTGCAATTCCTTGTCCAGGAACTCAATCGGGGCTGACCAATCCACCAGCGCGTATAAGTCCGGGGCCAGCAGCTGGATGGCCTGCGGGAAGAATAATTCCAGCGCCTCTTTCCAGGGGCTGTCGTAGTCGTTCACGGCGCGGGTGGTCATGGCGGGCATCCAGAACAGGGGCAGCCCATTGTGAACACCCGCCGGGCAAGCGGCCAGCCGGGAAAAATGCGGACGGATAAAAAGGTCACGGCGACCAGTGCCCCGCCAACGAAGCGGCTTGTCAGTGGACAAGACCCTTTCGAGCGAACAGGCTTATCCGACGAAATACCGCAGGATAGACCCACATGGCGCCACACGGCGGCCCTGCAAAGGCGTTTCGCCAGAAAAACCCCACCCAGGCGACCCCATCCAGGCCCTCTGGGCGCAACACGCTTGATCGGGCACCGCACCCACGACCAGGGCGGCGGCGTCACCCACAGCGAGAGGCTGGAATGCGCCCGAGCCCACGGGGCCACCCATCGGCGAGCGATTCATCCACGAGGATTGCGTGCCTTCATAAAAATCCAGCAGAATCAAAACAGCCTTTCCGCATAAATCCCTTCGGGAAAGAAGCGCCCCCATGGATTGCCCTTCTCGCCGGAAAAAACAGCATCAGGCTGTTGGCAAATACCATTGACAGAAGACCAGAACGCATTATCCCGCCCCTCGACCAAGCCGCTGAGTTCAGCCGGCAGACAGAACATCGGTTTATCATTCAAGCGGTCAACAAATTCCTTGGTTTCCCTGTCGCCCGCTGGCAGCCAGGCAAAAGCGCTGACACGAGCGCGCTCTTTCCACAAAACATAGCTTGGCTGCAGGACAAAACCAGGATTTCCCTGTTCTGCAATGGGGGCATCGAACAAGCGCGCTGGAAAAACACCAGTATTATAAAAAACGCGAGACAAAGCCGGTTTATGATCGCCAAATATAACAATAGCCAAAGGCCTTTTTCTGCCCTGCGCAGCAAGACGAATTCGTTTCAAGAATTCTCGCATATCTTCCATGCTTTCGGACAGACGCTGGCGATAGTCAGACTCTCCGAAGTCATTGTTTCTAACAGCATAATCACCATGCGTGTGCATCGTGATCAAATAAAGAAATACTGGCTGGCCGTTCGGGATTTTTTCGTAAAGATCAAGCGCGCTTGAATATAGAATATCATCTGAAATACGCAATCCATTCAACAGCATCCCACCGGGATCCATGTCATCTATAAAAACAGACTTCTGAAAACCCAATAAAGGATGCACAAAATTACGCCTCCAGAAATCCGATTTAAAGTTATGCAAACTCGCTGCAAAATAGCCCGCATCCCTGAACCGGCGAGGCAGGGTATCGCTATCCGTCCGATACCTGTCAAAAAAATTTTGATAATCGACACCTGGGAATACAGCGGAAGAAAGACCCGTTATGGTTTCAAACTCGGCCTCCGGTGTATTGCCGCCATAAACCGGGCTTAACAAAGAAAAAGGCATCAGGCCATCATCGGCCAACAGCTTCATCGACGTATCGAACCGCCCATCCAGCGTCGTAAAGCACGATTCGCAAAGAATCATGATCAGATCAGGACGGCTGGGCTGCAACGTGGACGGCAACTGCTCGTGACGATAGAAGTCATGATCCGATTTGGCGGGTGTCCTGATTGCCTCGGAAGTCATCAAAAGATGGGCCAGAGCGCCGTTCTTCCTGGAGTTAAAAACAGGATTCCATGAGTAATAACATATATGCGCCCGACAAAGAAACTCTCTGCCTTGTACAGAAACCGCCCCATCAGAAAAAGCAAACAGCCATATCAGCAGCATCAACGGCAACCCAAAAGGCAATCTGCCAAGCCATGACCGCCAGCCACGAACCCGATACTTCCAGCCAAGAAAAACCGCCAACGCCAGCAAAACAACCGTCACATACATGCCAACCGAGGCGTATCCCGTCAACGAAGCCGCCTGCCCCACTTCGACAAGATCACGGGCAGAAACAGGCACCCCGGTATGCCCGACCTTGATCGCATTCGCTTCGACCAACAGCGCTTCTGTCAATAAACTGCTTAACGCAGCGTATGCGGGGTGGATCAGGCAGGAAAAAGCATAAAAAAGAAATAACGAAAACAGAAGCTGGATCAAGACCCAAGAAGGCAGCCCGGCGTCATCGCCAAAAAGCCACAGCAAGACAAAACGACCGGCCAACAGCAAACCATAAGGAAGCAGATCCAGCCCCGCGCGCAAAATCTTTATGCTCACAGCCATGACACCGACACCAGCCATCAGCCCTTATGCATCAAAGGCACCGCCAGATACGCCAAGCGCCGGATTTCCCGCCGGGCGCGGGCCAGGGAATCCAGCACAACCCCCACAGCGGCCAACAGCAAGCCCACGATGCACAGCCCCGTCACCAGCACCGCCGTGGGCAGGCGCGGCACCAGCCCGCTGTGGGCATAGTCGATGAACAAGGGCACTGCCAGGCCCACCCCCAGCAGACACAGCAGCAGCCCCAGGAAACCAAACAGCATCAGGGGGCGTTCCAGCATGTACAAACGCAGAATGGTTCTCAGTATCCGAAAGCCATCCCGCCAGGTGGACAGCTTGCTGGCCGAACCCTCGGGCCGGGCGCCATACGGTGTGGGGAGTTCCCCCCAGGGCATGGCCATTTCCAAGGCATGCACCGTCAGTTCGGTCTCGATTTCAAAGCCTGCGGACTGTCCCGGGAAAGACTTGACATAGCGGCGCGAAAACACCCGATAGCCCGACAGCATATCGGTGAAAGCGCCGCCAAAGACATGGCGCACCGCCCCCGTCAGCAGGCGATTACCCGCCCGATGCCCAGGCCGGTAGTTTTCGGCCTGCCCCGCATCCACCCGGCAGCCGACCATCATGTCCAGATGCTGGTCGGCCAAGCCCGCCAGCAGGCGCGGCGCACTGGCCGCATCGTAGGTCGCATCGCCATCGACCATGATGTAGTAATCGGCCTCGATGTCGGCGAACATGCGGCGCACCACGCTGCCCTTGCCGCGCTGCGCCACTTGGCGCACCCGGGCGCCCGCCGCCCGGGCGATATCCGAGGTGCCATCCACAGACGCATTATCAAAGACATACACCTGGATACCCGGGATGACCGCCTGGAAGTCCTTGACCACCTGAGCGACGGTCAGGGCTTCGTTGTAGCAGGGGATCAGCAGGGCAACGCGGGGATTTGGTAGCATGGCGTGTTTTATGGAAGTAGCGGGTGAATATCTGCTGAATCGGCAGGCGGTCACCGAACCAAAACAGTCGGTACGGGTGCGGAAAAGCCATGTTACACAACTTGAATGCAAAAAAGACACTGATCCTGTCGCTGACCGCGATCGTCCTGGTATTGGCTTTCAAAGCATTCAGCCAAGCCCCCGCCCTGTGGGCGGAGCACCTCCCCAACCCGGACAGCTACACCAAGCTGGTGCTGGTGCGCGACTGGCAAGCCAGCACCGGCTATCAATACATGGCCCGCGACGGCGGCCCATCCGGCAGCTACTTGCATTGGTCCGCTGTTCATACCTGGGCCATGCAGCAATTGACCTGGGGCTTGCAGGGTTTGGGTCTGTCTCGGGACAAGGCCCTGCTGCTGGCGGGCGGAGGCCTGACCCTATCCAGCCTGATGCTGTTGTACTTGTTCGGCATTCTGGCGATCCTGCGCCAAGGCGGACGGCTGGCGGCCCTTGCCACCCTGCTGGCCTTGATGACCAGCCAGGGGCTCAACGCCTACGGGCAGCTGGTGCAAATCACCCACCATATTTTCATGCTGGTTCCACTGGCGGCGGCGGCCTGGCTGATACTGGGACAAGCCAGCGCCCAACAGCCATCCCTCGGTAAAACAAGCCGCACACAAAACACACGCGCCATTATTCGCCCCACCCTGCTGGCCGGTCTATGCCTGGGTCTGAGCCTCTGGATTTCCCCGGAGACCATGCCACTCATCACCGGCCTGGTTGCGCTGCAAACCAGCCTGCGGCTGCAATATCCCGACGGCAGCCGCTGCTGGCCGATGGCCTTGGGCCTGTGTGCGCTGCTGTTGGCTGGCTGGTTGACAGATCCCCCGCCCCCCACCTTCAGTCCTTGGGCACTGGATCACCTCAGCTTGGCTTGGCTCGGCTGGGGCGGCGTGTTGGCGCTGCTGCTGTGCCTGGCCGACCAACTGGCCACTTGGCCCGGCCAGACATTGATCAGCCGCGCAGGCTGGATCAGTCTGGCCGCGCTCATCGGCGGCGGGCTCTGGCTGACCCTGACCCCCGGGGCGCTGAACGGCCCGGCCGGCCTGCTGCCCACCGAGCTGCAAACCCTGTGGTGGAACCACATCAACGAACTTCGTCCCGCCGGAAAACCATCGGAAATCCTGGCTTGGGTGGCGATGCCGCTGCTGGCCGGCATCCTGCTGCTGCGCCAGTCCATCAAAATCCGCTGCCTGTGGTGGGGCGTGCTGGCGCTGACCGCCCTGGCCTATGCCGGGCTGGCCGCCTGGCACATGCGCATGGGTGCCGCGGCGGCTTTGACGGGGGCCTTGGCCTGGGGGGTCTGGCTATCAAAAAAAGCCGCCTTCCATCAGCAAAACCCCGGCAACCTGCCCGTACACACCCAGCACCAGGCTGCCCTGCTGCTGATGGCCCCGGTGCTTATCATGCTGTTGAGCATCCTGAGCGCGGCCATAGAAAAAAATTGGGATCGGCCAAACGATGCCCCCCAGGCATGCAAACTGGCCGATATCGCCGACAGCCTGAACGCCCTGCCCCCGACTACCGTGCTGATATCGTTGAACGATGGCCCGCGTCTGCAATGGTTTACCCACCATCGAACCCTGGCCGGCAATTATCATCACAACACCCAGGGCATCCTGAACGTCTACCATATCTGGCGGGCGCAGGACGACGACACACAGGCCAGAACCCTCGTCAAACAACAACACATCGGTGCGCTGCTGGTTTGCGCCAATGCCCAGGCCAAAGGGACGCGGCTGGCGGCGAGGCTGGCCCGGGGCGAAGCGCCGAACTGGGTGCAAACCCCCAAGACCATAGACGGATGGTACTGGTATCCGGTACTCTAAGCCTTGAGCCACCCATACAAATAATCTATAACACTCCAGCCATGACATGAGGCAACACAGGTCACTGTTTTCGACGCTGCGGCATCAGCAAACCGGCGTTGCAGCCTTGGAATTCGCCATTGTGGCCCCTGTGCTGTTTCTGGTGCTGTTCGCCAGTCTGGAAGTCGGTTTCATGATGATGGCCGACGCGGCCCTGGAACGCACCGCCAGCCAAGTCACCCGGCACGCCCGGATCGACCTGCGCGGGAGCTGCACCAACTCGCTCAAATCCGCCATACAAGACGGTCTGGCAGGTTGGGCAAAACCCAACAGCGTCCAGGTCAGCGCTCAGGTTCTGTACGCCAGCGACCCGGTGAATTTCCCCCAGACGCCAAATTCCTGTGGCGGCCCCAAAGACATGGTTCAATATCGGATCAGTTTCACCCAACCCATGTTCATCGGCATGCTGGGGTTCATGGGCATTGATCCCTTTACCTACCAGCGCACGGTCATTGTTCAAAATGAACCCTAAGACACCTCTGAACAAGCCGCCGCGCCGGCTGCCGGGCCTGCGCGCCGAACACGGCGCGGCCGCCATCGAAGCCGCCCTGGTCATCCCTATCATGATTTTCCTGATGCTGGGCATGGTCGAGATGTACCAATACTTTCGGATGATTGCCGTCGTGGATCGCGCGGCCTTCTCCGTGGCCAACAGTTTGGCCATGCAAAAAGAATTTACCTTGAACCAGGACATGGCTTGCACCAACCCGGGCGATCTGTGCACTTATGAAAAAATCATGCCAACACTGATGCAGCCCTTGGCCTATCGGAACGGTGGTTTGACGGTGAGTTTTTACACTTACGACCCGGATCACGACCCCGCAAACACCTGGCAACCCAGTTGGGGGGCCAACTGCCCCGCTGATAGCCATTGCGCAAAAGCCACGGCCGCTCCACTCCCCGCGAATGCCCCCTTGCCAATTGGGCGCGACCAGTTGATGATGGCCAAGACCAGCGCTGAATACCAGCCTTTTTCCCTAAGCAAAAACTTATGGTCTGTACTCAATGGCAACGATACCGTAACCCTGTCCTCCTTCGTATTTTTCCGGCCACGTAGTGCTCAAGCCGTCCCCTTGATCGAATAAACATGACCCGAAAAAACCCACAATACGCATCAGATCTTCACGCGCTGCACAGCGATCAGCAAGGCGCTGTCGCGGTCTCGTTTGTGATTTTTTTCATGCTGGCGCTGGCGGTATTCCTGTTTGCCACAGACTTGGCACGCTACAACGTCGTCAGTACCAGGCTATGGAATTCGGTGGATGCCTCCCTGCTGTCGGCAGCCAGCAAATACCATGACTTCAAGACTGAACCCAATCCAGACAGCCTGCTGAACAACGACGCCAACCATTTTTTTCTGTCGAACCTGCCCGATAAATACCTGGATTCCAGCATTACCGGCACCCCCGACACAGCCATCATCGACGATGAAAAAATCCTTAGCATGCGGGCGGAAGGAAAGCTGAACTTATTCAGTGGCCACCTCCTTCCAAATAATTTTTTCTCTTTACATGCATACAACGAAGTCACTCTGCCTGCAAGCGGGCCCAGCGGATTCGATGAAGAATCATTTTCGGTCGTGCCGCCCCTTGGGTATGACTATAATTTCCCGCCCATCCCTTCCAAAGATAAAAGCGTAGATCTCTACTTGAACGCCTTTTATGACAAATGGGACGCCATGAGAGATGTGTTCTACGACGGAGGCATAACCGCCTGGCATTTTGGATCCGCTATTCCAGGAAAAGAGCTGACGTCATCGCAGTATCTTCCCATCTGGACTCAAGCCGACAGGCAACTCATGCCAAGGCTGAACAGGGATTTGAATTCAATCAGCGTTCTTGATCTCTCAGACCCATCGTGGTATGGCGATAAAGTCATCAACCAAGGAACCAGCACCAGTGTATATGGCGAATCATTGCATGGAGAACGCCTGGTCATGACATTCATTGAATCCGGCACAAGCAATTTTTCAAAAGACATCTCAGAACTCAGCATCCCCTTGGTCTGCTCTGGATCGTGTCCAAAAATTCGAGCCGCTGTATTCTATGGCAATGACCAGATCACGAGCGAACCTCAGATCTTCACTAGCAAACAAAACGGTGACACCATCAATATCAAGGCCACGGCAGGAAAGGGTACGATTTCCCGGGTGGTCATCGGGACTGAAGATGATGTCGGCGCTTTTGCCATCGGCACCAACATCCAGACCGGCGAAGGCAGCGGCGAAGAGGGAGACCTCCGTCTATCCAAATAGCAAAAGCCAGGCTTTTATCCGCTGGTGAAAATTCGTGACATGCGGCGGACAACAGAATCGTGAGGCCATTTATTTTTTGACCGCCGCCGCCCCCACGCCCCGTTGCAATTTGGCCTGCTGATTCCTTAAGTAGTCAGCCCTGAAATATTCATTTCGACAATCAGGAACCACTTCACGCCGCCAGAAGTGCCGGCGGTATTGAGCTGA
>NZ_JBLGTV010000014.1:0-75773 GCF_047468865.1 Castellaniella hirudinis
GCCGTGTCCAGGATGTCATCAAGGCGCTGCATCTCAGCGTCCTGCCAGTCCTTGTTCTGCTGCAGCTGGTCTTCCAGCATTTGCAGTTGGGACTTTTGCGAGGCCAGTTGCTTGTCAGCCAGGCCATTCAGATCGTTGACCAGGTTCGCGGATTTCAGCTGCGCTGCCTGGAAATCCTCAAACGTGTCGTACAGCGCGGCATCGGGTCGCTGGATCGCCTGCAGCGCGGCATCGAAATCCGCGCCCTGGGGCATGATGCCGGTCAGTTTCGCCACCGACAGCGCCTGATCAACCCGGTTTTGTGCCCAGGCAAAGGTGCCGGCCGGGTTGATCCGCAACGCCATCGAATTGAGCGCCGATTGCAACTTGCCCGTCAGTCCGGTCAGCTCAGACACCGACGCGGATACGCCCTTGATCGCGTCTTGCAGCAGTTTTTGCTGCGCCACGGCCTCGGCGTTGATCCGATCCCGTTCCCGCTGCACCGCAGACTGCACCGAGGACAGCGCGGACTTGGCGACATCAATCCCCAACGTGCTCATGACGGAGCCGACCGTATCGGCCAGCTGCGAGAATGCCCCGCTGGTGGCCAGCAGCGCCACATATGCCCGCTGGCCAGCCTCGGTATTGACGTCCTGCGCATCGACCAGCGCCCGGTACGCCGCCCGCATTTGATCCGCACTGCCCGTCACCGCAGGCATTTCCAGCCCGACGTCGGCCAGTGCCCGGCTGATGGACTCGATCTGCAGGGCCTGTTTTTCGGCGTCGCTGTAAAAGTTGTCGATGTAGGACGATTGCAGCGTTGCCAGGTTTTCCAGGCCGCCCGCAAGCTGCAGCAGGCCCATCGCGGCATCAATCGACAGGTTCTTGAGGTTTTCAAACGGCAGGTGCTCCATCGCCTGCTGCAGCGCCTGCGCCCCCACGACCATGCCGCTGATCTGGTTGGACAGCGCCTCGATCTGCTCCGCCCCCAGGCTGCGGATATCCAGGCCGTCCAGCACACGATTGATGGCGTTGGGCATTACCTCGGCTGCTGCTTGGAAGGCTTGTAACGCGGTCATCTTCAGATCGGCAGCCAGCCTGGGCAAGACCGGCTGATCCGACCAGCCGCCGAATCCATATTTCGTGTCGTCGGATTCGTGCGGGATGCCGATATCGACGTAACGGCCATTGATCAAAATGCCGCCGGCGCTCGATACTCCATCCCCTTTGCCTGTCTGCGAAATATCCGTGCGACCGCGCAAATCCTCCAAGCTGGCATTGACGCCCAGCAACTCGAATGTATTGCGGATGCCGTCAGATGTGGCGCGCACCATCTGCTCGATGGAGTCGTAAAACTGAGCGGACTGCTCGTCTTCGTTATGCGTGCGCGTGATGTCGCCGCCTCGGTATTCGTAGACCGTGGACTGACCGTGCCGGGTCTGGGGTTCGCCGCTGAACAGGCTATCCGCCAAGCTGCCGACCAGGCCGCCGACAGCGGTGCCGATACCGGGCATGATATAAGTGCCGATGGCCTGGCCGATGGCGCTGCCGTACTGGCCCTGGATGGCGCTGTAAATGGCGCTGCCATAGCCCAGGATTTGCCCGCCGTACTCGCCCAGGAACTGCCCGGCCTGGGTGCCGCCCGACCCGCCTTGGCCCATGAACGCCGCCGCCTGTGCATCCGTCAGCGCCCCGGTATAGGCGCCACTGCTCAAGCCATAACCCACGCCGAAATCATTGCCGAACTGCATCATGGACGTGCTGTTGACCCAGCTGCCCACGCGGCTGATGCCGTCACCCAGGTACTGGCCAATCGAGCTGCCGCCGCCGGGCATATCGAAGCCCCCGCCCTGCTGCCCTGGCTGCTGATACCCCAGCATCCCGCCCAGCTGCTGCGTGACCATGCCCTGCAGGGCGCCCATCACCGGCTGGATCAGGATTTTGAGCGTCAGCGTCTTGAAGATCGACTTGATCAGGTCGCGCCCGGACTTACCGCCTTCAAATAGGGCGTCCGTCAGGCTTTGGCCGACTTGATCGAAGATTTGGCCGATGTCTTGCTGCCATTGCTGCCAAGCCTTTGCCTCCCGATCCAGGAACTCCTTTTCCTGCATCGCGGCCTGCAGATCACGGCGCGCATTGATTTCGTCCTGAATCCCCTGAACGACGACATCAGAAAGACCTTTGGCCTGGGCCTGGATTTTCTGTTCTTCCAGGCGGGCAATGATCGTGTCTTGGATGGCCGATTCAGACTGCCCATAGACAGAGATTTCATCCCTTAGCGACTTGGTTTTATCCTTGACACTTTGGGTGGTTTTAAGCTGGGCCTTGAAATCCTTTTCGGCCTCGTCATTGCTGCGCTTCAGTGCGCCGTATTCAGCTGCCTTGGCCTGATTCGCTTGAAGCTGTGTGCGGGTTTTTTCATCTGTGACCAGCTTCAGCTTTTCGCCATACTGGATCGCCAGCTTTTCGCCTTCGTTCAGGTCGCTTTGAGTGGCCGTCACGGAACGCAGCAGTGCTTCACGTTGACGCTCCGCCTCAATCAATCCATTTAGGCGGGCAAGCTCTGTTTGAGTGGCGGAAATACTGCCAGCCGTCTTTTTGTCGGCGTACTTCTTGTCGATATTGAGCAAGGCCGTCTTGTGAGCAGCATAGATCGCCTCGTACGCACTGGAGTCGGTCGCCAACCCAGCAATCGCAGCCTTGAACGCTTTGTTTTCAGCGTCAGCTGCGGCAATGCGCTGTTCGGATCGAGTCTGACGACCGGAATCGCCAAGATAGCTGACGCGCAATTCTTCCTGCTTGATGAGTTCCAGCTCCGCCTGCGCAGCCTCGGACCTCACTCTGGCCGCGTAATTTTCTGTGTCGATTTGACCCTGAACTAAATCACGCTCCGCATATAAGCGATCAAGTTTGGCCTGGGACGCAGCAATAGCGACAACCGCATAGTCGTACCCGCCGCCACTCATTCCCGCACCACCGGAAGCAATTATCTTATTTGCGGCCTCAATTTCGCGGTTCAGAGAATCCAGCTTGTTTTGCGCTGTTGACTGCCGACCAAAGCCAGCGACAGCATCACCAGCCCCAACGATAGCCTTCTTAACGCTACCCCAGGCCCGCTCTATATATCCGATATTCTCGATTATCTGCGGCGCGCGCTCCTTGATTGTGTCTGCAAATGTCTTTTGCGCCAGCGCAGCGGCTTCCGTTTCGCGGCCCTGGTCCTGCAACGCCTTGATCTGCTCATAAACAGAGGCGGTCAGAAAATTCATTGACTCATTGAGCTTGAGCGACTCTTTAAGTGGGTCTTTCCCTAATTCATTGAATTGTTTGACAACTTCAGATACAGCCGTGCCAGTTGCAGCCTCCCACTGCATTGCAGCGGCTGTGAAATCCTCCAGATTGCCAGATCCAATGCGGGCTGATTTTGCAAATTCATTCAGCGCTGCCGAAGCGCTATGCTGCGTGCCAACAAGACCACCAATCCTGGCTGCCATAGCCTGGAGTTCGCCAGACGTCACGCCAGCGACGTTGCCGGTCATGATCAACGTCTTATTGAACGCCTCTGATTCTCCGGCCCCAGTCCGATAAGCAAGGTACAGGCCGCCTACTGCTGCAGCAGCCAGCATCACAGGGTTGATCAGCTTCAAAACGGTGGACCCGAGAGCCTGGGCTGCAGGCACAATCCCACCGAACACATCTTTCAGCTGTCCGCCCTGCTGCAGCAGAACAGTCAGCGGGGCCTGCCCGCCCTGCAAAGATACGATAATGTCAGTGATCTGGGCGGGAACTTGGCGCAGGGCCGCAGACGTTTGTTTGGCTGACAGTCCATACTTGTTGAACTCGATTCCGCTGGATCGAACAGCGCCCTCCTGTTCGCGCATCTTGGCAATAAAGGGCGCAGCTTGATCCGTCAGGCCGCGCTCGGCGGCCTGCATTTCCAGGATTTCTGATGCGGTCTTGCCCGCAGCTTTGGCGCGATTTTCCAGGGATCGAATGAAGGCTCGATCATTCGACAGCTTCGCTTCAGCGATGTCCGCTTTTTGTAGGGCGTCTTCCCACCAGCGGACGTATTCGGACGACTTGACCAAGCGCTGGGCGGCAGCGTGCTGTTTTTCAAATGCCTGCGTATCGGCAAGTCGCTTTGCCCGTTCTGCAGCGGCCTCGGTCGCCGCAGACAAATCACGCATCCTCTGCGCAACTTCCTCAATGATTTTAGTGGGCACACCAGCGGCAGCAGCGTTCAGGATTTTCTGCGACTCAGCCGTTTTATTGGCAGAATCAGCCCATTTGACGAAGTTTGTCGTGGCTCGTTTAGCCGCGCCGGTCAGGCCCTCATAGGATCGCTGTGCATCGACGGAAAAAGACTCAAGGCGGTTTTTGGCCTTAGCAATCTCAACATCAAGACCACTACTGTCCGCGATAAGGTCTATTCGCGCTACGCCGATAGTTTCGTCAGCCATTGCAATGTCCAATAAAAAGCCCCGCCGAGCGGCAGGGCCAGAAATGAAAAAACCGCCCAAAAGGGCGGTTTGTGGCTTTACGGATTAAATCCGTATTTGTTTTTAAATTCATCCGTTAAAAGCAGACATGTTCCAGCGATAATTTTCCTCGCATCCATTCCAAGTGAACTGGTTTTGTAATCATTCCAGCACATATCTATGGCGGCTCTCAATTTCGCTTTTTCCTTCCCCTCAGGCGTATTTGACCTGACCACCCCAAAGGCAAGGAAAATAATCACACCAGCCAAGATGATCATCGCCGTCAGCTTCATCGGACTCGGTTTATTTATTCCAATGCCACCGGCGCTGCCTATAACTTCGTCTGCACTCAACGGCTTGGGTGAGGCTTCCTCGCCCAAGGCCTTTGATTTCGCAGTCTGAAACTCCGCTTCAGTCAGCGCCCTGCTGTCTCGCAGTGCCGCCAGTTTTTCAATTTCATCAGCAACAGACATGCCCCATCCCCGTATCAGTTAGATACAGGGCATTCTACTCATCCCGGTACGCTTCGACCAGCAGAACGGCTTCGATCACCCGAATACCGCTCATGATACGTTCGACTTCCTCGGCATCAAGGCCCTGGCGATCAAGGCAGGACTGGAACCAAATATAGTTCAGCCCAATCAGACCGCCAGGCCCCGCGATCACTTGGGTACGGTTCCTGGCGCACAGGTCAAGGGCGGGCCAGTTTTCCGGCCAGACCTCGACATCCTCGCCCTTGAAATCGTCTGCGGTGAAGCCAAAGGCTGCAAGGGCGCTTTCGTCGGGGGGCCGCCGAAATAGCGCCTCTGCAGCCGCCCTCAGTTTCCCTGCAGGGCCACCATTCGGTTGTTGTGAAAACCCTGCAAGATGGCGGCGCAGATGCCGGGGCGTTCGTCTTCCAGTTCAAGAATCCCTTCCAGGGACAGCGAATAGTCGGTATCCCATTCTTTGACCAGGAACAGAACCATGGTCGGCAAGAATGGGGCTTTCGACTTCTTCATGGATTCCATCTTGTCCTGCACTTCCTTGGCTTTGCGGTTGTGGTAAGTCAGGTCAAGAGTGTTGGTCTCGCCGCCGCCGGCCAGTTCCAGCTTGGCCTTGATGGTCTTGGGTGCATTGCCTTTCTTGATTGCCATGGTGATAGATCCTTAGAAAAGAAAAAGCCGCACATGGCGGCTGATGGTGTGGATGGATCGTGCTTAGGACACGAATTCGGCGTAGCGCATGGGGCGCCCGGACATGGAAATCGTCAGGCGCGTGGACATCGGGTTGTCCCGGCTCATTTGTGGGTTATCGTTGTAGGACAGGATTCCCGTGTACAAAATGATGTCCCCGCTGGGCAGAGTCAGGCGCAAAAGATGCGTCTTGTCCTTGTTTGCGTCGGCTTCCAGGAGCGCATCGTCCCGGTCGGAATCGGGGTCGTCCCCCAGGGTCAATTCCATCGACTGCGGGTTGCGGCCAACCGGAATTTGGGTATCTTCGTAGTCTTCGAGAAACCCGCCAGTCCAGAACTTGTCATCGCCGCCATTGGTGGTGACCTCCAGAATCTTGTCGATCACCTCCCAATCGGTGGGGATTTCAATGGCACCAACCCCGCGCCCGGCCGGGAACATTTGGGTTTTGGTGGTGTTGATGTTTTCCAGCTCGAAAGTGTTGGCGTCGGTATTGGCCACCCGAACGCCGCGATTGTTCAGGCGCGGCCATTTGGTCGTGATGATGCCGATATCGCCATCCAGCAAGCCGTGGGCCGCAGACGTGGCCACCGCCGGCTTGGCGTTCGTGATCGCGGAAATGGTCTTGGCAGAGGAAAAGGCCGTGGCCAATTCAAGAATGCTGCCGTTGGGGAAGTTAAAGCGGTTCTTCGCCATGATGAAGCTCCAATAAAAAAAGCCGCACATGGCGGCAATGGGGGGGTAAAAATGAAAAACCCGGCTCTGGGCCGGGCTAGTGAATCGTTGGTCGTTGTCGCTCTGATTCGAGTTGGGCGGCAGCAACTTCTGCCGTTGTTTCGTCCTGCATCATTCGGACGAATACATCTTCTGGGCCGAAGCCACTGACTTCGCGGAACAGTCGCCCCGCATCGCTCATGGTCTGCACAACAAGCACTTCTACTTGCGCGCATGCCCTGCGTAGTTGCGGGTAGTCGTCGGCCCAATCCAGGGCGAACCCTTCCGGGTCGATCTCATGCCCAAGTTCGCGCCCCAGCTTGTCACTGAAGTCCGCGAAGATTAGGTACATGGCGGTGATGGGCAGATGCCCGGCCTCCACCTCTCTATCGTTTTCCTTGGCAGCCTCGGCCAACAGGCTGGCGATACGTTCGCCGCTGATTTCCTTGCCATCAGCCCGAACGGCCAGGGCGAAGGCGTCGGACAGGGTAGAGATGTTGAATCCTTCCATCACGCCACCCTTGGGTAGACAAAGCCCAGCTGACCGCTGCGATTCGACACGGCCATCATGCGGGCCTTGAAGTCCTGATAATCAGCAGACGATGCGGCGATAGCCGTCACCAGGGCGATCTGGCGATCCAGCACGTCTTGGCCGCCAGCAGTCAACCACTGGTGCATTTTTTCCGACTTCTGGCGGCGGGCCTTCAATTCCGCGTGGACATCGGCAGGCAAAATGCAGCCATAGACCCATTCTTCCGTGATGGCCCCATAGATCGGCGATGTTCCGCCCGCATGCCCTGTGTAATGCGTGCCCGTCATGCGCGCCAGTGCGCGGTAATAAGACGGCTCAAAGCGCAGCTCCCAGGTAGCAGCAGAATCACGCAAGAACAGCGGCAGCAGGTTGGTATTGCCCTCGGCCCGGATGCTGTTGCGGATAATGGTGTCGATTTGCAGGTCGCACCAAACCGCAAACTTCGCGTTCAGCCACTGCGCGAAGCGGACGGCCAGCTTAGGATGCAGCCATGTACCGCCGCCACGATCAACGCGGGCCTTGCTGGTTTTTACATACCTGGAATCACGGGTATGTAGAATCTGGCCCGGCCGCCCCGTCAGCGTTTCGTCCAGGGCCTGGATGTACTCCAGCGTGCCGGACAGGGCCAACCAATCATCAATGCCCTTGCCATATCGTTTGGCCGCCTCGGTGGCATTGAACCAACCGTTCAGATTGAAGCTGTACAGCTTCCCTTCAAAGTCGTACTTGATGACATTGCTCATAACAATCTCCATGTCTCCATGAATAAGGTTGTGCCGACGGGCAGGGTTAGGAGACATCCCCCGCGTTCGATCCGTCGATCTAGTCGGCACAAAACGCAAAGCCCGCCAATGCATGGGCACGGCGGGCGGGAAGTTGTCAAATTGGGGAGATATCCGGGAGATATCCGGGAGATATCCGGGAGAAACAGATCAGCGAACGTGAATCCAAATGCTGAAATCCTGCCTTGATCCGTAAATTTTCAACGTGCTGTTGTTTTGGTTGATGGACTGCCCCAGAGTCTCAGCTGAAGCAAACTCCGCGCCCTCTTCGATGATTTTCTGGCGCGCCGACAATGCCAACGCCCCCCTTTCAAGTCCGATCTTCGACCAGCACTCGATCTGGACGCGGTAGTTTTCGGTCTCGGGCAAGGTGCGATCCAGCCATTCCATGGCCTGGCCGCCAACCACCTGGTAGATGATTAACGGAAACGTCGGATTATCTGGCATGACGTCTGGATAGCAGCGCCCGCCCACCAAAGGGCCAAGGAGCGCAAAAAGGGATGATTCGATGCTCATTATTTGTACTGATCAAGAATGGCCGGATTGGCCAGAATTTCAGCCAGCCTGATGCGCCCCCTGTCCATCGCAGCTGCACCCGCCGCAGTGCCCACGGCGTCATAAGCCGGGCGCAGGAATGGTGTGGCTGGAACACGAACAGGCTTTGGCAATTTCGCGTTCGTCGGTATGTATTTCCCGTCCTTGTCCTTGATCAGCTTGTTTGTGCCCATATGCCCAAACTCAACAAGATGGCCATGAGGGGCTTTGGTGGCGTTCCACGTCACTGAATAAACGGCCATCCCGATTTGTGGCGCCGAGCGGGATTCCGAATAAGCCAGATAGATGGCATCTCGAAGCGTGCCGGGGATGCGCGGCCTGGTGAATTCAACACCGGCGGCCATAAGGCTTTCGGATTGGTCATAGATTGGCGCACGGGCCTTCGCTTCGTCGCGGTATACCTGGCCCGCAGCCACAGCCATCGAGCGCGGCAGGTGTTGCTTGGCGATCTCGGCCAGGCCGTCCAGGCGGTCGTAGGCTTCCTGAAAGTCGAACTTGATACCTGCGTCAGCCATCGTTTCCGCCCTCTTCGCAAACAATGTCGGTCCAGTCGTGATCGGCTAGGTCATGGCGAACCTGCTTGATGTCGAAGTTCAGGCCGCCGTAGACCACGCGCATGTCGTCAGTGACCGATGGCCGGTACCGGATTCGGAAGCTGTAGGCGACCAGCGACATGGAAACACTGCCCGCTTGATCGTTTCGCAGCGACCCCATGCCGGTCTGGGTCTTCACCCAAGCCCAGAGCTTTGCCACGTCCGTCCAAGCGTCCTTCGGTTGCCCAGATTCGTCTTGAACTTGCGTGCGCTTCTGGATCGTGATCTTGCGGTTGAGTCGGCCGGCTTCCATCACACACCCTGTCCGACCCGAAACGGATCAAGAAAACGGCGCGATTCCTGAGGGAACTGCGACACATCTGCGGTCGCATCCTCGCGTTTGTTGTACATGGCGGCCACGGCATACATCACAGCAGCCGTAAAGCTTGCGTTGACCAGCATGGCATTCTCGTCGGCAGATTCGTCGACCTCCAATTGCGTAGCAAAGACGGGACGCGCCAGATACTGAATCGCGGCTTCTTCGGCGGCGCTTTGGTAGGCAGCAACCAGATCACCATCAGGCGAATCATCGTCCAGGCGAAGGTGCGCCTTTACCAGATCAGCATCAACAATGCTCATTCCAGCCTCCGAAAGGCGTAGCTGCCAATGTCTTCGCGGCCCAAGTCGGTCTCCGCCGTGTTGTGCTCGACGCACTCGAATCCCTGACGCTCGAACCAACGAATCAAACCGTCATGCGCCCAGTACCACAGGTGCTCCCCAGGCCGATAGTGGCGGCTGGCCCTGCAGTGCGCAGCATCTCGGTAGATCGGCATGCTCGTGAAAAACCATTCGCCAGCTCTCGCGACCAGTGCTGCGGGTTGTGTCACATGCTCAAGAACATCCCAGGCAGACAAAGCTCGAAAGCTGTCGCGGTACGGGTCTTGCAATAGGCCGCGCTCCTCAAGCCAACGAACTGCATGCGGGTTCACGTCGGCACCGAAGGTATCTGGACGCGCCAACACGAAAGAGCCAGAGCCGATTCCGACATCCAGCAGCGGCCCAGAGTAGTGCCGCGCCACTAGATCGACACGAGCCTGGGTCAGGGCCTTGCCCATGGGCGTATCGGCCATGCGGGCGTATTTCTCCCAATAGCCGTCGTCGTAGATTGCAGGCTCATGCCGCAGGCACCGGCCCATGCCAAGGCTTGGAAGCCAGACCAAATCGGTTGCTGCCGCGCTGTCGAAATATTCGTCTTGGATCAATTCCGTTCACCCAATAAAAAAGGGCGACTCCGAAGAATCGCCCTGTGTTTGTGTTTTGCCCTACAGGCCTTGCTTGTCGAGCCATTGCCGGAACCTATCCGGGAATCCTGAAATTGCCTTCTCGCAGTCGTGCCGCATGTTCGAGCAGTGGCACGGCCTATCCGGCACTGCCCACCCGGCGCGCGACAGATCCATCGTTGACGCATCTGTGATCCTGTCGGGCGCGTTATGTCCAAGCTGGCCGCCCAGAATGCAGTAGAGCGGCACCCCGGCAGAAATGCAGGCAGGCACAATCCAGCCGACCCCACCCACCACCACAGCAGCCTGCTGAATCGCTGACAGCAATTGTGTGATATTCAGTTCGCCGCTATGCAACACCAGGTCGGCTGGTGGCGGCTCGCCTTCGATCCATTCCTTCCCGCGCTCAATATCGGCCACAGACACCACATAGAAGCCTCGGCGCTGCAATTCGACAGCAGCCTGATAGACATACTCATGCTTGGGGCTTCTGGCTGTATTCAGCCACTCTTTACGGGCCGTCACTGGTCGCACGATAGCGACAGGCCGATCCGACTTGATGGGCGATGGACCAAAGTCCGGCAAATCAAACGTAGCTTTTCTCACCTCCAGGCAGCGCGACATGGCCCGCAGGATTGAGCCGCGCACAAGATCGGCGTGGCCGTAACGAAGCGCGATCTGGGGTATATGTGCTGGCCGCTGCGCCCATTCATACGCTGTGCTGTCCGCGTTCTTTGCCTGCGTCCGCAGCTGGGTTTCAGATCGAACGCACCTGACATTAGGCAAATCCGCGTACAACTCCGGCCACGGCGTTTCGACATACACCAAGCCTGGCATGTGGCGGATAAACGCCCGCTGATAAATGTTGTCACCCAGACCGTTCAGGCCGCGCACAAGCAGAGGCTTCGCCGTCGCCAATTCATCCTCGATGTTCGATAATGGAAATTGCGTCAGCGCCGTCTGCTGAGTGCAATTGACAATATTCGCGGCTGGGAAATTCCTTCGCACACGATCAAAAATGGCTGGCCACCGATCAATAGAATCTGCATTGCCAAGCCCCTTGGGGTGATCGACATGCCAGTGCGCAACGCCGCCGGTTTTTTGGCAGTCATAACCCAGCAAGATGACCTTTTTTGCCCCGAACTTCAGCGCCGAGACGATGGCGCCTGCCCCGCTATTCCTGTATTCCTCGCAGCTGATGCGCTGCGCCCCATAACAATGCACCGCCGAAGTCAAAAGCGCGCCGCAAAAAACAGCCTTAACCTCGTCGATATGCCGTTGCCACCAAGCGCGATCCATCGCAAATAGTGCGTCGGCCCAAGGCGCGGCCCGAAAGGTCGTGTTGGTGACGATTACTCGCCTTCCTTCTTCGGTCGTCCCCGCTTGCCGCCAGGCGCGGACCCGTTCGACGTCTGCGACGGTGAGGCTTGGGCCACTGGCGAGGCAGACGACTGTTCCCCAGCGGCCGACAAAGGGTCATGTGCTTGGTCAACGATTCTGAGCAAGCCAGAGGCTTCGAGCTGCTGGGCCGTGCGTCGATCGATGAAGAAGACTCCCTTTCGTGGTGCGCGAACGGTTCCGCCGTATTCAAATGACTTCAGAGGCAATGCCTCGACTTGATCCACCATAATTTCCTCAGAAAACAGTGCGGGCAGCCGAGACTGCCCGCACATTGCTTTACGATCCGCTCAGCTGCCCGGTCACGAACGCTTCGGGGCGATACACAGCGAAGGCCAGACGGCGCTCAGCGCGGATGGTCACCATGTTCTTCTCGAAGTCCTTGTCGTTCTCGGTAGACACCAGGATCTCGGTATCCATGCGATCGAAGACCTGCGCTCCGAGGCGGAACGCTCCCACCAGGAAGTCATCCTGCACAATGGCTTGTGTAGCCACCACAGGAAGATTCCACAGTCGGGCTGGAGTACCATCTTGCGGACGAGCAATGATGTAGTTGCCGTTCGCATCTTTGGTCAGCTCGATTTGCGCCCAATCAGCCGGGTGCAGCACGATGCCGCTGGCCGGATATTCGGCCAGGATGGCCTGCAGGATGGCCAACCGAACGCGATCAATCCCCTGATATTTCTCGGGAGTGAACGCAGCCACGAAGCTTTCCGCCTGCGGGATGATGCCGTTCAGGTTGACGCCTGCGCCATTACCGTACAGGAATTGGCTTTCTTCCTTCAGGTCCAGGCCGTAGGTGCCGCGCGCATCGATATAGCTTGCCAGCCCAGGCGCATCGTCCAGAATCTGGCGACTGGCCTTAAACAGGTGAGCGATCGTGCGCACCGGCGCGTTGGCCAGCTCGAACGCGATTTCCGAGTAAGGCTTTTGCCCACCTTCGGAGACCATCGCGGCACTGTTCGTGAAGCCGGTTTCCTTCACATACTCGATGTTGTTGCTGCTGGTCGTTCCAGGAGCGACAAGATCACGGATGGTCAGGCGGCGATTGGGCGCTGCCACAATGCCGGGCTGGCGGTCGGATTGCACCAGGTCACCACCGGAGCCCGTCACCGAAGTAATGGCGGCTTGCGGGATGGCGACCCGATACGCGCCGCGAGAAGACGAATTCACGCCCTGCTCGGTGAGCGATGCGGACACCATCTGACCGGCGGTTTGGTGAGTTTGCGGTCCATCTTCAGCCCTGCCAGCGGCCACAGCCTGCTCGACAGCAGCCATGCGAGCCTGAGCTTCGCCGTATTTGACCAGCAGCTCGTCGACCTTGGCGCGGGTTTCGGCGTTCACCTCGCCCGCGTTCTTGGCTTCCTTGATGGCCTGTTCGGCCAGGGGCTTGATTTCGCTGTTCAGTCGCGTGATGTTCGCGTTCAGGTCTTCAACCTGCTTTTCGATGGGATCAGCCATGATTAGGCTCCTATTGAGATAGATTTGATCGCAGTAAGCGATGAGGAAAGGTCGATAACAGGCGGATCTCCCGCACTGTGTTCGGTGGGATCGCCCTCACCGCCGCCAGTCGGATCACCCAGACCGGACTTGAATTCGGATATGAGGCGCATAGCCTCGGACTTCGGCATGCCAGAGGCTCGCAGTGCGGACTCCAACCGGCGAACCGCTGAGGCGCTTTTTTTATCGCCCTGCTTCACCTGATCAGACGGCAGTAATTCGTCGGCGAAACCTTGATCAACCGCAGAACTGCCGCCGATCCAGGTTTCGCCATCCATCTGCTGCTGAATCTCAGCCAGGTCTTTGCCGGTGCGCGCCACATAAATATCCGCCATGGCAGCATCAAATGGATCGAGCTTGTCGGCCACGGCTCGCAGGTCGTTGCGGTTGCCAATTGCCACCACCCAGCAGTTGTGGATCATGAAGAATCCGGCGCGCGCAATCTGCACGGTATCGCCAGCCATGGCGATAATCGAGGCGGCAGAGGCGGCCAGACCCAGAACCTTGACCGTCACGTCGCCGTCGTGTTCGCGCAGCAGGTTGTAGATCGCCAGGCCCTCGAACATGTCGCCGCCAGGGCTGTTGATGTTGACTGTCACTGGCCCTGGGCCCATGTTGCGCAACGCACCGGCAATGCGCTTGGCCGTCACGCCTTCGCCCGTCCAGTAGTCGTAGCCAATCACGTCATAGATGCTGATCGTGCGGTCTTCGTCTGCAGCAGCGCGAATCCCGGCGTCCCAGCGATCTAGGGCGCGTGGCAAAATACTGCTCGTAACAGCCGCGCACGGGCGGCCCTCCGGGGCAGCCGGAAGATTGCGGATAGGCATGGGATTTACTCCTGGGTTTCGGCTGTTTTGAGCCAGTTCGATAGCGCGGAACGCACGCTGTTTGAGTCGCTGGATTCGCCCAGCCTGTCTAGTGGTAGAAGGTTGGACTGCACGGTGAGAACCTCGGCATTTCCGCCCTTTCTGGGAAGATTCTCTTTTTCTCGAATATCGTCCCTGGTGTAGACCCCGTTCTGAGCCATGGAGCTATAGAAGGCAGCACGAGAAGCGCTATCGGCCCTAAGGAACCCTTCAAGAGAGTATTCCGCGTAATACAGCGGCCAGTCTTTCGGTTCCAGCAAGCGCTTATTGATGCACTGCTGAATCTGCGTGGTGTAGCTGGTGATGACAAACGTGAGAAAGGCCAGCATCTGCTGCTCAAGGCCGGTTCCCCAATTCGACCCTTTGTCGGTATATCCAACCATCCAAGGGGGGACACCGAACCAACGGCAGATTTCTTGCGTAGACCAGCCCCGAGACTCCAGCAGCTGGGCGTCATTCGGGTTGATGCCGATGGATTCGGGCTTTACCCCATGCTCCAGCACCGGAGCGCGACCAGCGTTCAATGCCCCGGATACTGCGGCCACATACTCGCGGAATTCCTCGCGCTGTTTTGAATTCATCGTCCGGTCAACAGAAAACGCGACCGTCGGCATAAGCCCATTTTTGAACGTCCCATTTGCGGCGTCCTCGGCCGACATGGCCGCACCCATCACATCCACGCCGTACCGAATGGCCGACAGGCCGATTCTGCCATCCAAGGAAAAGGCAGGGATATGCAGAATGTCAGTACGGGCAATCTCGATTTCGGCACCAGACCTCGGTCTGAAAAAGTACCTCAAGCGGCCCAAATCATCACAATCCAAACGAACACGAGATGGCAGCAGAAATTCCAACGCCACAGCCCGCTTGCCGATTCGTTGGATTCTCGCGTACGTGTTCCCCCACAGCATCATGGCCGCCACCATGGCCTGCCAGAACTGCATGGGTGTCATGTCTTCGTTAGGAGACACATGCACCAGCGCATACAAAGGATGGTCGTTCGCCGATTCGCGACCGCCGTCCGATTTGCGCTTGTAGACACCAATTGGCAGGCCCGCCACCGACATGGACACCAGTCGAACGCACGCCCAGACGGCAGACAGCTTCATTGCGTCGTTCACGCCGACCGCACGACCACTGGAAGATGCACCCCCAAGCCAAGATGACCAAAAACCGCCGTCAGTCAGTCGGATCGGCGCGTTATGCCAGATCGACTCACTTTGGGCGGCCTGAATCAGCACCGATGCGATACCTCGCTTACGCACGTTTCACCTCAGAGCGCAGTCCACTGCGAAGAAAGGCCGCACACACAAGCAGCGCAGCGCCGCCAGCGACAAACGCCCAGCCAGGTCCGGCCAACACGAACGTACCGGCCACCAGCAGGCTCAGGCCAGCGATGGCGGCCAACAGGAAGAGGGTCAAAGCAATAGTCATGATTCTCACGCAATAATCGGGTTTCGGATGGCTTCCCAGAAGTCGCCTGAAGATCGCGCCTCCGGGTTGAGCGCCATCAGTTGCACAGCATCAAAGAGCGCCATGAGCGGATCGATCTTTGCTGATCCGCTGGCCTGCTTTGTAATGTTGATCGCGTTGCCCACGGGCACCGTCTTGGCATTTCCTACACACCAGGCCATCAATGGCTGTCCAGCGTGCTTGAACGACTCCTCTGCCAGTCGTCGTTCAGCGGTCTTGATGGTGCCCGAGAGCTTCCATCCCTGACTGACCGCCATCAACTTGGTTTTGGGCACGCCCTTTTCTTCTAAGGCATCCAGAACCGACCCAATCCCAGCCGGATCAGCGCCCACCAGATCTAACAGGCCGGATTCTTCGATCTCAGCCACGATTGCGGCCAGATCGTCCACGTCTTCGCCGATATGGTCCACCAGCATCAGATCGCCATCAGCGGCGAAGTCCTTCAGCCGCGGCGCGATGTCCTTGCGCCGCTCCAGCACGGACGGATGCGCCCATGCCTTGCACCAGGCAAGCCATTCCTTCGTGTCCTTGTGGCGACCCAGCACGCACAAGCCCAGAAGGTCGTCCAGGCCGCCGCCGTCGATTCCAACGTCGATGACCTCGCATTCAGACAGCAGATAAGACAGGGTGATGGTCGGGTCGGCTTGCTGCTGCCAGTAGTCCGCACCCATCCAACGGTCGGAGCGCAGGTTCAGGCCAATTTCGACATTCAGGTGCTTGGCCATGAACCCGATCACGGATTCCTCGCCACTCTCTTCGGCCTGAGACATCATCCGGATCAGGTCGGCCTCACTGACGGACGCCCCCAAATTCGGGTTCGTGACGTAGAAGGTTTTCGGGTTGCGATGCTCTCCGGCATCCAGCATGGCTTGCGGATGCTCGTAAATGACCGGCAAGAACCGGGGGTCAACAATCACGCCATCCCGAACCTTCCTTGCGTACTGCAATTTCTGCTTAAAAACACCTGCCGGCGGCTCATCGGACTGCGTGGACAGATAAACCACAAAGCCCTCTGGGCGAGATACCAGTCCACCCGTGGCTTCACGTAACATGTTCTCGGCCTTCGCCTTCTTGCCGAAGATCCACAATTCATCGACCAGCACGATGGATGACTTCTTGCCGCCCACGGTGTCGGTGTCTGCGGCGACCACGCTTAGGATCGCTCCGGTACGCCGATCAGTGATCGTTCGCACGTGATCCTGAACATGGAAGATGGCCTTGAGCTCATCGTCAGCCTGGATCATGTCTCGGGCCGGGAAATACGAGTTCTTCGCGATCTCCACAGTGGGCGCGATGATCGACAACTCAGCCGAACGACGCCAGTTCAACAGCAGCGCTGTCAGCATGATGCCGGCAGCCGTCGTGGATTTCGTATTCTTCTTGCTGATCAGCAGAAAGAATTCGGTGATCAGCCTTCGACCTGTGTCCGCGTCGTATGCGCCGAACACCGCCGACACAAAATCCAACACCCATTTCCTGGAGACCTCGCCCATAGCCGGGCTTCCAGGCAAATCGACGATCTTCAACTGCTCGAATATCCGAAGCGCAGCGTCAGCCTGCTCAGGAAACAGCGGATTGAAGGTGATCAGACTCTCGCCCGCAACAATCCGTCGCTCCCAGTCCAAGCAAGCAGTACTCCACTGCGGAAGCGCAACCATTACTGCAACCTGGGCGCCGCCGGAACAGCAAATCGACCCTGCATGGCCTTGTTGGCCGCATCTTCCTTGGCTGACTTCTTGCTGGCCTCGCCCTTGCGCTCATGAGTGAACGGCATGAGCGCCTTGGCCGCATCAAGCCTCAGCTTCATGTCTTCAGACACATCATTCATGAGCGCCTTCAGAAAATCCTGAGGATCACTGAACATCTTCCCGAGATCGGGCAGGTTGACATCCTTGCCGGCCGCCTTTGCCTCGGATTTCGCTTGTTCAACAATCTCTTTGCGCTTCAGCGCGGCCTGAACGTCCGGGTCCTTCATCAGGCGGCTGGCCGCTTGAGGCGCACCCTTCTCGCTATAGCCCGCAGCCACAGCCGCTTTCGCGCCAGACAGCCCCGACTGGAGCGCGGCAACGAATTTGCGCTTTTTGTCGGTAAACGCCATGAACAACCTCAGTTAACAAGTTCCTGTTAAGGGGAAAAATCTCTGAATGAGAGAAGCTGCCGGTCTAGGTTTCCGATCCGCCCAGGGTTTCGACCCGCCCCCCCCCGCTTGAATGCCCATGCCAGCCCGCTGTAGCCCGCCTGTGCGCTCGTACGCGGTGATGGCGGGAGCGCCGCAGCGCCTCACCTATGCCCGTCTGGCCAGCCCTAGACGGCCATCACTCAATCCTCATCCTGATAGCCCGCCGTACCCAGTACGCCACGCGCTCGACATCGGGCGCGCACCCAGTCATGCGGCACATGAGCACCACGCCCACGATGTACCAGCGCAGCCACCAGGCCACGGATATGCGTATCGTCACCTGACGCTGCATCAGAGCAGCTCCACAGTGACACGGCCGTACAGCGTGCGACTGATGATCCGGCCGCGCTTGCTGATCTTGATCGGATCGTCCTCTACCCGCACGCGCCCTTTGCTGACACTGGCGGCCGTGACGTGCCGCAACTCCACGCCGTCCAGGTACACGCGGCACGGCGGGCAGATACCCGGCAGCAGCCAGCCACGATTGCGCCGCTCGATCGCGTCCAGGTCTATATTGGTCTGCATCATCCAGCCACCGGCTTTAGGGTGTGATCGTCGATGATCTCAACCTTGATATCATGGAGAATGCCGGTGCTGGTGTCGCGGGTAGACACCCAGGCCCGCCACGTCACGCCCGTACCATCCAGGCTGACGCCCACCTTTTCCGCCACTCGCTCAGCAATGATCCGCAGCGCCACGTCTTGATCGACCGTGGTCGCGTACACGTCGCGGTGCTGCTTGTCTGTGTTGATCTTCACGCCTCAATCCTCCACCGGCCAGCCGTCAAGCCCGATTGCCTGGCGCTGGCTGCCGCGCTCGATGCGCTGTTTGGTGCTGTCGTGATGTGTCTTGCACAGACCCTGCCAGTTGCTGCGATCCCAGAACAACGCCTGGTCTCCACGATGCGGGATCCTGTGGTCAACAATCGTTGCCAGCGGCTCAGCCACGCCGCGCTTGGCGCACTCCACGATCACATCAGCTGGCGGCAGATCTGTCATGTCCAGATCAGCTAGGCACATGACGCAGTGCGGATGCTTGGCCAGATATCCGGCCCTGGCCTGCTGCCATTTGTAGCCGTACCCGCGCTGAGCTGATGTCTTGCCGCCGCGCCAGCTGTCGAGGTTGCCTTGAGCCTGCTGCCGTTTCGCGGGCAGTTTTCCGAGGCGCGACGGAATCGTTTGCAATCTAGCCACAATTAGGGTTTGTCCTAATAAAAATATCCCATATAGTGCTTGCGGTAACTATGGCGTGGACAAACTTACTGTTTCTGATCTACAAAAAATATCAATAGCCGGGTCTGGTCGCGTGTTTTTTGAGCTAGGCCCTGACTGATCATATCCCGCACACCGCGCTAAATAATATAGGGCTGCGCTCACTTACTAATTGCATCTGGCTTTTCGGCGACAACCCCTTGCAGTCTTTCAATTTCAGATCTCTGCTGAGCTATAAGTGCTTGCTGGTCCGTTAGCTTTTCCTGAAAACTAATTTCGATGTCATGCAATGTTTTGAGGGTGGCGTCCAAAGCGGTTTTATCACCCCATATCTGACCAACCAATCCTGACAAAGCGGCAACAATCGCCACGCCAACAGCAATTTTTGTAAGCCGCTGTCCTCTGGCTGCAATTGCGTTTGACTTTATTGACTCAACTACTTGAGCCTTCGATATCTCAAGCGCCTCTCCCGTCCTCTGTTCGCTCTTTCTGGCTTCCTCCATCCACTTCGGCAAAACCTCAACAACTAGCGCATCGTGCAAACCACTGACCACATCAATCAAGCTATCTGTTTTTTGCGCCATATTCCTGGATATTTGCGCATTCTCCTGAGAAAGCTTGATCAATGGATTTTCGGGGAGCCGGATTGGTTTTGGTTGCTCGAACACAACTCTTGATGCTCGGGCCTCAGTCTCTGCTATAGCAGAGAGGCCAGCCAGTCCTTGCATACGAGCCTTTTTCTTCTCTTGCTCCAGTATCGATGAATAGGCTTGGTCTCCCAAGAAGCTGTACAGCCCAGCCTTCTCAAACATTTTGGCCCGTTTTTTTTCTTCCTCTACGATTTCATTTTTAATAAAGTCGCTAAGACCATCAGGCACCAAGCCTTCGGGCAAGTCTTTCATATAAACCTGCCTCGCTGTGGCGGCTAAGATGTTCTCGATGTCATCTTTCCCTAAGCGAGAGAATAGGCTGTCTGACAAGGGGGCTACATCAAAGTTATTCTGATCCTCGCTGGCGTAAAGGCGAACCAAAGCCGCCGTTAATCCACCTTCCCCGCTTTCAAGCTTCTTTAGCTTCTCCAAGTCCCCTGTTAAATTGTGGCGAACATATAGCTCACCGGCGCTTGTTTCAACAGCCACCTTTTTAGGGATTAGATTTTTAATATCCACTTGCTTTCCTCTTGGTAATTCGTGCCGGTGCGCTATGCAACACCAGCGTGTATGAATCTGTGGCAAACGAAAAAACCCCGCTCTAGGCAGGGCCCCGTCCGCCCCAATCGCAACTACCTGAGGCTATCTGGAAAACAGTATAAACCATACCAAATAGTCTCACAACCCTTGCTTGGCCCGCTCAAGCATCCGCATTGCCTTGTTATGCGCCATTACCGAGCCGGCATCCAGGCGGCGGTAATAGGTTGCCCTGCTTACTCCGCGAGAATTGAAAATCACCGGCATATCCTCATGCCTGATATGTGCCACGAAATACGCATACAAGACGATCTTATGCGTGTCCTCCAGCGCCATCACGGCCTTGTGAATCGCCATGCTCTGGGGGTCCAGGCGAAAGTCTCGCGGCTCTCGGTCAGACAGCTGGCCAAGGATTCGGCAAAACGGGGTAACGCCCAGATTCGCCCAAAACTGCGGCCGCCTTGCCCAGTCTCCCCATTGATACATATCTTGCTGGATTCGACCAGAAACGGACTGCAGCTTGCGCCCCATATACTCCTCCACAACGCGGGTATCCCGCTTTATTTCATGCTCTTCCATCCTGGCCACCACCTCGAATGGATCACCCATGCGCCAGCGCTCCATCAGGAGCCCATCCCATTGGTTTTCGAATAGTGCATATCCGCGTAGCCATCAATGGCGTCAACAAGCGCCCTGAATCCCTCGACAAGGCTTATAAATTCCGGCAGCAATCGACACGCCCAGGCGCGGGAATTCCCGAACTTCACGGACCTCACAGCCTGCTGCCTTCTGAGCTTGCGCATCTTCATACGATCCACTCCTCATCCCCTGATATATCAATCCTGTAGATAGGCTTCGAGCCCTCCTTGCGTGCATCCATGTCAATGCACGCGGTAACAATGAAGCTTTCATCCGCATCACTCAGCGCCGCCGAAAGCTCAATGGCAGCAGCGCGGATGCGAGCTTTCTGTTCTTCTGTCATCGCCCCACCTCTTGTGTTGCCTGCCCTCCCAGCACATCCGCCCTACCCGCCATGTAGCCCATGATGTAGTGGTTAAATGCCTGCTTCGTGTCCATGCTGTAAAACAGGAAGCCGTCCTCAGTGGTCTCGCCCCGCATGCTCAGACCGTTCTGCTCAGCATGTATGGCAAACCAGCCATGCAAAACCTTGCGCATGGCGTCACGATCAATCGATCCCGTCTCTTTCACCTGCCTCTCCCAAAACCGCCATTTCCCCCATTACCTATCCCGCCCATGCTGACCAGCACCGGCTGCGCATCAATCTCGTTCTGGCGCAGATGCGGGCGCGGCTTCAGCTGCTGGAATTTCATCGGCAGTCTGGGCGCAGCTGGCGTACCCTGAAACTTCGGCGTCGAGCGGCCCGTTTCCAGCACCTCGACGCAACGATTTATGTAGTCCAGCACTGGCTCACGAGGCAGGCGCGGCAGGCCCAGCCTGGTACAGACGTCCTCGAACTTGTCTGCCGAGGCATAGCTCTTGATTTGTTCGTCGCGGGTCTGTAGGGCCTTCGATAGCCGGTACTTGGCTTTGTTCAGGGTGTCTCGGTCAGTCATAGGACCTCCGTTACTTGATGCCGATGAACGGCAGTGCCGACCCGGGAACCTGCGTGGTGGGCAGCGAACCGTCCCACTTTTCCACAGCGATCAGGCTGACCAGATTGGTGTTTGCCGCCAGCGCATCGGCACGGGCCTGAATAGCAGCGGCTTCAGCATCGCCACGCAGCCGGATGCCGTCGGCTTCGGCCTGGAATGCTTCACGCAAGGCATCGGCCTCGGCCCGGGCCTTCACCACCTGAATTTCAGCGTTGATGGTCGCGGTTTCCTTTTGCTGGCGCGTGGTCTCGATTTGCACCTGGGCCAACATTCGCTGTTCGATGGACTGCTCATAAGCCGACGAGAACCCGACTTCCTCCACCTGCACGCCAACGATTTGCACCGGCGCATCGCGCATAACCTGGGTTACGGCCTGGGTGGCTTCGGTCCCCAGCTTCTCGCGCTCTTGAATGGCGCGAACTGCCGTGAATTTTCCGAACACGTTTTTGACTGCATCGGGGGTGCGTCGCTCGATCACCCGGGCCTGCAGGTTCTCCAGCGTGCCGTACTCGCTGTACAGGTCGCTGACCCGATCCACTGGAACCCGGTAGGTGACAGACACCTGCATCGAGGCTGGCTGCTGGTCGTACGAATAGGCTTCCAGCGGCAGGGTGACGTTGTGATCCCGTACTGACACAAACCGTACAGAATCAATCACAGGCGTCTTGAAGCCCAGTCCAGGCCCGGCCACGCTGGACAGCTTGCCGTTGCGAAGCAATACCCCGCGCTCGCCCTGGTCCACTTGGAACCATGAGCCAAACGCCAGCAGGACGATGGCGAGAAAGGTGACGATGCCTGCGGCAATGAATGCCATTCCACGATTATTCATTTGATGGACTTCCTTTTCTTGGGTTGACGATCCGCCATGACAGCGGCAATTCCTTTGGTGATCAGATAGGCGACAACGGCAGCGCCTATCAGGATGAGTGCGTAGCGCATGCGCCTATCTCCACAGTGACGAATCCTTGTTTGTTGGGGTCCAGTACCCGATCCAGGGTGACTGGCACGAACCTGCTGTCATCCACGCCCAGGGCCTTCGCGATACCGTCCAGGTTGTGCTTGATCGCGCCCAGCATTCCGTCCAGGTCCCGGCGACGGCGGTCGGGCGCGGCAAATGTGATCTTGACGGGGACCTGATCGGACAGGCCCGCGATATTGCGGCCCAGAGCCTGCCGGGCCGCGTAGAACCCGGACTGCCGGGCCGCCTCGATGAACGGCTGGAACTTGCGGAAGCTGCCGCGCCTGCGGTTCGGAAACAGTATCGGGTCGGGCCACGGCAGGTTGATGGTGATGTGGTCCAGGGTCATGCTGCCCCCATGATTTTTTCTTCAAACCGCTGGCGCTCGGCCTCAAGCCAAACCCGCCGCTTCTGCGAGTTCTCGGTAGGCTCGGCCTCGAACATCCGGCACGTCCGGCTGAATGTCGCGCTCTCGTAGCGCCCGGATCGGCCATCCTTGCCGCAGACGCCGTAGCCTTGCTTGGCCATCGCCGGGGCGGTGCGAAGGTCAAAATGGATGCAGTCGATGCAGTTGATGTGATCAGGCGTCATAACCCCGATCTCGCATGAAATTTAGCGGCAGGCGGCGTGAATCCGGCGTGTATTGCAAGCTGGGGGCGTGGTACCACAACGCCACCGTACCCTCCCATTCGCCGTGTCGGTTTTTGTCGCAGATCAGCAGGCAATCGGGCGTCTTTTCCAGGTCTTCCGAGATCGATCCACCGGGCACGCGCAGCGCCTTGTCCACATCCTTTTCCTTCTTTTTGTTGCGCCAGATAGTGAGCATCTGATCGACCTGATCAACGATGGCCCCCGATCCTTTCGCGTCGAACTTGCCTGGCTTCTGGTCCTCGTTTTCGCGCTTGCGGGCGTGGTGCACGAGGTGGATGTGGATGTTGCAGTCCTGTGCCAGCCTGCACAGCAGTTCCACAAAATCTTTTTGGCCGTTGTAGTCGTCCTCTCCAGCCACACAGCGCATGAGACTGTCGATCACGAAATGGTCAATCTTCAGGCGCTCGGCGCAATACCGGATGACGGCAGCCAGGGTCCGAGGCTCAGCACGACCCAGTTGGTCGTAGATCCAGGCCTTGCCAGTCAACCAGGACATCATCTGACGTGCCGCTGCCTCTCCGGGCTGGTCGTTCATCGACACCTGGCGAAGCATGCGCTTTAAGGTCGATACCGGCCGCATTTCAAAGGACGCAATGCAGGACTTCTGACCCTGCGCGGTGAATCCCAGGATCGCTTGTCCCAGGATCTGGCTTTTCCCGTGGCCGTTGATCCCCTGCCACAGCGTCACCTCGCCAGGGCGAAACCGGATTTTGTCGTGCGTCTTAGACCATGGGAGGCGAGCGCCCGTGATGTGTTCCGGCTGGTTCACGGCAGCAACCAGGGCGTTTTCCCAGGACTCGACCGGCAGCACCTTCACGGAAGGCTCTGTTTCCGCCATGTAGGCAGAAAAATCCGTGTTGTCAGGCGTAATGATGAGGGTCATAGATCAAAAAATCCTTTGTTCGGTTTCCAAGCTCGCAGGCCCCAATCGCCGCCTGCAATGGCCTTGGCGGGCTCAAACTCGGCAATGCGCTCCAGCGCGGCAATAGCGCGGGTGCGGTCGTTTCCGGCGATGTGCACCACGACCCCCCGCAGGCAACGGAGATCCACGGTGGATGGACTGTCGTCAGGCAAAATCACAATGCTCGGTGCGCCGCCCAGGTTCATGGCTTCGTTCGGATGGGTGTACGGGCCCCATGTCGGGCGGGTTTCCAGGATCGTGACAAATGCGCTTTTCGGCATGTAGCCAGCCAGGCGCATTTCGATGAGCGGCCGGTGCCCGGTCATACGTCGTACTCCAATGCTTGGCTTGCATGGCCCGCCTGCAGTTGCCCCAGGTACTGCTCGCACTTGGTGCGGGAAAACAGCGTTGCCGGCCTCAGGTATTCGGCCATCTTCGGGTCGTCCAGCCACTGCGCGGACTTCACGTCGATAACAGTTTTCAGCTGGGCAACAGACGTTCCGTCTCGCACCCTGGCCGTGATGAGATCCAGGTTTGCAGGAACGGGGCGATATGCCCTGCCCGTCTTCTGGTTCAGGTAAGCAAGCACCTCCTTGGCATCAGCCTTTGGGTCGGGTTTTGGCGGTGAATCGTCGGGGTCACCCGACAATGTCTTTTCTTCGTCTTCGACTACGACTAAAGCGGTTTTTCCCGGTGATCCACCGTGAACCACCGTGGAATCCTGTTTTTCATCAGGAATTTTCGGTGAGTCTTGGCTATTTCCGGGCGGTTCCGGGAATTTCGACTTACTCTGAATGCGCTGCCCGAAGTCCTGCATTTCCAAGTACACCTTACCTGCGACCGTGTAGAGAACGATCAGTCCGGCACCTTCAGCCTCGGCAAGGTGCTTTTTGATCGAGTCTTCTTTCACGCTATCCAGTTTCAGCGGGTAGCAGGACGCCCTCAGCAGCGTCAGATTGGCCGAAAATCTCCCGTAGTCATCCACCACCGACATTAACCGGCGGTAGAACAGTTCCGCGTGCGGCGACAGGGCGTTGACCCTCTCGCTTGTCAGAATGCCGTCCCTGATCATCCTGGTAGGCATGTGACCCTCCATTGATCTCCAAAAAGATGCACGGCGGCAGGGCGGTGGAGGAATCCGCCTTTTCTCCCCGTCGGGATAGCCGTGTGCAAACCCATCATTCGTCCCCATGCACCATGCGCGCCAGCGGCTGAATAACCTGGTGGTATTCCAGTTCATCGGCCGTTGACCATGTGTTGTGCGAAATTCGATCCGCGCGACCGGCGTCCATCACCTCCCAGGCTTCGCGCAGCAGGTCCAGTTCGGTGACGCCATAGGCGCGCTCGAATGCGCGGCGACCCAGGCCATGAAAGCCGGTCGCGCCCCGATGGTGTTCCGGGCAAAGCGGGATCGTCATCAGGTTGCTGTTGCGTTGGCCAGCGCCCACGCCATCGCGCAGGTGATGGATTTCCGCTGGCGTGCCCGGATACCCGAGGCGACGGCACAAAATGCAGCCTTGGGCCGCTATTGCGCTCAGGAAACGATGTTCGGCCGCTGAGACTCTGGATTTCTTCGAGGGCCTGCGCCCCATCGGCTTGGTCGCCTTCATCGGCGTCTTGCGCTGCAATGGCTTGCCGGGCTTGAGGGTGCTGTTCCAGGTCATAACAATCAGCCCTTCAACAGCGCCTGCAGCTGGCGCAGCGTTTCCAGTTTTTTCTTGTCTTCGCCGCTCTTTTCTTCCAGGCAGATGGCCGCCGTATCAATGTCGTCGGCGATCTGATTCAGCGTGCCGGCAGCGGCGCGCACGCGCGCGGCGATGTCACCCAGGAGCTGCATCGAGTCCTGGGGCTTGGCTTGGGCTTTCGGTGTGGGGTTTTTCTGTTCCGCGTTGGGTTTTGTTGCCACGGGCTTTTCCTCTTTGATGTGAGTGCGGCGAAACGATCCAGGGACAACCTCTCGGATGAGCCCGGATTCTTTGAGTTTTTTCAGGCAGCCCATGAGGACCGGGTGCTCGCAGCCGGACCCGGTGTTTTTGTACATAGCCGCCACGATTTCGCCGGATGTGTTCGCGTGGTTTTGGCAAGGCGTGACGGCTTCGTAGACCTTGCGGGCTATGTTGGTTTGACCAGCCAGGATCTGTGCTTGGCGCTGTGGGGTCATTCCGCCACCTCGCGCCATTCCAGGTCGGTGGTCGTTTCATCGGGCAGCAGCTTCATACCGTGCTTGATCCGGTCTTGCCGGGTGTCGATACCCTGCATGGCACACCAGGCCAGGATGTATTCGATGAGGCTGGTCATGCGGGCGACCGACATGCGAGCGGACGATTCGCGGATGTTCACGAATTCACCTTCCAGCCCCGGCACCATGTCGGAGTCCAGGCCGGTAGCTGCAGCATGGCCGCTGATAAACAGCACCTTCCATTGCGTGGCAGTCAGTTTTCGGTCACCCCACTTCGCATGCTTGGCAACTGTCGAGAACAGCGCGTGCAGCAGCGCATTCTGATCCAGCGACCGGGTACGCGGCTTGATTTCCACGCGCCAGTCTTCGGGAGCCTGCATCACGGCTTGGGCCGCGTTGCGCCGAACGTGGTTGCTGATGAGGTTGAACGCTTGGCCTTCCATCACTTCAACCTCACCCAAAGCGCAACCGCCACAGCTACCAGGGGCAGGATCATGGCGATAGCGAATACGATGATGTCGAGTTCAGTCATTGCACGCCCTCTTGTCGGCAGCCAGCAAAAAGCCGCGTTCCAGGTTGTGAGTACGCGTCCGCAGTTCACGCAAAAGCGCAACCACTTTGTCCCGTTCGGTGGGGGAAACGATGTTGTCAGCTAGAGATTCCGCTGTCGTGCCCAGCACGCCGCCAGTCAAAGCCCCAATTTGCATGGCCTTGGCCTGGATGTCCTTGATCAGGTCTTGCGGGCTGGCCTCATCATCAGGGACGACATCGGCCGCCAGGCCGTTTTGCGCGGCATGGGCCAGCATCCAGTCGCGGGCATATGCGCGACCGCCCTCTTTTTCCTCCATCCACTCAGTGAGCAAATCGGCCATGGACAAACTTATCTCATCTCCATTCACAGCCCGCAGCTTGGCGCGCAGGCTCTCGGGGTGGATGCTGCGGCCCCGGCGCTCCGTCAGGAACCGGGCGGCATCAACCACGCCGCCGGAGGTGCGCCGCACGCTGTTGTAGAGGACGTCCAGCCAATCGACATTGGAATACCTGCAAGTCACCTTGAAACCCCTTGAATTTCAGCGTTTCGACGCTGATTGAACTGGCCTACAGTGAGACCATGGAAAAGACAAAAACCGAATTGCTTCTGGAAGAAGCCAAAGCCATCTGCCAGCGCGTCACCGACCGCCTGGACGTATCCGACGACCTGTTGTGCTCGGTGTTTCGCAGGCTTGAGCTTGAAACCGATCTGCTGGACGAAGACCTGGACGAGGCTGCAGAGGCGCTGGCCCAGCGCGGGCCGATGCATTGATGGGGTGGCCAGCTCCAAGCCCGTAGAATCAAGGAACCGACCCTTTAATCCTTTGAGCAAGGAACTGACCATGAACGACGACAACTTGAGCTTCATCATCAAAAGCGACAACGGCCTGCACACAATTGATCTGTCGATCAATGACAAACAGCACGGGTCATCAGTCAACGTGACGTTTGTTGTTCGCGGGCTAGTGGGAATAGATGACCCAACCATCACAGACCTTCGACACGCAACGCTAAGTTGGGCTGCAAGGGAGTTGCTTTCGCGGCTCCCAAAGGACTATGCAAAGAACGGGACTCCGTTTCTTCCTGGGCCTCGGAAACCATCAGGCCAGTAGCCGGGTCGTAGACCATGCCGCCGGACGCGAACTCGGCCACCAGCGGCTTCGCGGCACGAACGATCACGCCGTCGATTTCGATGCAGGCGCCGGGTTGGAGGGTGATTTCACGCATGCTTGCCGTCCTCCCCGCGCCGATCCATAGACCGACGCTTGTGGTAGCCCATCAGCGCCTGGATATGACCGACGACGTAGCCGCAGCCGAAGACGATGGCGGCGACTAGGATTAGGAGGAGCTCAGGCATCACCGCCCTCCGCCTTCAGGTTGCCGTCCTTGTCATATTTCGACTGAAGTATGTGCGTCGCAAGCAGGCCGAACACCAAGACAGAAGGAAGAAACACATACCCAATCCAGACCAATGCGCCGATGAAGAACAGCCAAACCGACAGGTTCATCCACGTCAGCAAACGGTTTTTACGAGGGAGCTTCTTCGGCAGATCAAATGACGCCAAAAAGGAAAAGGAAAACAAGATGGCCACAAACCACATCCAGAAGATAAAGACGTTGCCAGCCTGCTCAACACCGAGAACCTGCCAGGCATACAAGGCGGTGCCAGCGGCAATGTGCAAGGTGGCGTTGACCGCGAAACGCTTGGTGATGGATTGCTCAGACATTGGTGGGCTCCTTGGGGGTGCGGTTCGCCAGATACGCCCAATCGACATCCGGGCGCAGGGATTCGCAGCGAATCGCGCCGTCAGATTCACGCTCCAACTCAATGCACAGGCTTTCCCCCAGGCGCTGGCCGACAGACGCTGCTTTGCGCAGGTAGCCGACCGAGGTGCCGCATCGGGTGGCGAATGCGCCTTGCTTGTCGCGGGTCAGGCTGTTCAGGTAATCGATCAGGTCTTTCATGACGACAATTATTACTGAACAGTAATCATCAGTCAATACCGTTTGGTCATTTACCGTTTAGTAAACGAAAATCTCTCCATGGACGATGCCGACACCAGGAACCGCCGCGCCCGACTCCGGGAACTTATCGCGCACTGCTTTGATGGGCGCGATGCTGCGCTGCTTGATCACATCGAGAGGCGCACCGGAAAGCGTCCGAACCAGGGCGAGTTATCGGGCCTACAGAAAGACCATGGGCCACGATCCTTCGGTGACAAGAAGGCAAGGACCCTTGCGGAACAAATCGGCCTAAACCGGTATTGGTTTGACATGACCACTGGAGCGAGACTGGCGCAGGACGAATGGCTGCTTCCAGCATTCGTTCCAAGACTGCTCGAAGGCCGTAATGATTTCGATGCTCTCGAGGTCGAGGTCTTCGATCGGCTTGCTCCGCTTGAGGCTCAAACGGTAGAGTACGTCGGTGCCGCTCCCGCCCAGCGATTGGTGGCCGTCGTAGGCCAGGCCAGGCTTGGCGAGAACGGCTGGTATGACGTAGTGCAGGAGGTGGGCTGCGACGGCTTCGTGGAAGCCGTGTCCAACGACCCTGACGCCTATGCTCTACGGGTCTTGGGCGACTCCATGTTCCCAGCCATCCGAAACGGCTGGTACGTGGTCGTCGAACCGAACCATGCCCTCAATCCCTCGGATTTCGTTGCTGTGGCTTTGATTGATGGCCGCAAGATGGTCAAGGAATTTCTGTACCGCACAAGTACGGAGGTCGGCTTGCAGTCAGTCAACGGCGGCACGCGCCTGACGTTGCGGTTGGAGGAAATAGCAACAATGCACCCGGTCAGCAACCTGCTGTCACCGGGAAAGTATCGCGCATCGTAAGCCCGCGCCTTCTGGTGTGGGTTTGATCCGTAACGAAAAAATCAGTGGCATTACAACAAAGGGTGTAAATCCAGAATGGACGAAGAAGCACACGACGTCGACGAAAGAAATGAGCCGCCTGCAGATAGCATGCGCCGAAAAATCTTCAAAGTCCTGGAAGGCCACGAATACATTAAGTTATTTCGTGAGTTTTCAGATGCTAAAGGGATAAACAACGCGTGCCCAGCGTGTGGCGCTGGGGGGTGGCTAGTTAGCTCATCGCCGAGAACTGGTTATGTAACAGCAGAGAAATCCTTTATTTTTAACTCTGAAGGACGTACGGCATCAAAACTTGATCCCAAGCTACGCCTAAACTGTAAAAACTGCGGATTCGAGCGCATCTTTGATCTTCAGATCATCGCCAAGTGGCAAGAAGATAGACAGAATAATTCTGGCACTGACGATTATGACGAGGAGCATCATGAATAATCTCGTATCTCTGGAGGACTATAAAGGCTCGTTTACAGAAGCTCCGCCTAAAAAAGAACGAGGGCCATTGCCCCCAGGCGGAGGCGGAGGCGATAATGGAGACATGGATGAACGTCTTGATCGCTTAGAGAAGCGCGTAGGTAGCATCGATGGTCGTCTTGATCGTCTTGAGCACCGCGTGGGTCACATTGACGGCCGACTTGGTCGGATCGAAGGCGATGTTGCGTCTTTAAAGGATGGGCTTTCGGACGTCAAGGTCGCTGTTGCGTCCTTGGATGCCAAGCTGGACATCACCGGCATCCGTGCGACTGTAGAAAAGTCTCATACCGATATCTATAAATGGGTAGCGACTCTAGCCATCAGTCTCATTGGCTTGTCAGCGGCTGTCTATTTCGGCGTTCAGCGCATTGACTCCGGCGCAGTGAATGCGCGAGTCAGCCAGCCATCAGTTATCTATGTGCAGCCAGCGCCTCCAATCTCGGTGCCGCACTCAATAGCGCCTGACGCGCCCTCACCGCCGCAATAACCACAAAGCGACAATCCATCAGCCCTCCACGGAGGGCTTTTTTGTGGGCGCTCGGTTTTGGTGGGGGTTTCCCTTACGCAGAATAATTACCAAACAGTATTGACAATGAAATTACTGTTTAGTAATATTCATTCATCGCATCACCAACCGCACGGAGCCAGACATGACCAAGACCGAAGCAATCACGAACGCAGTCGCCCGCTACATCAAGAACGGCGGCAACGAGCAGGCCGGCCTAAAGCTGGTGGCCGAGCTGATCGCAGAACCCTGGTGCTTGGCTGAGTCGCTGCGCTACTGGAATCTGGCGACGAACAGCAAGGCGGCAGGGATGGCCGAAGCGCTTCTGTCCTAATCCATCTGCCCGGAAACGGGCGCTTCGACAAGGGCCTTCATTGAGGGTCTTTATCGAAGCAAGCATCCCCAAGCCTAGGCCCCAGGGCCAGCGACAGGGATGCAGCAACAGCGGCAACGGCCGCAGCCGGGAAACCGGATGATCTTTAAAAACCGAAGACGATGAATACCGGCCCCGCGCCCTATACGGATGCAGGTTTGGCCGGCTGCGCAACACGCGATCCCGCAGGAGCAAAAGGGTCGAAATCCGGCGAGTGTCAGCCAGGCCCTAGAGTGGGCCGTAGTACGCAGACAGGAACCGGGGACGGCGAAAGCCGCGCCCACACACTGCCCTGGTGGCGTCGTAACCAGGGAGACGATTTCCCGGCCCAACCGGGAAGCGCTGTGCAAGTCAGCAATCTGCGCCCAGGCATCGCGGCATCTTGCCGGGCGCGGAGTTATTCAAGGCGGCATTGATTCAGTGCCGCGCTGAATGATAAGGAGATCCTATGAGCAACGTCATTTACATGATCGAGAGCGGAAAGGCCCTTGATCTGGTCAGGCATCACATCGCGGAGGTAAAGCGAGTCAGGCAGCAAAACCACGATCTTGCCGAGGAGTTGGGTGCTGATCGCTACCGGGTGCGGATTGGTGACGGAGTTATCACGACAGTCGAATTTAAAGAGCGCATACACCCTGAGTTCACCAAGCCTGGAAAATACGGGAGCAGGCCGAAAAAAGGGACCGAGTGGGCAAAAAGGTTTGCTGCACAGGAGGGACACGCCAGCGAATCAAGCGTTATATCGGAGGCGTTCAACGTGCCTCTTAGAATCAGTTACCAGGGCGAGGATTGCCACGGCTCTAGTTGCATCGGTTCACCGCTACAGGAATGCGGATTTCTCTTTCTTTCAGTAGATGGTCCGTACGCACTATGGATTCCAGATGTGCGGGCAGAGGTCGAGCAGCGTGAGCGCCAGGGCTACACGGTTTCCGAGCCAGCCAAATCGTTTGACATGCAGCTAGAAGGCTGCCGACGTATAGAACGTGAGGAATGGCAAATACTGGTTGCTCAGCATGAGCTTGAAAAAAAACGCGCAGCCAAAACCACAGGAACCACCCCATGACCAACATAACCGCAATCCAATCCAGCACCTACAAGATCATTTCTGAGTGCCTGGGCATCCCTGAATCAAGCATCACGCCAGACTCAAGCCTAGACAGCCTGGGCGCTGATTCTCTGGATGTCATTGAAATCGTGATGGCCCTGGAAGACCGCATGGGGATCGAAATCAGTGATGCTGAATTCGAGGCCTGCGAGTCTGTGCGGGACGTCATCGAGCTTGTTGAAAGGCTGCGGCCATGACCACTGAAACCAAGATCCTGACGGACGAATTCATATCAGCGTTGTGGGACGAAATTCACGCCTCTTTTAGTCGTGAGACGTTCCGCATGAGTCATCATGACTTTGCCCGGCACATCGAAGCCGCCGTCCTGCAATCCTACGAATCCCAACTGCTGCGCCTGCTGGTCGATATCCGCTTCGCCGCTGGCGACGACGGAAAGCGGATGCAGCCGGAGCTGGTCGAGCATATCGCGGCGCTGAGGAAGGATGCGGAGCGGTATCGGTGGCTCAAAGCCAATATTCAAGATGATTACACGCTTCCAGGCGGCTATTACATACCCGATGAAGATACCGGCACGTGGGACAAAACTGTTGACACCGCAATGGAGCAAAAGCCATGAGCAAGATTCAGGCTCCCGAACCGGTGGCGGCGGTATGTCACGACTACGATCTGTTTTTCATGGGCGGAGGCCCAATTGCAGATCTTGTAAAACGCCTTGACGTCAAGGTTGGCGACTGGCTCATCACCACCACCCAAGCCGAAGCCTACGCAGCCGCCAGGGTGGCGGCGGCGCTGGAAAAGGCGGCCCGGGCTTGCGAGTCCCGCATTCGCACAGGCGATCCAGGCATAGACACCACAGATGTCGATATAGAGGCCGTCGCTTGCGCTGCTGCCGTCCGCAACCTGATTTCAAGCGACGAATACCAGAGCGACGTCCAGGCGGCGGCGGGCGGCCTGACTCAAACGCCGCTTGAATACTGACCCCAGAGATTAACCCTAGCGGTGACGTTTGCCGGGATTTTTCTTGTGATGGATATTCGGGCCACGCTCTTTACTCACATGTTTGCTGCTTCGAGTGGTAAGGGTCACGCCTTTTGGGAGAACGGGACGGGGAGTGCGCTTACGGTCGGCTTCAGTAACGATCTTATTGCCCATGGAAATCTTCCTCAAGTTTAGGTAAATCCTGTCATTGTCACACATTTGCACTCAAACGCCAGCCTGTAGGCGCACAGGCCCGACCCCACGGTGAGCGGGGCATCCCGGATGCAAGGCCAGGGCCATCACATAGGCGGCGGCGTGGAGAATCGGAGACACGCAAAGACAGAGCGGGGCTGTCAGAAATAAAGCCCGCTGAGGAAGGAGGGCATCCGATCCGCCACTGGAAGTACCGAAAGGTGAACAAGCGGGAATGCATCGCCGGGGTAACGTCCGGCCCGCCTATGTGATGGCTTGAAGAACTCGGGTAATCAGCCCCGGCCCTGGCGAGGGCGTGAAGCGATAGGCCGCAAACCGAATGTCGCAATCGTACGCAGCCATCAAATCGAAGCGGATGCCGTCGCGCCCCGTCCTAGGCGGGAGGATCTACGCCACCGGCGCGGACGCAGCTTCGCGGTAGCGACGATATAAGCCAGGAGCGCAGCTTGACGGCTGCAATCCGACCCGTCTGGCCCCGGACGTACAAACGGGCACAAACGGGCGCCGAGCGGCATTGGCGACTGCAGCAGACTGTAAATCTGTATCCCCAAGGGGAAACCCGGTTCGATTCCGGGGGCGCCCACCAATTTCAGTGCCAGCAAAGCTGGGATGGAGCATCGTGGGATGATGCAACCAGCATCCCACGCCAAAGGAGCATCATGGACGAACAATTTCCGCGCCAGACGTGGCGCTTGCTGCCGAGTTACCGGCTCAAGGAAGTCACGCTTGTGGCTGTCACCAACGACTACTACGGCACCCACTACAAAACAGCGGAGGCGACTTATATCTCTGCGGCCGACGTTTGGCCGACGCGAGAAGAAGCCATCGCTGCGGGGCATCGGTGCCTGGACGAACAACAGAAGGCGCTCGAAAAGCGGGCCGACGTCATCAACAAGCGCCGCGCCGAGCTGGACAAGGCCGCCAAGCAGCGCACCTGATCAAGCCGAGCATCCAAACGCTACCGCTGCCAGGGCGGCCCCGTAAGGGATAACCTGGACGCCCCAGCGGACGGTGGGCGGTGCAGCAAACATCCGCATCCAGAGCGCCCCGCGTACTCTGTCTGATCTGATCCTCTAAGCCCGTCGGGTCGGGCAGGTACGCGAAAAGCGGCGCGAGAGCGCAGGACAGCCCGGACAAGATGCGCCTCCAAGTCCTCTATGGGCGTGATCTGGACGCTTGATCCCACGACACGGGATCACCCACATCAGGCCGTTCTGGCCCGGTCAGGCACTTGCCCGCCTGCCGAATTCCTTAACTTGTCGCGTTCGTGGTTGAACAGAACCGGGGGCTTATACCGGGCGGCCAGTGCGGCCTGATGTGGGGCAACTGTGAGCCTGAAAAGGCCGCGAATCCTAGGGTAGCGGAGCCGTCTTAGCCGGTTCGCCCCACAACTATCTCAGGAGACTGATCATGCAAACAATCCAAAATCCGCGCCTGTACGTCAAGCGCAAAGCCAGCGCCGAGGGCCGCGCACCACGCACGATGGATGAAGCGTTTCCGCAGTACCCGGGCCCCGACTATCGAGAGCCGTCGCTGATGGAAAAAATCGGGGACTGCGTGGTTGTCGCTGCTGCTGCTGCGGCATTCGGCTTGGCGGCCTACTACGGCCCAGCGATTCTGTGAAGCCTTTGATGAACACCAACACAACCCCCGGCCCCTGGAGCTTGGACGCCAGCACCGGCCCCATTCGGGTCATCGCCAAGGGCGTCGTGATCTGCGATGTGGCCCCGCACCGTGGCGGCGTGGGGATGGCCAACGGCAGGCAGATTGCGGCATCCCCAGCCATGCTGGATGCCCTGCTGGCCGCCCTGTCGTTTGTCGAAGATGCGGAACAAGACCCGGGCTACCGACCCGGTTACGCCGCATCCATAGCCAGGGAAATTCGAGCGGCCATCAAATCAGCTACGGAGGAGCCGTGATTCTGAACACGCACATCCAGGGCATCCCGTGCCAAGTGTCGGTGACGCACTACACGCCAGCCGACCCTGGGCGGATCACAGGCCCAGTTGATCGTTGTTACCCGCCGGAACCCGCTGAAGTCGAATTTGATGTGTTGGATCGGCGCGGCCGACCTGCACCCTGGCTGGAACGCAAGATGGGCGATGCCGACGCGAGGGCCGTCGAGCAAGAAATCATCGCCGCGCACGAATCCGCAGCGGCTGAAGCGAAAGCTGAGGCTCGGATCGAGGCGCTGGAATTTAAGGAATGGGGAGCATACGCATGACAGACCATCAAAACGCCTTGGCAGTCAGCCAGGGATTCAGTGAAAGCACCACAACCATTGCCTCGGTGGAGACAGCATCAACAGCCATAGCCGCACAATCCAAGGCCATGGTGGAGTCGCGCTACATCATGGCGATGCGCAACCCACGCAATTGGGACCAGGTGCGTTCCGATCTGATAAAGGAGTGCAAGCGCCCGAGCTTCGCGCACAACAAGAGCGCCTATTACATCAAGCCTATCGGCAATGGTGTAGAGGGCCTGGGCATTCGCTTTGTCGAGGTCGCCCTACGCTGCATGAAAAACGTGCTGGTCGAAACCACCATGATTTTTGAAGACAGCATGAAAGAGGTGCACCGCGTGTCCGTCACGGACCTGGAAGCCAATATCACCTACCCGCTGGATGTGCGCGTCTCCAAGACCGTCGAGAGGTCCAAGCCCAACAGTGACGGCTCCTACATCAGCGTCCGCAAGAATAGCTGGAACAAGGACGTATACACCGTCGAGGGCACCGACGACGACATTCTGAACAAGCGCGGCGCCCTCATTTCCAAGGCCATTCGCACCATTGGCCTGCGGATCATTCCGGGCGATTTATGCGACGAGGCTGAGGAAATCATCAAGCACATCCGCCTGGACAAGGCTGCTCAAGACCCTGATGCCGAACGCAAGAAAATCGTAGACGCCTTCGCGGAAATCAACGTCACAGCAACCGACCTGACCGGCTATCTCGGGCATGACATCGGCAAATGCTCCCCGGCGCAACTGGTCACCCTACGCGGCATCTACGGGGCCATCCGGGATGGCGAAGCCACATGGCAGACCGTCATGCAGAACCATGCCGACGAATCGTCCGGCAAGGCGGCGCCCGAGCCTCTTTCCGATGAGGCATTTGCCAAAAAATCACCCGGATGGAAGGCGATGATCGAGTCGGGCAAAAAGACGGTCAATGACCTGATCGCCACCATCCAAACCAAAGACATCCTCACGGAAGATCAGAAGGTTGAGATCGCTTCGTGGGCAAGGGAGAACGCATAATGCAGACCATCGACCTGCAGCAGGGATCGCCCGCCTGGCTGGCCTTTCGCGCCGAACACTTCACGGCCAGCGACGCCCCGGCCATGATGGGCGAATCGCCCTACAAGACCCGCAGCCAATTACTGCACGAAAAGGCCACCGGAATCAGCCCGGAGGTGGATGCAGCTACCCAGCGCCGCTTTGACGACGGCCACCGCATCGAGGCCCTGGCCCGCCCGCTGGCCGAGGACTTCATCGGCGACGATCTGTACCCGGTCGTGGGCGCGAACGGCAAATACGCCGCCAGTTTCGACGGCCTGACGATGCTGGGCAACATCAACTGGGAGTGCAAGACACTGAATGCGACGCTGCGAGAAGCCATGCGGCCCGACTGCACCGGCACCGACCTGCCGCTTGTCTACCAGATCCAGATGGAGCATCAGGCGATGGTGTCTGAGTGCGACCGGGCGCTGTTCACCGCCGCGCAGTTTGATGCCGCCGGAAACCCGGTAGATGTACGCCACTGCTGGTACACGCCGAATCCGGATCTTCGCGCCCGAATCGTGGCTGGCTGGGAGCAGTTTGACGAGGATCTAGCCAGCTACGTCCCGGAGCCAGCCGCAGAGCCGGTCACGGCCCAGGCCCAGGAAGCCCTGCCAGCCGTCTTCGCCCAGGTATCGGGCAGCCTGTCTATCACATCAAACCTGGATTTGTTCGGCGAGGCATTACGAGCCTTCGTGGGGCGCATCCCCAAAAATCCTGAGACCGATCAGGAATTCGCCGACACGGAAGCCGCATGCAAGCGCCTGAAGGAAGCCGAGGACGCCCTGGCGGCGGCCGAAACCCAGGCCCTAGCCAGCCTCGATGATGTCGCCGCCATGCAGCGCACCGTCGCCACCCTGAAAGAACTCGCCCGTCAGACGCGACTGGCAAGCGAAAAGCTGGTCAAGGCCCGCAAGGAGGCCATTCGCACCGAAATAGTCACGACAGCCCGCCAGCAGTTCAGTGCTTTCCTGGCCGGCCTGCAGGGTGAAATCCGGGTGCGCCTAAATACCGGCATGCCGGACTTCGCCAGCGCCATCAAGGGCCTGAAAACGCTATCCAGCATCAAGGATGCCGTCGGTACGGCCCTGGCCAATGCCAAGATTGAAGCCAACGAGTACGCGGCTGACATCCGGGCCAAGCTGGCGAAATTTGATGAGCTGGTGCCCCCCGAATATCAGGGCCTATTCCGCGACCTGGATGATCTGATGACGATGGCACCGAATCATTTTGAGGCGGCGGTCGTGGCGCGTGTCGAGCAGCAGAAAAAGGCCGATGACGAGCGCCGCCAGCAGATCGAGGACGCGGCCAAGGCGAAGGCGGCGGCAGTAACGCCGCCGCCCGCAGCCCCAGTACCTGCCGCGCAACCAACGCCGCTACATGGGGCGCACGGCGCTGTTGCCTACACAGCCCAGGGCCAACCCGCAAGCGCGGCAGCACCGGCGATTCCCGCCGACGATCCAGCCGCGCTGCGCCTGGGCCAGATCAATGAGCGTCTTGCTCCCATCAGTCTATCGGCTGCAGGACTGGCCGATTTGGGCATCACGCACACAGCCACCGACAAGGCCGCCAAGTTGTACCGCGAGTCTGATTTTCAGCGGATTTGCGCGGCCCTGATCCTGCGCATCAGCGAGGCGCGGACGATGGAAACCGTCTGACGGTCAGGGCGTCAGCATCACGGAGGCCGCATGTCTCAAGCACTCGCCCAGCTAGTGACGCTGACGCTCAATCCCAAGATCGCCCGGCGCATCCGCAGGACGAAATTCAGGCCGCCCAAGCCGCCGCGCATCAAGCCGGCCCCGAAACCAAAGCACCCATTCCCCGGCAGGCCCAAGATGCCCGACGAGAAATGGGCGCAGATCAAGCGGCTTGCCGAAAACCCGAGCCTATCAAGCCGCCGGATCGCGGGGATTGTCGGGGTCGCATATTCGACGGACACGAAATACCGGCGTGAGAACGGCTTGAGAGGGCCTAGGTCGACGGGGGCGCGGCTGGCGCAGGTGGTGTCGCTGAGGATTCTTTAGCCGATCGCCACACTTTAAGAGGACCGCATGATGAATTCACTTGCGTCTCCCATTTTTTTAATAGAGCCGCGAAGCCTTTTTTCGGCACACTTTAAGTCTTGATTGAACGCAGATATTGCCTTAATGGTTCTTATGTTTTCGCTATAAATCTTTAGGTTTCTTGCGGAAACCAAAGCCTTTAGCGCCAAGTCGGCAGCCTCTGCGTTGATTAGTCTTATATCGTCCATCCTAATGCTCTCCAGACTATTGATAAGAAGGACAACGACATCAGCCTTCTCGCGCCATTCAGCCGGGGACAAATTTTCATTGGGCGACTTTTTAATCTGCAAATCCCACATCTGAGTAGTTACATCTAGCATTATCGCTTTGGCATAAGCGCCGTGCAAAACGGCATTGGCCTTCCGCTCATCTAGCACCTCTTGACGCCTATCGGCCTCTGCTCTCGATTGAATAGTCGAAATCCAGATAGCCCCAATAATCGCGCCAATAGACCCAAAAGCCTGAACCCAAGACGCCCACTCGGTCGTATTCGTCGGGAACTGCCAGATGAACACTCCCAGAAGCACCAAGCCCGCAATGATGCTTAGAACGACCCAACAGGGCAATTGATTCTTTTCCATACGGTCCACCTCCTTTGTTTGGCGAAATCATACCCTCCCTACCTCTAGGAACCCACCATGACCACCATCCAGTACGACCTGGGCGGCGGGGCCACTATTGCCCTGCCCGCCGACATTGCCGTCAAGCAGCTGATCGAACAGCTGCAGCGAGACGCCCGCCAGGCCACTACTCAACCCCGCCCCCAGATCGGCGAATACCTCTCCGGCCAAGGCGGCATCTATGTCGGCGACATCCGGGGTAATGACGGCGTGACGTACGGCCTGATCACCCCCAAGGACGAAGACATTGGCCGCGCCAAATGGGGCGCAGAGGGCGAACTCGATCTGTCCGACTGGGACGGTCTGAGCAACACCAACATCCTGCGTGCCGATTGTCCCGCCGCCAAGCTGGCCAGCGACTACGAGGCCGATGGCCACGTGGACTTCTACCTGCCGGCGCACCGCGAAATGCTGATCGCTATGGCCAATGTGCCGCACCTGTTCGGCAAGGATTCCTGGTACTGGAGCTCGACGCCCTACGGCTCCTACAACGCCTGGGCCGTGGACTTCGAGATCGGCGACGTGCTCACGGACGGCCGCTACAACGAGTTCCGCGTCCTCCCTTTCCGCAGATTTACCCATTAATCCATTTATCCATTTTTCCGGGCGCAGCCCGGCAGGAGCCACACTATGAACAACACCGCTACCGCAGTCACCATCCCGGCCATCGGCCAGCCCTGGCCCGAACAGGGCGGCGTCTACATCGGCGCGCGCCTGATTGACGGCCAAATCCATCACGTCGTCATCCCGGGCGGCACCGAATACGACATCAAGGCCAGTCACGACAACGCGGCCGAGCGCATCGCCGCCAAGGGTGAGATCAACGGGTTCAGCGACTGGCGCCACGGCAGCCAAGAAGACGCGATGCTGGCTTATATCAACGCCCCCAATCTCTTCCACCGGGAGGGCCTGGAATCCATTCAGATCACCAGTACGCCCTACGGCTCCAACTACGCCTGGGCCGTGGACTTCGAGAACGGCACCGTGGACACGTACACCCGCACCAACGAGTTCCGCGTCCGCCCTTTCCGCAGCATCATCGCTTCATCTCTTTAATCCTTTTGCGGGCGTAGCCCGTCCACGATATGGCCCTGCACACTGATCTCCCCGTCTACAAAGACACCCGCGATCTGGCGAAGCTGATTTCCCAGGTCGTTGCCAACATGCAGCGCGACTACAAATTCACGCTGGGCAAGAGGCTGGACGATCAGTGCATTGATCTTGTGATGGATGTCTATCGTGCCAATGCGGCATCGGACCGATTGACAATCATCCAGGGCATGCGGGAAAAAGTCGTAGCCATCGAACTGTCGATGCGCCTTGCTGTGGATGTGGGCCGAATGTCACGCAAGCACTACGCCAGGGCAATCCAGTTGACCCAGAGCATCGGCCGCCAGTTGACCGGCTGGAAAAAACACACCGAAACGCGCCAGATGACCGGCCGCCAAGGCGACCGACCCAGTGCGCATAGATGATCTGGTCGCACCGCTGGGCCATAAGCCCACCGACAGGCGCAGACACGGATATCGGCGGCAGCAGTCGCAGTGATCCAGCGCAGTTTCCCGGGTGAATCCGCAAGGCCTCGCCCGGGCGACGTGAATAGTGCGGCACTCGCCCTACGGCTCCAACAACGCCTGGGCCGTGGACTTCGAGAACGGCAACGTGAACACGAACAACCGCAACAACGAGTTCCGCGTCCGCCCTTTCCGCAAATCATCACGGGTGTTCCGATGGATTCTGGCTATTCGTTCGAACTGCTGGTCGCGGCTTACTACGACTGCAGGAAGAACAAGCGCAACACGGCCAGCGCGCTCCGATTCGAACAGGACCTGGAGCACAACCTGGTCCAGTTGCACGAAGAGTTGATGGATGGCTCGTACCGGCCTGGGCGCTCCATCTGCTTTGTCATCACCAGGCCGAAACCCCGAGAGGTGTGGGCAGCCGAATTCCGGGATCGGATCGTCCACCACCTTCTCTACAACCAGATTGCCGGTGACTTCCATAGCCGGTTCATCGCGGATTCCTGCGCGTGCATCCCGGGGCGCGGGACGCTCTACGGCGTCCAGCGCCTGCACGCCAAGATCCGCAGCCAGACGCAGAACTGGACGCTGCCCGGCTACTACCTGAAGCTGGATTTGTCCAACTTCTTCGTGTCGATCAACAAGCACGCGGTCTGGCCGCTACTGCAGCGTCACATACCGGAACCCTGGTGGTGCGACCTCGCCCACCTGATCCTGTTCCACGATCCGCGAACGGACTACGAATATCACGGCGATCCCGCCCTCATTGAGCGTGTGCCACCGCACAAACGCTTGCTGTCGGCCCCGCCAGATCATGGCCTGCCAATCGGGAACCTGTCGTCGCAATTCTTCGCCAACGTTCTGCTGGACGCCCTGGACCAGCACATCAAGCACACCATCCGGGCACACGCCTACATCCGATATGTAGACGACATGGTGTTGCTGCACGAATCCGCGCAGTGGCTGAACGCCGCCAAGACTCAGATCGAAGCATTCCTGCCCGGCTTGGGCCTGGCGCTCAACCCGCACAAGACCATCATCCAGCCGATCAATCGCGGCGTGGACTTCGCCGGCTACGTCATAAAACCCTGGCGCATGGAGGCCCGGCGCCGCACGGTCAATGCTGGTCTGGCAGCCATCGAGAGCATGCCGCCCGAAAACACGTTGGAAACCATCAACAGTTACCTGGGCCTGCTGCGGCACTGCAGCGGACACCACGACCGCGCCCGGATTGCCAACGCGGCCCGCAAGCGCGGGCACTGCGTCAGCGCGGACCTGACGAAGGCTCACCGCAGATCAACCCATCACACCAAGGATCTCGCTCATGTGGTTCAAAAACCTGAAACTCTACCGTCTGGACCTGAATCGCATTCTGACCGCTGACGACTTTTACGACGCCATGGAACAGCAGCGATTCCAGCCCTGCAGCAGCCAAGACGCCCAATCATCCGGCTGGGTTCCGCCCCGCGAAGACAGCGGCCTGCTGCCCACCAGCGTCATCAACCAGGCTGCCCGCGAGCGCGCCCTGCAGATCGAAGAACAGCAGGGCTACAAGCCAGGCCGCAAGCAGATGAAGGAGATCAAGGAGGCGGTGACGATGGAGCTGCTGCCCAAGTCCCACGTCATCCAGCGCGATACCCGCGTCTGGATCGACACGAAAAACGGCTGGTTTGTGATCGACGCATCGGCGGCCGCGCAATCCGATGAAGTGCTGGGCCTGCTGGCCAAGACCCTGACGCCCCTCCCCATCGTGCCGCTGCACGTGGAAATGTCGCCAGGCGCCGCCATGACGCTGTGGCTGTCCGAGGACGAAGCCCCGGCCGGCTTCACCATCGACCAGGACACGCAGCTGCAATCCACCGGCGAGTCGCGGGCCTCAGTGCGCTACCAGCGCCAAAGCGTGGACGCCGACGAAGTGCGCCGCCACATCGAAGCCGGCAAGCAATGCACGCGCCTGGCCCTGACCTGGAATGACCGGGTGTCCTTCGTGCTGACCGACAACCTGGACATCAAGCGCGTGGCCCCGCTGGACGTGCTGAAAGAAAACCAGGACGCCCAGGCCGCCAACGAGGCCGAGCGCCTGGACGCCGACTTCGCCCTGATGACCGGCGAGCTGGCCCGCCTGCTGGACGACCTGGTAGCGGCGGTGGACGGGATTCGGGCCGACCCACAATAACTCCATTCAAGGACACACATGAAAACCATCACCAAGATCGCTGCCGCCTGCCTGGCGGCCCTGGCCCTCGCTGGCTGCGAAGATGACGCTCGGATCGCATCCCGCAATCTCTCCAAAGCCGCCGATAACTTCGAGGTCGTCCGCCGCATCGTTTTTTACAACGGCATCACCGGCGGCTACATGCTCTCCATTGAGGGTCTGTGCTCAATCGACACCAGCGGCAGCGGCAAGACGTTCTTCGTGACATGCAAAACGGGGCCAGGCGTCTACAAAAAGCATTTCCTGGGGCTGTCTGACAACGTGACCTATTTTGCCGAGCAGATGGAGGCCGTGCGGGCCAGCGCGTACCACTACCGCGTCACGTTCAAGCCGCAAACCATCATGCCGGATATCGACTTTCGGGGCAGCGTCGGTGCGGCCCTGGATGCCACCACCCCGGACGCGAATGACTGACGCCTGCCCACCAAAAGGAAATGACATGCCAGCAACGCTGACACCAGATGAAGCATTCGATGCAGACATTCCCGCCGCCCTGCGCGACGACATCATGACCGCCATTTCAGAGGCAGCGCACATGGGCGAAGGCCAGCATGGTTGCGTCCATATCCTTGGACAGGATCGGCTGGATGCCATCAATGTCCGCGCCCAGGGAATCGTCACCGTGGAAGGCCGGGAGTATTGGTTCGTCGTCGAAGACGGCAACTGGAACGGCACCACACTGGAAGGCTGGGAGCATTCGGGCGTACAGACCTTCGGGCCCTTGCCGCGCACCCAATGGGCGCTAGCCCCTCGCCCCGATCTTGTTTCTGACGCCATTGCCGCAGGGCGTGGGCCGTTTCTGGTTGCCAAGTGGGATGCCTTTCTTTCTCGTAAGGACGTGGCCGAAATTCCGGGCAAATACACCTACGACAGGATGATGCAGCCCGGCCTGCTGATCGAGCGGCATTACCGCGAGGCTGCAGCCAAGTATGGATTCGTGATCGTCGGTCAAGAGCAAGCCGACGAAATCAGGGCGCGACTCACGGAAGCCAGCAAACACGTGGAGACAACATGAGCGAACGAACGACGGCGGCCCGGCTCGGCGACCTGCGTGTATGGCATATCCCGCAAGTCATCATGAAGCCGTTTCATGTACCTGTGCAGTCGCCTGACGAGGCCGTGAAGATCCTTCAAATCCAGGGCGATTACGACATATTCCAGTTCGAGAATCGCATCAAGCCCGACTATTGCAACGCTTCCGGGCTGGAGGTGGTTGAAGGCTTCATCGACGGCGAGCCTCAGTGGATCGAATGGAGTCACCCCGAGACCTACGAGGATATCGACGGCCACGCGGAATCCATGCTGGCTGCCAGGGAGGGATCATGAGCATAAAGATGCCGGAGCCAGTGGCGTATGCAATTAAGGCCGCCAACACGCTCGCCTATTGCAATGTCTTGCTTCCCGATGAGGCTGAATACTCTGGAGTCCATGACATGAGACCCGAGCACGTCAGCAGCCTCATCACCACCGCCCAAGCCGAAGCCTACGCAGCCGCAGTGCGGCGGGAGGCGCTGGAACAGGCAGCCAAGATTGCAGATCAGTGGACAACGCCTGAACAGCGACAGTTCGGAAATGGCGGCCCAGCGCAAGCCATCCGCGCCCTGATTGATCGGGAGGGATCATGAGCAGAAAATCGCCCACGAAGAAAATTGAGCGCCTCGAATCTATCGTCATGGGCATGGGCTTCCTGCTGCTGAAACTCAAAGCCGACTACGGCCACGACTTCAGCATCGGCATGGACGAACAAGTCAACCAGGCGCTTCGGGACTACCGCAACGTCGAAAAATCCTATATGCAGCGGCTTGCCGCATCGAAACCGGAGGGGTCATGAGCAATCACGAAGACGATTTCTGCAAGATTATCCGGGCCTCGTCAGGCCGTCAAGTGCTGGTGTTTCTGTCCAGCGACGAAGACGGGAATCCGTCCGTGGACGTGAGCATGCAATACGACGGCATCCTGCTGCATGTCAACAACGGGTTCGGCGATGAAGACGCCGGACACAAAGCCCGGGACGCAATGTTTGCCGGATACGGACAGGCTGAGGCGGATAACTTCGAGCGCGGGCTGATTGAATTCGTGGGTGAGAAATCATGAGCAAGCGCAGCCGCCAGCGCCGGCAGAAGCCCGGGCGCGACATCCCATTTCCTGGACAAGAGCAATGATCGAGAGCATCAAGCATTTCCACCTATTTTGCGGCAGCGGGTCTGGTGCCGCTGGTTTCAACGACGCGGCCCCCACAATCCCCGGCCTGCAGGGAAAAATGGTTTGCCTGGGCGGCATGGACAATGACGCAGTGGCGGCCGAGGACTTTCGCATGCTCACTGGCATGCCCTGCATGGTGCGCGATCTTTTCAGCCGCCAGCAGTACGTCGCGTGGCATGGCCATGAGCCGTCTGCAGACTGGGTTGAGGCAGGCCCCGACGACATCCGCGCAGCTGCCCAGCACCAGGTGCCAGACATCGTGTTTCTGTCGGCCCCCTGCAAGGGTTTCTCCGGCCTTTTGCCCGCCGCGCACGCATCATCACGCCGCTACCAGGCGCTGAACGAACTGACCCTGCGCGGCGTCTGGCTCATGCTGGAGGCATGGGCTTATGACCCGGTGCCGGTGATCCTGTTCGAGAACGTCCCTCGCATCGCTACACGGGGCCGCCACCTGCTGGACCAGATCACAGGCATGCTGCGCCACTACGGTTACGTCGTGCGCGAAACCACGCACGATTGCGGCGAACTGGGCGGCCTGGCCCAGAGCCGCAAGCGGTTCCTGTTGGTCGCGCGGCACGCGGAGAAAATGCCCTCGGCCGTGTATGAGCCGCCAGTGCGGCCGCTTCGCTCAGTGGGGGAAGTTCTCGATCGCATGCACCTGCCAGGCGACCCAACCGCGGGACCAATGCATAGGGTGCCGCGTCTTGCGTGGAAAACCTGGGTTCGATTGGCGTTTGTAGAGGCTGGCAAGGACTGGCGATCACTAAATCGCCTAACGGTAGAAGATGGGTATCTGCGTGATTATCTGATTGTGCCCAAAGCGTATCACGGATATCTCGGGGTACTTCGACCAGGGGATACATCGGGGGCGGTCACAAGCCGTGGACTGCCGACAAATGGTGCTTTCTCAATCGCAGACCCGCGCGCGGCCATCAATGCCGCTCAGTACAAGCAATACGGTGTCATGCGCATGGAGGATACGTCTGGTGCGGTGATCGGGGTCAAGAGCCCTGGACAGGGCACATTTAGTGTCGCTGACCCTCGCCACAGCGGTCCAGAAAAACACAGCAACGAATACCGTATCGTGCCATTCGACCAGGCGTCCGGCGCAATCACCAGCGCTCACGGAACGGGGCAATGTGTTGCTGACCCGCGTGGCGGCCACGGTTTCGCAAAATACGGCGTCACCTCCTACGAGTCATCGGCCAATGCTGTGATCAGTGGTAGCACCAGCGGTCAAGGCGCATATGCGGTAGCCGACCCTCGATCCAGCATGCGCCGCACCAAGGGCGACGACTACCTGACCGGCGGCCACTACGGCATCGTGAATTGGGCCCAGCCCAGCGGCGCGGTTTCCGCCTCAGCTTGCCACGACAATGGTCGTTGGAGTGTGGCCGACCCCAGGAACTTGCCAAATAGCGCAAATTCGCAAGTTTCGTTGCCGGCACCCAATGACAAGTTGGTTTGCCGCATCCGGTCATTGGATGGAACTTGGCACCGCCCGTTCACCACTCTTGAGTTAGCTGCGCTCCAGTCCTACTACGACCCCGACGACTTCGCCGAACATGGCCCGCTGGTCATGGAAGGAACGTCTGACCAGGTCTGGCGAGAACACATTGGCAACATGGTGCCGCCTGATGCTGCCCAGGCAATGGCCGAGGAAATCGGCCGGGCCATCTTGCTGTCTCGGGCTGGCGAGACCTTTCAATTGTCCGCCACGCCCATTTGGGTGCGGCCTTTGGCGATCGCGATTGCGGTGCGGGGAGGAATCGAAGCATGATGACTATCAACACACAGGAGCTGCGCAAAGCAGCGCAAGCCGTCATCGACGACTTCGGCGATGCCTGGTATGACGCCGACGACTGGAAAACCCTGGGTGATGACCGCCCGCCCGTGGTGGATGAACAATTCATCGCGGCTGCCAGCCCCGCGGCGGTCATTGGTCTGCTCAACCGCATCGACGCCCTGCTGGCCGAGCGCGACAGGCTGCGGGAAGCGGTGCAAGAGACCGTCCGCGTCATCGAATCCAATCCATCGTCAATCACGGACACCATTTGGGTGACCGGCAACAAGCCGGAGACCCTGCTTGATCGGTGCTTGACCGCACTCGCACAGGAGGGGTCATGACTGAGGCAGAACGGCTTTTACAGGCGCTTGTGGTTGCGCTGGACAGCGCTTTTATCAGCACTTGGCAATCCACGGCCTATTGGCAGGGCGAGTTGGACGAAGCGCGGGAATATCTGGATCAGTGCGCACAGGAACAGGGAGACAGCGATGACAACCAAGACTGACATCACCCAGGAACGCGCTGCGTTTGAGGTCGCGTTCAGCAGGCCGCCGTTTGAGTGGGAGTTCCATCGCTACGGAGAAGACTCGGCGTGGCCGGGAAACTACCAGCAATACGAGCATCAGTGCGCCTGGGAAGGCTGGCAGGCCCGATCCGCCCTGCAATCGCAGGATCAGGAGGAGGGCTATCGGGCGATGGCAGCCGAGTATCAACGCTGGATCGACGCCTATCACCAAGGGATGGATTACGAAGACTTTCTGAAAAAAGAGGCCCGCCGCATTGAGGGAGAAGAGGAATGAACCTTCTTTGCAGGCTATTCGGGCACAAGCCCAGGCCTTGGTATGGCTACATCTGCCACCCTACCATTCGACCCCCTACCACGACGGCATTCTTCGGGCACATCGAGACTTGTATGTGAGGTGTGAACGCTGTGTCACCGAATACAAGTTGGGCAAGGATGCGTATCGAACACTAGCCAAGGAAAGGAAATGAACACTCACGACAAAATTGAACTGCCGCCGCTACCTACCCCGGATTTGCATGGGCCTTCGGGCACTGGCGCGTACTTTAACGGTTATACCTCAACAACTCTGGAAGCTTACGCCCGTCTCGCCATCGAAGACGACCGCAAGCGCAGGGGTGAGCCGGTGGCGCAGGAATTGACCCGCAGCAGCATCAGCGTGTCGTGCCCGCATTGCGGAGCCGGTCCGTATTACTACTGTGCCCATCCATTCCGCACCGGGGGCGGTGCCGCCCCTGTAGCGCAGGAGCCGTGGCAGCCCTTGGCCGCAGCACTCTACCAGGCGGCGGGTGCATATGACATGCCCGTGCGCTTCCTCGACGTGCTCAGCGCGGCAGCCAACGGTGAGCCTTTTGCGCACTTGATGGATGGGCTTTTGCCTGTGGAGTCGCCTGTAGCGCAGGAGCCGGTGGCGTGGATGACTCCGGGTAACGGTCGCGCAATCACAGAACTTGAACTTTCGCGCATTCCCACCGATAGACGGCGGCAAGACCGATGCCGTGAAATCTATCCTGTGCCGCTCTACGCCGCCCCCGTTGCCGCCCAGGATCGGGAGGATGCTTTGCGATATCGCTGGCTGAGGGATAACGCACAACTTTTCTCACATTTCGGGGAAGAAGGAAATTCAGGTTGGTGCGTCATGCGTCGTGATAGTGCTATTACCCGCGTATATACATACAACGGACAGGAGCTTGACGAAGCCATCGACCACGCCCGTCGCATTGAGGGAGGCAACCATGCCAATAGCTAAACACCCATTCCGCCTAGTTATGTCGCCTCTGACGCGAACAATCTACGCCGGGAGGATTCGACAGAGAGAGGGCTACGCAGAAGCCGTTGGTGTCCGGCATGACGTGACTTCCGACTTTCTCGCTTGCATCATCCAGTACACGGAAAGCCACGGTGGTACGTTCACGATCAACGAAAACGGAGCGGCTGCTTACGAAGTTGTGGTGCGCCGCATTGAGGGGGGTGGGGAATGAGCGTCCTGTACATGGTGATGTACGGCCCGGACGACTCGCACACCATCGAATGTGCTGGCACGTTCAAGTTGAAGAGAGACGCGGTGGCGGCTTACGAAGCTATTACGGGCGCATACAAGCGGCTGTTCCGCATTGAATGGGAGCGGGCCTGGGGGAATGCAACCAAGACACAGCTATTGAGAGAGGAAAAGGCATGATTACCGAACAAGACCGCGCTTTCATCGTGTGGCGAGACAATCACGACCCTAGAAAGTACCCGGCTGAGCGCGATGCATTTAAAGCGGGGTGGAGCGCCGCCGTCGAAGCCGACCGGCAGGATCGGACAGCGAAGCCTTTGCCAGAATTGATAGTCACAAAAGGCGGAATCCCATTCGAGGATCAAAACGAGGCCATCCGTCAATTCAAGGAGGCATGTATGGCAGCCGCTGACGCCAAAGCCGACCGACAGGATCATTTTCGCGGCGTCACGAAAATGATGGACCAATCCGGTGGCGTCAGCGAAATGGTGCCGAGCGACGAGGCTATTCAGGTGCTGGCGAAGCAGTACGATTGCCACTGCGCGCCCGGATTCATGGGATTCGCCCGCGCCCTTCTATCCCGCTACAGCAGCGGCCAGCCAAAACCGTCGAATTCTGGGGAATTGGAACGGCCTGCCGCAAGCGCGGAGCCGTGCAAGACGTGCGGCGGAAGCGGATGGATCGGCGGCCCCACTTATTACCAACCCGACGAAGGGGGAGAGCCGTGCCCGGATTGTGCCGCCCCTGTAGCGCAGGAGCCGGTCGGCACAGTTCGGTGGCGCGGATCGCCTTACCCGTCTGCATTGGTGGACTGGTGCGGACGGCCCCCAGAGGACGGCACGCCCATCTTCGCAGCCCCAGTTGCCGCCCAGGCGCAGCAGCAAATCCATCCCGCAATCCGAGAGGGCGTCGAAGCGGCTTTTGAGCAGCGCCCCGGTTGGCTGGAAAAGATCGGCGCAGCAGTGCGGTATTTGCCCGACGTTGCCGCCCAGGCGCAACCCACTATGCCACCGCTCACGCATGCAATGCGGGCCGTTCTGCGCAACGAGCATTGCGTATACGACAGCGAGGACACCTTGTATGCCGCGCTGGGGGCTGCCGCCCAGGATCGGGAGGATGCGCAATGAAAGCCTGCGAAAAATGCGGCAGCTACGCGATCAACCCTGGGCGGCACGGGCGTGACAACACGGACCAGGGCCTGTGCGACGTGTGCTTTTGGCGCAAGCGTGCAGCCGAAAAAGAAAGGTCGCTTGCTGAAACCCAACGTCAGATCATCGAAGCGGCAGAGCGGCGCGGGTATGAGCGCGCGATTGCCGAGTGCGCCCAGGTCGCCCGCGCAGCGAAGGGGGATGACCATGCCTGACATCAGCAAATTGAGTCCAGCAGCTCGGTCTGCCGCAATGCGCGGCGGGACCGACGGCTGGGGCCAGGTTGGATCAGCAACAGAAAACATCCGCTACATGGAGCCCGTCAGGTCGCGGCGCAAATGCTCCTGCGGCTGCGGCGGACGTAGGACACACGCGGGGATGGCGAATGGGCTGTGCCTTATGGGCGGCTGTGAAATGCGTGTTCGGCGCTGGGTGAGGGATGGGCATGCCTGACTTACCCACATCCGCAGTGGACAACCCCATGGATAACCCTATGACAGATTTGCGACAGCGAGGGCTGGCGCGGGTCGAGAAGACATTGAGCGAGGATCAATCATGAAAGACGCCATCGCCCGCATGATCGAGACGACGCGGAAAGAATGGAAATTGTAGGGAGGATGTATGCTGATATGCACTCAGGAAGACGTCGAGCAGATCACCGGCAAGACGAAATTCAAAGCGCAGCTCAGGGCCCTGCGCGAGATGGGCATCCCGCATATGGCCCGCAGTACGGACGGCAGCCCTCTGGTGGCCGTCGCCGTTGTTGAAGCTATGCTGGGCGTCAAGGTGAGCAATCGCGGCACAGCTGCGCCACAGCTGCGCCGGCCTGCCGCATTGAGAGGATCAGGTCATGAGGCCACGCAAAAAGGATAGGCACCTGCCGGCGTGCGTGTACCAGCGCCACGGCGCGTTCTACTACGTCCACAAGGGCAAGTGGACGCGCTTGGGCGTCGACCTGCACACCGCACTGCTGGAATACGCCAGCATCGTGGCCGTGCCCGAGAACGGCTTCCCTGCGCTCGTCGACAAAGCCCTGCCGAACATCACGCGTGATGTGTCGGAATCGACCGCCCGAATCTACCGGCGCTGCGCCAGCATCCTGAAAGAGACATTCGCCGAGTTCCGGCCCGAGCAGGTCACGCACGGCGCGATCGTGCAAATGCAAGACATGTGGCGCGAGCGCGCGGCAACCGGGAACCACCTGCTGACCACGCTCAAGCTGATCTTCCAGTGGGCCATGGATCGGGAGATCGTGATGGCAAACCCGTGCCTGTCGGTCAAGCGGCTGCCCGCCGGCCAACGCGACCGACTGATCACCTGGCGCGAGTACCAGGCGATCTACGCCAAGGCACCGGACTGGGTGCAGATCATCATGGATCTGTGCTACCTGACCGGCCAGCGCATCGGTGACGTCCTCAAGATTGAGTACGGACACCTGCAGGACGCCGGAATCTTTTTCGAGCAGCAGAAGACCGGAAAGAAGCTGATCGTGGCCTGGACGCCCGAGCTTCGCGCCGCGACCGAACGGGCCAATCGACTGAAATATGGTGTGCGCTCAGTCAAGTACCTGCTGGCTGGCCGCGCCGGCAAAAAGCGCCTTCACAGCAACGTCTGGCGGCACTTCAAGGCGGCGGCACGCGCCGCTGGCGTGGGCGATGTGACGCTACACGACCTGCGGGCGATGTCCGGCACAGAAGCCGACCGCGAAGGCAAGAACGCGACCGAGTTGTTGGGCCACGCCGACGCCCACACGACGCGCATCTACTTGCGTGACAAGGCGCCGAAACAGGTCAGCGGGCCGTCGAAACCGGGGAAAAAATCGGCGTAGTTTTGGACAGCCTTTGGAATATTGGACAATAACGCCTGGAAACCCGCATGAATAAAGGCTTTCCAAGATGATGATATATTCCACCATGGCCTGCCCCCGCTGGCCCGCCCGCCCCGCCAGGCGGTGCGCGCCCGGCAAACCCGCGTGGCAGTATCGGTAGCGGCGGTTGGCCCGGATTCGGGTGGCGTATGCGGCCTGGCCGGCCAGGCGAAACAATAAACGGCGCAAGGGCATGATGGGCTCCGAGAAAGACAAGGTCAGCCCAGTGTGCCCTGCCCCGCCAAGCCCGCCTATTGGCGTTTCCCGTCTTGGACAAAAAAGGCCCGACACCTTGCGGTGCGGGCCTTTTCGGGGAATAAACCCGGACGGAATCAAGCCATACGCATCAGGCGATCCGTATCTGCAAAGCGTCCAGCCCGGCAATCGTCCCCACCAGCCGGTCGCCCGCCTGCACCGCCCCGACGCCGGCCGGGGTGCCGGTGAACAGCAAGTCGCCGGGATGCAGCTCGAACAGCGTGGACAGGTAGGCGATGGCTTCGGGCACGGACCAGATCATGTCCGACAAATCGCCGGTTTGGCGCACCTGGCCATTGACGGCCAGCTGGATCGCCCCCGCCGTGGGCACCCCCGCGTCCGCGACCGGGTACAGCGGGCCGATGGGCGCGCTGTGATCGAAGCCCTTGGCGGTATCCCAGGGGCGGCCGGCCTTTTTGGCCTGGGCCTGGAGGTCGCGGCGCGTCATGTCCAGGCCGACGGCATAGCCCCACACGGCCTGGGCGGCCTGGTCGACGGTGAGGTCACGCCCCCCCGCCCCCAAGGCCACCACAAGTTCGACTTCGTGATGCAAATCCTGGGTTTGCGGGGGATATGGCAGCACGCCTTCGACGCCCGGCGCCACATTGAGAATGGCGTCGGCGGGCTTGCTGAAGAAAAAGGGCAGTTCCCGGCCGGTGCCCCCCATTTCGCGGGAATGCTCGGCGTAATTGCGCCCCACGCAATACACCCGGCGCACCGGGAAACGGGCGGCGCTACCCTGCACGGCGAGGGAAACCGCCGGCGGGCAAGGGATGACGGTGTCGGCCATGGTCAGACCCCCTGGCCCTCGTAGCGGGCGACGGACGCGCGGATTTCTTCCTGGGCGGCGTCCAGGCCCGACCAGCCCCGCACCTTGACCCATTTGCCTTTTTCGAGATCTTTGTAGTGCTCGAAGAAGTGCTGAATGCGTTCGAGTTCGAGCGGGTTGAGGTCTTCGGTGGACTGGATGCCGCGATAGGGCGGGTACAGCTTGTCGACCGGCCGGGCCAGCAGCTTGGCGTCCTTGCCGGCTTCATCTTCCATGTCCATCACCCCCAGGGCGCGGCAGCGGATGACCGAGCCGACCTGTACCGGAAACGGCGCGATCACCAGCACGTCGACCGGATCGCCGTCTTCGGACAGGGTCTGGGGGATATAGCCGTAATTGCACGGATAGTGCATGGCGGTCAGCATGAAACGGTCGACGAACACGGCGCCGCTTTCTTTGTCGACCTCGTATTTGACGGGATCGGCATTCATCGGGATTTCGATGACCACGTTGAATTCTTCCGGCAGCTTGTCGCCGGCGGGGACACGGTCTAGGCTCATGAGATTCCTTAGGGTGATGAGATGAAAATTATTTCCTGGGGCCGCCATCCGAGGTGAGCGACATATCCACCCCGGGAATCGGGGCCGTGTCGAAGTAGTCTTCTTCGGCGGCGGCCTGCCGGGGCGGCGCGGCGGCGGCGGGCGGCTGCCGGACGGGCTGCTCGGACGCGGCGTCCTCGGCATCCTGCAGGTAGGCGCCGCTGGCGGCCACGGGCAATGCCGCCGCATCCGCGGCGGATTCCGCCGGCGAGTCCGCGACGAACCGGGGGTCGCCCTGCGTGTCGGCGGCCGGCAGCGGACGGTGGATCAGGGGGAGTTCGGCATCCGCGGCTTCGCAGGCCCGCCGCCAGTACGCCAGGGCCTGATCGGGGTGGCCCAGCGCGTCGTGCAGATTACCCAGCAGCGCATAGATGTGAATATCGGCGCGCAAGGCCAGGCTGCGTTCCAGATAGTGCGCGCCCTGGCCCCACAGCTGGGCCGCCAGGCAGATCTGCCCCAGGGCCGCCAGCAGGCCGGGATGGTCTGGATTGGACTTGAGCCAGAGCTCGGCATGGCCAAGCCGTTGCCGGGCCTGCTTCGTGTCGCACTGCGCATAGGCCCGCAACAGGCGGTCGTCCAACTGGCGGTTGAGCGCCGCTTGGAGGATGCGTGCCGCCTGCGCCGGCTGCCCGAAGCGGATCTGGGCCTTGGCCCCCGCCAGGGCCACTGCGGGAGTCATGCGTTCGTCGGCATTGAGATCGCCCCAGATATCATCCCAGGAAGCCGCATCGGCCGCATCCAGCCGCTGGGCCGCCGCCTGGGTGATGAAGGTGCGCGCCTGGGCCTCGTCGATGGCGCTGCGGCGCAGCAGCAGGCGCGTCAGGGCATACACCTGATCCACGTGCCCCAACTGGCGATGGGCGCGCAGCAGCAGGCGGGTGGCATGCATGAAGCGCGAGGAGGCGTCCTGCAGCGGTTCAAGCAGGTCGAGCGCTTCCTGGGCGCGGTTCTGGTCGAGCAGCATTTCGGCCTTGACCGTGTCGACCGTCTGGCGCAGCCGCGTGTCCTGGCCGGCGGCATCCTGGGCCAGCTGCAGCGTGTGGTCGCGCCGGGCGGTTTCGCCCAGCAAGTGCAGGGCGCGGGCGGCGCTCAGGCCCGCCAGCACCTTGCGATCGGCCGAGCGCGTGCGCGACAGCAGGTTGGAGAGGTCTTTTTCGGCCTGGACATAACGGCCTTCCAGGACGTTGATCCAGCCGCGTTCGAGCAGTTCGACATCGCGCCGCTGCGCCCGCCGCCCGCGCCAGCTGCGCAGGCGCCCCGGGCTGCTGCCCATCCAGCGCAACAACTGGAGCAGCCAGTGCAGGGCCAGGAAAGCCCCCAGCGATAAAAGAATGGCCAAGGGCAAAGAGAGTTCGACACGCCAGGGCGGCGTGACGACGATGACATTGCCGCCATGGCTGCGCACCACCAGCGCCAGCGCCACGGCGGCCACCACCAGCAAGAGATTCCAGATCCAGGATCGCATCATGCCTCCTTAGTCCGCATCGGCGCCTGCGGGCGCCGCCGGCGTCTTGGGCATGGCGGGTTCTGGATCGGGGCCATCGGCCCCCGCGGGCGCGGCCGCCGGAACGGCGGCGTCGTGGGCATCGGCCTGCGCCTCGCGGGCGGCGGCGATGGCCGCCAGGCTGTTGTCCACGGTCGGCAGTGTGATCTCGATGGACGTGTCATGCAGTGCGCGGGCCAGCGCCAGGGCCTGGCGCGAGGCTTCCGCCCGCATGTCGTAGCGCTGATCGACGGCCCGGGCGATGCGGTCGAGTTCGGATTTCCAGATGCGCGACTGGTGCATCATCAGCGCCAGTTGGGCGGTCACGGCGCGCTGCTTCAGGCCCTCACGAAACTGCAGGGCCTGATCCGGCGACATCAGCAAGGCGGCGGCATCGTCCACCCGGCGGACTTCCAGCAGACCGCGCAGATCCTGGGCCAGCTGAACCGCCCCGTCCCGCACCCACAGCCAGCCGTCCAGCGCCACGCGCTGCCAGGCGGGCTGATCCTGGCCCGCCTGGCCCGCAGGCGCGGCGCCGGGCGCCCCGGCCGGCTGGGCGGCGGCCAGCCCACCCGGCGGCGGCCCGGCCGCCGCCTTGTCGGCGACCAGCAGCGGGGCCGAGCCCAGCAGGTCGGCGAGTTGGTCGATCTGGCCGGACAAGGCGGGCAGGTTGATCGTGGCCACCGCGCGCAGGCGATCCAGGTCGCCATTGATGGACTGCTGCAGGGCGGCGAGGTTGGGCCGGTTGGCGCGGGCCAACTGGGCCTGGGCGGCTTCCAGGGAAACAATCGCATTGGCCACGTTGCCGCCCAAGGCCAACTGCTGCTGCGCGATGGTGACCAGGTGGTCGATGTCGTTGAGCAGCAGGAGATCGGAGCCGCTGTCGGAAACCATTTGCAAAGCCTGATCGAGTTCGTCGAGCTGGTCGCCGAGGGTGTCCAGCGCGCCGCGCAGGCTGAGGATTTCGGCCGATTGTTCGCGCGCCTGTGTCACAGCCTGAGTGGCCTGCTGGTGCGCGCTTTGGATCTGCTGGATGTTTTCGCTGCTTTGGCGCTGGAAGTCGGCCCGAAGGACTTGGTACTGGCGGTTTTGCTCGTACAGGGCGGCGGCCAGGACGATGGCCAGCAGCAAGGGCACCAGCCACAACAGGCGGGTTGTGCGGCGCTGGGGCGCCGGCGCGCCGGATTCGGAGGGAGGGGTCGGCTGGCTGTGATCGGTTTGACTCATGACGGCGTTCAGATCCTTCGGGAAAGCTGTCGGGATGCTGCCACTATAGCCTGAAACAATGCCGCATCCTCTGGCGCGCTGAGGGCGATGCGCAGGGCGGGTTCCGGCTGGTCGGCGTACAGGCATTGTAAACGCCGGGCGATGCGCTTGTGCAGCGTGACCGCAAACAGGCGCGCCGGCCAGGCGAGCCGATGCCGCTGCAGGCTGGCCTCGATGGCGTCCAGCGCCTCCAGGCTGGTCAACAGCAAAATACACGGGCGGGCTTCGGCGCACAGCCGCAGGCAGGTATCCTGATCCCAGGGCTGGGGCAGCCGCCGGTACAGGGCATGGCATTGCACCTGCCAGCCTCGTTGCCGCAATTGCTCGGCCAGCCAGTTGCGTCCATGGGCGGCCCGCAGGATATGGGCCTGGGCGGGCTGCAGGCCCCGGGCCACGATCACGGCCAGCAAGGCTTCGGAATCCGGCGCGGCATCCGCCGCCGGCGCGAGGATGCATTCAGCCGGGACGTAAGCCCGCAAAGCCTGCGCCGTGGCCGGGCCCACGGCGCAGGCCCAGGCCCCGGCGGGCCACACCCGCGCGGGGCGATCAAAGAACGCCGCCACGGCCTGGCCGCTGACAAAGACATGCAGGTTGCCCGCCCGGGGCGCCACGTAGGGCGCATCCAGGCGCTCGATCCGCAAGGCAGGGGCCTGCAGCACCCGCAGTCCGGCCTGGCGCGCCGCAGCGGCCAGGGCCTCGTTGCGCCCCGGCGGACGGGTCAGAACCACCAGAGCCGGCAGGCTGGGCGCGTCTGCCATCAAGCCGACAACCGGGCCAGGATCTGATCCGCCCCCTGGCCCAGCAGATCGCGCGCGACGGCGATCCCGAGGGGCTCGGCCTGATCGGCCAGGCCGCTGGCCTGCGCCCGCAACACCCGGCTGCCGTCGGGTTCGGCCACCAGCGCCCGCAGGAAGATCTGCTCGTCCTGCAAGACGGCATACGCCGCCAGCGGCACCTGACAGGAACCGCCCAAGGTGCGCGACACGGCGCGTTCGGCCAGGGCGCAGACGCGGGCCTGGGCGCAGCCCAGGGGGGCCAGCCAAGCCCGCATCTCCGTGCGCGCCGCCAGTGTTTCGATGCCCAAGGTGCCCTGCCCGGCCGCGGGCAGGCTGAATTCGACGGGCAGCACGGCGCGGATGCGCTGCGCCAGGCCCAGGCGCTGCAGGCCGGCCGCCGCCAGCACGATAGCGGCATAGTCGCCGCGATCCAGCTTTGCCAGACGGGTATCCAGGTTGCCGCGCAAGGGGCGAACCTGCAGTTGGGGATAGCGGGCGCGCAGCTGCGATTCGCGGCGCAGGCTGGAAGTGCCCAGCACCGCCCCGGCGGGCAAGGCATCCAGGCTGTCCACCGTGTTGGACACCAGGGCGTCGCAGGGATCGGCGCGCTCCAGAATGGCCGCCAGGGCAAAGGGCTCGCCCAGATCCACCGGCACGTCTTTCAGCGAATGCACCGCCAGGTCGGCTCGTCCATCCAACAAAGCCGTTTCCAGCTCTTTGACGAACAGGCCCTTGCCGCCCACCTTGGACAGCGTGCGATCCAGGATCTGATCGCCGCGCGTGGTCATTTCCAGGAGTTCGACCTGACAGCCAGGGTAGTGCGCCTGCAGGCGGGCCTGCACATGACGGGCCTGCCACAAGGCCAGGCGGCTGGCCCGGGTGGCGATGACGAGGCGGGAAGGCGGGGTAAGAGACATTACAGCGTAATCCTGGAAAGCACCAAACGTGCCAGCAGGCCGACAAGCGCCAGAAAAATCAGGGTTTGCAACAGCGAGGGGCGTTTGATATTCATGAAACAACCTTTTTCCGGGCGGCGGCCCGGCGACGGGCTAGATAATAGCCTGTCCCGACCACCAGGACAGCGCCGACGGCCTTGGCCGCCCAATCGACCGGCGAGGCCAGCGGACTCAGAAACGGAGCCAGGGCCACATCCGTGACCAGCATGCCGCCGGCGATCCAGCCCAACAGGCCCGCGCCCAGCGTCACCACCCAAGCGTACCGGTCGATCAGGCGCAGCACCAAGGTGCTGCCCCAGACGATGATGGGCACACTCAAGAGCAGGCCGAAGGCGACGTAGGCGATGCGATGATCGGCAATCGTGTTCTGGGCGGCGGCGGCAATCGCAACGACATTATCCAGGCTCATGACGAAATCGGCCAGAATAATCGTGCGCACGGCCGACCCGATCGAGGCCGCCTCCCGCACCCGGTGCGCGCCATCGGGCTCGGGCAGCATCAGATGCACGCCGATCCACAGCAACAGCAAGGCGCCGACGATCTTGAGATAAGGGATATCCAGCAGGGTCAGGGCAAAGGCGATCAACAGAACCCGCAAGGCGATGGCCCCCAGCGTCCCCCAGAGTATCCCCTGCAGGCGGCGGCGGGCATCCAGGCGGCGGCAGGCCAGCGCAATCACCACCGCGTTGTCGCCGCCCAGCAGCAGATCGATGACCACGATCTGCAGCAAGGCCGCCCAATGCAGCTGGGAAAAAACATCCAATATCATCGTCATGCTCGTAAAAAAGCCCGCATGGCGGGCTTTTGCATCATCATCGGCAGGCGGCTGCCAGGTCGCCCCGGCAGTCGGCCTGCGATGACAGGCCTGTCCCGCCGCGCCTTACAGCACGGTCTTCAGCAACTTGCCCATCTCGGACGGGTTGCGGGTGGTGCGGATTCCGCAGGCTTCCATGATTTCGAGCTTGGCGTCGGCCGTGTCGGCCCCGCCGGAAATCAGGGCGCCCGCGTGGCCCATGCGCTTGCCGGCCGGGGCGGTGACCCCGGCAATGAAGCCGACCACGGGTTTTTTCATGTTGTCCTTGGCCCATTGCGCGGCATTGACTTCATCGGGGCCGCCGATTTCGCCGATCATGATGACGGCATCAGTGTCCGGGTCGTCGTTGAACATCCGCAGCACGTCGACGTGCTTCAGGCCGTTGATGGGATCGCCGCCGATCCCCACGGCGCTGGACTGCCCCAAGCCGAGCTCGGTGACCTGCGCCACGGCTTCGTAGGTGAGAGTGCCCGAACGGCTGACGATGCCGATGCGGCCCTTGCGATGAATATGGCCCGGCATGATGCCGATCTTGATTTCATCGGGCGTGATCAGGCCCGGGCAGTTGGGGCCCAGCAGCAGCGTCTTGCGATTTTCGGCACGCATGCGGTTGCGCACTTCCAGCATGTCGCGCACGGGGATGCCTTCGGTGATGCAGATGGCCAGATCCAGATCGGCCTCGACGGCTTCCCAGATGGCGGCCGCGGCGCCGGCGGGCGGCACGTAGATGACGGAGACCGTGGCCCCCGTGTCGTCCTTGGCGTCCTTGACCGAGGCGTAGATGGGGATGCCTTCGAAATCCTGGCCGGCTTTCTTGGGATGCACCCCGGCCACGAAAGCGGCCTGGCCGTTGGCGTATTCACGGCACATGCGGGTGTGGAACTGGCCGGTCTTGCCGGTAATCCCCTGGGTGATGACCTTGGTGTCCTTGTTGATCAGAATCGACATGTTCTATTCCCTGTGATGCTTATTTCGCAGCGGCGACGGCAGCGGTCGCGGCTTCGGCCATGGTGTCCGCACTGATGATGGGCAGGCCCGAGGCCGCCAGCATTTCCTTGCCTTTTTGTTCGTTGGTGCCGCGCATGCGCACCACCAGCGGCACGCTGAGGTTGACCGCCTTGCAGGCCGCGATCACGCCTTCGGCGATCACGTCGCAACGCATGATGCCGCCAAAAATGTTCACCAGGATGGCCTTGACGCCATCGTTTTTCAGCATGATCTTGAAGGCTTCGGTCACTTTTTCGGCGGTGGCGCCGCCGCCCACGTCCAGGAAGTTGGCGGGTTCGCCGCCGAACAGCTTGATGGTGTCCATGGTGGCCATGGCCAGGCCGGCCCCATTGACCAGGCAGCCGATGTTGCCGTCCAGCTGGATGTAGGCCAGGTCGAACTTGCTGGCTTCGACTTCGGCGGGGTCTTCTTCGTCGAGGTCGCGGTAGGCCAGGATTTCAGGGTGGCGGAACAGCGCATTGGCATCGAAGTTGAACTTTGCATCCAGGGCGATGATATTGCCCTGGCCGTCGCGGTTCAGCGGATTGATTTCCACCAGCGAGGCGTCGGTTTCCATGTAGCAGGTATACAGTTTCCGGCATACATCGACGAACTGGGCCACGGAATCCGCCGGCATGTCCACGCCCTTGGCCAGCGTGTCGCCATCGGCCTGGGTAAAGCCCTCGATGGGGTCGATCTGCACGGTGATGATTTTTTCGGGGGAGGAATGCGCGACTTCCTCGATGTCCATGCCCCCTTCGCTGGAAGCAATGAAGGCCACCTTCTGGGTGGCGCGGTCGGTGACCACGGACAGGTAGTATTCCTTCTGGATGTCGGCGCCTTCCTCGATGTACAGGCGGCCCACTTTCTGGCCTTCGGGGCCTGTCTGGTGCGTGACCAGCTGCATGCCCAGGATCTGGCCGGCCAGGGTGCGGACTTCGTCCAGCGACTTGGCGACCTTCACCCCGCCGCCCTTGCCGCGCCCGCCGGCGTGGATTTGCGCCTTGACGACCCAGACAGGCCCCCCCAGCTGTTCGGCGGCCGCCACAGCGTCTTCGACCGAAAACGCGGGAATGCCGCGCGGGACAGTCACGCCAAACTTCTTCAGCAATTCCTTGCCTTGATATTCGTGAATTTTCATGAGTTACCTGTCAGTGAAGAAAAAAAGAAAACCGCCGGCCGCCCGCTTCGGGCCGCCGTCCCTAGCCATCATGGAGCGTTTCCGGGGCGACGTGCCACGCGGAATAGTGCCGCTCGACCACCGGGCCGTCCACCCGCAGGGCATGGCAGCCATCCAGCTGGAAAGGCCGCTGGCCGGCGGGCTGCAAGCGCTGGCGGCCCACCATGGACTGGATCGCCACCGTGGGCAGCACCTGGGTCAGTTCGGTGACGTGCGTGCACCCGGCCGTGCGGCCAAAGCGCTCGCGCACCTGGTGGCGAAACTGTTTCAGCAGATTGAGGCCGATCAGACGGCGGTAGTCGGGCGCGATGGCGCTGCAGAAGTCGCCGTAGGGAGCCGCATCGTAGGCCACCTGGGCATCGGTGATGGTGAACTGCGCGTCGATGGTGACCCGCAGATGCATGTGGTGGATGGGCGCGCCCGCCGGGTGAACCGCCCCATCGCGCAGCGGAAAGTCGTCAGCCTTGGTGTCGATGAGCTCGGCGTCCAGATCCCACAGGCCATCTTCACGGACATAGGCCTGGACGCGGATAGACCGCGTATGCACGGGTTGACGGGGACACGCCGGCGAAGACAAAGGCATGGGATCAAATACGCCTGGAACAATTCAATCTTTCGATTATACCGTGCATCAGCATTTGCTTATAAAGCCGCGGCCCGGCCTCCTGTGGATCAGGGGCCGGGCCGCCGGGTTCAGACGCATCCCCGTCCGGGCGGCCGGCGCGCCTGGGCGCGGCGATCAGCCCGGCGGGCGGCGGGGGTTCAAGCAGCCTGCCGCAGGGCCTGGGCGGCATGCACCATGGATTCCAGCGCCGCCCGGGTTTCCGGCCAGGCCCGCGTCTTCAGCCCGCAATCCGGGTTCACCCACAGGCGCTCGGCGGGCAGGCGCTGCGCGGCCTTGCGCATCAGGCCGATCATCCAGTCTTCCTTGGGCACGTTGGGCGAGTGGATGTCGTACACCCCGGGGCCGATGTCATTGGGATAGGCGAAGTCCTCGAAAGCGCCCAGCAATTCCATATTGGAGCGCGATGTCTCGATGGTGATCACGTCCGCGTCCATGGCGGCGATCGCCTGGATGATGTCGTTGAACTCCGAATAGCACATGTGGGTATGGATCTGGGTGTCGTCCCGCACGCCGCTGGTGCTCAGGCGGAAGCTGTCCACCGCCCAGTCCAGATAGGCCGCCCAATCGCTGCGGCGCAGCGGCAGCCCTTCGCGGAAGGCCGGTTCGTCGATCTGGATTACCGTGATGCCCGCGGCTTCCAGATCCTGCACCTCGTCGCGCAAGGCCAGGGCGATCTGGCGGCAAGTCTGCTCGCGCGGCTGGTCGTCGCGCACGAAAGACCACTGCAAAATGGTGACCGGGCCGGTCAGCATGCCCTTGACAGGCTTGTCCGTCAGGGATTGGGCATAGGCCGACCAGGCGACCGTCATGGGGGCGAGGCGCGCCACGTCGCCGAAAATCAGGGGCGGCTTGACGCAGCGGGAGCCATAGCTCTGCACCCAGCCGAAGGCGGTAAAGGCAAAACCGGCCAGCAATTCGCCGAAATATTCCACCATGTCGTTGCGCTCGGGCTCGCCATGCACCAGGACGTCCAGGCCGACTTCTTCCTGAAAACGGATCACGCGCTCGATTTCCTCGCGGATGGCTTTTTCGTAGGCGGCATCCCCCAAGGCCCCCGAGCGCCAGTCGCGGCGCAAGCTGCGGATTTCAGTCGTCTGCGGAAACGAGCCGATGGTGGTCGTGGGATACTGCGGCAGCCCCAGGCGTTTTTGCTGCGCCTGGATGCGCTGGGCAAAGGGCGCGCGCTGGCGGCTGACCTGGTCGACGCCGGCCAGGCGTTGGGCGACGTCCGGGCGGTGAATGCGGGGCGACTGCGCCCGGTTGCGCACCGCTTGGCGCGCCGCTTCGAGGGCGGCCTGGTCGGCGGCCGTGGCGGTCTGATCCACCGCTGCGCGCAAAAGGCGCAGTTCATCCAGCTTCTGCAGGGCAAAGGACAGCCAGCTGCGCAGCTCGGCGTCCAGGCCGGTTTCCAGCGCCAGGTCGATCGGCGCGTGCAGCAGCGAGCACGACGGCGCCAGCCAGGCGCGTTCGCCCAGGGCCTGGACGGCGTCCCGCACCTGCGCCTGGATGCGATCCAGGTCGGCGCGCCAGACGTTGCGCCCGTCGATCACCCCCAAGGACAGCACCTGGTCGGGGCGCAGACCGGCCAACACCGCAGCCAATTGGGCGGGCGCGCGCGCCAGGTCGATGTGCAGCCCATGCACCGGCAGGCCGCGCACAGCATCCAGATTGGCCTCGATGTCGCCGAAATACGTCGTCAGCAGCACCTTGGGGCCTTGGACGGCCAGGCGTTCATAAACGCGGGCGAAGGCGTGCCGCCAGGCGGCGGGCAGATCCAGCGTCAGAATCGGTTCATCCACCTGCACCCAGTCCACCCCCTGGGCCGCCAGGCGCTGCAGCACGGCCTCATATACCGGCAGCAGCGCGTCCAGCAAGGCCAGCTTGCCTTCGTCCGCCACCCCTTGTGTGTAAGCATCGCCCTTGCCCAGCCACAGCCAGGTCAAGGGGCCCGGAATCACCGGCCGCGCGCGGTAGCCCAGGGCCTGGGCTTCGGCCACCTGCTCGAACAGGGCTTCGCGGGCGATGCGGTACGTCTGGCCCGGATGCAGTTCCGGGACGATGTAGTGGTAGTTGGTATCGAACCACTTGGTCATTTCACATGCCACCGCCGGCGTGCCCGAAGGCGCCCGGCCGCGCGCCATGCGAAACAAGGTGTCCAATTCGACCGGGGCGTCCTCGGCCTGGCCAAAGCGGGCCGGCACGGCGCCCAGCAGGGTGGTCCATTCCAGGATTTGGTCGTACCAGGCAAAATCGCCCACCGGCACCCACTGCAGGCCGGCCTGGGCCTGAGCGGCCCAATGGCGGGCGCGCAATTCGCGCCCGGTGTCCAGCAAACTGTTCTGGTCGGCCTTGCCCGCCCAATAGGCTTCCTGCGCCCGTTTCAATTCGCGGGCCGCACCGATGCGGGGAAAGCCAAGATTATGAATAGTTGTCATACTAAATCCCTGTTAACATCAAATTTATTCAATGAACAACATTGTGCACGGCACCATCAGAAATAAAAAATCAAAGTGTGCACCTATTAGATGAAAATTATTCATGCTAGAGATTCGACACCTGGAAACCCTGCTGGCCATCCGCGACAGCGGCAGCCTGCAAGAAGCCACTGAGCGCCTGCACCTGACGCAATCCGCCCTGTCGCACCAGCTGCGCGACCTCGAAGTGCGTCTGAAGACACCTTTGCTGAACCGGCGCACGCGCCCCGCCCGCCTGACCACGGCGGGGCTGCGGCTGGTGGCCCTGGCCGAAGACGTCCTGCCCCGGGTGCGGGCCGCCGAGCTGGAACTGCATCGGCTGTCGCTGGGACGCGCGGGCCGCCTGCACGTGGCCATCGACTGCCACTCTTGCTTCCAGTGGCTGATGCCCACGCTGGACAGCTTCCGCAAGGACTGGCCCGAGGTCGCCCTGGATCTGTCGGCGGCGTTTTCGTTCGCCCCCCTGCCCGCCCTCAACCGGGGCGATCTGGACGTGGTGATCACCTCGGACCCGGAAGCTCTGGATGGCGTACTGTATGCGCCGCTGTTCGCCTACGAGCTGGTGCTGGCGGTATCCAGCCAGGGGCCGCTGGGCGCGGCCCAGGCCATCGCCCCGCCGGATCTGGCCACGCAGGTGCTGATCACCTACCCGGTGGATCGCGGCCGCCTGGACGTGTTCACGACTTTCCTGGATCCCGCCGGGGTCGAGCCGGCCGGCATCCGCACAGCGGAACTGACCCCCATGATCGTGCAACTGGTGGCCAGCGGCCGCGGCGTGGCGGCCCTGCCCAGCTGGGCCCTGGACGAATACAAAAACCTGCCGGGGCTGCGCATCTGCCGTCTGGGCGACGGGATATGGCGCACGCTGCAGGCCGGCATCCGCGCCGAAGACGCCGAATCGCCCTATATGCAGGCTTTTCTGGAGCAGGCCCGCCGCACCAGCTTCGAGACCCTGCCCGGCATCCGGCGGGCGGACTGAGCAGCCATGGATCGGATGGCCGTTTAAGCGCCGGAGGGGTCGCCGGCGGGCGCGGGGTCAGTCTCGCCCGGCCAACAGGCGGCTGATGACATCGCCGGAAAACCCCCGCCCCGCCAGAAAGCGGTACTGGCGGGCGTAGTCCTTGTCATCGAGCGGCAAAGCGGAGAATTTTTTTTGCCAGACATCCCGGGCGCGGGAGAATTCCGTCGCCCGCAAGGTTTCCTGGAGGTCGGCCAGCTGGGTGTCGTCCAGCCCCTGCTGGCGCAGGGCCCCCAGGATGCGCCGCGTGCCCTGACGGGCGGCGGTGCGGTGCGCATAGGCCTGGGCGTAGCGCTGGTCGGACTGCCAATGGTCTTTTTCCAGCGCGTCCAGCACGGCCTGGATTTCGTCCGGGTCGTCTGAATAGGCCGACAGCTTGCGCTGCAGTTCCCGGCGCGAGTGTTCGCGCCGGGACAGATAGGCGATGGCCCGTGCTTTCAGGCTGGGGCCGCCGGCGGCCCTGCCAGGGCCATCGGCGGCTTTATAGAAACCATCGACGCCCACGCCGGGGCCATCGGCAGCCCTGCCCAAGCCGTCGACCGCCTTATTCGGCATCCGCAGCCGGCACCTGGGCGGCATCGGCCGCCGGCGCCTCGGCGGCGGGCCGGCCGGCGGGGGCCGCCCGCAGGGTGACCCCGTGCTGTTCGCGCACCTTGTTTTCGATTTCGAAGGCGAGATCCGGGTGTTCTTTGAGGTATTCGCGCACGTTGTCCTTGCCCTGGCCAATGCGGGTGCCCTGGTAGCTGTACCAGGCGCCGGCCTTGTCGACAAAGCCGGCCTGCACGCCGAGGTCGATGATCTCGCCCTCGCGGGAGATGCCCGCGCCGTACATGATGTCGAATTCCACCTGCTTGAAGGGCGGCGCGACTTTGTTCTTGACAACCTTGACGCGGGTTTCGTTGCCGATGACTTCGTCGCCTTTCTTGATGGAGCCGATGCGGCGGATATCGAGGCGCACGGAGGAATAGAACTTGAGCGCGTTGCCCCCGGTGGTGGTTTCTGGGTTGCCGAACATGACGCCGATTTTCATGCGGATCTGGTTGATGAAGATGACCATGCAGTTGGCGCGCTTGATGGTGGCCGTGAGCTTGCGCAGGGCCTGGCTCATGAGGCGGGCCTGCAGGCCGGGCAGGGAATCGCCCATGTCGCCTTCGATTTCGGCCTTGGGTACCAGGGCGGCCACCGAGTCGATGACGATGAGATCGACCGAGCCCGAGCGCACCAGGGCGTCGGTGATTTCGAGGGCCTGTTCGCCGGTGTCGGGCTGGGAGATGAGCAGGTCTTCGAGGTTGACCCCCAGGCGGGCGGCGTACTGGACGTCGAGCGCGTGCTCAGCATCCACGAAGGCGCAGGTGCCGCCGATTTTTTGCATTTCGGCAATGACCTGCAGGGTAAGCGTGGTCTTGCCGGAGGATTCCGGGCCGTAGACTTCGACGACGCGCCCGCGCGGCAGGCCGCCGACGCCCAGGGCGATGTCCAGCCCCAGCGAGCCGGTGGACACCACCTGGATGTCGTGTTCGACCTGGTTGTCGCCGTAGCGCATGATCGAGCCTTTGCCGAACTGCTTTTCGATTTGCGACAAGGCGGCGGCCAGCGCCTTGGCGCGTTCGGGGTTGGCCTTGCCGGTGCGTTCGTCCATGGAAGGGTTCCTTTTTTTCGAGGGGGATTTAGATGCGGTCATAAAGAAATTATGGCATTAAATTATACTGTATAAATCAACAGCCATGGACCTTAATGTCCCGGCGGGGCGCAAACGCCGCCCCGGCGTCCGCGCCCCGCCCTATCCGTCCGCCATCGTTAACCCTAAATGACGCCCGAGGCTGCGCATGGGACAATCGGCAACGTTCCGGTGCCAGTGTTTCACCCCGTGGCACTTTTCTTTTTATCCTAGACGCTTTTCCCGCCATGCGTATCCTGATTGCCGAGGACGACAGTATTCTTGCGGATGGCCTGTCCCGGTCGCTGCGCTACGACGGCTATGCGGTGGACGTCGTCCACGACGGCTCCAGCGCCGATTCCGCCCTGAAACTGCAAAGCTTCGACCTCCTGATTCTGGATCTGGGCCTGCCCAAGATGAGCGGCCTGTCCGTGCTGCGCCAGCTGCGCCAGCGCGGCACCCCCCTGCCCGTGCTGATCCTGACCGCCGCCGACTCCATCGAGCAGCGCGTCGAAGGCCTGGATCTGGGGGCCGACGACTACATGTCCAAACCCTTCGCCCTGACCGAACTCGAAGCCCGGGTGCGCGCCCTGATCCGCCGTCACGGGGGCGGGCGCGCCTCGGTGCTGCGCCACGGCCGCCTGGCATTCGACCTGAACGGCCGCACCGCCACCATCGACGACGCGCCGGTCGAACTCTCCGCCCGGGAAACCAGCCTGCTCGAAATCTTCCTTTCGCGCAGCGGCCGCATGATCAGCAAGCACCAGTTGGTCGATCTGCTCTGCGAATGGGGCGAAGAAGTCACCACCAACGCCATCGAGGTCTACATCCACCGCCTGCGCAAAAAAATCGAGCCCGCCGACATGCGCATCCTGACCGTGCGCGGCCTGGGATACTGCCTGGAACCCGAAAGCCGCAGCCAGGCGGCCGACACCGCCCCCGCCGGCTGAACCCGCGCCCATGTTCGCCGACCCGCGGCCCGCTGGCAAAAAACGGCCCAGGCGCCACTCGACCCTGCTGGGCCGCATCCTGCTGTGGATGATCGTGCCGCTGTTCGTGCTGTGGTCGATCGGCATCGTCATCACCTATTTCATTTCACTCAACATTGCCAATTCGCCTTACGACCGAACCCTGGCCAGCCACCTGCGCCTGCTGCGCCACGAAGTCGAGCAGCAGCACCTGAGCCAGGGCGTCACGCTGTCCGAATCGGCCCGCACCGTGCTGGCGGGCAACGCCGAAGACACCCCCACGACCTGGCAGATACTGGATGCCAACGGCCACCTGATGGCCGGCGACCCCGGCATCCCCACGCCGGAAAACTGGGCCTACGACATCGACCAGATCCGCTACCGCAACGCCATCCTGAATCACCGCGCCATCCGCATCGCCTACATGTGGGGCGGGCGCGACCGCGACGGCACCGGCTTTCTGACCGTGGTGTCCGAGCCCGCCGAGGCGCGCGCCACCCTGCAGCAGGAAATTCTGACCGGCATGCTGACCCCCCAACTGATCATCCTGCCGCTGGCCGCCATGCTGGCGGGCCTGGGCCTGACCCAAGGGCTGGAACCCCTCAGCCTGCTGCAGGAACACATGCGGCGGCGCAAGCCCAGCGACCTGTCGCCGATCCGCGACGACCTGGCGCCGGCCGAGATCGTGCCCCTGATTTCCGCCATGAACAACGTGTTGCAGCGGCTCTCCGCTTCCATCGAATCCCAGCGGCGCTTCGTGGCCAATGCCGCGCACCAGTTGAAAACCCCGCTGGCGGGCATCCGCACCCAATGCGAAATCGCCCTGCGCGAACACGAGCCCGCCCGCATGCGCGACAGCCTGCGGCAACTGGTCGCGGGATCGCAGCGGGCCACCCGCCTGGTCAACCAACTGCTGCTGCTGGCGCGCGCCGAATCCCTGGATCCCACCCAGTCGCCCACCACCGAATCCCTGGATCTGAACGCCCTGGCGGCCGAAACCGCCAGCGGCTGGGTCGATCAGGCCATCCAGCGCGGGATCGACCTGGGCTTCGAGTCCACAGACCAGCCCCTGCCGGTTTTCGGCAACCGCACCATGGTGCAGGAACTGCTGAACAACCTGATCGACAATGCCCTGCTGTATACCCCGACGGGCGGCCAAGTGACGGTGCGCGCCCTGGCCGACGGCGACCAGTCGGTCTGCCTGGAAGTCCAGGACACCGGCCCCGGCATCCACCCGGACGAGCAGTCCCGGGTCTTCGACCGCTTCTACCGGATACTCGGGCACGAAGCCGAAGGCAGCGGACTGGGCCTGGCCATCGTGCGCGAGATCGCCGACCACCATCAGGCCAGCGTCGCCTTTTTACCGCCCGGCAACCACCGCGACCCCGCCAGCGCGGGCACCCGGCTGCGGGTGACCTTCCCGCGCGACCAGATCCCCAGGACTCGCACATGAAATCCAATTCTTTCATGACAGCCGAACCCGCGGACGATGACCGCCGCCCCATGACGCACGAAGAACGCCGCGTCATCCTGGCTTCCTCCATGGGCACCGTGTTCGAATGGTACGACTTCTACATCTACGGGTCTTTGGCCGCCATCATCGCCCAGCACTTTTTCTCCGGGCTGACGCCCACGGCGGGGTTCATCTTCGCGCTGCTGACATTCGCCGCCGGCTTTGCCGTGCGTCCGTTCGGCGCCCTGGTCTTCGGCCGCCTGGGTGATATGGTGGGGCGCAAATACGCCTTCGTCGTTTCCATCCTGATCATGGGCCTGTCCACCTTTCTGGTGGGGGTGCTGCCCTCCTCCGCCTCCATCGGCACGGCCGCCCCCCTGATCCTGCTGCTGCTGCGGCTGCTGCAGGGCCTGGCCCTGGGGGGCGAATACGGTGGCGCGGCCGTCTATGTGGCCGAACACGCGCCCAACCACCGGCGGGGCTTTTTCACCAGTTGGATCCAGACCACCGCCACCACGGGGATGTTCCTGTCGCTGGTGGTGGTGCTGGGCACCCGCGCCACGCTGGGCCACGAAGCCTTTGAAGCCTGGGGCTGGCGGGTGCCGTTTCTGATTTCCGTCCTGCTGCTGGTGATTTCCGTCTGGATACGGCTGCGGCTGCACGAATCCCCCGCCTTCACCCGCATGAAATCCGAGGGCCTGGTGTCGCGCGCGCCCATCAAAGAAGCCTTCGGCCGCTGGAAAAACCTGCGCCTGATCCTGCTGGCCCTGGTGGGCCTGACGGCTGGCCAGGCCGTGGTCTGGTACACCGGCCAGTTCTACGCCCTGTACTTCCTGACCGAAACCCTGGGGGTGGACGCCAATATCGCCAACGTCCTGGTCGCCATGTCGCTGCTGCTGGCCTGTCCGTTCTTCCTCTTGTTCGGCGCGCTGTCCGACCGCATCGGCCGCAAACCCATCATCATGGCGGGCTGCCTGATCGCCAGCCTGACGTATTTTCCCGTGTTCAAGGGCCTGACCCACTATGCCAACCCAGCGCTGGAACGCGCCCAGGAAAACGCCCCCGTGTATGTGGTGGCGCACCCCGACAACTGCGCCCTGCAGTTCAATCCCGTGGGCACGGCGTCCTTCACCAGCTCCTGCGACCTGCTGAAGGCCTTCATGGCCAACCATTCGGTGCACTACACCAACCAGCCGGCCCCCGCCCATACCGTGGCCTACGCCCTGGTAGGCGACCAGCGGATCGACGCCTTCGAGGGCGCCGGCCTGTCGCGCGCCGAATTCGCCCGCCACAGCGCCGAACTCCAGGCGCGGCTGAAAGACGCCGTGCGCCACCATGGCTACCCCGCCTACGCCGATCCCTCCCAGATCAACTACATCATGGTGTTGCTGCTGCTGTTTTTCCTGGTGCTGCTGGTCACCATGGTGTATGGCCCGATTGCCGCCATGCTGGTGGAGATGTTCCCCACCCGCATCCGCTATACCTCCATGAGCGTGCCTTACCACATCGGCAACGGCTGGTTCGGCGGGTTCCTGCCGCCCGTGGCCTTCGCAACGGTGGCCACCACCGGCAATATGTACGACGGCCTGTGGTATCCGATCGCCGTCTGCGTCATGACCCTGGTGGTGGGCATGCTGTTCGTGCGCGAAACCCGCCACAACGATCTGGACGCGCCTTAAGCAGCAAAAATACCCGCGCCCGGACGGCAAAACACTTCGCGTACAATCAAGGCCCTTTTGTCTTTGCCCGTCCCGACACGACCATGTGGTTCAAGAATCTTAAACTTTATCGCCTCGCCCCCGAAGCCAAGCTGACCATCGCCGACCTGGAAGCGGCCCTGGAACCCCTGGCTTTCCGCCCCGGCGGCAGCCAGGACAGCCAGGTCTCGGGCTGGCTGCCGCCACGCGAGGACAGCGGCCTGGTCTACGCGCAGCATGGTCAGATTCTGTTGCGCCTGCAAACCGAAAAAAAACTGCTGCCCGCCACCGTGATCAACCAGGCCAGCAAGGCCCGCGCCCTGCAGATCGAAGAACAGCAAGGCTACAAGCCCGGGCGCAAGCAGATGAAGGAAATCAAAGAGCAAATGACGATGGAGCTGCTGCCGCGCGCCTTCGTCATCGCCCACGATACCCGCATCTGGCTGGACACCGTCAACCACTGGGTGGCCATCGACGCCGCCGCCAATGCCCGCAGCGACGAAGTCCTGGGCCTGCTGGCCAAATCCCTGACGCCGTTTCCCATCGTGCCGCTGCACACTGACCTTGCGCCCGCCAGCGCCATGACGCTTTGGTTGAGCGAAAACGAAGCCCCGGCGGGCTTTACCATCGACCAGGACACCGAACTGCGATCCACGGGCGAATCCCGCGCCACCGTGCGCTACGTGCGCCAAAGCGTGGATGCCGATGAAGTGCGCCGCCACATCGACGCCGGCAAGCAATGCACGCGCCTGGCCCTGACCTGGAACGACCGGGTATCCTTCGTGCTGACCGACAACCTGGACATCAAGCGCGTGGCCCCGCTGGACGTGCTGAAAGAACACCAGGACGCCCAGGCCGCCAACGAAGCCGAGCGCCTGGATGCCGACTTCGCCCTGATGACCGGCGAACTGGCCCGCTTGCTGGACGACCTGGTGGCCGCGCTGGGTGAGATCAAGGCGGATAAAAGCTGACCCGGATGCTCCCGGAAGCCGGGCATCCCGGCACCCGAGGGCATTACAGCGGGCGCGCCGGCAGCGGATGCGCACGCGCACGCACGCCGCATCCACCTGCCGAGCCTGCGCCCGGCGGCGCGGGCTCAATCAATCCCGTGGAACACGCTGTCGTCCGGGCCAATGTGCGACGGCGGCGCCCAGGTCACGTCGCGCAAGGAATGCTGCACCAGGTTTTCCACCCCCAGCAACACGGCGAAAATCGCCATGCGCACCGGAATCCCGTTGTCCGTCTGCCGGAAAATCGCCAAACGCGGGTCGTGGTTCAGGTCGATGCTGAGGTCGTGCGCCCCTTCGCGGCTGTCGCGCGGCAGCGGGTGCATGACGATCACGTCCGGCCCGCAGTTGGCATCCACAATGGCCCGATTGACCTGGAATTCCTCGGTGTAGCCTTCCAGGGTTTCGCCGGTGAAGCGCTCTTTCTGCACCCGGGTGGCATAAATGACATCCGCCCCCTTCAGGCCGGTGGCCAGGTCGTGCGTCTGTTCGATGACGTGACCGTTCTTGCCGGCTTTTTCCAGCAGATGTTCCGGCATTTCCAGACCGGGGGGCGAGATCAAGGTGAATTTCAGCCCCCGGTACAAGGCCAGCAGCTTGATCAGCGAATGCACCGTGCGGCCGTACTTCAGGTCGCCCGCCATCACGATATGCGCCCCGTCCAGCAGTTTCCCCAAACGGGAGAACTCGGTCAGAATGGTATACAGATCAAGCAGGGCCTGGCTGGGATGTTCGCCCGCGCCATCGCCCCCGTTGACCACCGGGATATTGGTGGCGGCGGCGAATTCCGCCACCGAGCCCTTGTCCGGGTGGCGGATCACCATGGCATCCACGTAGCCGCTCATCACGCGGCTGGTGTCGTAGATGGATTCGCCCTTGGCCATGGATGAAAACGTAAAGCCCGTGGTGTCGCACACCGATCCGCCCAGGCGGCAAAACGCCGCCCCGAAGCTGACGCGGGTGCGCGTGCTGGCCTCGAAGAATAAATTGCCCAGAACCGCGCCTTCGAGCACCCGCGAGACTTTCTGGCGCCGCGCAATCGGCTGCATCAAATCGGCCACGCGAAACAAATCTTCGACGGATTCGCGGCTGAACTGATCCACCGACAACAGCTGGTGCTTGTTTTCGACGGCGATACGATCACGCAAGGAACCGAATTGTGCGCTTTGCGCATACTTTTCCAGCAAGGCGCCATTCTCGACGATTTCCGTCACGAAGCGCGAAACGACTTCCGGCATGCTGCGGGCCTCCTGGGACTCCTCCGGCAGCAGCCAGGTATCCAGAGCCCGGCGCTTGACCCCGATACGCGCCGCAAACACATCCCGAGTCAGGTTGAGGCGACGCATGGCATCGCGCAGAAAAACTTGTTGAGAGACAGCCATTTTGGGCTCCATATACGCAATGCGCATATTTTTACCCATCACACAGATATGATGCAAGAAAAATATGGGGAAATCTCTGGGAGAATCGGCTCGGGCGGCAAAAAAGCAACGCGCGCACCTATCCACGATGGTTCTGATTGCGTGCGATGGTGCGCCGGTCAAGCCGTACCATCAAAAACACCATCAATTTTTTCTGCTTGTAACTTCCTCGCGTTGCTAGATCATCCCAGATGGAAAAGCAAAAGCATTTACAAGCCAGGGCTTTATTCTTGTTCTTGGTTGTTGTTGCGTGGCGTTGCGCAACGCAAATTCACCCCCACTCGATTATAAATAGTGAGGAAATTTTCTTGAAAATCATGTGCTTGGGAAGCACTTATTTTCTGATGCCATGAAAAATACCATGTAGAGAAAAACTGCTTTTTCTTGCAAAAATCTGGCAAATCAAGCAGCGGATATTGGCAGATATAGCGTCAACGCCTCGCTGACCGTACGACGAAAGCCAAAGCCCTCATAAAACGCTGCCACCATCGAATCTTTGGCATCCACTACCAAGACACGCACGCCCATGCTCTGCCGCACGGACAGAGCCACATTGACCGCGTGGCCCAGCAGCAACTGACCATAACCCTTGCCCTTCTCGGACTGCGACACCGCCAAGCGGCCAACCCGTATAGCTGGCACAGGGTAGGCAGGCAAGCGCTTACGATCGTTTTCCCGTAGCTCATCCAGATAGAGCTGTGCCGCAGCCAACGTGCAGTAACCCAAAATGTGGGCAGGCTGTTCGTTGTCTATCAGGACATGCGTTGTGGCAATGCCGTCACGCTGATGCTGGCCTGCCCTCTGACGCAGGTAATCGTCTAATGCCGTCACGCCACAGGTGAAACCCTCGCGATCATGCTGACGACCATCGAGGATCGTGAAAGTGAGTACCATCCGCGTCAGTGCTTTGCTAAACGCTTGGCGGCATCCATTGCTTTCTTCAGGCGGCTATTGGGCTTGAACGGAGCATCCAACGCGGCCAGAAAACGACGAGACTCCTCGACAGACAGCGTGACCACGGTATCGGCCGCAATAGCGGTATCCGCCTCGCGCAGGACAGCATCACGCACAAAGGTCGAAATCGGCATGCCACGCAGTGCGGCAGCCTTGGCGATACGGTCTTTGTCGCGGGGTTCAATTCGTAGATCTAGACGAGCGGTAGCGGTAGTCATAGCAGGCTCCTTTGTACGGAATTATACCGTACAAAAATGGGAATATCTATTCCAGCCTGCGGAGCTTGAACACTTTCCCAGAACGGATCGCCAACGCTACCGGCACCTGCACCAAGCGCACCGTGCGCTCACGCACTTCAGGGGAAAATTTGGTTTGGTTGCTCATGGCTCCACTCTCTCAAAAGTTGGAGCCTCCTCAAAACCCGGGGGGATTCAGGCCGAGTCGCCAGCTCCTGCGCTAGTGGCAGCGCTGGCGACTGGTTGTTGTGCTGCTAGGGATGCCAAGCAAGTTGCAGTATCACTCATGATGCAAAAATACCATTTCAGCGACACGTACCCGAGGAGATCAAATCCATCTTCACGGATCTTTGCGATACACAGATCACCAAATTCAGGCACGCCCGAGTGCTGCTGGCCGCCCATGCCCTCTCGTTGTTCCGCGTAGACAAGGCCTGGTCTGAACAATACCTATTACCCCTGTTCGATTGGAACTATTGCGAAGCCGAAGCACAGGCAGCGTGGGAGGGCTTCCTCTGGTCCCCACGGCTGTACCGCCCACTGATGGCGGCGATCAAACCTGCCTTCCTCGATACAGTCCATCACTATGAGCAACTGGGCAAGCACCGCGAGCAATTTGCGTCATTCCTGACATTCGCGGCGCTCGACCCCGGCGACACGTTCTCCATAGCGCAGTTGGCCTCTGCCGTCCGAGCACTTCCGGCGGAAGGTCTGCGCCAATCAGCCCAAACATTGGTTCGAGCGCTGGAAAGCGCTGGCGATCAACGTGAGGACTACTGGAAAAATCGAGTCTTACCGTTCTGGGAAAAGATCTGGCCGAAATCCAACGATCAAGCATCGGGCGCCAACGCTGAATCGCTGGCTCGCCTGTGCGTCGCGGCAGGCGGAGAATTTCCATCCGCGATGGCATCCGTTGGAAACTGGCTGCGCGTGGCCCAACATCCCGACTATGTGATTCATCGATTGAAGAAATCCGGTCTGGCTGCCCGCTTCCCAGAAGATGCGCTGCGGCTGTTGCACACCATTCTGGGCAACCAGCCATCTTGGCTATCGTCAGAACTGCGCGGATGCCTCGATGCCATCGGCCAAGCAGCCCCGAATTTGCGTCAAGATCACAGATTTATGAGAGCAGACGAACTTGCACGAAGGTTCAACATTTGAATCTGACTAGCAGCGACCTCTCACGTAGAGACATCTTTTTCGTTCTTGGTTCGGTTGTACCCGGCTTCGTTGTCAACGCCGACTGAAAACTGACCCACTTTCGTCGGAATCGTCGGAGTAAATCTGACCCACCCCGGCGTCCAAAAA
>NZ_JBLGTV010000015.1:0-73285 GCF_047468865.1 Castellaniella hirudinis
TTTTTGGACGCCGGGGTGGGTCAGATTTACTCCGACGATTCCGACGAAAGTGGGTCAGTTTTCAGTCGGCGTTGACACTTGCGGGCCGTCCAGGCGGTGTTCGACTTCCACATGGATCAGCAGCCAGGCACGCGTGCCGTCGCGCAGGCGCACTTGCGCCAGCTTATCGACCAGGCGGCGGCCTTTTTTGCCTGGCCAAGCAATGGCTTGCAGTTCTTTATCGAGAAACTCTGGGGGGACTGTCCAGTCGATGGCCTGGTGCAGCGCGGGGGCCAGCAGGGCCAGGGCCTGCGGGAAGTACAGTTCCAGCGCCAGCTTCCAGGGGCTGTCGTGGTCGTCGGCAGTGGAAGAGTGCGGGGGCGGGCGTTTGGGCATGACGGACATCCAGATGCATGGATGCCTCATTATTCCGGGGATCATCCGGCCCCAGGGCGGCAGGGGGACAGAAAAGGCATACCCGGTTTTCTGGCCTTCCCTGGTTTTCAGACGACTGTCCTGTTGTTTCCGATTCCCTGTGTTTTCCCCCTTTGCTTTTTACAGAGCCGCCCGGCGGTCATCCCTTTTGCCGCGCCACATATCGATACACCGTAGCGGGTGAGCAAGCCATGTGCTTGGCCAGCGCGGGAACCGCCCCTTTGAGCTCAAAAAAACCGGACTCCATCAGTTTCCCGACCAATGCCTTGCGCTCTTTGGCGCTCAACTTGCCGGGCGCTGGCAGGGCGCTGGGTGGAAAGTATTTTTGCAAGACGCGTTCTGGGCTCAGGGCTTCGGCGGCGGGTCCGGCGGCGATGGCGGGCGCTGCCGAATCGTGCGCGGGCGACGCTTCGAAATAATGATCCACGAAACTGTCCGGGTGGCGTAGGCGCAGCAACTGGGCGCTGAGGCTGCGGTAGCGGCTGTCGTCGAAATAAATACAGATGGCTCCTTCCAATCGGCCGTTGAGGTCATACAAGGGATGGATCGAGGCGCGCAGGGTTTTTTGTTGACGCGTGACATGGGCCACCGGTGTGACCCGCGTATCGGCCTGGCTGGCATCTTGCTCCAGGCGCTGCCGCAAGGCGGCGGGCAGTGCGGCGCCCAGCCCGCAATCGCAGAGATGGCCGTTGCTGACGGCAATCGCCGTGAAATCGGCGCCCGTGCGTTCGTACAGGGCGATGCCGTAATCCGGCCCTAATACCTGGCCCAGAAAATTGATCAAGCCGATGTTGTGTCGCATATTTTCCCCTATTAATCAATAAATTTTTATCATTTTATTGTTTGTTTATCAAGAAATATTGGGTAAACCCTTATTTTGATAAATATTTCATCATTTAATATGGTTTTACTCTCTTTCATGAGACAAAATAACGTTGAATTCCCTATAAATTAAAACAAAATACGATTTTTGATAAAAATTTATTGATTTCTCAAACAATTTGCTCTCTTGTTTATCACTGTCAACTCCTGGATATTGTTGTGGAAAATTTCAAGCACCTGCCAGAACCCTTTCGGATTCGTGTGATCGAACCCGTCAAGCGCACTACCCGCGCCCATCGGGAAGCCGCTATCAAAAAAGCCTGGATGAATCCGTTTCTGCTGGACAGCGAAGACGTGTTCATTGATTTGCTGACCGACAGCGGCACCGGCGCCGTCACCCAGGACATGCAAGCCGCCATGTTGCGCGGCGATGAGGCTTATGCGGGCAGCCGCAGCTACAATCGTCTGCGCGACACGGTGCGGGCGGTGTTCGGCTACCAGTACACCATTCCCACCCATCAGGGGCGTGGCGCCGAACAGCTCTACATCCCGGCGCTGATCAAGAAACGCGAAAAGGAAAAGGGCCTGGATCGCGGCAAGATGACCGCGATTTCCAACTATTTCTTCGATACGACGCAAGGGCATACGCAGGTCAATGGCTGCCAGGTGGTCAATGCCTATACCGAGGAAGCCTTCGAGACCGCCGCGCGGGCGGACTTCAAGGGCAATTTCGACCTGGCCCGCGTCGAGCGGGCCATCGCGGCGGTCGGCGCGCAGCACGTCCCCTATATCGTGGCGACGATCACCAATAATTCGGCGGGCGGCCAGCCGGTATCGCTGGCCAACCTCAAGGCCGTGCATGCCATTGCCCGGAAACACGACATCCCCCTGGTGATCGATTCGGCCCGGTTTGCTGAAAATGCCTACTTCATCCAGCAGCGCGAAGCCGAATACAAAGGCTGGAGCATCGAGGAAATCACCCGGGAAACCTATAAGTACGGCGATATCCTGTCCATGTCGGCCAAGAAAGACCCGATGGTGCCCATGGGCGGATTGTTGTGCTTCCGGGACGAGTCCCTGGAAGACGTCTACAACGAATGCCGCACGCTGTGTGTGTTGCAGGAAGGTTTCCCCACGTATGGCGGGCTGGAAGGCGGTGCCATGGAACGCCTGGCTGTGGGGCTGCGCGATGGCATGCGCGAGGACTGGCTGGCTTATCGCATTCGCCAGATCGAATACCTGGTCGATGGGCTGGAACACGCAGGTATCCCGTGCCAGCAGGCCGGCGGCCATGCGGCGTTCGTCGATGCGCAAAAGCTGCTGCCGCATATTCCCAGCACGCAGTTTCCCGCCCAGGCGCTCAGTTGCGAACTTTACAAGACCAGCGGCGTGCGGGCGGTGGAAATCGGCTCATTGCTGCAGGGGCGCGATCCCCGAACCGGCCGGCAAATGGCATGCCCGGCCGAACTGCTACGCCTGACCATCCCGCGGGCCACCTACACGCAGACCCATATGGATTTCATCATCGAGGCCTTTGCCCGGGTCAAGGCGGGGGCCGGCGCCATCAAGGGCCTGGATTTCATCTACGAGCCGCCGGTGTTGCGCCACTTCACTGCGCGCCTGAAAGAAATCGGTTAAAACCGGGGCCGCCGGGGGCGGCGCCTTGTGCGCCGGGCCCGGGCCTGCCTGGCTGCCTGGCGCTGGCCCGGAAACCAGGCGGATGGACGATTTCACCGGCCAAGCCATCATTCGCCATGCCGCTTTCGGCATGGCTTTGCAGCATATAAATAAAACTCTGGAGACAATATGAATCAATCGCCCTCGATTTTCGGCGGTGCCTGCATCGTGGCGGGCGTGTGCGTGGGGGCGGGCATCCTGGCCCTGCCCAGCGCCGGCGCCGGGGCCTGGACCTTCTGGTCCATCCTGGTCATCGTCCTGACCATGGTGGTCATGACCGCCTCCGGCTGGATGCTGCTGGAAACCTTCAAGCATTTCAGCAATATCCGCGCTTCGTTCCATACGGTGACCAACGAACTGTTGGGCCCGGCGGTGGGCGTGATCAACAACTTGGCCGTGTATTTCGTGGGCGCCATCCTGCTGTATGCCTACACCACGACCGCGGGCGCCATTTTGCAGGGCATGCTGGGCCTGGACAGCAAGCTGGCCGCCATTCTTTACGTCGTCGTGTTCGGCGCTTTCGTCTGGTGGTCCACCCGCCTGGTGGATCGCATCTCCACGCTGCTCATCATTCTGATGGTGGGTACTTTCGGCTTCAGCGTCTATGGCCTGGTGGCCAACATCGATCTGGCGCTGCTGTTCGACCAAGGCGAATCCGAGGCCGCTTATGCCAAGTACGCCCTGGTGCTGGTGCCGGTGGCGGTCACCTCGTTCGGCTACCACCATTCGGTGGCCTCGATGCGCATCTATTATCGCGACGAGCGCCGCGCAGGCTGGGCGATCCTGGGCGGCACCGGCATCGCGGTGGTGTTCTATGTGGTGTGGCTGTTGGGGGTGTTCGGCAATGTCCCGCGCCCGGGCTTCGGCCCGGTCATGGCGGCGGGCGGGGACGTGGATACCTTGCTGGCCGCCATCGGCGGCGCGGTATCCTCGAAGTATGTGGACACCGTGTTGACGGCCTTTTCCATGGCCGCCATCCTGTCCTCGTTCATCGGGGTGGGCCTTGGGCTGTTCGACTACATGGCTGACCTGATGGGCATCGACGACAGCCGTCTGGGCCGCTTCAAGACGTCGTTGGTGACGTTCGTGCCGCCTTTGCTGGGGTCGCTGCTGGTGCCCTTCGGTTTTGTGGTCGCCATCAGCTATGCGGGGGCGGTCGCCACCATCTGGACGTGCATTATTCCAGGCTTGCTGGTGCTGAAAAGCCGGCGCTTGCACCCGACGCGCGCGCCGGGCGGTTTTCAATGCCCTGGCGGCAATGCTTTGGCATGGGGGGTGATCATTTTTGGCTGCCTGGCCGCCGTGTTCCATTTGCTGAACATGGCGGATCTTCTGCCGGTGTATATGCTGTAGCGGTTTGCTGTCGCGGCCCGGGGCGCCTTGGTGGTTCTTCGGCGCGGCTTCGACGAACCGGGCCGCCAACTGTCGAGGACGCCGCCGGCTTGGGCGATATGTTTCAAGGTTAAAAAGTCCCGGAACGCGCTGTTCGGCCGCCCATCGCCGTGCGCCGTGCCGGGCGGGTTGTGCCTTTTCGCCCCCTTTTTGCGCCCGCTTCGATGCCGGCCCCCGGCGCTTGCGCAACGTGGCGGCTTGCATGGGAAACGCCGGTATCCCCTTGTTTTCAGAAGTGGATCGGCTCAAAAACATGCCGATCCCGTGTGCATTCCCCTGACGCTTTCAGGTGGCTGAAAGGCGTTTCATGCTTCCCTGACTTGATTGCCATCAAATGTGTTCACGCGCCGGGCCAGCCCGGCGACAGTGCTTGTCGAAATGCTACAATCCCGTAGTTTGATCTTCTTTGGCAGGGGCCATCCATGAACCTAGAACAGTACTTCCCGGTGCTGCTTTTCATCATTGTTGCGACACTGATTGGCTCGGCGCTGCTGGTGGCTGGGCGCTTGCTGGGGCGTAATGTCCCCGATGCCGAAAAACTCTCCGTCTACGAATGCGGCTTCGAATCCTTCGGGGATTCGCGCATGAAATTCGATGTGCGCTACTACCTGGTGGCCATCCTGTTCATCATGTTCGACCTGGAAATCGCCTTTTTGTTCCCGTGGGCCATGGCCAATGGCGCGGTGGGCATGGTGGGCTTCTGGGCGGTGGCCATCTTCCTGGGCATCCTGACGGTGGGCTTTATCTACGAATGGCGCCGCGGGGCGCTCGACTGGGAATAATTGGGGGTAAGCAAAATGGCTGTAGAAGGCGTCATGGAAAAAGGCTTCATGACAACCAGTGCGGACAAGTTCCTCAACTGGGCAAAAACCGGCTCCTTGTGGCCCATGACTTTCGGCCTGGCCTGCTGCGCGGTCGAAATGATGCACGCGGGCGCGGCGCGCTACGATCTGGATCAGTTCGGCATCATCTTCCGGCCCAGTCCGCGCCAGTCCGACCTGATGATCGTGGCCGGCACACTGTGCAACAAAATGGCCCCGGCCCTGCGCAAGGTCTACGACCAGATGCCGGAACCCCGCTGGGTGGTGTCCATGGGGTCCTGTGCCAATGGCGGCGGGTACTACCACTATTCTTATTCGGTGGTGCGCGGCTGCGACCGCATCGTGCCCGTCGATGTCTATGTGCCAGGCTGTCCGCCCACGGCCGAGGCCCTGGTCTACGGCTTGTTGCAGATGCAAAACAAAATCCGCCTGACCAACACCATCGCCCGCTAGCGGGATGCCCGGTCGGGCGCCACGGCCTTTGGCCCAGCCCGCGCCGGGCGTTCCCCTTGATCCGACCCTGACGATCTGCATATGACACGGCTACAGACACTAGAAACCAATTTACGCGATGTCCTGGGAAGCTCGATCGACCTGACCGAATCCCGGGGCGAGCTCACCCTGCAATTGCCCCAGTCCGCCTGGGCCGACGTGTGCCGCACGCTGCGCGACAATGCCAGCCTGCGCTTCGAATCCTGTATGGATCTTTGCGGGGTGGATTATTCCGCCTGGAAAGCGCCCACGTATGGCGCCGACCACACCGACACCCACCCGCGCCGGTTCGCCGTGGTCGTCCACCTGCTGTCGGTCACCCACAACTGGCGCCTGCGGGCGCGGGTCTACGCCGAGCACGACGAGTTTCCCGTGGTGGCGTCGCTGGTCGATGTCTGGCCATCCGTCAATTGGTTCGAGCGCGAAGCCTTCGACCTGTATGGCATCGTCTTCGAAGGCCACCCCGATCTGCGCCGCATCCTGACCGACTACGGTTTCATCGGCCATCCCTTCCGTAAGGATTTCCCGATTTCCGGGCATGTGGAAATGCGCTACGACGCCGAACAAAAACGTGTTGTTTACCAGCCCGTCACCATCGAACCGCGCGAGATCACGCCCCGCGTGGTGCGCGAAGACCATTACGGCATAGAGCGGTACTGATATGGCAGAAATCCAGAACTACAACCTCAACTTCGGCCCCCAGCACCCGGCCGCGCACGGCGTGCTGCGCCTGGTGCTCGAACTCGACGGCGAAGTCGTCCAGCGGGCCGATCCGCACATCGGGCTGCTGCACCGCGCCACCGAAAAATTGGCCGAGCACCGCACGTTCCTGCAGACTCTGCCCTACATGGATCGCCTGGACTATGTGTCCATGATGTGCAACGAGCATGCCTATTGCATGGCGGTCGAACGCCTGCTGGGCATCCAGATCCCGCTGCGCGCGCAATACATCCGCGTGATGTTCGATGAAATCACGCGCATCCTCAATCACCTGATGTCGCTGGGTTCGCACGCCCTGGACGTCGGCGCCATGGCGGTGTTCCTGTACGCCTTCCGCGAGCGCGAAGACCTGATGGACTGCTACGAGGCCGTGTCCGGCGCCCGCATGCACGCGGCCTACTATCGCCCGGGCGGCGTGTATCGAGACCTGCCCGATACCATGCCGCAGTACAAGGGTTCCAAGTACCGTTCAGACAAAGAACTGCGCCTCATGAACGAAGCGCGCTCCGGCTCCTTGCTGGATTTCATCGAAGACTTCACCAACCGCTTCCCCGCCTGCGTGGACGAATACGAAGTCCTGCTGACGGACAACCGCATCTGGAAACAACGCCTGGTGGACATCGGCGTGGTGTCGCCCGAACGCGCCCTGGCGCTGGGCTTTACCGGCCCCATGCTGCGCGGCTCGGGCATCGAGTGGGATTTGCGTAAAAAACAGCCCTACGAAGTCTACGATAAGGTCGAATTCGACATCCCGGTGGGCAAGAACGGCGATTGCTACGACCGCTATCTGTGCCGCATCGAAGAAATGCGCCAATCCAACCGCATCATCCGCCAGTGCATCGAGTGGCTGCGCAACAATCCCGGCCCCGTCATCACGGGCAACCACAAGGTCGCCCCGCCCAAGCGCGAACGCATGAAGACCGGCATGGAAGACATGATCCACCACTTCAAGCTCTTTACCGAAGGCATGCACGTGCCCGAAGGCGAAGCCTACGCGGCGGTCGAGCACCCCAAGGGCGAGTTCGGCATCTACCTGGTGTCGGACGGCGCCAACAAGCCCTACCGCATGAAGATCCGCGCGCCGGGCTTCGCCCATCTGCACGCGCTCGAAGAAATGTCCAAGGGCCACATGATTTCCGACGTGGTCACCATCATCGGTACCCAGGACATCGTGTTTGGCGAAATCGACCGTTAAAGGCACGGACATCACAGGAACCATGACGATGCTGCTTTCCGAACAAGCCTACCGGGACATCGACCGGGAAACCGCCAAATACCCGGCGGAACAGAAACAATCCGCCGTGATGGCCGCGCTGACCATCGCCCAGGCCGAAAAGGGCTGGGTGTCGCCCGACGTGATCCGCGACGTGGCGGACTACCTGGGCATGCCGCCCATCGCGGTGCAGGAAGTCGCCACTTTCTACACCATGTACAACACCCAGCCGGTGGGCCGCTTCACGCTGACCATCTGCACCAACCTGCCCTGTGCTTTGCAGGGCAGCACGCAGTCGGCCCAATACCTCAAGGACAAGCTCGGGATCGATTTCCACGAGACCACGCCCGATGGCCTGTTCACCCTGATGGAAGGGGAATGCATGGGCGCCTGCGGCGATGCCCCGGTGGTGATTGCCAACGACAAGCACATGTGCTGCCGCATGCAACCCGAAAAAATCGACGCCCTGATCCGCGAACTGAAGGAGTCGGCATGAGTGCCCTGGATGTCTTGCAAAAATACGGCACGGATGCCCTGAATCCCGGCCTGGGCGACGACCCGGCGCGCAGCATGATCTTCCATGGCCGCCACATCCAGCCCATGCTGCTGGCTGGGCTCGACGGCGAGAACTGGGGTCTTCAGGATTACATCGCGCGCGGTGGGTACGAAGCCCTGAAAAAAATCCTCACCACCGGCATGACGCCGGACGACGTCATTGCCGAACTCAAGGCGTCCAGCCTGCGCGGGCGCGGCGGGGCCGGGTTTCCCACCGGCCTGAAATGGTCGTTCATGCCGCGCAAGCTGCCGGGCCAGAAATACGTGGTCTGCAATTCCGACGAAGGCGAACCCGGCACGTTCAAAGACCGCGACCTGCTGCGCTACAACCCCCACGCCGTGATCGAAGGCATGATCATCGGCGGCTACGCCATGGGGGCGTCCGTGGGCTACAACTACATCCACGGTGAAATCTTCCAGATCTACAGCCGCTTCGAAGAAGCCCTGGAACAGGCCCGCGAGGCCGGGTTCCTGGGGGACAACATCCTGGGCACGGACTTTTCCTTCCAGCTGCATGCGCACCATGGTTTCGGCGCCTATATCTGCGGTGAAGAAACCGCTTTGCTCGAATCCCTCGAAGGCAAAAAAGGCCAGCCGCGCTTCAAGCCGCCGTTTCCGGCCAGCTTCGGCCTGTACGGCAAGCCCACCACCATCAACAACACCGAGACCTTTGCCGCGGTGCCGTTCGTTTTCCAGATGGGGGCGCAGGCCTACCTTGAAGCCGGCATCGAAAAAGCCGGCGGCACCAAGATTTTTTCGATCTCCGGCGACGTCGAGCGTCCCGGCAACTATGAAATCCCGCTGGGCACGCCGTTTGCCACGCTGCTCGAACTGGCCGGCGGCGTGAAGGGCGGGCGCAAGCTGAAGGCCGTCATCCCCGGGGGCTCGTCCTCGCCGGTGCTGCCCGCCGACATCATGATGGCCACCAATATGGACTACGACTCCATCGCCAAGGCGGGATCCATGCTGGGCTCGGGGGCCGTCATCGTCATGGACGAAACCCGCTGCATGGTCAAGTCCCTGATGCGCCTGTCGTTCTTCTACATGGAAGAATCCTGCGGCCAGTGCACGCCCTGCCGCGAAGGCACCGGCTGGCTGTACCGCATGATGCAGCGCATGGAACACGGCCAGGGCACGATGGACGACATCGACACCCTGGATTCGGTGGCGCACAACATGATGGGCCGCACCATCTGTGCGCTGGCCGACGCCGCCGCCATGCCGGTGCGCAGCTTCATCAAGCATTTCCGCGACGAATTCGTCCACCACGTCGACCACAAGGATTGTGTGGTCGCCAAGTATCTGTAGGGTCAGGACACGCCATGGTAGAACTCACCATCGACGGGCTGAAAGTCGAAGCCGAAGAAGGCAGCATGGTCATCCAGGCTGCCCACGCGGCCGGGCTGTACATCCCCCATTTCTGCTATCACAAGAAACTCAGCATTGCCGCCAATTGCCGCATGTGCCTGGTCGAGGTCGAAAAGGCCCCCAAGCAACTGCCCGCCTGTGCCACGCCGGTCACCAACGGCATGGTGGTGCATACGCGTTCGCCCAAGGCCGTCGAGGCCCAGCGCGCCGTCATGGAATTCCTGCTGATCAACCACCCGCTGGATTGCCCCGTGTGCGACCAGGGCGGCGAATGCCAGCTGCAGGATCTGGCCATGGGCTATGGCGAATCCGCCTCGCGCTATAAAGAAACCAAGCGCGTGGTATTTCACAAGCCCATGGGGCCGCTGATTTCCGCCGAACAAATGCAGCGCTGCATCCACTGCACCCGCTGCATCCGCGTGGGTCAGGAGATCGGCGGCATCATGGAAATCGGCATGCTCAACCGGGGCGAATTCTCCGAAATCACCACCTTCGTGGGCGAGGCCGTCGAATCCGAGCTCTCCGGCAACATGATCGACGTCTGCCCGGTGGGCGCTCTGTTGTCCAAGCCCTTCATGATGGGGGCCCGCACCTGGGAACTCGCTCGTCGCCGCTCGGTCAGCCCGCACGACAGCGTGGGGGCCAACCTGGTGGTGCAGTCCAAGATGGATCGCGTGCTGCGCGTGGTGCCCTTCGAAAACGAACCCGTCAACGAGTGCTGGATCAGCGACCGCGACCGCTTTTCGTATGCCGGCCTGTATGTCGAAGACCGCCTGCGGCAGCCCATGGTGCGCGGCTGCGACGGCCAGTGGCACGAAGCCTCCTGGTCGGATGCCCTGCAGTCTGTGGTGACGGGCCTGAATCAGGTGCGCGAAGACGGCGGCGGCAAGCAGATCGGGGTGCTGGGCGCTGAAACCGCCACGCTCGAAGAACTGGCCTTGCTGGCGCGCCTGACCCGCGCCCTGGGCTCCGACAATATCGACTTCCGCCTGCGCGGCGACGGCGCGGCCCTGGATGCCGTGCGCGCGGGTGCCCCGTGGCTGGGCATGCCGATTGCCGAACTCAATACCCTCGACCGCGTCTTGGTGGTGGGGTCTTTCCTGCGCAAGGATCACCCCCTGATGGCGCAGCGCCTGCGCCAGGCCGCCAAGCAGGGCATGCAGCTGTCCCTGGTGGACAGCGTGGCCGTCGATCCCCTGGTGCCCGTCACCGGCCGCATCACGGTCAAGCCCTCCGGCCTGGCTCAGGCGCTGGCCGAAATCGCGGTGGCCCTGGCGGGTCTCAAATCCCAGGCCGTGCCCGATACCCTGGCGGGCGTCCAGCCCGGCGAGGCCGCGCGCGCTGTGGCCGGCAGCCTGGCGTCCGGCGAACGCGTGGCCGTGTTCATGGGCAATCTGGCGGTTGCCGACGACCAGGTTGCCCTGCTGGCCGCCAATGCCCAGCTGATCGCCCAATTGGCGGGCGGGCGTTTGGGCTTCCTGACCCCCGGCGGCAATACCGTGGGCGGCTATCTGGCCGGCGCGGTGCCCGCCGATGGCGGCCTGGATGCGCGCCGGATGCTGGGCGGCGATCCGCTGAAAGCCTATCTGGTGCTGCATGCCGAGCCCCTGCTGGACAGCGAACTGGGCGAGCAGGCCGTGCGTGCCTTGCAGGGCTCGGCCATGGCGGTGGCGTTCACCGCCTTCCGCTCGGCGGCCGAAAACTGGGCCGATGTCATGCTGCCCATTGCGCCATTCACCGAAACCTCCGGCTCTTTCGTCAATGCCGAGGGCCGGGTGCAAAGCTTCAAGGGCGTGGCCGCGCCGGTGGGCGATACCCGTCCCGGCTGGAAAGTTCTGCGCGTGCTGGGCAATCTGCTGGGCCTGCAAGGCTTCGATGACGAAACCTCCGAGTCCGTGCGCGATACCGTCATGGTGGGCGGCATTGACGGCCGCCTGTCCAACGAGATCCGCCGGGCGCCCGGCACGGCGGCGCCCGCCGCCGGCCTGGAACGCGTGGCCGAGCTGCCCATCTACCGCACCGATGCCTTGGTGCGCCGTTCGCAGCCCCTGCAGGAGCACGTCAATTCGGCCCCCCCGCGGGCGGCCATGAATGCCGCCACCCTGCAGGCCCAGGGCCTGTCCGCCGGCGATGCCGTGCGGGTGGCCGGCGCCCATGGGGCCGCGGACTTGATCGCGGCCGAAGACAATACCGTGGCCGACGATGCGGTGCGCATTGCCGGCGCCTTTGAACAGACCGCGGCCCTGGGCATGGGCTCGGGCGCCATCCAGCTGGAGCGACGCTAATGGACTGGTTGAATATCCTTAACGCCTATGGCGTCGAGATGATCGGCGCCACCCCGTGGCTGGTCGTCTGGACCCTGGTCAAGATCGTCGTCATCGCGGTGCCCATCATCCTGTGCGTGGCGTATCTCACGTATTGGGAACGCAAGATGATCGGCTTCATGCACATCCGCCTGGGCCCCAACCGCGTGGGCTACCGGGGTTTGCTGCAGCCGTTCGCCGATGTGTTCAAGCTCCTGACCAAAGAACTCATCGTGCCGACCAAGGCCAATCCGGTGCTGTACATCGTCGCGCCCATTGTCACGCTGACGCCGGCACTGGCCGCCTGGGCCGTGATTCCCTTCCAGCCCGAGGTCGTGCTGGCCAACATCAATGCCGGGTTGCTGTTCATCATGGCCATCACTTCGGTGGGCGTGTACGGGGTCATCGTGGCGGGTTGGGCGTCCAACTCCAAATACGCCTTGCTGGCGGCGCTGCGCGCTTCGGCGCAGATGGTGTCCTACGAACTCGCCGTGGGCTTTGTGCTGGTCACCGTGCTGCTGGTGTCGGGCACGCTCAATCTCTCCGGCATCGTCCAGGGCCAGGGGGCCGGCTGGTTCGCCGATCACGGGGTCGGCATCCTGTCCTGGAACTGGCTGCCGCTGTTCCCGCTGTTCATCATCTATGTGATCGCCTCGGTGGCCGAGACCAACCGCCACCCCTTCGACATGGCCGAGTGCGAATCCGAAATCGTCGCCGGGCACATGGTGGAATACTCGGGCATGGGCTTCGCCCTGTTTTTCCTGGGCGAATACGCCAACATGATCCTGCTGTCGGCCATGGCCGCGGTCATGTTCCTGGGGGGCTGGCTGCCGCCGCTGGACATCGCGCCCTTCACCTGGGTGCCGGGCTGGCTGTGGCTGGGGATCAAGACCTTCGTCGTCGTGTCCATGTTCATCTGGTTCCGCGCCACCTTCCCGCGCTACCGCTACGACCAGATCATGCGTCTGGGCTGGAAGGTCTTCATCCCCCTGACGGGGGTCTGGCTGGTGGTGGTGGCGATCTGGATGCAGACGCCCTGGAACATCTGGCAGCAGTAAGGGGAACATCATGGAAGCAATCAAAGACTTCTTCGGCAGTCTGATGCTGAAGGAAATGCTCGAAGGCATGCGCCTGACGGGCAGGTATTTCTTCAAACGCAAGATCACCTTGCGCTATCCGGTGGAAAAAACACCCACGTCGCCGCGCTTCCGGGGCCTGCATGCGCAGCGCCGCTACGACAACGGCGAAGAACGCTGCATCGCCTGCAAGCTGTGCGAAGCCGTCTGCCCGGCCCTGGCCATCACCATCGAGTCCGAGCAGCGCGAGGACGGCAGCCGCCGCACCACGCGCTACGACATCGACCTGGCCAAGTGCATCTTCTGCGGTTTCTGCGAAGAAGCCTGTCCGACCGACGCCATCGTGGAAACCCACCTGCACGAGTACCACGGCGAAAAACGCGGCGACCTGTACTACACCAAGGACATGCTGCTGGCCGTGGGCGATCGCTACGAAGCCGAAATCGCCGCCCGTCGCGCCGCCGACGCACCTTATCGCTGATGCCGGAAGACCGACCATGAGTTTTGATTCAATTCTGTTCTATTTGCTGGCCATCGTGCTGGTGGTGGCGGCGTTTCGCGTCATCACGGCCACCAGCCCCGTCACCGGGGTGCTGCACCTGATTCTGGCTTTTTTCACGGCGTCCATGATGTGGATGCTGATCCAGGCCGAATTCCTGGCCCTGGCGCTGGTCATCGTGTATGTCGGCGCCGTGATGGTGCTGTTCCTGTTCGTGGTGATGATGCTGGACATGCGCCTGGAAGGCCTGAAAAGCGGGATGAAGGTCTATCTGCCGCTGGGCTTGACCATCGGCGGCATCATGGTGGCCGAGATGGCCTTCGTGGTGTTGCGCGCCTGGGGCGATGCGGCGCCGCTGCAGCTGCCGGCCGACGATGTCGACAACACCCTGGTGCTGGGCACCGCCATGTATACCCACTTTGCCTATGCCGTGCAGATCGGCGGGCTGATCCTGCTGGTGGGCATGATCGCCGCCATTGCCCTGACCATGCGCGCGCGCACCGACTACAAGCGCACCCATCCCAACCGCCAGGTGCGGGTCAAGGCGGCCGACCGCGTTCGTGTGGTGCAAATGGCCGCCGTGGTCGAGCAGCCCCCCGCAGCCCCCGAATCCGAAGGAGCCGAAAAATGATGCAAATCGGACTGAGCCACTATCTGATCGTCGGGGCGATTCTGTTTGCCATCGGCGTGTTCGGGTTTTTTCTCAATCGACGCAACCTGATCGTGCTGCTGATGTCGATCGAACTCATCTTGCTGTCCGCCAACATGAATTTCGTGGCGTTTTCCGCCTGGTCGGGCAACCCGGACGGGCAGGTCTTCGTGTTTTTCGTGCTGACCGTCGCCGCCGCCGAGGCTGCCATCGGGCTGGCCATCCTGGTGCTGCTGTTCCGCAATCTCAGCAACATCAGTGTCGACAAGCTTGACCAGCTGAAGGGGTAAGGACACCATGTCTGCAGAAAGTCTTTATTTATTGATCGCGCTGGCTCCGCTGGCGGCCGCCCTGCTGGTGGGCCTCTTTGGCACCGGTTTCATGGGGTCTTGGATTTGCCGCCGCGCGGCGCACAGCGTCACCATCCTGGGCGTGGCCATTTCCTTCATCGGTTCGCTGGTGGTGCTGCAGCAGGTGCTGGACGGCCAGACCTTCAATGGCACGGTCTACACCTGGTCCATGATCGGATCGCACCACTTCGAGATCGGTTTCCTGATCGATCCCCTGACGGCTCTGATGATGGTGGTGGTCACCGGCGTTTCGCTGATGGTGCACATCTATACCATCGGCTACATGGCCGAAGACCCCGGCTACAACCGTTTCTTCTCCTATATCTCGCTGTTCACGTTCTCCATGCTGATGCTGGTGATGTCGAACAACATGCTGCAGCTGTTCTTCGGCTGGGAAGCCGTGGGCCTGGTGTCGTACCTGCTGATCGGCTTTTACTATTCCAAGCCGTCCGCCGTCTTCGCCAACATGAAGGCCTTCATGGTCAACCGGGTGGGCGACTTCGGCTTCGTGCTGGGCATCGGCCTGCTGTATGCCTATACCGGCAGCCTCAATTATTCCGAGGTCTTCGCCCGCGCCGACGAACTCGGGGCCATTGTGTTCCCGGGCACGGATTGGCAGATGCTGACGGTGGCCTGCCTGTGCCTGTTCGTGGGCGCCATGGGTAAGTCCGCCCAGGCGCCGCTGCATGTCTGGCTGCCGGATTCCATGGAAGGCCCGACCCCGATTTCCGCCCTGATCCACGCCGCCACCATGGTGACGGCGGGCATCTTCATGGTGGCGCGGTTTTCGCCGCTGTACGAATTGTCCACCACGGCCTTGTCCGTGATCCTGGTGATCGGGGCGTTCGGCGCCTTCTTCCTGGGGATTCTGGGGGTGATCCAGAACGACATCAAGCGCGTGGTGGCCTATTCCACCTTGTCGCAGCTGGGCTACATGGTGGTGGCGCTGGGGGCTTCGGCCTACTCCGTGGCCATCTTCCACCTGATGACGCACGCTTTCTTCAAGGCCCTGTTGTTCCTGGGCTCCGGTTCGGTCATCATGGGCATGCTGCACGATCAGGACATGCGCCATATGGGCGGCCTGTGGAAGCGCATGCCGATTACCTGGATCACGATGCTGATCGGCAGCCTGGCTCTGGTGGGGACGCCGTTCTTCTCCGGCTATTACTCGAAGGAAAGCATCATCGCCGCCGTGCACGCGGCCAATATTCCGGGCGCAGGCTTTGCCTATGCCATGACGCTGTGCGGCGTGTTCGTCACCTCGCTGTATTCCTTCCGTCTGCTGTTCCTGGTGTTCCACGGCAAGCCGCGCTATCACCAGACGCACCACGAGGATCATGCGCATCACGAGAGCCATTGGGTCAACCATGGCGATGGCCCGGGCATCCACGCCCTGCATGGCGCCGAACCCAAGGAATCGCCCTGGGTGGTCACGCTGCCGCTGGTCATCCTGGCCTTCATGTCGGTCGTGGCCGGAGTCTGGTTCGTCGATCCCCTGCTGTTCAACGGTTATTTCGGCGATTCGATCACCGTGCTGGCCCAGCATCCGGCCATGGCCGCGCTGGCCGAGGAATGGCACGGCTGGGTCGCCTTCAGCCTGCATGGCTTCACCGCGCTTCCGTTCGTGCTGCTGTTGGCCGGCCTGGTAGTGGCCTGGTATTGCTGGCTGGTCAATCCGGCGGTGCCGGCGGCGTTCGCCCGCGTCTTTGCGCCGGTCTACCGCCTGCTGGACAACAAGTACTACTTCGACTGGTTCAACGAACAGATCGTGGCCCGCTTCGCCCGCGCCCTGGGCCGCGGGCTGTGGCAAGGCGGCGACCGCGGCATCATTGACGGCATCCTCGTCAATGGCAGCGCGCGGCTGGTGGGGGCGGCGTCCGCCACGATGCGCCTGCTGCAGTCGGGCTACATCTATCACTACGCCTTCGCCATGATCATCGGCATCATGGTGTTTCTCACATTCTTCGTCCTGATGGTTCATTGATGGCTAGCGAAATGGCGTCTACTCCCCTTCCTTGGCTGACCCTGTCGATCTTTCTTCCGATCGTCTTCGGTCTGCTCGTCCTGCTGATCGGCCGCGACGACAATCCGGGTCCCGCCCGAGTGCTGTCGCTGGTGGGCTCCATCGTGGGCCTGCTGGTGACGCTGCCCCTGTATACCGGGTTCAATCCCCGCACGGCCGACATGCAGTTTGTCGAGAACACGCCCTGGATCGAAGCGTTCAACCTCAACTACCACTTGGGGATCGACGGCATCTCGGTCTGGTTCGTGCTGCTGACGGCCTTTATCACGATCATCGTGATCCTGGCGGGCTGGCAGGTGATCAAGTCGCGCGTGGCGCAGTACAACGCGGCTTTCCTCATCCTGTCGGGGCTGATGATCGGCGTCTTCAGCGCGCTGGACGGCATGCTGTTCTACGTGTTCTTCGAGGCCACCCTGATCCCGATGTACATCATCATCGGGGCCTGGGGGGGGCCCAACCGCGTTTATGCCGCCTTCAAGTTCTTTCTGTACACCCTGATGGGGTCGCTGCTGACGCTGATCGCCTTCATCTATCTGTGGCATGCCGCCAACGGCTCGTTCGATGTCGCGGTCTGGCATCAGCTGCCGCTGAGTTACACCGAACAGATGTTCATCTTCATCGCCCTGTTCGCGGCGTTTGCGGTCAAGATCCCGATGTGGCCCATCCACACCTGGCTGCCGGACGCCCACGTCGAGGCCCCCACGGGCGGCTCCATCGTGCTGGCGGCCATCATGCTTAAATTGGGCGCCTACGCCTTTCTGCGCTTTTCGCTGCCCATTGCGCCGGATGCTTCGCACAGCCTGGCGGGGGTGATGATCGCCCTGTCGCTGGTGGCCGTCATCTACATCGGCCTGGTCGCCATCGTTCAGGACGACATGAAAAAACTGGTGGCGTATTCGTCCGTGGCGCACATGGGGTTCGTCACCCTGGGCTTTTTCGTGTTCAACGTCACCGGCCTGGAAGGCGGCATCATCCAGATGCTGTCGCACGGTTTCGTGTCGGGGGCCATGTTCATGTGCATCGGCGTGATGTACGACCGCCTGCACACGCGCCGCATCGACGCCTACGGCGGCATCGTCAACCGCATGCCGCGCTTTGTCACTTTCTTCGTGCTGTTTTCCATGGCCAACGCGGGCCTGCCGGGCACCAGCGGTTTCGTCGGCGAATTCACCGTGATTCTGGGGGCCGTGGAATACAACTTCTGGATCGGCCTGCTGGCGGCTTCCGCCCTGATCTGGGGCGCGGGGTATTCCCTGTGGATGGTCAAGCGCGTGGCTTTCGGGCCGGTGGTCAACGAGCAGGTCGATGGCATGCAGGACATCTGCAGCCGCGAGTTCCTGATCCTGGGCCTGCTGGCCATCCTGACGCTGTTCATGGGGATCTATCCCAGCTTCTTCACGGATCTGATGCACCCATCGGTGCAGGCGCTGCTGGATCACGTCGCTCAATCCAAACTGTAAACCGGAATCACGATGCAAAATCTTTTCGACTTCGCACTGGCGACCCCCGAGATTGTTCTGCTGGTCCTGACCGGGGCGGTGCTCTTGATCGACGCCTTTGGCAGCGAACCCCAGCGCCGCATGACCTTCATGCTGACCATGGGCACGCTGCTGGTGGCCGTGGTGGTGTCCTGGGGGCAGTGGGGCGAAGGCGTCCAGGGACGCACTTTCAGCAACCTGTACGTCACGGATTCCCTGGCGCATTTCCTCAAGATCCTGTCGGCCATCGCCGTGGCGGTCACGCTGATCTACGGCCGGGCCTACGCCGAAAAACGCGACATGCTGACGCGTGGCGGCGAACTGTATTCCCTGTCCTTGCTGATGCTGCTGGGCGAGTTCGTCATGATTTCGGCGGGCAGCATGCTGACGGTGTACCTGGGCGTGGAACTCATGTCCTTCGCCCTGTATGCCCTGGTGGCCCTGCGCCGGGATCACCTGGCGTCCACCGAGGCCGCCATGAAGTACTACGTGCTGGGCTGCCTGGCATCGGGGATTCTGCTGTACGGCATGTCCATGATCTACGGCGCCACGGGCGAACTCGGCCTGGCCGAAATCGCCCAGGTCATCCGCGACGGCGGCGCCGAGCGTCTGCCGCTGGTGTTCGGCGTGGTGTTCATCGTGTCGGGCCTGGCTTTCAAGCTGACGGCGGCGCCTTTCCATATGTGGACGCCCGACGTCTACCAGGGCGCGCCCACCACGGTCACGCTGCTGGTGGGGGCGGCCCCCAAGTTCGCGGCCTTTGCCATCACCCTGCGCCTGCTGATCGAGGCCCTGCACGGCATCGCCATCGACTGGCAGCCCATGCTGCTGATCATGGCGGCGCTGTCCCTGGCCATCGGCAACATCGTGGCCATCGCCCAGACCAACTTCAAGCGCATGCTGGCGTATTCCACCATCTCGCACATGGGGTTTGTCTTTCTGGGCCTGCTGTCCGGCGTGTATGACGGCCAGTCGGGGGCCAGCGCGGCGGCCTATGGGGCGTCGCTGTTCTACATCGTCATCTACGTGCTGACCACGCTGTCCACGTTCGGCCTGATCATGCTGATGTCGCGCCAGGGCTTCGAGTGCGAGGAAATCGCCGATCTCAAGGGCCTGAACCGCCGCAACCCCCTGCTGGCCGGCGTGCTGATGCTGTCCATGTTCTCGCTGGCCGGGATTCCCCCGCTGTCGGGCTTCTATGCCAAGCTGGTTGTGCTGCAGGCGCTGGTGGGCGCGGGCTATGTGTGGCTGGCGGTGTTTGCCGTCCTCATGTCCCTGATCGGCGCGTTCTACTACCTGCGGGTGGTCAAGACGGCCTATTTCGACGAACCCGAGGACGGCGTCACCCTCAGCGCGGGCACGGTGGCCACGCGCGGTGTCATGTCGCTCAATGGTCTGCTGATCATCGGCCTGGGGATCTTGCCCGGTGGCCTGATGGCCTTGTGCATCAATGTGATTCAGCAGTCCTTGCGCTTTTAAGGTCTCGCCTGCGCATGGGCCTATGCGCTGTGGCCGGCCGGCGCGTCCGGCCGAATGCAACGCGCCGCTGATCGCCCTGTCTGATGTGTGGTGTGCCTGATGGTTTTGGTTGGGCATACCGTGCGCCGGGCAGGGCTTCGGGTTTTATGCGCAGGTGCGGGTTTGTTTTTGGGATGGATTATGCCGCTCGATTTCTCTGTTTGGCTCGTGATTCTGGGGGCCTTGGCCTTGTCCAACCTGCCTTTTCTGACGGATCGCCCCCTGGCGCCCTGGCCCTGGGGGCAGGCCTATGCCGGGCGGGACGGCTGGTCGCGCTGGGCGTTGGGACTGGGCTTTCTGGTGCTGCTGGGGATGTGGTCGTGGGGGACTCTGCGTCTGGTGGGCGGGGCGTTTGGCGGCGTGGGCAGCTTGTTTTTCCTGTTCAAGCTGGCCATCAGCCTGGCGCTGGTGGCGGGGCTGATGTCTGTGCCGGGGCTTTTAGCCAGGCCGCAGGCGTGGGGGGCGGATGGGGCGCAGGCTCTCCAGGGCGGCGCGAAGCCCGACGGCCGCCCCGCTGTGGCACGCAAGCCCGCCGACCCCAAGCCATTCATCGACCGCTTTCTGGAAGCCCTGGTGGGTTATGTGGTGGTCGGCACGGTGGGCTTCACGCTGGAACTGGATCTGGGCAATGCGTTTGCGCAGGGCTGGGAATTCTACGCTGTGACGCTGGCGCTGTTTTTGGTGCTGGGGTATCCCGGGTTCGTGTGGCACTACTTGCTGCACCGGCGGCGCAAGTAATCGCCGAACACCTTGTCAGGCCGCCGGTGTCCGGCAGGCGGCCCGGGCGTTCATTCCCCGCAGGTTGACAGGCTGCTGAACACCGGCCGCGCCGCTGAGATGGAGGCTGTCGATGCGGCGCTATCCAACATGAATTCTCCCATGGACACCCGCCGAGCTGTCGATGGGGTAAATATCCGACAGACCCCTGTCCACGCGCATCCTGATCGTCGCGCCTTTTACTGGTGGCCGGATTGTTGCAACAGAACCTCCGGGCCGATGCCGGCCAGGGTGGGGCAGCCGGTCAGGGCCATGGCGACTTCCAGTTCGCCGCGCAGCAGTTGAATCAGGTGGGCGGCGGCCGGGGCGCCGCCCACGGCCAGGGCGTGCAGGATGGGGCGGCCGATCAGAACCCCTTGGGCGCCCAGGGCCAGGGCCTTCAGGATGTCGGTGCCGCGGCGGATGCCGCCGTCCAGCAGGATCGGCAGGCGGCCTGCCAGCGCCTGGGTGATCGCGGGCAGGGCGTCCAGGGTGGCGGGCAGGGTGTCCAGGCAGCGGCCCCCGTGGTTGGACACGACGATGCCGTCGATGCCATGATCCAGCGCCCGCTTGGCGTCGTCCGCGTCCAGGATACCTTTCAGCCACAGACTGGTGCCGGGCAATTGGCCGCGCAGCCAGGCGATGTCGTCCCAGGTGGGGGCGGCGTCCAGCAGGCCGCTGTCGAACAGGGGGCTGCCGCCGGGCGGGACGGGGCGCGCGCCGGCGGGCGATAGCCCGTCCAGATGCACCGAATGGATATGCGCCGGCGGGCGGAACCCGCTGCGTTGTTCTGCATTGCGCACGCCGTTTACCGGGGCGTCCACGGTCAGAACCAGCGCCTGGGCGCCGGCGGCCAGGGCGCGCCGGGCCAGAGCCAGGGTGTCGCTGCGCCGGGTCTGGGCATACAGCTGGAACCACAGGCACGGCGGGCCGGGCAGGGCGGCCAGGGTCTCGATCGGCGTGCCCGCTTGGGCGCTGACGATATAGGGCGTGCGGGTGGCGGCGGCGGCCAGGGCGGTGGCCTGTTCGGCTTCAGGGTGAACCAGGCCGTGCCAGGCCATCGGGGCGATCAGGATGGGGTGGGCCAAGGCGTGTCCAGCCAGCGCCAGTCGGGTGTGCGCCCCGGCCAGCGGACGCAGCACCCGGCTGCGCAATGGGCGTTGGGCATAGGCGGCCTGGTTGGCCCGGGCGGTGATTTCGTCCGCGCCGCCCGATTCCAGCCAGGCCCAGACGGCGGGATCCAGCCGGTCGCGGGCCGCGTTTTCGTAGTCCCGGGCGCAGGTGGGGGTTGGGGAGGGGGCATTGTTCATCATCGGGTGCTGGGCGTTCGGGTGGTCGGCGGCCGGCTGCGGCCTATCTGGGAAGGGTAAAATGGCCGCGCATTCTTGTGGAGACCGGATTCATGGCACATATTATCTTGCAGGCCCCGCATTTGCCGGCGGCGGACATTGAACGGCTGGCGGCGGTGGCCTGCGCCGAAGGTGTTCAGGAAATGGGGCCGACGGCCTGTCGTCTGCTGAATGTAGACCCCGAGACCCGCGCCGAGGTGCTGCCCATGGCGCAGGCGGCGCGGATGGATGCCGCTTGGCTGGATGAGGTGCACCGGCTGGCGGATTGCAAGCTGCTGGCGATGGACATGGATTCGACGCTGATCAATATTGAATGTATTGATGAAATTGCCGACGCGGTGGGCCGCAAAGACCAGGTGGCGGCCATCACCGAGGCTAGCATGCGCGGCGAAATCCCTGATTTTTCCGAGAGCCTGCGACGCCGCGTGGCGCTGCTGAAAGGTGTTCCCGAATCCGCCCTGGAACAAGTGTTCGCCCAGCGGCTGCGGCTGAATCCAGGGGCCGAAAAACTTATCGAATCGGCCCGCGAACACGGCTTGAAAACCTTGCTGGTGTCGGGGGGCTTCACGTTCTTCACCGAACGCCTGCGCCGGGGCCTGATGCTGGATGCCGCCCATGCCAATACGCTGGAAGTGGCGAACGGGGTGCTGACGGGCCGCGTGCTGGGGGATGTGCTGGATGGCGCCGCGAAGGCCCGCCATGTGCGGGCCATGGCGCAGTCGCTGGGGGCCGCGCAGGAACAGATCATCGTGCTGGGCGATGGCGCCAACGACCTGCCGATGATGGGTGAAGCGTATTATTCCGTGGCGTACCGGGCCAAGCCCGTGGTGCGCGCTCAGGCGCGCTTCGCCCTGGACGTCAGCCCGCTGGACGCGGTGCTGAACTGGTTTCGGCGCCAGCATTAGTGGCCTGCCTGCCCGCGGGCGATTCGGCTGTGCCGGCCACCGGATTGTGCGATGCCGGGGCCATGGGCCAGCGGATTCAGAGTTCGGCCCACTGGCGCAGCAGGTTGTGGTACACGCCGGTCAGCTGGGCGACGATCTCGGCATCGGCGCCGGCCTGGATCAGGCGCTGGATGGCGACGTCCTGATCCAGCAGCAGGGCGCGGCGGCTGTCGTCCCGCACCAGGCTTTGGGTCCAGAAAAACGAGCCGTATCGCACGCCCCGGGTGACGGGAGTGACGCGATGCAGGCTGGTGCCGGGATAGACCACGGCGTGGCCGGCGGGCAGCTTGACGCGCTGTTCGCCGTAGGTATCCTGGATGACGAGTTCGCCGCCCTCGTATTCGTCCGGGTCGCTGAAGAACACCGTGGTCGAAATGTCGGTGCGCACGCGTGTGGTGGTGTTCGGCACCTGAAAGATGGCATTGTCGATATGGAAGCCATATTCCTCGCCGCCCTCGTAGCGGTTGAAACGCGGCGGCAGGATGCGCGCGGGCAGGGCGGCGGACATGAAGGTGGGGTTCGTCGTCAGGGCCTGGACGATGGTCTGGCCCCAGTGCTGCGCATCGGGATGATCCAGCGGCAGCTGCCGGTTGCGCTTGACCTGCACGGCGACGTGGCCGGCTGTTTCGCGGCCGTCGGTCCAGGCGGCCTGTTCCAGGGCGGTGCGGCACTGGCGGGTCTGTTCGGGGGTCAGCAGATCGGGGATGGACAGCAGCATGGCGGTTCCGTTCGGAAATGAAATCGGTTCTGGATCAAAGCGAAAGCATAGCAATTCCAAGTGCCGGGTGGGGGTTTCGGCGCTGGGCAGGGAACTTCCAAATGCCGGGCGGGTGCCTAGGGCGCCGGCCGGGGCGTGATTCCCGGGGTGTACAAAACGGGGCGGCCCTGTCAAGGCCGTCCCGTTGTTGTACGCCGCGGTTGCGGCGTGGGTCGAGTCCGGGCGATGGCCGAGCGGCTTAGAAGCTGGCTTCGGCGCTCAGGATGAAGTTGCGGCCCGCGCCCGGCACGCCGAACAGCTGGAAGCCATCGGAGCTGCTGGAAATCTGCTGATAATAGAACTTATCGAACAGATTGTTCGCGTTCAGCCGCAGGTTCAGGTGCTTGTTTGCCTGGTAGGTCAGCGCGGCGTTGGCCACCCAGTACGACGGCGCATCCACGTCGGCCGAATGGCCGCCCTTGGCCGCTACCGAGTTGCCCGCGCGGAAGCGCCGCTTGCCGATATATTGGCCGCCCAGGCTGCCGGAGAATTCCGGGGTAAAGGCGTAGGTCGTCCACAAGTTGAAGGTCATGTCGGGCACGTTCTTCATCTTGCCGCCTTCTTGCAGCGGATCGGCGGCATCTTCCAGGATCTTGCTTTGCATGAACGCCATGCCGGCATAGGCCGACCAGCGCGGGGTGAACGATCCGGCCAGGCCCAGTTCGAGGCCGCGCACGCGTTCCTTGCCGGCGCGTTGGGTGGGATTGCCCAGATCGTCGGTGTCGGAGGGGTTGCTGCGTTCGACCTGGAACAGGGCGGCCGTGGCCATCAGGCGCTGGTCGAATAGATCCCATTTGGTGCCCAGTTCCCAGGTGTTGGCCACGCCCGGCGTGTAGGAGGACACCGAGGCGTTGCCCCCGCCGCCGCTGCGCGAAGCCGCCGCCGAGGCGGAGGGCTGCGAGGCGCGGCTGTAGGACAAGTAGATGCTGCCGTTTTCGGCCGGCTTGTAGACCACCCCCAGGCGGCCGCTCCAGATACCGTCGTTTTGCGTGTAGGGCAGAACCTGGCCGCTGGTGTCGTACCATTTGACCTTGTAGCGGTCGTAGCGCAGACCGGCGGTGACCTCCCATTGCGGTGTCAGCGTGATCTGATCATAGGCGTAGAGCCCCCAGTTGGTGACTTCGGCACCATTATTGGCCGTGCTGGAGACCATGCTCCATGGGCCATCGTAGCGGGTGATGGGATCGCGCACGTCGATGACGTAGCGCTGGTTGCCGATATTCGGCAGATAGCGGGTGTAGGGATCCTTGCGGTAGCTTTCCTGGTAGTACTCCAGGCCGGTGACCATCCGGTGGCGGATCGCGCCGGTCTGGAAGTCCAGATTCAGGTCTGTCTGGTTGGCGAAAATCTTGCCACGATAGGCGTTTGCGTTGCCGAACAGCCGCGCCACGCCCCAGTATTCGGTCGGGTAGACTTCGTTGCCGTTATTGTCGTAGCCCCAGTAGTTGCTGCTGCCGGGGTTGTCGATCAACTGGCCCTGGTAGGTGGCGCCGGGCGCATTCAGCAAGCGGCCGCCGGTGGTCAGGTGGGTGAATCGCTTGGTTTGCGACCAGCGGGAGTGGTTTCGGATGGACGCCTTGTCGGTGAAATCGTGTTCCAGGTTCAGGTCGAAGGCGTCGATGGTGGTTTCCTCGACGTCGGCGTTCTCCAGGCCGCCCCAGAAATCCCGGTCGACGTATTTCATGCGTTCGCCGTCGCGGCCGACCGGCACGCCGAAGTCCGGGGTGTTCTTGTCTTCCTGGTGGAAGTAGGACAAGGTGGCGCGCGTGGGGGTGCCCAGGCCGAAGCTGATCGACGGCGCAAAGCCCCAGCGCTCGAATGCGGTCGGGCCCCGCCCCGCGACGCGGTTGTGGTGGCCCATCGCATTGATGCGGAAGGCCGTGGTTTCACCCAACTGGTGATTGATGTCCGCCGTGGCGCGGCGGTACTGATCCGTGCCGACGCCGCCGTTGATGCGGTAAAGGTTGCCCAGATGGGGCGTCTTGCTGACCAGGTTGACCGAGCCGCCGACCGCCGCCACGCCGGACTCGATGGAGCCGGTGCCTTTGTAGACCTCGGCCTGCTCCATGTTGAAGATGTCGGTGCGGGTGGACAACTGGCTGTCGCGCACACCGTCCACCGTGATGCTCTGCTCGGCCGAGAAGCCGCGGATCGTGAACATATCGCCCCAGCCCGCGCCGCCTTCGCCGGATGAGAAGGTAATGCCGGGCACGTTGCGCAGCACGTCCTGCAAGTTTTGTGCGCCTTGCTGCTCCAGGACTTCCGCGGGCACGATGCTGATGGTTTGCGGCGTGTCGATCAGGGGGGCCTGGAACTTCACGGACTGGACATGATCCGCCTTGAAGGCGGGTGCGCTGCCGGTGACCTGTACAGGCGATAGTTCGGCGACGTCGGCGGCCTGTGCCACCACGAGACCGGGCGCCACAGTCAGTGCGCCGCAAAGCGCCGCACTCAGCGGTGTCGAACGGCTTAGAAGCCGTTTTGTGGATTTATGAGCAGAATGCACGTCGATAAGCTCCGTTCTTAATATAAGTCAAACAAATGGTTCGAAAAGCGCATGATAACCGTTCTCATTCAGAATTCAGGAAATTGTCAGAAAACGGGAAAAAATCCGCCCATCAAAATGACATTTTGTGGAAAAAAGACAACATGACGCAGTCATCCCGCATCCAATGGCGGGGAAACGCTCGGAATGTCTGGGAAATGCCCGGGAAGGTGTGGAAATGCTCAGGAAGGCGTGGTGCGGCCTGATGGCCGCATCGGCGGGACGCCGGCGGCTGCCCGGCGCACCCGAAGCACCGAAGCACCGAAGCACCGAAGCGTCCGAAGCGTCCGAAGCGCCCGAAGCGTCCGACGCAAAAACGCCCCCGCGGCGCTGAGTTGCTGCGGGGGCGTTTTGCCGGGGCTGGGTCGCAGCCCTGGCACCCGTGTCCGGGATTGTGAAAGAATCAGTCCTGCAAGGTCAGTACTTCAGGTTGGCGGTCAGGATGACTTGGCGGCCGGGGCCGAAATCGGCGTGGTGGTTGCCGTTATTGTGGCTGTAGTACGACTTGTCGGTCAGGTTCAGCCCGTTGAGCTGGAAGCTGAGGTGCTTGTTGACCTGGTAGGCCGCCATGGCGTCAAAGCGCCAGTAGGCCGGCATGTAGGTGGCATTGGCGCCGCCACCCGCCGTCCCCTGGCCGGAACCGCCGAAGGTCTTGCCCACGTAGTAGGCGCCGGCGCCGATGGTCAGGGGGGGCAGTACCTTATAGGTGGACCACAGGCTGAAGCTGTGCTTCGGGGTGTTGGTCAGGGGGTCGCCCACATTGACATTGTTGTAAGCCCCGGCCAGCAGTTCGCTGTCCAGGTAGGCATAGCCGCCATAGACGGACCAGTCCGGGGTGATCTGGCCGTTGATGCCCAATTCCAGGCCGCGCACCCGCGTCTTGCCCGCCTGGGCATAGACGCCGGGATCGACTTCGATCTGGGCGTCCCGCCGCTCGTTCTGGAAGATGGCGGCGGTCAGGTTCAGGCGATTATCCAGCAGATCCCATTTGGTGCCCAGCTCGATGGTCTGGCTTTTTTCGGGTTTCAGGTCGCCCAGGCTGTTGGCCCCGCTGACCCCCAGGCTGTCCTGGTCGCCGCCCGACATATTGGGCGGCGTGGATGAGGTGGCGTAGCTGACGTAGATGCTGCCGTTTGGCGCGGGTTTATAGACCAGGCCCAGCTGGTAGTTGAACATGCCCCATGAGCCTTCGTCGGAAACCGGCGCGCTGGCCCCGCGGGGAACGGAATTGCCCGAGATGCGGTAGCGGTCGTAGCGCAAGCCGGCGTTCACCAGGAATTGTTCGGACAGCTGGATGCTGTCGAAGAAGTAGGCCGCCTGGGTGGTGGATTTTGCATCCAGACTCAGCGGGCTGCGCGTGAAACTGCCGGCCCAGGGGTCGCTGGGATTGGGGTGGTACAGCGGTGTGCAATCCATCTTGCCCGCAAAAACGGATGGGCAGGCGGAAGCATAGGTCGTGTTGACGCTGTAGCTGGCGTTCTTGGTGGTCTCCCGGGAGATTTCGATCCCGGCATTGAAACTGTGCTTCAGGCTGCCGGTGTCGAATTTTCCGGTGAGTTCCGTCACGTTGGCCAGGGTGGTGCTTTTTTGCCAGCGGGTCTTGGTGCCGCGCAGCAGCCAGTATTCCCCGGTGGGCGCATCGTATTTCACCTGCCCGTCGCCCGGGTTGGTCAGGACGTAGTCGTTCAGGGTTTCGCCATAACGGGTGGCATTGCGCAGGGTCAGGCGGTCTGTGAAATCGTGTTCGATTTCGATGGTGCCGATGTCGGCCTGTGTCTTGCGGTAATCCCGGTCGTAGAGGCCATAGAAGGTGTCGCGGCTGACGTCCAGGATGCCGTCGTCCGTCATGTAGGGGAATTCCCGGGTGGCGGTGTTGCGAATGACCGGTACCCCGTAGTCCGGCATGCCTTTGGTCTGGTAGTGGTAGTAGCTCAGGGAGACTCGGGTCGGGGTGCCCAGGCCGAAGGAAATGGTGGGGGCCACTCCCCAGTTCTTGTAGTCCACGGCATCGCGGCCGGGGAAATCGCCCGAGGCGCCCAGAACGTTCAGGCGGAAGGCCGACGTGTCGCTGAATTGCCAATTGCCGTCGGCGGTGGCGCGCAGGTATTTGTCGGTGCCGATACCCAGGCTGGCGCTGGCGCCGTTGCCCAGGTAGGCATGCTTGCTGGTCAGGTTGATGCTGCCCCCGCCCGTGCCGCGTCCGCCCAGCGCGGAATCCGCGCCGCGGATGACTTCCACGCTTTCCAGGTCGAATACCTCGCGGGTCTGGCCGCCGGCGTCGCGGATGCCGTCCACGTAGATGTTGCTGGCCGACGAGGCCCCCCGGATGAAGGGGCGGTCGGCCAGGGGCTGGCCGCCTTCGCCTGCGCCGAAGGTGATCCCCGGAGAGTTTCGCAGCACATCTTCCAGCGATGTGGCGTTGGTGTCCTGGATGATGGCTTGGGGAATGATCTGGACGGATTTCGGGGTGTCCAGCAGCGGCGCGGTGAATTTTTCCTGCGAGGCTTCATCGACCTTGTAGTCGTCGATCAGGTTGCCCTGAACCTTGACCGGGCTGAGTGTGGCGGGTTGGTTCGTGGCCTGCGCTTGGGCGGTGGCGGGTAGGAAGGCGCCCGGCGCGGCCAGCGCCAGGGCAAGGGATGAGCCGAGTAGAGTCCGCGAAGCGGAGGGATGCGAAGCCAAAGAGTTCTCCATATTTATGCAAATGTCAATAAGAATGATTCTTAGTATTGATATTTATCATTTTATGGAAAAACGGTTTAAATGTGAAGAAATAAAGGAGGCTTTGATACAAATTTTTATTTGCCACCTTTCGAGTGCGAGAATCGGCGGGTTGGCGGGGCGGCGCGGCCCCGCCCCGCCCGGGGTTCAGTTCGCCCGCCCGCCCAGGCGCTGCAGCAGCCCCCGCAGCTTCTGCACCCGCCCGGCCACGTCCACGCTGCCGCCGAAGCTGATCTTCAGGCGATCCGGGCCGTTCAGGCGCACTTGGCGGTCTTGTTGCACCAGCTCGATGACGCGGATGGGCTCGACCTTGGGTTGCGCGGAAAACTGGATGGCGGCCTGCGTGTCGCCCGCGTCGATTTTGAGGATGCCCAGGGATTCGGCCAGCAGGCGCAGGCGGTGCAGGGAAATCAGTGTCTGGCCGGCTTCGGGCAGCTTGCCGTAGCGGTCGGTCAGTTCTTCCTGTATCAGCGTGAGGCTGTCATTGTCGGCGGTGTGCGACAAGCGCTTGTAAAAGCCCAGGCGGGCCTGGACGTCGGCGCAGTAGTCGGATGGCAGCAGCGCCGGGGCATGCAGATTGATGTCGCTGGGCGAACCGAAGGGCGCGTCCAGGTCGGGTTCCTCGCCGGACTTCAGGGCGCGCACGGCCGCCGCCAGCATGTCGTTGTACAGGGTGTAGCCGATTTCCTGGATGTTGCCGGACTGGGATTCGCCCAGCACTTCGCCGCTGCCCCGGATTTCCAGGTCGTGCATGGCCAGGAAGAAGCCGGCGCCCAGGTCTTCCATGGATTGGATGGCTTCCAGGCGCTTTTTGGCATTGGCGGTGATGGCGTCTTCGCCGGGGGTCAGCAGGTAGGCGTAAGCCTGGTGATGCGAACGGCCCACGCGGCCGCGCAGCTGGTGCAATTGAGCCAGGCCCAGCTTGTCGGCGCGGTGGATGATGATGGTGTTGGCCGATGGGATGTCGATGCCGGTCTCGATGATGGTGGTGCACAGCAGCACGTTGCTGCGCTGCTGGTAGAAGCTTTTCATCACGTCTTCCAGCTCGCGCTCGCCCATCTGGCCGTGCGCCACGGCGATGCGCGCTTCGGGCACCAGTTCTTCCAGCCGGGCGCGGCGGTTCTGGATGGTATCGACCTCGTTGTGCAGGAAATACACCTGGCCGCCGCGCTTGAGTTCGCGCAGGATGGCCTCGCGGATGGTGCTGCCGTCTTCGCGGCGCACGAAGGTCTTGATGGCCAGGCGTTTTTGCGGCGCGGTGGCGATCACCGAAAAATCGCGGATGCCTTCCAGCGACATGCCCAGCGTGCGCGGGATGGGGGTGGCCGTCAGGGTCAGCACGTCGACTTCGGCGCGCAGGGCCTTCAGGGCTTCTTTCTGGCGCACGCCGAAGCGGTGTTCTTCGTCGATGATCACCAGGCCCAGTTGTTTGTAGCGCACATCCTTGGATAGGATTTTATGGGTGCCGATGACGATGTCCACCGTGCCGTCCGCCAGCCCGGCGATGGCCTTGGCGGTTTCCTTGCCGGTGCGAAAGCGCGAGAGTTCGGCGATGCGCACCGGCCAATTGGCGAAGCGGGTGGCGAAGTTCTGCGCGTGCTGCTCGGCCAGCAGGGTGGTGGGGCACAGCAGCGCCACCTGGCGGCCGTTCATGACCGCCAGAAACGCCGCGCGCAAGGCGACTTCGGTCTTGCCGAAGCCCACGTCGCCGCACACCAGCCGATCCATGGGGTGGCCCGAGGTCATGTCCTGGATGACGGCGGCGATGGCGGTGGCCTGGTCGGGGGTTTCCTCGAAGCCGAATCCTTCGGCGAAAGCCTGGTAGTCGCGCGCCGGGAACTGGAAGTGCAGGCCCTCGCGGGCGGCGCGCCGGGCATACAGGGCCAGCAGCTCGGCGGCCGTGTCGCGGGCTTGCTTGGCGGCTTTGCGCCGGGCCTTTTCCCATTGGCCGGAACCCAGCGGATGCAGCGGCGCCTGATCCGGGTCGGCGCCGCTGTAGCGGGCGATCAGGTGCAGCTGCGAAACGGGCACGTACAGCGTGGCCTCGCGGGCGTATTCCAGGTGCAGCAGTTCGATGGGGCCGTCGCCCAGATCCATGCTGACCAGGCCCCGGTAGCGCCCGATGCCGTGCTGCACATGCATCACGGGGTCGCCCACGTGCAGCTCGGCCAGGTCGCGCACCATGGCGTCGATGTCGCTGTGCTGTTCGTGGCGCCGCCGGCGGCTGCGGGCGGGGCGCGCCGCCTGGGCGGGATAGAGGTCATTTTCGGTGAGAACCGCCAGGCCCGCGTCCGGCATCAGGAATCCCCCCGTCAGGGGGGCCACGACCAGGGCGAAGCGGGCGTCGCTGTTCAGGTAGTCGTCCCAGGTGTCCAGCATGCGGGGGGTCGGGAGCTGGTAGTCGCTCATCAGCTCGGCGATGGTTTCGCGCCGGCCCGCTGAATCCACGCACACGACGGTGCGGCATGGGCTGGTTTCCAGGTGGCGACGCAGCCCGGCCAGCGGATCTTCGGCCCGGCGGTTGACCGCGACGTCCGGGCATGGGGCGAAATCGGGGTGCGGCGGGTCGTTGACCAGCGCCAGGCGGGGCAGGCCGCGCAAGCGGCCATGAAAACCCTCGTCGTCCAGGAACAGGGCGTCCAGGGGCAGGACGGGACGCTCCGGGTCCGATTTCAGGAATTGCCAGCGCTTGTGGGCGTCTTCGGTGAATTGCCGGATCGTGGCGGGAATGTCCCCCAGGGTGATCGCCAGCGTGTCGGCCGGCAGGTAGTCGAACAGGGTGGCGGTGTGCTCGAAGAACAGGGGCAGGTAGTATTCGATGCCGGCGAAGGCGATGCCGTTGCCGATGTCTTTATAGGGCAGGGCGCGTGAAGGGTCGCCCTCGAAGATTTCCCGGAAGCGGGCGCGGAAATGGTTGCGCGCGGCCTCGTCCATGGGAAACTCGCGCCCCGGCAGCAACTCGATCTCGCGCACGGGATACAGGCTGCGCTGGGTGTCGATGTCGAAGCTGCGGATGGATTCGATTTCCTGGTCGAACAGATCCAGCCGGTAGGGCAGGGCCGAGCCCATGGGGAACAGGTCGATCAGGCCGCCGCGGATGCAGAATTCGCCCGGCGCGCCGACCTGGGTGACGTGGCTGTAGTTGGCCAGGGTCAGCTGCGCCCGCAGGCGGGCTTCATCCAGCGTGTCGCCCTGGCGAAACTGGAACGTATAGGCCGCCAGGAATTCGGGCGGAGCGAGGCGTGTCAGGGCGGTCGTCACGGGCACGATCAGGAGATCCACCACGCCTTGCCCCAGGGCGTGCAAGGTGCGCAGCCGTTCGGAAATCAAATCCTGGTGGGGCGAAAAGCTATCGTAGGGCAGGGTTTCCCAGTCGGGCAGAAAGCGCACCCGCAGGTCGGGGTCGAACAGGGCGATTTCGTCGGCCAGCCGCCGGGCGGCCAAGGGATCCGCGCAGAACGCCGCCAGGGGATGGCCCGATTGGCGCGCCAGGGCCGCCAGCCACAGGGCATCGCCGGAGCCCGGGGGGCGCGGCTGGGCATAGCGCTGGCCGGGCCGCAGGGCGGCCAGGGCGGGCGCCAGGGAAGGCAGCGAAAAGGGGGTGGGGGCGGCGGCGGGTGGGGGCGGATTGCGCAACGCGGTGGGCATGGGGGTTTTCACGGCCCACAGTATAAAGATTCGAGCCTGGATGCGCGACAGCCGGACGCGGCCGAGGTGGGTTTTCAGCGCTGTGCTCTGTTGAACAATGCACTGTTACACGACAGTTTGCAATGTTAATTTAACTACATAAATGGATGTAGTCGTGAAAATATTTCCAGATAACTTTAAATATATCTATTTATTTTTACAGATTGATCTTGTGTTTATACTGTAATTTAGTGTGTTTTGCCTGGTTTTATCATAGAAAAATGAATATTCATCATCGTTTATCTTAAACGTTCGATCTTTCTTCTGTCTGTCGCTTTATCTTTCTTATGGAAAACCCTAGGCTGATTATTTGTAGTTATGCTACATAATGGCGCAGCGTCGCCAGGCGGCAGTGCGTGACCGCCGGTTTCCGGTGGCGGCCAGGCGGCGCATTCACAAGATTCAGGAGACAAGCGATGGCAGGTAAAAGGCAGTTTTGCATTGCGCCCGTGCTGGGGGCGATCATCATGGCGGTTTGCGCGACAGGCGCGCAGGCCGACGGCATCGGCGACAGCCCTTATCTACTGGGCGACTGGGGCGGGCTGCGAACCCAGTTGGCGGAGAAGGGGGTGACGTTCAATTTCGGCTACGGCGGCGAGGCGGCGCACAATTTTTCCGGCGGCACGCGGCGGTTGACCCGCTACACCGATCAGTGGGTCATCGGGACGACGGTGGATCTGGACACGCTGTGGGGCTGGAAAGGCGCCAGCTTCCAGTTGACCGTCACGGATCGCAATGGCCGCAATCTGGGCGACGATGCGGAAATCGGGAACAACATGTTGCTGCAAGAGGTCTATGGCCGCGGCCAGACCTGGCATCTGACGCAGTTCTGGCTGGATCAGAAGCTGTTCGACGACCGTCTGGCCATCAAGGCCGGGCGGGTGACGGTGGGTGAAGATTTCTTTTCTTTTTCGTGCGATTTCCAGAACCTGACCTTCTGTGGCTCACAGCCGGGCAATCTGGTGGGGGATTACTGGGTGAATTGGCCCACCAGCCAGTGGGGCGCGCGCGTCAAATTCAGCCCGACGCCGGAAGTCTACGGACAGGTCGGCGTGTACCAGGTGAACCCCAAATACGTGGATGATTCCTACGCCCGGCACCACGGTTTGAGCCTGGACAACCCCAGCGGCACCACGGGCGCCCTGGTGCCGCTGGAATTCGGCTGGTTGCCCCGGATCGCCGAGCGTCCGGGGGCCTACAAGGTGGGGGTCTGGTACAACACCTCCCAGGGCAAGGATCTCTACGAGGATGTCCAGGGACAGCCCATGGGCGAGACCGGCCAGCCGGCGCGGACGCACGATGGCCAGTATGGCGTGTACCTGAGCCTGCAGCAGCAGGTCACCGGCGCGGCGGGCGGGCGCGGGGCCACGGTGTTCTTCAATTTCTCCCAGGCCGACCGCGCCACGGCGCGGGTGGATCACCAGTGGTCGCTGGGTGTCCAGTACAAGGGGCCGTTCGACCGGCTGCAGGATACCATTGGCTTTGCCGTGGGCGCCACGCACAACAATGGCCGGTATGCCGATTACGTGCGCCAGGTGGATGCCCGAACCGGCGGGCAGACGATTGTGGGCGATGGCTACGAATACGCCAGCGAACTGTACTACCGCTGGTCGCCGGTGCGGTCGGTCTATGTGCAGCCCAATCTGCAGTATGTGATGCATCCCGGCGGGACGTCGCAAAACCACGATGCCTTCATCGTGGGCGTGAAGACCGGCATTGCCTTTTGACGCCGGCGTCTGGCCCGGCGCCTCGCCGGCCAGGAAAACGCCCGGCGCCGATGGCATCGGCGCCGGGCGGCAAGGCTTGAGGCCGGCAGTGGGCTGGGCTTAGAACGATACGGCCAGGCCGATATTGCCTGCCGCCTGGTTGCCGCCGCTGCGTCCCGTCGTGGCGATGATCTGGCCTTGGAGGGCGACCGATTTGCTCAGGCTGGCCGTGATGCCGGCGGTCCATTCCATCCAGCTGTTGTCGGGGGCTTCCACGCGCGTCGTCCAGTCGCCCGTCGTGGCGGCGACGCCGCTGGTGATCGTGCGGGCATCCCGCTTGAACTCATGGGCGTATGCGACCTTGGCGTAGGGCGTGTAGCGGCCCGCGATGTCCAGGCGCGCTTGCCATCCCAGACGCCCGACCAGGGACTCGACCCTTTGATCCGCGAAGAACATGCGGCTGCTGCTGTCCCCGTCCTCGGTGAAGTGGGCGACCTTGACGCGCGCGTAATCCAAGCCGATGACGGGGCCGGTGCGTAGCGGGCCGACTGTCGCGTCATAGCCGCCGTGCAGCCCCAGGCCATATTGGCGCTGGTGCGGGCTGCCTTCCAGGGTCAGGGTGCGCGGCCCCAGGGCCACTTGGCGGCGGGTCTGCAGGGTGCCGCTGCCGGCATGGATCGTGCCGTCGAGCCACAGGTCGCCGGGCGCGTAGCTGGCATAGGCGCTCAAGAGCGTGCTGCGGTCCTTGACGCTGCCGGACGCGCCCCGGCTGTCCAGATCGGTCTTGCCCAGTTGACGCGAAACGGCCAGGCCGATGGCGAAATCCCGGGTGGTCTGGAAGTCGATGCCCAGGGTGTAGAGCTGGCCGTGGGCTTGGGCGCCGGACAGGCCGGTGCCCGCATCGCCGTAGGCGCCTTGGACGAACAGGCTGGCGGTGCCGACCGGGCGCGCTTGCATGCGCAAGGCCGCCAGGCGGCTGTTCAGGCTGGCGTTCAGCTGCAGTGCATTGCCCAGCCCGGCATCGGGCAGCCCGGCGGCAAAGTAGGGCGCTTGCAGCAGGCCGGTCATGTAGTCGGCGATCAGCGCATGGGCGCCCGGGGTCGGGTGCAACTGGTCGGAGAAGACATAGCCCGCGGTGGCGCCGGTCGGGTCGCTGCAGTATAGGGCGCTGATCGGGCAGGCGGCCCCCACGACGTTGGTGAGGCCGTAGGCGGCCGGATCCGCCAGGATTTCCCGGAACAGGCCGTTGATGTCCGCGCGGATGATGCCGTGGTTTTGGCCGGCCGAGTTCAAGCCGATGTCCACAAGCTGGTTGTAGCCGGCGGAGGCCTGCTGCAGGCCGGGGCGAACCTGGGCGTAGACGCCCGAGAGCGTGCCCTGCGGCAAGCCGGCGGCGGTGTCGGCCGCGGCCAGCGCCGTGGCGATGGCCGCGGGATCGTAGGCGCCGTTCGCGGCGGCCAGACTGGCCCAGGCCGCACCCCAGGCGGCGGCGATGCCGGCGGGCGGGACGGCGGCCTGGATGGCGGCGAAAACGGCCAGGGGCGCGGCGCCGACATCCGGCAGATTCGGCAGCAGGATCGTGCGCGCCCCCGCGTTTTTCAGGGCGCCGACGGTGCCGACCGTGCTGGCGGCCGATGCCATCAGGTAGTCGGTCGCGCCCGCCCCCTGGCCCGCGGCGGCGATGACGTCGTTGCCTCCGATCCAGAGGGCATACAGGGCATTGGCGTCGGCCCGGGCGTGTTGCGCCAGGTAGGTGCCCAGCTGTCCTTGCAGGTTGGTGACGGCCATGGCGTCGCCGGTGGGCATGCCGCTGGGGTCGGTCGGTTGTTGCGCCTGGCCGGCGGGATTGGCCTGTGCGCCGCCTTGGGCGTAGTTGTTGCCGTTGGCGGCAATGTGGGGGTTGGCCGGGTTGTTCGGGCTGGCCGCAAAGCCGAAGCGGCCAGCCAGGATGTTTGTCCAGTTATTGTCGTTGTTGGTGGTCCAGCGGGCATTGGACGGCAGGCCGCCCAGGCCGCCGAAGGCGCCGACGTCCGACAGGCTGTCGCCAAAAAAGTAAAGATTGCTGTAGGCCTGTGCGGCAGGGGGCAATGCCAGGGCGACGGACAGCGCCAAGGTCGCCAGTGCGGGGTGTTTCATGGAGTCTCCTCGATGGGCATGGATACCGTCTGCCGAGGCCGGGTGCGGCGCTCGGGGCGGTGTCCTGTTCTGGGTCTTTGCATTTTGTAAAACAAACGTTTGTTTGTCAATTGGGCAAAGGCGCCCGGAACCCTCGGTTTGCGGGCGGCCGGGGGGCGCGGGCCGGGCGCCGCCTCAGCCCGGCTGCCGCTTGTTTTTCAGGCTGTGCTTGGTTTTGGCCAGCACTTGGCTGGCCTGGTCGCCACGGCGCAGGGCAACCCCCAGCGCCAGCACGTCGATGATGGCCAGATGCGCCAGGCGCGAAATCATGGGACTGTAGAGTTCGGTGTCTTCTTGCGTGTCGGCGCGCAGCAGGATCGTGGCCAGCGCGGCCAGCGGCGAGCCCGACGCCGTGATGGCGATGAGCGGGCAGCCGTTGTCGCGGGCCAGGGCGACGGCGTCCAGAAGCTCGCGGGAGCGCCCGGAGTGCGAGATCGCCACCAGGGCGTCGCGCGGGCCCAGCAGCGATGCCGCCATGCTTTGGGTGTGGCTGTCGGCGTAGGCCACGACGGCCAGGTCGAAGCGGAAGAATTTGTGCTGGGCGTCCGCCGCGACGATGCCGGAGTTGCCGATCCCGTAGAATTCGATGCGCCGGGCCGCCGCCAGGCGCGCGATGGCGGCCTCGACCTGATCGGGATCCAGGTTGTTGCGCACGCGCAGCAGGGCGGACACCGCGTTGTCGAATACTTTGCCTGTCAGGGCGGGCACCCCGTCGCCGGCTTGCAGCGCCGAGTGCACGTAGGGCATGCCGCTGATCTGGCTGGCCGCCAGCTGGACTTTGAAATCGGGCCAGCCCGCGTAGCCCAGTGTGCGGCACAGGCGGATGACTGTGGGTTCGCTGACCCCGGCGGCCTGGGCGACGTCGCCGATTGCCATGCGCGAGGCCGCGCCGGGCCGGTCGATGACCAGGCGGGCGACGCGGGCGGCGGCGCGGCTGAGTTGCGGCAGGCGGCGGCGCAGTTCGGGCAGGAGGGGGCTCATGGGGTGCGGGTGTCCTGTTGCGCCAGCCGGCACGCCTGCCGGGCCAGTTGGGCGATGGCGTCCCAGTCGCGCGCGGCCAGGGCCGCCGCCGGCGTCAGCCAGGATCCTCCGACGCAGCCGACGTTGGGCAGCGCCAGATAGTCGGCCGCATTGCCCGCATGGATGCCGCCGGTGGGGCAGAAGGCCAGGTCGGGCAAGGGGCCGCGCCAGGCTTGCAGCAGGGGCACGCCGCCGATGGCCTCGGCCGGGAAAAGTTTCTGCACGGCAAAGCCCCATTCCGCAGCCTGCATGGCTTCGGAAACCGTGGCGACGCCGGGCAGAAAGGGGATGCCGGACTGGCGGGCCGCCTGGGCCAGGGCCGCTGTCAGCCCGGGACTGACGCCGAAGCGGGCCCCCGCCTGCAAGGCGCTGTCCAGTTGCTGGGGCGTGCGGACGGTGCCCACCCCGACCAGGGCGTCGGGCACCTGATCCCCGATGGCGCGGATGGCGTCCAGCGCGGCGGGGGAGCGGAGGGTGATTTCCAGCGACCGGATGCCGCCGGCGACGAGGGTCCGGGCGAGCTCCACCGCGGTGGCGGTGTCGTGGACGACGATAACCGGCATGACCGGGCTGTGTGCAAGGAGTTCCTGAGCGTTCATCGTGTATGGCGCGGTTGATTTCAGCGGGCCCGGTCGGGACGCCGGGGATGTGCCGCCATTCTACCGAATCCAGGCGATGATTGTTGTGAAATTACATTTCAATGTGGAACTTCTATTTTTATCTCAATAAATGTAATTTAACTAGATAATCGTCTATACTGGACACCCGTTCTTTTCAGGAGACCACCGTGATTCCCCATCCCGTTGTCCAGGCCGTCACCGACCGCATCGTCCAGCGCAGCCGCGTCACCCGCGATCTCTACCTGGCGCGCACGCGCAGCGCCTATGGCCAGCGCGCGCAGCGCAGCATCCTGGGCTGTACCAATCTGGCGCACGCCGTGGCGGCGGAGCCGGTGGACAGTAAATCCCGCCTGACGACGACCGAGCGCCCCAACCTGGCTATTGTGTCCGCTTACAACGACATGCTGTCGGCCCACCAGCCGTTGGGGCGCTACCCGGATTGGATCAAGCAGGCCGCCTTCGGGGCCGGCGGCAGCGCCCAGTTCGCCGGCGGCGTGCCGGCCATGTGCGATGGCATTACCCAGGGCCAGGCAGGCATGGAACTCAGCCTGTTTTCACGGGATGTCATCGCCATGTCTACGGCGATTGCGCTCAGTCACCAGATGTTCGACGCCGCGGTGTGCCTGGGGGTGTGCGACAAGATCGTGCCGGGGCTGTTGATCGGCGCCCTGACGTTCGGCCACTTGCCGGTGGTGTTCATCCCGGCGGGCCCCATGCCGACGGGGATTTCCAACGACGCCAAGGCCAAGGTGCGCCAGCGCTACGCCAAGGGCGAAGTCGATCGCGCCGCTTTGCTGGAATCCGAGCTGCAGGCCTATCATGCGCCCGGCACGTGCACGTTCTACGGCACGGCCAATTCCAATCAGATGCTGATGGAAATCATGGGGCTGCATCTGCCGGGGGCGTCGTTCGTGCCGCCCGGCACCGCCTTGCGCGAGGCCCTGACCCGGCACGCGGCGCGTCACGCCCTGGGCCTGGCGGCCGGGGGGGATCGCTACACCCCGATTGCGGAAATCATCAGCGAGCGCACCATCGTCAATGGCATTGTGGGCTTGCTGGCCACCGGCGGCTCCACCAACCACACCATGCACTTGGTGGCGGTGGCGCGTGCCGCCGGCATCCAGATCAACTGGGATGATTTTTCCGATCTCTCGGACGTCGTGCCGTTGCTGGCGCGGGTGTATCCTAATGGCGCGGCGGACGTCAACCAATTCCACGCGGCGGGCGGCATGGCTTTCCTGATCCGCGGCCTGCGCCGGGCGGGTCTGCTGCACGAGGACGTAGTTACGATCATGGGGCGCGGGCTGGCGGCATACGAGCGCGCCCCGGTGCTGCGCGAGCGCCAATTGGCCTGGGAAGACGGGCCCCGGGCATCCGGCGATACGGCGGTTCTGCGCGGGCCGGACAAGCCGTTCAGCGCGGATGGTGGGTTGAAGCTGCTGCGCGGCAACCTGGGCCGGGCCGTGATCAAGTCGTCTGCCGTGGCCCCGGAACACCAGATCATCGAGGCGCCGGCGCGCGTGTTCGACGACCAGGCCGATCTGCTGGCGGCGTTCCAGCGCGGCGAGCTGGAAACAGACTTTGTCGCCATCGTGCGTTTCCAGGGGCCGCAGGTCAACGGCATGCCGGAGCTGCACAAGCTCACGCCGGCGCTGTCGGTTCTGCAGGGCAAGGGCTATCGGGTCGCGCTGGTGACCGATGGCCGCATGTCGGGGGCGTCGGGCAAGGTGCCGGCCGCCATCCATGTGTCGCCCGAGGCGGGCGCGGGCGGGCCGCTGGCCCGGGTTCGGGATGGCGACCTGGTGCGCCTGGATGCGCGCGCCGGCGTGTTGGATATCGTGGGGGATCCGGCTTGGCTGGATCGTGCGCCTGCCCAGGCCGACCGGCAGGCGGCGTCCTGGGGCATCGGCCGGGAGCTGTTCAGTGTGGCGCGTGCCCACGCGGTGGGGGCCGAGCAGGGCGCCTGTTTCTTCCAGTGGGCTTCTTGATGGCCTGAGCGCCGGGCGTCTTGCCCGGCGGCCCCGCGCCAGATGCCCGGCGCTCAGGGGCGTGGCGCGGGCGCAACGTCGTCGGGCGCGGGGCACCAGTACAGCTGCGCCCGGGGGGCCGTGGCCGCCAGGATCACCCCCACCGGCGGGCCGGCGGCGCCCGCCGCCAGGGCGCTTTCCAGCACCGCCCGCTTGGCGGCCCCCTGGGCCGCCAGGTAAACGCGCCGGGATCGGCTGATCGCGCTCAGGTTCAAGGTGATCCGGCGCCAAGAAGACGAGGGCGGGGCGACGCCCAGGTAGCCCGGCGGCTGGCTGGGATCCAGGGCCAGGGCCAGGCGGGGGTCGTCGGGAAACAGCGAGGCCGTGTGGCCGTCCGTTCCCATGCCCAGCACCAGGACGTCGGCGGGCGGCGGCGGATGGTCCGGGGCCAACCGGGGGGGGACAAAGCCGGCCCGGGCGGCGGCATGGCGCAACAGGTGTTCGCGCACCAGGGCTTCGTTGCTGTCCCGGGCGGTTGGCGGGACGCAGCGCTCATCCACCAGCAAGACGGTGATTCTGGCCCAGGGCAGCGGGCTGTGCGACAAGGCGTGGAACAGTGGGATGGGAGAGCGCCCCCCGGATATCGCCAGGCTGGCGAAGCCCTGCGCCTGCAAGGCGGCTTCCAGGTCGCGCGCGATGGCGTGCGACAAGGCCCGGGCCTGATCCTGTGCGTTGGCCGACACGTGCCAGAGGGGGGGCGTCATGTCGCGGCCTCCTGTGCCTGGCGCGCCAGGATTCTGGCCGCGCCCAGCAGCGCGGGGTGCCGGGCCTGGATGATGTGGGTCGGGATTTGGCCGAGATAATCCCGAAACCGGCCTTTGTCCTCGAAGCGCGCCCGAAACGGCGATTGATCGAAGTACCGCCCGAGCTTCGGCACGATGCCGCCGCCGATGTAGATCCCCCCGCGCGCGCCCAGGATCAGGGCGAGGTCGGCGGCCACCGTGCCCAGGAAAGCGCACAGGCTGTCGAGCGCCCGGCGGCACAGCGCATCGTCCCCGAGCAGGGCGTGTTCGCTGATCCAGGCGGCATTCTGGGGCGCCACCGTCTGACGGGCCAGCGCGGCATGGGCGAGATACAGGTTTTCCAGACCTTGCCCGGAGATCAGGCGCTCGGCGGAGACATGCCCGTAGGTATGGCCCACCCAGTCGATCAGGGCGCTTTCCTCGCGGTTGTGGGCCGCCAGGGTGATGTGTCCGCCTTCGCCGGCCAAGGGGGTGTAGCCTTCCTGACACGGAATGAGGCCGGAGATCCCCAGTCCCGTGCCGGGGCCGACCAGGCCGATCGTGGCGCCGGCCTGCGCCGCGCCGCCGCCCACCTGGCGCAGGTCGGCGGCGTCCAGGGCCGGGATGGCCATGGCCAGCGCCGTGAAATCGTTGACCACCCGCAGCATGTTCAGTCCCAGCGTCCGGCGCAGGGCCGTGATGGAGAACTGCCAATGGTGATTGGTCATGCGGATCTGGTCGCCGGAGACAGGGTTGGCGATTCCGAAAGCGCACCAGCGGGGCGCCGGCAGGCGGACGTCGGCCAGATAGGCGGCGATGGCCTCGGCGGGCCCCGGATAGTCGGCGCAGGCCAGCGTCCGGGCGGCCGCCATCGGCTGGCCTGGCGCCAGGATCATGGCGAAGCGGGCGTTGGTGCCGCCGATGTCGCCGACCAGGCGGGGATATGAATCGGCGCGTGAGGTCAGGGGGGCGGTGTGCATCATGTCGTCGTGAGGGTGTCAGTGTCCAGGCCGGTATGCCAGTACAGGCCGTGGCGCGCCAGCATGGCTTCGGCGGCGGCCGGCCCCCAGGAGCCGCTGGCATACGGGTGGGCGGGCTGGCCGATCTGCGTCCAGGCCTGCAGAATGGGTTCGACCCAGCGCCAGGCGGCTTCTTGCTCGTCGCGGCGGACGAACAGCGTCAGCTTGCCCTGCAGGATGTCGCCGATCAGGCGCTCGTAGGCGTCCGGCTGGCGGTGGCGGCTGGATTTGGCGTAGTCCAGGCTCAAGGCGACGGGGTGCAGCCGCATGCCGTCGCCGGGCGACTTGGCCATCAGGTGCAGGGTCATGGTTTCCTGGGGCTGCATGCGGATGACCAGGCGGTTGGCCTGCAGCCCGGCGGCCGGCGTGTCGAAGATGGACGTCGGCACGTCGCGGAATGTGACCACGATTTCCGCCAGCCGCTGGTTCAGGCGCTTCCCCGTCCGCAGGAAAAACGGGACGCCGGCCCAGCGCCAGGTGTTGATCCGGGCGGTCAGGGCGACGTAGGTCTCGATCGTGCTGGCGGCGTCGACGCCGGTTTCGTCCCGGTAGGCCGGCCGATCCGCGCCGCCCAGGTATTGGCCGCGCACGGTGTGCGTCAGCGCATCGGGGCCGCGCAGGGGTTCCAGGGCATCCAGAACCTTGAGCTTTTCATTGCGCACCGCGTCCGCCTGCGTGCTGGGCGGCGGTTCCATCGCCAGAATGGCCAACAGCTGCAGCAAGTGGCTTTGCACCATGTCGCGCAGCGCCCCGGTATTGTCGTAGAAGCCGCCCCGCGTCCCGATGCCTTCTTGTTCGGCGACCGTGATCTGAACGTCGCGCACCCATTCCCGGCGCCAGAGCGGCTCAAGCAGCACGTTGCCGAAACGCAGCGCCAGCAGGTTCTGGACGGATTCCTTGCCCAGGTAGTGATCCACGCGGTAGATCTGGTTTTCTTGGAAGTACCGGCCGATTTCGTCGTTGATCTGCCGGGACGAGGCCAGGTCGTGGCCCAGGGGTTTTTCCACGGCGATCCGGCTGTCGGGGCGGATCAGATCGTGTGCGCTCAGTCCCTTGCAGATGGCCGCGAACAGGGACGGGCCCGTGGACAGATAGAAGACTCGGGCGTGGCCGCTGCTCATCCGGGACGCCAGGGCCGCGAAATCCGCAGGCTGGTGCGCGTCGAGCGATACATAGTGCAGCCGTTTTGCAAAGCCGTCCCAGTCGCTGGACAGTTGGCCCGCCTGTTGCAGCGCCTGGGCCAGGCGCTGCCGGTAGCTGGCGTCGTCCCCGGGGCTGTGGGCGACGGCAAAAATCCGGGTGCGCGGCCCCAGCAGCCCTTGGGCATGCAGGCGCATCAATGCGGGCAGCAGCTTGCGCCGGGCCAGGTCGCCGGTGCCGCCGAACAGAATGAAATCGGTGTTGGGAGAGTCGCTCATGGAGGAGGCCATGCTGGTTTCTGGAGTGGGTTCAGGTAGATCAGGTGATGAATATGTAGTAATAATACATTTTTATCGAGATGCCATTCTTGCACCTATAGCGGTAAAAATAAAGATTATTAGGGATATCCATGAGTTCTAAGCCGGCAAAAATTCCTTAATATGTAGTCAAACTAAATTCCTTATTGGAGGAGCCAAATGAAATTCAAGATGCGGGCTTTGCGCGTGGCCGTGTTGGGATGTCTGTTGATGAGCGGCGCGGCGGCCAGCGCCACCGATATCGAAGTGCTGCATTGGTGGACGTCCGGGGGCGAGGCCAAGGCGGCCGCCCAGCTGAAATCCATCATGGAATCCAAGGGCTATACCTGGAAGGATTTCGCGGTCGCCGGCGGGGGCGGCGAAAACGCCATGACGGTGCTCAAGACGCGCGTCGTGTCCGGGGATCCGCCCGCCGCCGCGCAGATCAAGGGCCCCAGCATCCAGGAATGGGGCCAGGAAGGCGTCCTGGCCAACCTGGATCCGGTCGCCAAGATCGAGAAATGGGATCACATGCTGCCGGCCGCCGTGGCCAATGTCATGAAGTTCGATCATCACTATGTGGCGGTGCCGGTCAATGTCCACCGCGTCAATTGGCTGTGGGTGAATCCGGCGGTCTTCCAGGCCGCCGGGGCGACCGTCCCCAAAACCTGGGACGAATTCCCGGCCGCCGCCGAAAAAATCCGCGCGGCGGGCTATATCCCCTTGGCGCACGGGGGCCAGCCCTGGCAGGATTTCACGGTGTTCGAGTCCGTGGTGCTGGGCGTGGGGGGCGCCGATTTCTATCGCCAGGCGCTGGTCGATCTGGATCAGGACGCCTTGCGCAGCGACACCATGAAGCGCGCTTTTGAAGTCTTTGGCGCATTGCGCGCCGATATCGATCCCGATGCCCCCAATCGCGACTGGAACCAGGCCACCACGATGGTGATCAACGGCAAGGCGGCCATGCAGCTGATGGGCGACTGGGCCAAGGGCGAATTCACCCAGGCCGGCAAGGTGCCGGGCAAGGACTACGAATGCGTCGCGGCCCCCGGGTCGCAGGGCGCGTTTACCTTCAATGTCGATAGCCTGGTCATGTTCCAGCAGGATGCCGATGATGTGGCGAAGGGGCAGCAGGTTCTGGCCTCCGCCGTCCTCAGTCCGGCTTTCCAGAAAGTCTTCAATCTGGCCAAGGGTTCCATCCCGGTGCGCACGGACATGGACATGGCCAGCTTCGATGCCTGCGCCCGGAAATCGGCGCAGGATTTCCAGGCGGCCGCCCAGTCCGGGTCGCTGGTGCCCAGCATCGCCCACCAGATGGCCGTTCCGGCGGCCACGGCGGGGGCCATGCAGGATGTCGTGACCCAGTTTTTCAACACGCCTGACGCGCCGGTCGAGCGCGCCCTGGCACAACTGGCCCAGGCTGCCCAGGTGCAATGAAGGCCCGTCCCATGGAACAAACGCTGACGCACGCGTCCGGCGGGCGGCTCGGCCTGCGCCGCCTGCCGGGCCGCCTGGGGCAGGGCCTGGAACACTGGATGCCCCGGCTGGTGCTGTCGCCCAGCCTGGTCATCATGCTGCTGTTCATCTACGGCTACATGTTGTGGACTGTCGTCCTGTCGCTGACGCCCTCGCGGCTGCTGCCGCGCTACGAGTTCGCGGGCCCGGCGCAGTATGTGGCGCTGTTTTCCAATGACCGCTGGTGGCTGGCCCTGAAAAACCTGGCGGTCTTCGGCGGCCTGTTCGTCGTCCTGTGCCTGGTCGTCGGCCTGGCGCTGGCCGTGCTGCTGGATCAGCGCATCCGCGCCGAAGGCGCGATCCGCGCGATCTACATGTATCCCATGGCCCTGTCGTTCATCGTCACGGGGACCGCCTGGCGCTGGATGCTGAATCCCGACCTGGGCTTGCAGCACGTGGTGCGGGATTGGGGCTGGACGTCTTTTCGCTTCGATTGGCTGGTCGATCCGAACATGGCCATCTACACCGTGGTGATCGCCGCAGTCTGGCAGTCCTCCGGTTTCGTCATGGCGTTGTTCCTGGCCGGGCTGCGCGGCATGGACGAATCCATCATCCGCGCCGCGCGCGTCGATGGGGCCTCGATGCCGGTAATCTACTGGCGCATCGTGCTGCCCAGCCTGCGGCCGGTGTTCTTTTCTTCCATCATGATTCTCATGCACATCGCCATCAAGAGCTTCGACCTGGTGGTCGCGCTGACCAATGGCGGGCCGGGGCTGGCCACGGATCTGCCGGCGGTGTTCATGTATGCCTTCGCCTTCACCCGCAATCAGGTCGGCCTGGGCGCCGCCAGCGCGGTGATGATGCTGGCCACTGTGGCGGCGATCCTGGTCCCGCTGATCTATTCTGAATTGCGGAGGCCCGTCCATGGCTGATACTGCGCGCATTGGCGTCCGGCGCGCCACCTGGTCCGCCCGTTGGGGGCGGTGGCTGATCTACGGGCTGTTGGGCCTGGTTTGCCTGTATTACCTGGCGCCGCTGTATGTGATGGTGGTGACCTCGTTCAAAAGCCTGGCGGAAATCCGCACGGGCAATTTGCTGGCCTGGCCGTCCGACCCCACGCTGGCGCCCTGGTTCAAGGCCTGGTCGTCGGCGTGCACCGGGGTGCGCTGCGAGGGCCTGCAGGGCTATTTCTGGAATTCGGTGCAGTTCGCCGTGCCCGCCGTCCTGATTTCAACCCTGATCGGCGCGCTCAACGGGTATGTGCTGACCAAATGGCGGTTTCGCGGCGCCAACCTGTTCTTCGGCCTGCTGCTGATCGGCTGCTTCATTCCGTTTCAGGTCATCCTGCTGCCCATGGCCCGCACGCTGGGCGCCCTGGGCATTGCCAGCAGTCTGACGGGCCTGGTGTTCGTCCACGTGGTGTATGGCATCGCCTTTACCACGCTGTTTTTCCGCAACTACTACGTCACGATCCCCGACGAGTTGGTCAAGGTGGCCCGCATCGATGGGGCCGGTTTCTGGCGGATTTTCTTTGCCATCATCCTGCCCTTGTCGGGGCCGATCATCGTGGTCAGCATCATCTGGCAGTTCACCCAGGTGTGGAATGATTTCCTGTTCGGCGTGGTGTTTTCCTCCGGCGAACGCCAGCCCTTGATGGTGGCGCTGAACAACCTGGTCAATACGTCCACCGGGGTCAAGGAATACAACGTCGACATGGCCGGGGCGATTTTCGCCGCCTTGCCGACGTTGCTGGTATACGTCGTCGCCGGAAAATATTTTGTGCGCGGCCTGACCGCCGGCGCGGTCAAGGGCTGAGCCCGTTTCAACAAAGAGGTCCAGTGTGGGTTCCTTATCCGTTCGCAACGTGCGAAAAATCTATCATGGCGCCGAAATCCTCAAGGGCATCGACCTGGATATCCAGGATGGCGAATTCCTGATCCTGGTCGGCCCGTCGGGGTGCGGCAAATCGACCCTGCTGTCCATGATCGCCGGGCTGGAACCGGTCGACCAGGGGGATATCCTGATCGGCGGACGGCGGGTCAACGACCTGGGCCCCAAGGATCGAGACATCGCCATGATGTTCCAATCCTATGCCTTGTACCCGAACATGTCGGTGGCCCGGAATATTTCATTCGGCCTGGAAATCCGCAAGGTGCCGCGCGCCGAGCGCGACCGCGTCGTGCGGGATGTGGCGCGCATCCTGCAGATCGACCACCTGCTGGACCGCCGCCCCGCGCAGTTGTCCGGCGGCCAGCGCCAGCGCGTGGCCATGGGGCGGGCCATTGCGCGCGCGCCCAGTCTGTTCCTGTTCGACGAGCCCTTGTCCAATCTCGATGCCCGCCTGCGCATCGAGATGCGGCTGGAAATCAAACGCCTGCACCAGCGCATGGGCACCACGGTCGTTTATGTCACGCACGATCAGGTCGAGGCCATGACCCTGGGGGACAAGATCGCGGTCATGAAAGGGGGCGAAGTCCAGCAGTTTGGCACGCCCAAGGATATCTACGATAATCCCGCCAATCGTTTTGTTGCAGAATTCATGGGCTCACCCACGATGAATTTCATTGATACCCGGGTCGAAGCCCAGGCGGGGCGGCTGGGGGTGCGGCTGGCGGCCGACGGCGCGCACTATTGGCTGCCGGCGGCCCAACCCGTCCAGGATCGCCTGGCCGCCCGCCTGGGGCAGCCGGTGCTGTTGGGCATCCGGCCGGAACAAATCACCCATGCCCAGACCGAGAGCCGGCATCCGGTCGCCCGCTTGCGCGTCGTCCTGACCGAGCCCACCGGGCCCGACACGCTGGTGCTGGCGGCGCTCGATGGCCAGGATGTCACCTGCCGGGTGCACCCGGATCACGCCGTGTCGCCCGGCGCCGCCATGGCCTTGCAGTTTGATTTGTCCAAGGCGGTTTATTTCGACGCGGACAGCGGGCTGCGCGTCGCATGACCGTCCCGGAACAGGCCCTTCTGCCGGATCCGCTCCTGCCGCATCCGGGCGGGCCGCGCCTGCTGGCCGACATCGGGGTGACGCATGCGCGCTTCGCCCTGGAATCCGCGCCCTGGCAGCTGGCGCAGGCCACGACGCTGAATTGCCGGGACTACGACAGTCTGCAGGCCGTGGTCAGCGCCTACCTGGACGGCATCCCGGGCGACCGGCCGCGCCATGCCGTGATCGCCATTGCCAATCCCGTCCAGGGCGACGAGGTTCGCATGACGAACCGCGACTGGCATTTCTCCATCGAAGCGACCCGCCGCGCCCTGGGGCTGGACATTCTGCTGGTGGTCAACGATTTCACGGCGATGGCCATGTCTTTGCCGCATCTGGCCCGCGCCGACCGCTTGCGCATCGGCGCGGGCGGCGAGCCGGGCTCGGGGGTGATCGGGCTGATCGGGCCAGGATCGGGGCTGGGGGTGTCGGGCTTGATCCCCGCCGCCGGCCACTGGGTGACGCTGGGCAGCGAAGGCGGGCACGTCAGCTTCGCCCCGGGCAATCCGCGTGAACTGGACATTCTTCGGCACGCCTGGGCCCGGTTTGGCCATGTCTCGGCCGAGCGGCTGCTGTCCGGGCCGGGCCTGGAGCTGATCTGGCAGGTGCTGGCGGGCGCCGCGGGGGGGGCGGCGCCCTCGGCGGCGCAGATCGTGGCGCAGGCGCTGGCGGGCCAGGCGCAGGCGCTGGACGCCGTTGACACGTTCTGCGGCATGCTGGGCTCGGCCGCCGCCGACCTGGCGCTGACGCTGGGGGCCTCCGGCGGCATCTATATTGGGGGCGGGCTGGTGCCGCAGCTGGGACGCCAGCTGGCCCAATCGCCTTTTCGGGCGCGGTTCGAGGACAAGGGGCGCTTCAGCGACTACGTCAAGCGCATCCCGACCTATCTTGTGCTGAGTCAGGATCTCAGCCTGAAAGGCGTGTCCGCGATCCTGGATCAACAGCTGCGGATGCTGCATGGCGATGCCGTCCTGCTGGATCGGGTGCGCAGCGCGCTGCCGGGCATGAGTCCCGCCAGCCAGCGGGTCGCCAGGCTGCTGTTGTCGCAGCCGCACGGCTTCGTGCAGGATCCGATCGCCGCCATCGCCCGCAACGCCCAGGTCAGCCAGCCCACCGTCATCCGGTTCTGCCGCGCCCTGGGCTTTCCCGGGCTGCTGGATTTCAAGCGGAAGCTGGCGTCGGGCCTGAGCAGCTCCATCCCCTTGCAGCACAGCCAGGTCAAGGCGGGCGACCGCACGCCCGACCTGTCCGCCAAAGTGCTGGACAACACGGCATCGGCGATTTTGCGCCTGCGCGATACCGTGGACGCCCAGGCCGTCGCCCAGGCGATCCGCCTGCTGCGGGCCGCGCATCGGGTGGAAATCTTCAGCGCGGACGAGGCCGGCGGCGTGTGCCTGGACGGGCAGGACAAGTTCCTGCGCCAGGGGATTCCGACGGCCATCTATGCCGGCGCGCGGATGGAGCAGGCCGCCGCGCGGACGCTGGGGCCGCAGGATGTGGTGGTCGCGGTGTCGCACAGCGGCGCCCAGTCCGCCTTGTTGGACGCCACCACGGCGGCCCGCCAGGGCGGGGCCGCCGTGGTGGCCATCACCCGGGCCGATTCGCCGCTGGCGCAAGGCGCGGATGTCTGCCTGGCCGTGGATGCCGTGGCGCAGGACGCGGTGCAATCGTCCATGGTGTCGCGCATTTTGCAGCTGCTGATGCTGGATGTCATGGCGTTGGGGGCCGCCATGGCGGGGCGTCGGCCGGCCCCGGCGGCGCCGGAGGCGGGCGCCGCGCCCGAGTAGTCGTGTGCTGTCCGGCGTCCGCAGGGTGACCGCCCCTGGGGTGTTCGCATAAAATAGCGTTTTGAAAATGGCTTTCTGATGCCAAGCATCCTGCCCGGCGGACAGGGTGCTTGGCTTGTTTCATGTCTGGGAGATGCGGGATGGCACGGCCTTTGGATGGAGGCGCTTTTCCTTCGGCGGGCGGGGATCCCGTCGCGGCGCCCCGCCTGGTCGCTTTGGTGCCCGCCGCCGGGCTGGGCGCGCGGGCGGCCCGTGGCCCGGGGGTGCCGAAACAATACGCGCTGCTGGGCGGCCAGGCCATGCTGCGCCGCACGGTGCGCGCCTTGCTGGCCGAGCCGCGCATCGACCAGGTTCGGGTGGCGGTGGCCCCCCGCGACCCCTGGGTCGAGGCCGCCCTGGCGGGCCTGCCGCGCACGGTCTGGCGGCCCTGCGGCGGCCCCACGCGGGCCGCCACCGTGCAGGCCGCCCTGGCCGATGCGGCCTTGCCGCCGGATGCCTGGGTGCTGGTGCACGATGCCGCCCGGCCGGGGCTGCCTGTGCGGGCCTTGTCCACCCTGATCGATCTCTGTTGGCGGCAGGGCCGGGGCGGTCTGCTGGCGATGCCCGTGGCCGATACCGTGAAGCTGGCCGAGGTGCCGGATACCGGCGGCGCGGCCAACGGGTGCGTGGCGGTCGACCGAACCCTGGCGCGTGATCGTCTGTGGCTGGCGCAGACGCCGCAGATGTTTCCCGCCGCCGAGCTGTTGCACGCGCTGCGGGCCTGCGCGGGCGATGAACGCGTCACCGACGAGGCTTCGGCGCTGGAACTTTCTGGCGGGCGCGCGCCCCTGCTGGTGCGGGGCAGCCGCCAAAACGACAAACTCACCTGGCCCGAGGATTTCGACTGGTTCGAAACCTGGCTGCGGCATGCCCCGCCGGGGGCGACCAAGGATACCGACGCATGACGACCGATTTTCCCTTTCGTATTGGCCAGGGCCACGACCTGCACGCGCTGGTGCCGGGCCGTCCCCTGATCATCGGCGGGGTGCGCATCCCGTATGATCGCGGCCTGGCCGGCCATTCGGATGCCGACGTGCTGTTGCACGCCGTCACCGACGCCGTGCTGGGGGCCGCCGGCCTGGGGGACATCGGCCGGCATTTTTCCGACCGCGATCCCCGGTGGGCGGGGGCCGACAGCCGGCTGTTCCTGCGCGAAGCCGTGCGGCTGGCCCGGGCGGCGGGCTGGCGGGTCGTCAATGTGGATGCCACGGTGCATGCCCAGGCCCCGAAAATCGGCCCGCATGCGTCCGCCATGGCGGCCTGCCTGGCGCAAGACCTGGCGGTCGAGGCGGCGCAGGTCAATATCAAGGCCAAGACCAATGAGGGCCTGGGCTACCTGGGGCGTGGGGAAGGCATTGCCGCCAGCGCCGTGGCGCTGCTGGCGGCGTGCTGAAGGGCGCGACTGCCGCCGCGCATGTCGCGTCGTCCCGCGGGGCCGTGCATGCGCGCCCCGCCGGACGGGGCGGTTTTACAGCGTTGCGCCGCCGATGGCCCGGTTGCAGGCGCAGGGCTGCTCGGTCAGCAGGGCATCCAGCACGCGCAGGGTTTCTTCGGGGCTGCGGCCCACGTTGGCGGGGTTGACCGACACATGCTGGATGATGTTGTCGGGGTCGATGATGAAAGTGGCGCGCAAGGCCACGCCCTCGGATTTTTCGCGGATGCCCAGCTGGTCGATCAGCGCCCCGTTGGTGTCGCCGAACTGGTAATGGCTGATTTTGTTGATCTCCGGGCTTTCGCGCCGCCAGGCCAGCTTGACGTATTCATTGTCGGTGGACCCGCCCATCAGGATGGCCTCGCGTTCTTCGAAGGCATCGGCCAGCGCATTGAAGCCGATGATTTCGGTGGGGCAGACCAGGGTGAAGTCCTTGGGGTAGAAATAAATGACCTTCCATTTACCGGGAAAGGAGGATTCTGTGATGTCTTCGAAGGCCGAAACGCCTTTTTCCTCGGGTTGGCTGAAGCCGGGCTTGACGCCCGTGACGCGAAAGGCCTCGAGTTTGTCGCCTATGGTTTTCATCGGGGCTCCTGAGATAAGGGGATGGCCGACAGGGCCACGCTGACATTCTACGCTATGGCTTGTCGGCGGATCGCGCCTTGGACTTGGGGATTTCGATACGTGCCAGCAGGCCGTGTCCGGGCGGGGAATGCAGCTCGAATTTGCCGCCCACCTGGCCCAGCAGCCGCTCGACGATGGACAGCCCCAGGCCCGCGCCGCTGACGCCGGTGCGGGCTTGGTCGCCTCGGGCAAAGGGGCGCAGGAGCCGCTGGGTTTCGGTGGCCGGGATGCCCGGGCCCTGATCCTGGACTTCGATGCGCAGGACGGTGCCGCTTTGGTAAGCGTTCAGGTGGATGCGCACCTGGTCGTCCTGGGGGCTGCGGCCGTAACGACGGGCATTTTCAATCAGGTTGCTGACGATGCGTTTCAGGTCGTTGGCGCTGATGCGGGCCTGCAGGCCCGGTTCGATGTGGATTTGCAGGTGGCCGCCCAGGGTTTCCGTGTGATTGCGTTCGCGGTCGCCCAGATCCTGCAGCACGCGCGACACGTCGATGCCGGTTTCCGGCACCAGGCCCGCCGGGCGAGCGTATTCCATCAGTTGGCCGATGCTGTGGTTGATCTGGGCCAGGTCGTCGTCGATGGCTTGCCGGGCCTCGTCGCTCAGGTGGCCCATTTCGATTTCCAGACGGATGCGCGCCAGCGGGGTGCGCAGATCGTGGGAAATGCCCGCCAGCATGATTTCGCGGTCGGCCTCATTCTGCCGCAGATCCAGGGCCATGCGGTTGAAGGCGATGTTCAGGTCGCGGATTTCGAGGGGGCCTTTTTCCGGCAGCGGCGTGGGTGTTTCGCCGCGCGCCAGCTGTTGAGCGACTTTGGCCAGCTGGGACAAGGGATAATTGATGAAGCGCGCGCTGATGGCGGCCCCCAGCAGGGCCAGCATCAGAGAGGCCGCAATCCAGCCCAGCCATTCGCGGCCCGAGGTCAGGCGCAGTTGGTCGCGGTCGAAGACCAGCCAGTATTGCCTGTCGTCGATATGGAAGCTGACCCAGATGCCGGGCACCTGGTTGACGGCCCACAGCATGATGGCCTGGGAGCCCAGGCGATTGCGGACTTCGGTCGAGACATTTTCCCAGTACACGGTATGCGGCAGGGGTTCCAGGACGTCCGTGTTTTCGCGGGGCTGCACTCTCAGGCTTTCCTGGGTGGCCAGGTCCAACAGCAGGGCCGGGCGCACTTTCTTGGGCGCGTAGACCAGCGCCGACCGGGTGATGCTGACGGTTGTGGAAATGCGCTGGGCCAGCTGCATGGCGCGCGGCCCTTCTTCGATATCGAAAAAAATCTGCAGCCACGCCCCCAGGCTGACCAGCATGAGGCTGGCGATCAGCAGGAAGGAACGGGTGAACAGGCCCAGGCGCAGGCGCGGCAAGATGGCATGCCGGAATCGTTTAGGAAGCATGGCGGCGAACCGCAGGGGCGGCCCCCGCGGCATAGTGTGGAATCAGCGGCCGCCGTCGGGGACGAAGACATAGCCCAGCCCCCAGACCGTCTGGATGAAGACAGGCTTGGAGGGGTTGGGTTCGATCAGCTTGCGCAGGCGGGAAATCTGGACGTCCAGGCTGCGGTCGAAGGCTTCGTATTCGCGCCCCCGGGCGAGTTCCATGAGTTTGTCGCGCGACAGCGGCACCTTGGGGTGGCGCGCGAAGACCTTGAGCACGGAGAACTCGCCCGTGGTGATGGGGACGGATTCGCCGTCCTTGGTCAGCGTGCGGGTGGACAGATTGAGCACGAACGGGCCGAATTCGGTGGATTCGTTGTCCTGGCTGGGCGCCCCGGGGTGTTCTTCGGTGCCGCGGCGGCGCAGGATGGCGTTGACCCGGGCCAGCAGTTCGCGCGGGTTGAAGGGTTTGGTGAGGTAGTCGTCGGCCCCCATTTCCAGCCCGACGATGCGGTCGATTTCCTCGGCCTTGGCGGTCAGCATGATAATGGGCGTGTTGTCGTGGTTGCCGCGCAGGCGGCGGCAGATCGACAGGCCGTCTTCACCGGGCAGCATCAGGTCGAGCACGAGCAGATCGAAGTGTTCGCGCTGCCAGAGTTTGGCCATTTCCTTGGCGTCTTCGGCCACATAGACGTTGAACCCTTGTTCGGACAGGTAGCGCCGCAGCAGGTCGCGCAAGCGGGGATCATCGTCGACGATGAGGATTTTGCGGGTGAGGGTCTGGTTATGTGTGTTCATGGGTTAAATGTAACAGGGACGGGAAAAAGGCACCAGCGTCGATCACAAGCACTTACACAATACTAAAATACCGACATGATGGATGATTTTCACATTTTATCGTTTGAAACATCAAGCACTTTGTGCAGCGTCGCGCTTTGGTCGCAGCATGCCGGACGCGTGCGTTTGTATACCGCCCAGCACGCCGGGCGTCAAGATCACGCCGAGCGTATTTTGCCCCTGGCGGAAGGCTTGCTGGCCGAGGCCGGCCTGACGCGCCGGGATCTGTCCGCAGTCGCCTTCGGCCAGGGGCCGGGCGGGTTCACCGGCTTGCGGGTCGCCTGCGGGGTGGCCCAGGGCTTGGCGCTGGCGCTGGACATCCCCGTTCTGCCGGTCGATTCCCTGTGCGCGATCGCGGTGCAGCAGGCGGGGGCCGATCCCGCCGGGGTGCAGGTGGTGCTGCAAGACGCGCGCATGCACGAGATCTATGCCGCCGCCTATCAGGTTCAGGGGGACGACTGGATCACCGTGCAGGCGCCCGCCTTGCTGGCCCGCCGGGACGTCGTCGCCTGGGCCGGGCAACAGTCCGCCGCTTGGGCGATGCAGGCGGGCGGCGGCTGGGCGGTTCATGGCGATGCCGCCCAGGTGTTCGACGGGCTGGCCGGCGAACTATCGGCGCTGGGGGCGCAGGTATCCGTGGCGGCGGGCGCGCCCGCCTGCGCCCAGGCGGCCACCGTGGCGCGCCTGGCCGCCGCCGCCTGGCAAAAAGGCCGCGCCCTGGATCCCGCCCTGGCCGCCCCGGCCTATGTGCGCGACAAGGTCGCCTACACCACGGTCGAGCGTGCCCAGGGGCGGGGCGGCAATCCCCAGACGGATGCCGCGCAGCGCACCGTGCACGGCATGGCGCCCGGCGATCTCGACGAGGTCGCCGCGATCGAACGCCGCGTGCAGGCCAGCCCCTGGTCCCGACAGAATTTCGCCGATGCCCTGGCGGCGGGCTATCGGGGCTGGGTGGTGCGCCGCCTGGGCGCGATGCTGGGCTTTGCGCTGGTCATGGATGCCCCGGATATGGCACACTTGCTGGTGATCGGCGTGCGTCCCGATGCGCAGCGCCAAGGCGTGGGCGGCCAGCTTCTGCGCTGCTGCCTGGATCACTGCCGGCAGGCGGGCCTGCCGGCCCTGACCCTGGAAGTCCGCCCCAGCAATACCCAGGCCATTGCCTTTTACCGGCGGCACGGGTTTGCGCAGCATGGCCTGCGGCGGGCGTATTACCCCACGGGCCCGAATGGCCGCGAAGACGCCTGGATCATGACCCTCAACCTGGCGCCTTCCGCATGAATCTTCCGCTTTCCTGTTCTGGCCCGATGTTGGCATCCTGCCCGCGCCGTGCGCCGGGCCGCGCGCGCCCGCCCGGCCGTGCCGGTGTCCCGCTCGACGGGGCCGGCGCTTGCCCGGGCCGGCCCGGAGATGCCCCGTGAAGCCGCTTGTGCGTCTGGGGCAGGCCGCCTGGCTGGCCGAAATCGGGGTGGATCTGCATTGGCTGGATGTCCAGTCCGAGGCGGCCGCCGCTCCGGCGGCGGGTCGCGCCGCAGCCGCCGCCGAGGCCCGGCCGGCGGCGCCCGCATCGCCGCCGCCTGGCCCGTCGTCGGCCATCGCGCCCGCCGATGCGGCCGCGATGAAATCCCTGTTGGGCCGCTTGAAGCAGCCCGCGGGCCCTGTCCCGTCGGTGGGGCGGCCGGGCGTCGCGGATCAGCCGCCCGCGCGTCCGCTCGACGAAGAACCGGCGGCGGGCCGAGCGGACATCGCGTCGCTGGCCGCCCGGATTCAGGCCTGTCAGTCATGCCCCCGCCATCAGCAGCGGTTGCGGGCTGTGCCCGGGGCGGGCCAGGCCGACCATCCCGATTACCTGATCGTGGCCGAACAGCCCGGCATCGACGATGAGGTGGCGGGCATGCCGTTTCAGGGGGATGCGGGCCGCTTGCTGGATGCCATGCTGGCCGCGGTGCGGCTGCCGCGGGCGGCGTCGCGCTACGCCACCTATGTGGTGAAGTGCCGCGCCCTGGGCGGGCAGCAGCCCGGCCCGGAAGACATCGCGGCCTGTTTGCCGTATCTGCAGCGTGAAATCGCGCTGGTGCGGCCGCGCTGGATACTGGCTCTGGGGCAGGTGGCCGCCCGGGCCGTGCTGGGGGAGCGGGCGGATTTCGATGCCGCGCGCGGCATCGCGCAAAGCTGCCGGCTGGCGGATGGAACCGAAATCCCGGTCTGGGTCACGCATCAGCCGGCGTCGATGCTGGTGCGCGGCGCGCTGAAGCCCCAGGCCTGGCGCGATCTGGCCGCCTGGGCCCAGGCGGTGCGGGCCGCCGCCCAAGCCGCCCCCGGCGACGCTGGGTAAACAGGCGCGGACTCAGCGCAGGGCCGTGCCGTGTTCGGTCTGGCCGATCTGTTTTTCCAGGCCGGGGTTTGCGCGGTGGTTTAGGCGGTTCCATTGGATGAAGACCACCATCAGGCAGGCCACCAGGATGCCGAACAAGGCAATGATGATATTGATGGACAGGCCCAGCCACAGCATCAGGCTGTAGACGGCCAGCATCAGCAGGATATTCAGCTGCTCGTTGAAGTTTTGCACGGCGATGGAGTGCCCCGCCGACAGCAGGACGTGGCCGCGATGCTGCAGCAGCGCGTTCATGGGCACCACGAAATACCCGGACAAGCCGCCGATCAGCAGCAGCAGGCAGTACACCGCCCAGGGGGTGTACACCAACGGCATCAGCAAGACCACAAGCCCCATGGCGACGCCGATGGGCAGCACGGACAGCGCCTTGCGCAAGGGGACGCGCCCGGCGATCACCGCCCCGATGACGGTGCCGAAAGCCGCCACCCCCATCAAGACCGAGGCCTGATCCAGGCGGTAGCCCAGGTGCTGGGCCCCCCATTCGATGACGATGAACTGCAGCGTCGCGCCCGCGCCCCAGAACAGCGTGGTCACGGCCAGGGAGATCTGCCCCAGCTTGTCGGACCAGAGCACGCGCACATAGCGCGAGAAATTGCGGACCAGGGCGGCGGGGTGGGTTTGCTGGCGCGGGTAGTAGGCATGGGTGTCGGGGATCAGCAGATTGCAGATGGCGGCGGCCACATAGACCAGGCTGATCATCAGAATGGCGCATTGGGCCGTGTTGTCGGCCAGGGTGTTGACCCAGTCGAAGGACATCAGCCAGGCGGAGACCGCCGGACTGATCAGCACCCCGCCCAGCACGGTGCCGACGATCACGGACAGCACCGTCAGCCCTTCGATCCAGCTGTTGCCCTTGACCAGGAGTTCCGGGGGCAGCATTTCGGTGACGATGCCGTATTTGGCGGGGGAATACGCGGCGGCCCCCACCCCGACGATGGTATAGGCCACGAAAATCAGCATCAGCTGATGGTTGTGGGCGAAACCGAAGGCGCCGTAGCTGAACATCAGCAGGCAGCCACAGGTTTTCAGGGCATTGGTGGCGAACATTACCCGCCCCTTGGGAAAGGCGTCCGCAAAAGCGCCCACGAACGCCGCCAGCACCACGTAGGCCAGCGCGAACCACCATTTCATCATAGGGGCCATCCAGTCCGGGCCGCTTAAATCGGCGATCAGCCCGATGGCTGCGATCAGCAAGGCATTATCGGCCACAGACGATAGCGCCTGTGCCGCCATGACCATATAAAAGCCCTTGTTCAAGCGTGAACCCCAAGGTGATTGGTGCTGCGTTGTCCGCTGCCCGGCTGCTCTGCTTGGGAGGGGCCAAACGGCGGATGCGGCAATAAAATGGATTTGCAGTATAGCGGCTAACGCGCGCGGTCATGGCGGTTTGCCGGTGCTTGCGGCCCAGATCCCTTGTTTTGCTGCGTTATCATATGCTGTCCGCTCCTGTTTTCTCTTTTTTCAGCCCGCCAGATTCCCGTGCGCCTCACGCAGATCAAACTTGCCGGATTCAAATCCTTCGTGGATCCGACCGTGATCCCCACGCCCAGCGAATTGGTTGGCGTGGTGGGGCCCAATGGCTGCGGCAAATCCAACATCATCGACGCCGTGCGCTGGGTGCTGGGCGAGACCAAGGCGTCCGAATTGCGCGGCGCATCCATGCAGGATGTGATTTTCAATGGCTCGGGGCAGCGCAAGCCCGCCGCCCGGGCGTCGGTCGAGCTGGTGTTCGACAACAGCCAGGGCCGGGCGGCGGGCCAGTGGTCCGCATTTGCCGAGATTGCGGTGCGCCGGGTTCTGACGCGGGACGGCGCCAGCAGCTATTTCGTCAATAACCAGGCCGTGCGCCGCCGCGATATCCACGATATCTTCCTGGGGACGGGCCTGGGCACGCGGGGCTACGCCATCATTGGCCAGGGAATGATCAATCGCCTGATCGAAGCCCGGCCCGAAGAATTGCGCGTCTACCTCGAAGAAGCCGCCGGGGTTTCGCGCTATAAAGAGCGCCGCCGCGAAACCGCAAACCGTCTGCAGGACACCCGCGAGAATCTCACCCGGCTGGATGACATCCTGCGCGAACTGTCCCTGCAGCTGGACAAGCTGCAGGCGCAGGCGCAGGTGGCCGCCGATTACCGCGCCTTGCAGGCCGAGGGCGAGCTCAAGCAGCACGCGTTGTGGCTGCAGCGCGAACAGGCTGCCCGCGACAGCCGCCAGGCCCTGGCCCTGCAGGCCGAGCAGGCCCAGGGGCGGCTGGATGCCGCTGTCGCGCAGCTGCGCGCCTTCGAGGCCGGCCTGGAAGCGCAGCGCGAGGCGCATTTTTCCGCCGGCGAGGCCGTCCACCAGGCCCAGGGGCGTCTTTTTGAAACGGGGGCCCTGGTCAGCCGCCTCGAAGCCGAAATCCGTCATACCGTCGATGCCCGCCATCGCTTGCAGGCCCGGCGCGCCCAGTTGCAGTCGCAAATCCAGGAATGGGCGGATCAGCGCGGCCATACCGAGGCCGCCCTGGAAACCGCCCAGGCGCAGCGCGACGAAGCCGAAGCGCGGGCGGAAGTCCTGGCCGACCAGGCCCAGTCTGCCCAGGACAGCCTGCCCGGGCTGGATACCCGGCTGCGCGCCTTGCACCAGCAGCGCGAAGAAGCGCGCCGTGTCCTGGCCCGCACCGAGCAAGACCTGGCGCTGACGGCCCAGGCCCAGCGGGATGCGGATCAGCAATGGCGTCGGCTGGAAGAACGCCAGCAGCGGCTGCGGCACGACCGGGACGCGCTGGGCATGCCCGATCCCGCCGAACAGCAGCGCTGGGCCGGTGAGTGCGTCGTGGCCGAACAGCGCCTGGACGAGGCGCAGGCCCGCGTGCTGGCGCTCGAAGCCAGCCAGCCGGCCTTGGAGGCCGCGCTGGCGCAGGCGCAACAAGCCAGCCAGGAAGCGCGCCAGGGCCTGGATCGCCTGGAAGCCCGGTGCCAGGCCCTGGCGGCCCTGCAGGAAAAAATCCAATCCGATGACGCCCTGCAGCCTTGGCTGCAGTGCCAGGGCCTGGATGGCCTGGCGCGCCTGTGGCAGCAATTGCAGGTTGAACCGGGCTGGGCGACCGCGCTGGAAGCCGTGCTGCGCGAGCGCATGCATGCCTTGGGGCTGCGCGCGCTGGATCCCGTCTGTGCCTTCGCGGGGGACGCGCCCCCCGCGCGGCTGGCGTTCTACCAGGCGCCCGAGCAGGCTGAGGCTGTCGTGGCCGCGCCGGCCGGGGCGAAGCGCCTGCTGGATGTTGTGCGGGGACGCGAGGCCGCCTTGGCGCCGCTGCTGTCGGTCTGGCTGCGGGATGTTTTCCTCTGCGACGGCCTGGCCGAGGCCTTGGCCCGGCGTGCGCAATTGCCGCCGGGCGGACGCTGGGTGCTGCGCGAAGGCCACCAGGTGGATGCCTGCAGCGTGCGGTTCTATGCGGCCGAGTCCGAACAGGCGGGTCTGTTGGCGCGGCGGCAGCAGATCGACGACCTGGCCAGGGAAATCCGCGCGGCGCAGTTGGTGGCAGACCAGGCCGCCGATGCCCTGGCCCAGGCCCAGGCGCGGCGTCGGGCGCTCGACCAGGCCCTGCAGCCTGCGCGGGTGCAGATTGCCGAGCGCATGCAGGCCTTGCATCAGGCGCAAATGCAGCATCACCGTCTGGCCCAGCAGGCGGCCCAGGCCGGCGAGCAGGCGCAGCGCCTGGCGCGCGATATGCACGATCTTCAAGCGCAGATGCAGGTCTTGGCCGGGCAGCGCGAAGAAGCCGAGGCCCGTTTCGAGACCCTGGATCTGACGCTGGCCGAGCAGCAGGATCGCTACGCCGATCTGGATCAGCAGATAGAAGACCTGGCGGCGCAGGCTGAACAGGCCCGCCAGCAGGGGCGCGAGCGCGAACGCGCGGCCCAGGAAGCGGAGTATGCCGTGCGGACGTTGCACCAGCGCCTGGATGAACTGCGGCGCAACCTGCAGCTGGCGGCCGACCAGGGACGCCGCGCCCAGGCGGAGCTCGATACTTTGCAGGGCGAACTCTTTGCGCTCGATGAGTCCGTCGCCCAGGCGGGGCTGCAGGACGCCCTGGAAGCCCGGGCCGAGGCCGAGGACGCCTTGCGGCTGGCACGCATCCAGCAAGACGATGCGGCGGCGGCCCTGCGTCAGGCTGACGAAGGCCGCCTCGGCCTGGAGCGCACCCTGGATCCGCTGCGCGCCCAGATCACCGATCTGCAGCTCAAAGAGCAGGCGGCCCGCCTGGCGATCGAGCAGTACGCCGAGCAGCTGGACGCCCGCCAGGTGGATCGGCCGGCCTTGCAGCGTCACCTGGCCGAGCAGCCCGCCCAGTGGCGGCAGCTGGGCTGGCTGCAGGCCGAAGTCCAGCGGGTGTCGCGCCAGATAGAGTCCTTGGGCGCCGTCAACCTGGCCGCGCTGGACGAGTTGCAGGCCGCCCAGGCGCGCAAAGGCTTTCTGGACAGCCAGCACCAAGACCTGATGGCCGCCATCGACACCCTGGAAGACGCGATCCGCAAGATCGACCGCGAAACCCGCGAACTCCTGATGCAGACCTTCGAGACAGTGAATGGCCATTTCGGCCAATTGTTTCCACAGTTGTTCGGCGGCGGCGAGGCCCGCCTGAGCATGACGGGCGATGAAATCCTGGATGCGGGCGTGCAGGTCATGGCCCAGCCGCCGGGCAAGCGCAACAGCACGATCCATTTGCTGTCGGGTGGCGAAAAGGCCCTGACGGCCACCGCCTTGGTGTTTGCGCTGTTCAAGCTCAATCCGGCGCCGTTTTGCCTGCTGGACGAAGTCGATGCGCCGCTGGACGACGCCAACACCGAGCGCTACGCCAATCTGGTGCGCGGCATGAGCGGCCAGACTCAGTTTCTTTTTATTTCACATAATAAAATCGCCATGCAGATGGCCCGGCAACTGGTGGGTGTCACCATGCAAGAGCAAGGGGTATCGCGTATCGTAGCGGTAGATATGGATTCAGCTTTGCAGTGGGCCGCCACAGCGGCCTGAGCATGCAACCGAGGTTCTCATGAGTGAATTGCAGATTTTGCTGATTTCGATAGGGGCGGTGCTGATCGTCCTGGTGCTGCTGTACAACGGCTGGCAAGAATGGCGCGCCCGGCGCAGCATGCGGCCCGTGCAGCCCGATCCGGGCCAGGATGTGCTGTTGCAAGACGCCCCGCAACGGCGCGAGCCCGGCCTGTGGGATCGCCCGCCCGCCCCGGCGGCGGCCCCCGAAGAACCCGCCGACATCGACCCCGCCTGCGAGGCCGTGATCGATATCGCCTTGGCGCACCCCGTGCCGGGCGCGGCGCTGGCCGACGCCGTGCGCGGCATCGAGCGGGCGGGGAAAAAGCCCGTGCGGGTGTTCGTCCAGCGCGAAGGGGGCGGATACAGCGCGCAGGCGCAGCCGGACGCCGCCTACGTGGCGCTGCAGTTGGCCGTGGTCATGGCCAACCGCAGCGGCCCGCTGACCGCCATCGAGTGGTCCAATCTCTGGACTCTGGCGCAAGACCTGTCCGAACACTTCGAGGGCCAGATCGAAGCGCCCGAGCAAGACGCCGTGCTGGGCCGCGCAACCGAACTCGACGCCCGCTGCGCGGCCATGGATGCCCAGGTCGGCTTGATCCTGCAGCTGGCGACGCCGCAGCCGCTGGCCGCCATTACACAGGCTGCCGCCCAGGCCGGCTTCGTGCCGTCTGGCCCGCGCTGGGCCTGGGTGGCTGAAAACGGCATGCCGCGCTTCACGATGCTGCTGGACAGCGGCAATCCGGCCGCCATCCACCGTGTGGACATCGTATTGGACGTGCCCAACAGCATCCCGGACGACCAGGCGTTCAGCCGCATGGTGGCCGTGGGCCGGGATCTGGCCGGCCGCCTGGACGCCCATGTGCTGGACGACCAGGGCCGCACGTTCCAGGACAGCGCCATGGCGCCCATCGACCGGCAGATCAGCGCCTTGTACGACCAGTTGGAACAGGCCGGGTTTCTGGCCGGCACAGAACGCACCGCCCGGGTGTTTTCGTGAGCGACGCGGCCTTGCGCCGGCAGCTGCGGGCGTTGCGCGATCAGATCGTCGCGCACAATCATCGTTATTACGTGCTGGACGATCCCGCCGTGACCGACGCCCAGTACGACGGCCTGATGCGGCAGCTGCAGGCCATCGAACAGGATCACCCCGACTGGATCACGCCCGATTCCCCCACCCAGCGGGTGGGGGCCGCGCCCAGCGGGCATTTCGCCCCCGTGCGCCATGCGGTGCGCATGTTGTCCCTGGGCAATGCTTTCCAGGACGAGGACGTCCGCGCTTTCGACCAGCGCATCGAAGCCACCCTGATCGACGCGGGCCTGCTGGCCCGGCCGGCGGACGCGCCCGCCGCCGGGGCGGCGCAGCCCGATCTGTTCGCGCCGGGGGCTGCCGCGCCGGCGGGGGTGGATTACCTGGCCGAATATAAATTCGATGGGCTGGCCGTCAGTCTGCGCTACCAGGACGGCCTGCTGGCGCAGGCCGCCACCCGGGGCGATGGCGCCGAAGGCGAGGACATCACCGCCAATATCCGCACCCTGCGTTCCGTGCCGCTGCGCCTGCGCGGGCAGGCCCCCGCCGTGCTGGAAGTGCGCGGCGAAGTCCTGATGACCCGCGACGACTTTGCCCGGCTCAACCAGCAGCAGTTGGCCCGCGGCGACAAGGTGTTCGTCAACCCGCGCAATGCCGCCGCGGGCAGCCTGCGCCAGTTGGATCCGCAGATCACGGCCACGCGGCCGTTGCGCTTCTATGCCTATGGCTGGGGCCAGATCCAGGATGCGGGCCGAGACTTCCTGCCCTGCGCGACCCACGCCGCCATGCTCGATTGGCTGGCGGATTTCGGCTTCGCCGCCAGCCCCGGCCGCCAGGCATGCCGGGGCGCGCAGGCCCTGCTGGATTTCTACCGCGATGTCGAAGGGCTGCGCGCGCGCCTGCCTTTCGACATCGACGGCGTGGTTTACAAGGTCGACAGCCTGAAGGCCCAGGACGTCCTGGGCTTTGTGGCGCGCGCGCCGCGTTTTGCCATTGCCCATAAGTTTCCGGCGCAGGAAGAAACCACTCGCCTGCTGGGGATCGACGTGCAGGTCGGGCGCACCGGGGCGCTGACCCCCGTGGCCCGCCTGCAGCCGGTGTTCGTGGGGGGGGTGACCGTCACCAATGCCACCCTGCACAACGAGGATGAAATCCGCCGCAAGGATATCCGCATCGGCGATACCGTGATCGTGCGGCGCGCCGGGGACGTCATCCCCGAGGTCGTCGCGCCGGTATTGCCGGATCGGCCCGCCGATGCCCGGGTGTTCGACCTGCTGGCGGTGTGCCCGGTGTGCCCCGAATGCGGCTCGGCGGTCGAGCGCCCCGAAGGCGAGGCCATCACGCGCTGCACCGGGGGGCTGTTCTGTCCCGCGCAGCGCAAGCAGACCCTGTGGCATGCGGCCAGCCGCAAGGCCCTGGACATCGACGGCCTGGGCGAAAAACTGATCGAGCAACTGGTGGATGGCGGCCGGGTGCATACGCTGGCCGATTTGTACGGCCTGGGCGAGCTGGAATTGTCCACGTATCCCCGCATGGGGCGCAAATCCGCCGCCAATCTGGTGCAGGCCATCGACGCCAGCCGCCGGCCGCCCTTGTCGCGCCTGTTGTATGCCCTGGGCATCCGCCATGTGGGCGACACCACGGCCCGGGACGTAGCCCGTCATTTTGGCTCGATGCAGGCCATCATGGACGCGTCGGAAGACGAATTGCTGCAGGTGCCGGAAGTCGGCCCTGTCGTGGCGGCGTCCATTCGCCGCTTTTTCGCCGAGGCGCACAACCGCGACGTCGTCGCCGCCCTGCAGGCCGCGGGGGTGCAACCCCAGGCCGACGCCGCGCCCGCCGGCGCGAAGCCCCTGGCGGGCAAGACGCTGGTTCTGACCGGCACCTTGCCCACCTTGACGCGCGACGAAGCCACGCGCCGCATCCTGGCGGCCGGGGGCAAGGTCAGCGGTTCGGTCTCGCGCAAGACCGCCTGGGTCGTGGCGGGCGAGGACGCCGGCGGCAAGCTGGCCAAGGCCGAATCACTCGGCGTTGCCATCCTGGACGAGGCCGGCCTGCTGGACTTGCTGGGATGATGAGCAATCATGCCCCCGGCCGCCGGGATGCCGTTGCATCAGAAAACGCTTTGTATGGGGCCCGGATACTGCAGGATCAGGCTGTCTGAGGTGTCGCGCAAGCCGCGCAAAAAATAGCGGGGCGGTCTTCCCGGGGAAGACCGCCCCGCTGGGCTGTCGGTCGTTGTGGATTACTTGGCTTCGCTGTTGTCCACGACCTTGGCGTCCTTCATCAGTTGCTTCTGATAGTCGGACAGCGCCTGCTGGCGCATCATTTCTTCCAGTTGGGGTTTGGCTTCGTCAAAGGACGGGAAGGCCACCGGGCGCTCGTCTTCGACCTGGATGACGTGCCAGCCGAATTGGGTCTGCACCGGGGCGGCGCTGAGTTGGCCTTTTTTCATGCTTTCCACCGCCTGCGCGAATTCCGGCACGTAGTTGCTGGTGGGGCCCCAACCCAGCTCGCCGCCGTTCTGGCCGCTGCCCGTGTCGATGGAGTCTTTTTTAGCGGCGGCCTCGAAGGAGGTCTTCTTGGCCTTGATGGCTTTGATCAGCGCCTTGGCCTCGTCCTCGGTCTTGACCAGGATGTGCCTCAGCTTGTATTCCTTGCGGTCGGCCTGGTCGGCCTTGATGGTGTCGTATTCTTTTTTCAGATCGGCTTCGGTGACCGGGTGATCCTTCAGGTGTTTGGCCATCAGGGCGCGCACCAGGATGCTTTGGGCGGCGAGCTCGGTTTCCTGCTTCACGGCGGGGTCTTTCTGCAGGCCCGCTTTCTCGGCCGCCTGCACCGCCACCAGGCGGTTGATCATTTCCTGCTTGACCTGGCTGCGCAATTGGGGGGAATCCTGGGCGCCCTGGCTGACGAGCAGGCTGATGAATTGATCGAATTTTTCTTGGGAAATCCCCTGCCCATTGACGGTGGCGATGTCTTTGGCATAGACCGGCAGGGCCAGGGAGGCCGCCAGGGCAATAACAGCAAAACGTTTCATGAAAGTCCTTCGGTAGAGGGCGTGCCGGCCTCGATGGCCAGCGCGTGAACAGGATGGGGCATCAGATCTCGCACGCAATCATACACAAGGCGATGGCGCGCCAGGGTGGACAACCCATGAAATTGATTGGACACGATGCGCAGCCGAAAGTGCCGCGCACCGCCTTGCGCCCCGGCGTGGCCGATGTGCAGGTGGGATTCGTCGATCAGCGTCAGGCCGCTGGGGGACAGAACCTGCAGGCGCTGCCGCAGTTGCTGCAGCACCGGGTCGAGGGCGTTGTCGCCGGCATTCATGAGGGATCCCGGGGGTTGGCCGGGGCGCGATCCGTCGGTGTGTCGGGCGGGGCCTGGATGTGCCGGCCCAACCACAGGGATTGCACGATGACGAAGATCACCAGCAGGATGGTCAAGCCGAAGACCTTGAAATCCACCCATTGGGATTCGGTGAACTGGCCGGAAAACGCCACATACAGGTTGAGCGCGCCCGATAGCGTGAAAAACGCCGCCCAGCTGTCGTTCAGGCGGGCCCAGGCGGGATCCGGCAGGGCGATTTTCTCGCCCATCAGGCGACGCATCAGGTTGCGCCCGGCAAACAGGCGCGAACCCAGCAAAATGGCGGCGAACAGCCAGTACAGCACGGTGGGCTTCCATTTGATGAACGTATCGTCGTGCAGCAGGATGGTGGCCCCGCCGAACACCGTGATGATGGACACATTGATCCAATGGGTGGCTTCGATCTTGCGGCGTGTCAGGGCCAGCCAGAGGATTTGCAGCACGGCGGCCACGATGGCGATGCCGGTGGCCACATAGATGGCGGCGTCTTTGCCCACGTAGCTGTCGCCCAGCTTGTAGGCCAGGAAGAACAGGATCAGCGGAAAGAGGTCGAAAAGAAATTTTTTCATTCGGCCGGGATGAAGTTGAGCGAAAGGGAGTTGATGCAGTAGCGCAGGCCGGTGGGCGGCGGGCCGTCGGGGAAGACGTGGCCCAGGTGGGCGTCGCAGACGGCGCACAGGGTTTCGGTGCGCACCATGCCGTGGCTGGTGTCGCGGATTTCGCGGATGCGGTCGGGCTGGATGGGCTGGAAGTAGCTGGGCCAGCCGCAGCCCGCATCGAACTTGGTGTCGGACACGAACAGAGGCGTGCCGCAGCACACGCACACATAGGTGCCTGCCTGGGCGTGATCCCAGTAGCGGCCGGTAAAGGGGCGTTCGGTGTGCTTCAGGCGGGTGACGTTGAATTCCTCGGGGGAAAGCTGGGCGCGCCACTGGGCGTCGGTGCGGGTGATTTTTTCCACGGAAAGCAGGTAGCGGAGGGCGGTGGCGAACCGGGCGAGAAAGCCGGTAGACCAGGCCGGACAGCAAACAGATAAAGCCTAATCTTATACGAGATTGCACTGCGCGTGCGGCAAGGACATTGCTGGTTGCACTTCGATGCGGCTGGTCGTGCGACGTTTATTTTGGGGTGGCAAACGAAAATCCAGCAGCAGATTGCGTGCAGCTGAGATAATATGACCCCCATTCATGATTCATACTGGAAAATGCCTGATCAGGCAATATGGATTGCGCAGTGGGCTGTTGGCGCGCTGCGGTCGATATGAGCTGTGTTTACCAATGACTACCCGGAGACAAGCATGCGTTTAGCCTCTTCATTTCGATTGACCCTGGGCGCCGCCGCCCTGCTGGCCGCCTTGCCCTTGGCGGTTTCGGCCCAGATCAAGGTCGGCGTCACCGTGTCGGCCACGGGCCCGGCGGCTTCGCTGGGGATTCCAGAGCGCGATACCGTGGCCTTGCTGCCCACTGAAATCGGCGGACAGCCGGTGGAATACCTTGTGCTGGACGACGCCACCGACACCACCCAGGCTGTCAAGAATATCCGCAAGTTCACGGCGGACGATCATGTGGACGTGGTGCTGGGCACGTCGGTGACGCCGGCCTCCCTGGCGATGTCGGACGTGGCCGCCGAGACCGGGACGCCCATGATCAGCGTGGCGGCCAATGCCAAGCTGGTCGAGCCCGTGGACGGCCCGCGCAAGTGGGTGTTCAAGACCCCGCAGAACGACGCCTTGATGGCGGGCGCGCTGGCCGATGCCATGGTCAAGCAAAACGTCAAGACGCTGGGCTTTATTGGCTTCAGCGATGCCTATGGCGAAGGCTGGCTGCAGGAAATGACCGCGGCGGCCGAGGCCAAGGGCATCAAGCTGGTGGCGGCCGAACGCTTTGCGCGGCCCGACACCAGCGTCACCGGCCAGGTGCTGAAGCTGCTGTCGGCCAACCCGGACGGCATCCTGATCGCCGCTTCGGGCACGCCGGTGGCGCTGCCCCAGCGGGAACTGATCGAACGCGGCTACAAAGGCCAGATCTACCAGACCCACGGGGCGGCCAACAACGACGTGCTGCGGGTGTGCGGCAAGGCCTGCGAGGGCATGATCCTGCCCGCCGGCCCCCTGCTGGTGGCCGAGCAGCTGCCCGACAGCAATCCGGTCAAGCAAAGCGCGCTGGTGTATGTCAAGGCCTACGAGGGCAAGTATGGCGAGGGCACGACCAACACCTTCGGCGGCCATATGTGGGATGCCGGCCAGTTGATCAACGACGCCATCCCGCGCGCCCTGGAAACCGGGGCCAAGCCGGGGACGCCGGAATTCCGCGCGGCCCTGCGCGATGCCCTGGAACAGGTCAAGGAACTGCCGGCATCCCAGGGGGTGTTCAACATGAGCCCGACCGACCATGCCGGGATGGATACCCGGGGCCGCGTCATGGTTCAGGTGGTGGACGGCAAGTGGACTTATCAGCCGGATCTTTGACGGCCATGTCCGGGTTTTCATGTGATGGATGGCGTGCCGCCGTGTCTGGGCGCGCCGTTTTCCAGGAGGCCGGGTGGATCTGACCATTGCCTTGATTCTGCTGCAGGACGGCTTGCTGAACGGGGCCATCTACGGCCTGTTGGGGCTGGCCCTGGTGCTGGTGTTCGTCGTGACCCGGGTCATTTTCATTCCACAGGGCGAGTTCGTCACTTTCGGGGCCCTGACCCTGGCGTTTCTGGCCAATGGCAAGGTGCCGGGGACGGCCTATCTGCTGGTGGGCATGGGGGGGCTGGTGTGCCTGGTTCAGGCGGTGGCGGCCTGGCGCGCCCGCCATTGGCAGGGGTATGGGCGCACGCTGTTGTGGGCCTTGGTCTTGCCCTTGTGCCTGCTGGCCCTGGCCCCCTGGGTGGCCGGCCCGCAGGTGCCCCTGTTTGCGCAGGTGGCGTTTGCGCTGGCCCTGGTCATTCCCATGGGGCCCATGGTCTATCGCCTGGTCTACCAGCCGGTCGAACAGGCCAGCGTGCTGGTTCTGCTGATTATCTCGGTGGCGGTGCATTTTGCCCTGACCGGCCTGGGCTTGTTGTTTTTCGGGGCCGAAGGCTGGCGCACGCCGGCGCTGGTCGAAGGCACGGTGCAGCTGGGGCCGGTCACCTGGACCGCTCAGACCTTCGCCGTGCTGGGGTTGTATGCGGTGCTGATCGTGGGCCTGTGGCTGTTTTTCGGCCGCACCCTGTATGGCCGGGCGCTGAGGGCCACGGCGGTGAATCGGCGCGGGGCTCGGCTGGTGGGCATCAGCACGCGCGTGGCCGGCAGCCTTACCTTTACCTTGGCGGCGGCCATTGGCGCGCTGTCGGGCATGCTGATCGCCGCCATCACCACCATCTACTACGACACGGGTTTCCTGATCGGGCTCAAGGGCTTCGTGGCGGCGATTTTCGGCGGCCTGGTCAGCTATCCCGTCACGGCGCTCGGCGCCTTGTTCGTGGGCATCCTGGAAGCCTTTTCGTCCTTCTGGGCCAGCCCCTTCAAAGAGGCCATCGTGTTCACCCTGATTATCCCGGTTCTGCTGTGGCGCTCCTTCGGCAGCGTGCATCTCGACGAGGAGGACTGAGCCGATGCGCAGCCGTTTGATCGCGGGCGCCGCCCTGTTGGTGTTGGCCGGGTTGCCCTGGCTGCCGGGGGTGCCGGCCTTCTGGGTCACGCAGATGAACTACATCGGCCTGTACAGCCTGGTGGTGCTGGGCCTGGTGCTGCTGACCGGGGTGGGCGGGCTGACGTCCTTCGGCCAGTCCGCCTTTGTCGGCCTGGGGGCGTATTCCACCGCCTGGCTGACCACGGCGGCGGGGGTGTCGCCCTGGCTGGGCCTGCTGGCCGGTTTGCTGCTGACAAGCCTGGTGGCCTACGGCCTGGGGTTGATCACGCTGCGCCTGTCCGGGCATTACTTGCCCTTGTGCACGCTGGCCTGGTGCCTGGCCCTGTATTACCTGTACGGCAATCTGGATTTCCTCGGGCGCTATGACGGCATCGCCGGCATACCCCCCATCCGCCTGGGCGACTGGTCGCTGGGGGCCAGCGCGTCCATGTATCTCCTGATCTGGCTGATCTTGCTGCTGGCCCTGTGGGCGACACACAATCTGCTGGATTCCCGCTCCGGGCGGGCGATTCGCGCCCTGCGCAGCGGGGCCATGGCCGAATCCTTCGGAGTGGATCTGGCGCACTACAAGGTGGTCATCTTCGTGTATGCCGCGCTGCTGGGCAGTATCTCCGGCTGGCTGTACGCGCATATGCAGCGCGCCGTCAGTCCCAGCCCCTTTGGCCTGGGCTACGGCATTGAATACCTGTTCATGGCCGTGGTGGGCGGCGCGGGCAGCGTCTGGGGGGCGGTGGCGGGCGCCGCCGCCATTTTGCTGGTCAAGGATCAGCTGCAGAATCTCCTGCCCAAGCTGGTGGGCACCGGGGTCAACCTGGATTTGCTGGTGTTCGGGGTGCTGATGATCCTGGTTCTGCAGTTTGCCCGCGATGGTTTGTGGCCTTGGCTGGCGCGCCTGGGTCAGGTGCTGGGTGGCCGGGGCGCCTCGTCGCCCGCCGCCGAGGTCTCCGCGCGGGTTTTGGCGCCCGCCGCCGAATTGCCGCGGCGGGCGTTGCCAGCCCCGGGGGCGCTGGTGCTGGACGTTGATCGGGTTCGTAAAGAGTTCGGTGGCCTGGTGGCGGTCAACGACATCAGCTTTCGTTTGCATGCAGGCGAAATCATGGGTCTGATCGGCCCCAACGGCGCGGGCAAGAGCACCACCTTCAATCTGATCAGCGGTGTGCTGGCACTCAGCGCCGGCCAGGTGCGGTTCATGGGGGATCGCATCGACGGTCGTCCCGCGCACGACATCGCCCGGCGCGGCCTGGTGCGCAGTTTCCAGCATGTGCAGCTGCTGCCCGACATGAGCGTGCTGGACAACGTCGCCCTGGGGGCGCACTTGCGCAGCCGGGCGGGCGTGGTATCGGCCGCCCTGCGCCTGGATCGCGCCAGCGAGGCCGCGCTCAAACAAGAAGCCGCCCGCCAATTGCAGCGCGTCGGGCTGGGCGATGTGATGCACCAGGCGGCGGGCAGCCTGCCCCTGGGCCGCCAGCGCATTGTCGAAATCGCGCGGGCCTTGTGCGGCGACCCGATCCTGCTGCTGCTGGACGAGCCCGCCGCGGGCTTGCGTTTCCAGGAAAAGCAGGCCCTGGCCGCCGTGCTGGATCAGTTGCGTCTGGAAGGCATGAGCCTGCTGCTGGTGGAACACGATATGGATTTTGTGATGAAGCTGACCGACCACCTGCTGGTGATGGATTTCGGCACCCGCCTGGCCGAAGGGGTGCCGGCCGATATCCGCCAGGATCCCGCCGTGCTGGAAGCCTATCTGGGCGGTGTGGACGAAGCCTGGACAGTACCGGCCGCCGTGGCCGCCCCTGAACCCGCCCAGGCATCCGAGGCCGCCGCGCGGCGGAAGGGGGGCGCATGAATCATGCCGGCGAAGCGCTGCTGACGGTCCAGGGGCTGTCGGCCCAGTATGGCAAGGTGGCGGCGTTGGATCCTTTGGATCTCGTGGTCGGCCGCGGGCAGATCGTCACCGTCATCGGTGCCAATGGCGCAGGCAAGTCCACTTTGCTCAATGCCTTGATGGGGGCCTTGCCGCAGCGCGGCCATAGCCAGGGGCGGGTGCTGTTTCAGGGACAGGCGATCCAGGATTGGGACATCGAGCGCCGGGTCGGGCTGGGACTGAGTCTGGTGCCCGAAAAGCGCGAACTCTTTGCCAGCATGTCGGTGCACGATAATCTGCTGCTGGGTGGTTTCCGCCTGTACCGCGCCGGCCAGCGGGGCTGGCAAAACACCTTGGATCAGGTGTTCGACCTGTTTCCCCGCTTGCGTGAACGCGCCCGCCAGGCGGCGGGCACGTTGTCGGGCGGCGAGCGCCAGATGCTGGCCGTGGGCCGCGCCTTGATGGCGCAGCCGTCTTTGCTGATGCTGGACGAACCCAGCCTGGGCCTGGCCCCCCGGGTGGTGCGCGAAATCTTCCAGACCATCGCCCGGCTGCGCAGCACCGGGGTGTCGATTCTGCTGGTGGAACAAAACGCCCGCGCCGCCCTGCATGTGGCCGATGCCGGCTATGTGCTGGAAACCGGCGCCCTGATCCTGCAGGGAGATGCCGCGACGCTGTCCAACCACCCCCGAATAATCGAAAGTTATTTGGGATTCGCCCGGACATAAAACAGTCCTGAGGACTGTTTTATGCCTGGCGAATCGGCACGGCCTGCGGGCCGTGCCGTGGGAATCGGCACGGCCTGCAGGCCGTGCCGTGGGAATCGGCGGGGCCTGCAGGCTCCGTCGTGGATCGGTCTGCCCACGACACCCTGCTCCGCCGGGGGGCGGCGGCTTTGTAGTAAACCGTTGCATTGACAGCTTGATCGGCAAGGCAATAAGCTTGGGCGGGAAGCTTCGGATGTTGGTTCGGGAAATTGCGCGCCCGCTGTCGGGGTGGACATTGCCTGGGGCGGGGTTCGGGCTTGCACCATGACCATATCGGAGACAAATCCATGAAAATGAAAAAGCTATTGCTGTGCATGGCATTGGGTGCGGCGATCCCGCAATTTGCCGGCGCGGCCGAACCCCTGCGCATTGGGATCTTGAATGATCAGTCGGGCCTGTATTCCGACTTCGGGGGGGCGACATCCGTGACGGCGGCGCAAATGGCCGTCAAGGATTTCGGGGGCGAGGTTCTGGGCCGCAAGATCGAGGTTCTGTCGGCCGATCACCAGAACAAGACCGATATCGCCACCTCGGTGGCGCGCAAATGGTTCGACATTGACCATGTGGAAATGATCGGCGACCTGACCAATTCGGCGGTGGCCTTGGCGGTGCAGGGCCTGGCCCAGGAAAAGGGCAAGATCACCATCGCCTCGGGGCCGTTTTCCGCCGCGCTGACGGGCAAGGCTTGCTCACCCACGGGCTTTCATTGGGCTTTCGATACCTATGCCTCGTCGGTGGGCACCGCCACGGGGTTGGTTCAGGAAGGCGCCAAGACCTGGTTCATCCTGGGAGCGGACTACGCTTATGGCAAGCAGCTGGCGGCCGATCTGACCAAGGTTGTGGACAAGAACGGTGGCAACGTCGTGGGCGAAGTCTTCCACCCGGTGGGCACATCGGATTTTGCCTCTTTCCTGCTGCAGGCCCAGTCGTCCAAGGCGCAGGCAGTGGCCCTGGCCAATGCCGGGGCCGACACCAGCAACAGCATCAAGCAGGCCGCCGAATTCGGCCTGACCCAGGGCGGGCAGAAGCTGGTGGCGCTGGGCATAGTGATCAGCGATGTCCACGCGCTGGGCCTGGACAAGGCCCAGGGCCTGGTGGCCACCACGCCGTTCTATTGGGATCGCGACGAGGCCAGCCGCCAGTTTTCGGCCCGTTTCATGGAAGAAACTGGGCGCGAACCCGGTATGGTGCAGGCCAGCGTCTATTCGTCCACCCTTCATTACCTGAAGGCCGTCCAGGCCGCCGGCACCACGGATGGCAAGACCGTGGCCGAGAAAATGCGCGAACTGCCCGTGCATGATTTCTTCGCGGAAAACGGAGTGGTGCGCAAAGACGGCTGGATGGCCCATGACATGTACCTGGTGCAGGTCAAGACCCCGGCCGAATCCAAAGGCCCCTGGGATTACTACAATATCCTGCGCACGCTGCCTGCCGATCTGGTGTCGGTGCCGCTGTCAGAGAGCGCCTGCCCGTTGGTCAAGGGCTGACCCCGATTGCTTCGCATCGAAGCATGATCGGCTGACGGTTTCAGTACGGTAATCCACACTCGCTTGGTTCTGGCAAGAGCGTGAGGGTTCACCGTAGGGGCATGTCGGGGGACGGGCCGCAATTTGGCGGCTTCGCCCGCCGATCATATTGAGCGCACCAACATTGGGTATGCCCTTTCTGTCTCCCTGCCGCCCTGGGGCCGGATGATCCCCGGAATAATGAGGTATCCATGCCCCCGGATGCCAATCATGCCCAAACGCCCGCCCTCTCACCCTTCCACTGCCGACGACCACGACAGCCCCTGGAAGCTGGCGCTGGAACTGTACTTCCCGCAGGCC
>NZ_JBLGTV010000016.1:0-70205 GCF_047468865.1 Castellaniella hirudinis
TCTCAGTCCCAGTGTGGCTGGTCGTCCTCTCAAACCAGCTACAGATCGTTGCCTTGGTAGGCCTTTACCCCACCAACCAGCTAATCTGATATCGGCCGCTCCAATAGTGAGAGGTCTTGCGATCCCCCTCTTTCTCCCGTAGGACGTATGCGGTATTAGCTGACCTTTCGGCCAGTTATCCCCCGCTACTGGGCACGTTCCGATATATTACTCACCCGTTCGCCACTCGCCGCCAAAGAAAGCAAGCTTTCTTCGCGCTGCCGTTCGACTTGCATGTGTAAAGCATCCCGCTAGCGTTCAATCTGAGCCAGGATCAAACTCTTCAGTTTAATTCCTGTAATCGTAGTTTCTTGTCCCTGCCAAAACAGGAACGGAAAGCTACGTTCGCTATGCATCACTCAAAAGAAATGATCAGTTTGGTGTTAACCTTACTTCTTCATTTCTATCTGTGCGAGCACTTGGTATAACTTGTTTGCATTGCCAGCAATAACCAACCCGTGAGAGTCGATCATCGCCGTGCCTTGCTGCCAGTTACCCAGCGCCCACACTTATCGGCTGTTAAGTTTTTAAAGAACAATTCTGCGTCAAGCACAGAAACGAGATTATGAAGCAGTTTTTTTAGCTTGTCAAATCAGCGTTGGGGAAGAATTTGATCTTCTGGTTTTGCCGGATCGCCACCGGCAAGCTGCCGGCAACATCTGCCAAACCCCCGTGAAACCAGGAAAAATCCCCTGGGTATCACGGCCCACTGCGGACTGAAAAGCATTGCTGCATATTCCCATCCAAGCCCTCTATTAAAACAGAATTAAGTTTTAATGTCAAGCTGCACTGCCATTGGCCGAGGCCAACACTTCGTCGCCGGCGTGTCGCGGGAGTCGGGCCGTAGCCTGCAAACCCCCGCCAACTGAGCCGGGCACCGCACCGATGACTCGGTGATACCAGGGTTAACCCTGGGTGCCTGGCGGCGAAGAGGTCGAACTATAGCATGGTTTTTTCAATGCGCGCAAATCAGGAGAACCGCCCGCGCCGGCGGCGCCATTCTCCGGCAGGGCCGGGTTTTTCTATACACTGGAAAGACTGCTGCCTTGCGCAGCATTGCCCTTTGTCATCCCTCAGCCAGATTGCCGCATGAATCAAAGCGAAGACATCCTGATCAACGTAACCCCTTTCGAGACCCGGGTGGCCCTGACCGTCCAGGGGGTGGTTCACGAACTCCACATCGAGCGCAGCATACAGCGCGGCCACGTGGGCAACCTGTATCTGGGACGCGTGGCCCGCGTGCTGCCGGGGATGCAAAGCGCTTTCGTCGACATCGGCCTGGAGCGCGCCGCATTCATCCATGTGGCCGACCTGCGGCAAAACCGGCATACCCGCAACAACGCGGACGCCACGCCCCAGACCCCGATCGAAAAACTGCTGTTCGAAGGCCAATCCCTGCTGGTGCAGGTGATCAAAGACCCCATCGGCACCAAGGGCGCGCGCCTGTCCACGCACATCAGCATTGCCGGGCGGATGCTGGTGTACCTGCCGCATGAATCCCATATCGGGGTCTCGCAGCGCATCGACAACGAAGCCGAGCGCAGCGCCCTGCGGGATCGCCTGCTGGCCCTGCGCCCCGAGGACGAGGCAGGCGGCTACATCGTGCGCACGCAGGCCGAAGGCGCCAGCGACGCCGAACTGGCGGCCGACATTGCGTATTTGCGCACGCTGTGGGCCAACATCCAGACCCGCATCCGCCAAGTGCCGGCGAGCTCGGTCGTCTATACCGAGCTGACCCTGGCCCAGCGGGTGCTGCGCGACATGGCCGGCCCGGAGACCGAATCGATCACGGTCGACTCACGCACGGTTTGCCAGGAACTGACGGACTGGGCGCAGCGCTATACGCCGTCGGTAAACAACCGCATCCATCATTACCACGGCAACCGGCCCTTGTTCGATACGGCCAATGTCGACGAGGAGATCGCCCGCGCCCTGTCGCGGCGGGTCGACCTGAAATCCGGCGGCTACCTGATCATCGACCAGACCGAGGCCCTGACCACGGTGGACGTGAACACCGGCGGCTATGTGGGCGGCCGCAATTTCGACGACACGATCTTCAAGACCAATCTGGAGGCGGCGGTGACGATTGCCCGCCAATTGCGCTTGCGCAATCTGGGCGGGATCATCGTGCTGGATTTCATCGACATGGACGACCCGGATCATCAGGCTTCCGTGCTGGCCGAACTGCACAAGGCGCTGGCGCACGACCGCACCCGGGTGACGGTCAGCGGCTTCAGCCAGCTGGGGTTGGTGGAAATGACCCGCAAACGCACCCGGGATTCTCTGGCGCACCAGCTGTGCGAGCCCTGCCCCACCTGCCAATCCCGCGGTTCGGTGCGCACCCCGCGCACGCTGTGCTATGAAATCCTGCGGGAAATCCTGCGCGAGGCGCGGCAATTCGATCCCAAGGAATTCCGCGTCGTGGCGTCGCAGGCCGTGGTGGATTTGTTCCTGGAAGAAGAAAGCCAGCACCTGGCGATGCTGGGGGATTTCATCGGCAAGCCGATTTCCATGACCGTCGAGGCCGGCTATGCCCAGGAACAATACGACCTGGTGCTGATGTAGACCCGCGCCGGCAGGGGCATCAGGGGCCGACGTCCATTTTGTTTTCCCAGCTGGTATCGGCCTGGCATGCCGCCGGCTTCATCATGGCCGTCACCATCCGGTGCACCCGATCCATCTGGCCGGAGTAGTAGCTGTAGGCCTTGACGTTGATGGTGCGGTTGTGCAGCAGCGTCAGGCCCAGCACCACGCTGTCCGCCCAACCGGCGCCGGGCGCAGGCCGATAGACCACCCGGCCGAACGTGGACTGCCCGGGCAGCATCTCGAAGGTATAGACCTCGCCGCAAGCGGCTTCGTGGCGGAACAGGTTCTGCTGCACCCCGGCCAGGTCGATGGGCAGACGGCGGCGTTCGGTGACCAGGTAGCGGTCTGTTTCCAGCTGGTCGGCGGTCAGCCCGGCAGGCTGGCTGGCGCAGGCCGACAGCATCAGCACGGCGCTTAGGACGTAAAAGGTTTTCATGGGTTTCCTGTTGCCGATGAGGCGGCGGGCGATGGATTGGGGGCATCTTGGAACTGCAGCCGGTACAGGTTGGCATAAAGCCCGCCCTGGGCCAGCAAATGCGTGTGGCTGCCTTGTTCGACGATCCGGCCCTGATCCAGGACGACGATGCAATCGGCCTTTTGGACGGTGCTCAGGCGGTGCGCGATCACCAGGGTGGTGCGCCCGGCCATCAGCCGTTCCAGGGACGCCTGCACCTGGCGCTCGGATTCATTGTCCAGGGCCGAGGTGGCTTCGTCCAGGATCAGGATCGGGGCGTCTTTGATCAGCGCCCGGGCAATGGCCAGACGCTGGCGCTGGCCGCCGGAGAGGGCGTTGGCATTGCTGCCCACCTGGGTATGCAGCCCCGCAGGCAGGCTATCGACGAAATCCAGCAGACTGGCGGCCTGAAGCGCGGCGCGGATGCGGTCTTCGGGGACGTCTTCGAGCCCTCCGTAGGCCACGTTCTCGGCGATGGTGCCTTCGAACATCACGACGTCCTGGCTGACCAGGGACAGCTGCGAACGCAAGGCCCGCAACTGCAGTTCGCCGATATCGACGCCGTCGATCAGGATCTGGCCGCTGCCGGGCTGGATGAAGCGCGGCAGCATATTGACCAGCGTGGTCTTGCCGCTGCCCGAACGCCCCACCAGCGCGACGGTCTGGCCGGCGGCCACGGACAGCGACACCTGGTCGAGCGTATTGCGGGCAGCATCCGCGAACCGATGCGAGACCTGGCGAAACTCGACCTGCCCGGACGCCCGGCCCGGCAACTGCCGCGTGCCGGTGTCGGATTCGATGGGTTCCTCGATCAGGGCAAACACGCTTTCCGCGGAAATCAGCATGCGCTGGGAAGCGCCCGCGATGTTGGTCAGCCGTTTCAGGGGATCGAAAATCTGGCCCAGGGCGGCCATGAAGGCGGCGAAACTGCCGACCGTCAGCCCCTGGTGATTGGCTTGGTACAAGGCCACCGCCACCACGATGGCGACCGACAGGGCCACGAAGAATTGGGAAATCGGCGACATGGCGGAATCGGCGCTGGCCGCCCGCATGGCAAAGCGCCGCAGCCGCGCATTGACATAGGCGAAACGGCCGCGTTCGCGGTCATAGCCGTCGAAAAGCTTGACGACCCGCTGACCGGCAATGCCTTCGGACACCACGCGGGTGAGCTCGGCATTCATGTTGATGGTGTCGCGGTTGATGCGCCGCAGCCGGCGCACGAAGTAGCGGCCGGTCAGCACCGACAGCGGCAGCATGACCAGGACGATCAGGGTCAGTTGCCAGGACATGTACAGCAGCACCCCCAGCAAGGCCACCACCGTCAGGGATTCGCGCACGATCACGCGGATGACCTCGGTGGACAGGCCGCTGACATTGCCCGCGTCGATGGTGAAGCGGTTCAGCAGCCGCCCGTGGTCGCGGGCGCGGAAGGTCTCGTCCGACATGCCCAGCAGGCGCTCGAACATGTCGTGGCGCAAGCCCAGGAGCATGTTGTTGGCGACCCAGCTCATCAGGTAGGTGCCGCCGAAGGTGGCGACGCCGCGCAGCAGCATCAGGCCCACCACGGCCAGCGGGATCGACCAGACATAGGAGGGCCGGGCCCCGGTGAAGCCTTCATCCAGCAGGGGCTTCATAATGACGGCCAGCAGGGGCTGGGTGGCCGAGGCGATACTGAGCAGCACCAAAGCCAGCACGCCGACTTTCCAGTCTTTGCCCAGGCGGGTATAGATTTGCTGCCACAGCACGCGCCGCACCGGGCGGCTGTCCGTGGACTGTTCGAAATCGGGTTTCAACCGGCACACTCTCTTATATACTGTCAGGAACCACGCATTTTAGCCCGTCGCGCACGCGTGACGGGCTGTCGGAGCACCGCGTTGACCCCTGCCGCCCCTCTCGCCCTGTACGTGCGCCTGCCCAACTGGGTCGGCGATGTCTGCATGAGCCTGCCCAGCCTGGCCCTGCTGCTGGACAGCGGCGCGCCGGTGGTGGCCTGCGCCCGTCCCTGGGCGCAGGATCTGCTGGCCGCCTACCCCCTGGCGGGCTTCATCCCCCTGCGCGGCGGCTGGCGCGCCGACCGCGTCGCCGTGCGCCAGGCCCTGAAGCAGGCCGGGCACCAACGCCCCCGCGGGCTGCTGCTGCCGGATTCCTTGTCCAGCGCGCTGGCTTTCCGCTTCGCGGGCATCCCCTGCTCCGGCTACCGGGACGATGGCCGCAGCCTGATCCTGCGCTGGCCCTGTCGCAAACCCAAGGCCAGCCTGCACGCCGTGCAATCCTGGCACCACCTGGCCCGCTTCGCCCTGCAGCGCTGGCAACTGCCCATCGCCGCTCCGCAGCCCGACGCAGAGCTCCAATGGCAGGCGGCCGCGCAACACGAATCCCTGGCCCGGCAAGCGCTGGCCCAGGCCGGCCTGCAAGCCCGCGACTTCATCCTGATCGCCCCGACGGCGGTCGGCCTGCACAAGGGCCAGATCAAGACCTGGCCCGGCTTCGACGGACTCAGCAAGTCCCTGCAGGCCCAAGGGCACACGGTCGTGATGGCGCCGCCCGCCGCGGAACAAACCGCCGCCCGGCTGGCGGCCCCCAGCGCGCAATGCCTCCCGCCCCTGGGGCTGGGGGCCTTTGCCGTCCTGTGCCGGCTGGCCCGCCTGGTGATCTGCAATGATTCCGGGGTGTCCCACTTGGCCGCCGCCGCTCGGGCGCGGCAGATCACCCTGTTCGGCGTTACCGATGCGACCCGCACCGGCCCCTGGTCCAACCACGCGCTGCGCCTGGGCCGGCTGGGCGCCTGGCCCAGCCTCGCCGAAGTCCTGACCCAATCCATGGAAATCCTGGATACCCCCTTGCCCGCATGAGTTTGTCCGAGTTTCTGGCCAATCTGGTCATCCCGCTGAATCTATCCATCACACTGCTCCTGCTGGCCAGCATTCTTTTCATCATCCGCTGGCGCAAATCCGCTACGCTGCTGGTGCTGGGCGCGCTGGCCTGGGTGGTCTTCTGGTCGCTGCCCACATCGTCCCTATGGGCCGGCGGCCTGCTGGAACAGCGCTATGCCTACACCCCCCCCGCCGCGCTGCCGACAGCCCAGGCTATCGTCGTGCTGGGCGGCAACACGGCCAACAGCCGACAGAACTGGTTCGAGGAATACGACCGCCGCAGCACGATCCCGCGCACGGAAACCGCCGCCAAGCTCTACAAGGCAGGCCGGGCGCCCCTGGTCATCGTGTCGGGCGCCGCCCTGGACGGCGGGGTGAGCGAAGCCAGTATGATGGCGGCCGCCCTGGAACGCGACGGGGTGCCCGGCAACGCCATCATCCAGGAAAACCGCAGCCTGACCACCCACCAGAACGCGGTCTACAGCGCTCTCGTGCTCAGACAGCACGGGATACAGCGGTTCTTGCTGGTGACCTCCGCGCTGCACATGCCGCGCGCCATGGCCAGTTTCCAGAAGCAAGGTTTCAGTCCGATCCCGGCGGCCTCGCCCCCCCAGATCGTCGTCCCCGAAGACCCGGCTTTCTCTTTCTGGCTGCCCGACCTGCGGGCGCTGCAGGCCAGCCGCTCGATCGTCAAGGAATATCTGGGGATACTGGTGTATTGGCTGCGGGGTTGGGCCTGAGCCCGCGTTCGGCCAAAACGGCGTCATAGAGCGCCAGATACTGCCGCGCGACCTGGGGCCAGGCGTGGCGCGCCAGCACCGCCTGCATACCCGCCCGCAACCGATCCCGCAGCGCCGCATCCGAGCGCAGGCGGCCAATGGCCTGAGCCAGCTCGTCGGCGCGCTCGGGATGGCTCAGAACCAGGGCGTCTTGCTGATCCCGGACATACTGGGCGAAACCGCACCAGGGCGCCGGGCTCAATACCACGGGCAGGCCGAACGCCATGGCTTCCAGAGGCGCCATGCCGAAGCTGTCGTTCAGGGTGGGATGGACGTAGAGGTCGGCAGCCTGGTAGTACGGCGCAACCCGCGAGGTCTCGGACACCAGATGCACGCGGGCGCGCACGGCGGCCGGCGCCAGGGCCACGCAGTCCCGCGAGGCCGCATTGGCTCCCACCACCAGCAACAGCACATCATCAGGCAGGCGCGACAAGGCGGACAGCACCGTGGGCAGCCCTTTGCGCATGGGGTTGCGCGCCACCAGCAGGCACAAGGTGCCGGCCGCGGGCAGGCCCAGCGCCTGGCGGGCCTGGCGCCGCCGAGCCGGCGAAACAGGGGCTTCGAGCGCCACCCCGGGGGCAATGACCGGGATGTTTTCCTGGGCAAACCCGTAGGCCCGGGCCAATTGGTGAGCAATCAGGTGGGACACGGCCACGACCCGATGGCCGGGCCGGGGCGCGACCCGCCGGGATTCCAGGCCCAGGTAGGTTCGCACCCGGGGGCTGGCGAAGGACAGCAGGCGCTTGAGCCGGGCCATGGGCTGCACGCGCCAGCGATACCGCACGGGCGTGACGTGAATGACTTCGACGTCGCCGCACCAGCCATTCATGTGCGAATGTACAATATCGAAGCCTGTCGCGGTGGCGCGGGCCGCCTGGCGCGCAAACAGGTAGACGCGTATCCAGCTGGGCCAGCGGCGGCCGATGCGAAGGGGATGGAACGGCAGTTTCAGGTCGCAGGCGGGGTCGTATTCGCGGGCGAAGACGGTAATGCGGTGGCCCGCCGCGGCGAGTTCGCGCATCAGCGCCACCCCGTAGGCTTCGGCCCCGCCAAAACGATTGCCGAAACGATCCACCACGAAGGCGATGGACAAGGGCGCATCGGCCGCCAAATCTGCAGAGGCCCCGTTGGCAGCCTGAACGCCCGCTGTGTCCACAGAGGAAGACCCGTTGACGGCCTGAGCGTCCGCGGTGTCCGCAGAGGAAGACTCGTTGTCAGTCTGGCCGCCAGCCCGACCCCCGGCGTGGTTGGCGGGAATCACGTCCGGGCCTCCGCGGCCCGCCGTTTCCTGTCTTCCAGACGGGTCAGGCATTTTTGCAAAAAGCGCACCAGCAGGGTGGAGCGCATGACGGCGACCCGCGGCAAGGCGAAGCGGTCGTCGGGCCGCCGGGCCAGGCCGCGCGCCGTGGTGGTGGCGTTCAGGTAGCCGGCCGCGCGCACTTGCTCGGCCAGCGCCGGGGTGAATTTGCCATAGGGGTAGCAAAAGGCCGTCACCGGGGCGCCGCAAAGCTGTTCCAGGGCGTCGCGCGAATCGCGGATTTCGTTGATGGCCAGTTGGGGGGAAAGCCTGGGCAGGACGGGATGGTTCAGGGTGTGCGAACCGACCTCGTGCCCGGCCTCGGCCCAGGCCCGCAACCCGTGGGCGTCCATCAAGGCGGCGGCGGGCACGCCCTCGGCATGATCCCAGACGTTGCTGCCGCCCAGTTGCCGCACCACGAAATAGTTGGTGGCGTGAAAGCCGCATTCTTCCAGAATGGGCATGGCATGATCCAAGACGTTCTGGTAGCCGTCATCGAAGGTGATGCCGAAGACCTTGCCGTGCTTGTCCCCGGCCAGATACGGCATCAGCTGCGTCATGGACAAGCCGCGATACCCCAGGCGGCGCAACCAGATCATTTGCCGCCGGAAGTCCCGCGGATGCACCGTCAGCCCCCGATAAGGCGTGCCTCTGGGCGCGGGCTGGCCGATCTGGTGATACATCAGGATGGGAATCATAGGCGATGCCCCATTGGACTAAGCCCTGCGCCGGCGCGCACAAGCCGGGCAGACCTGTTGATAGAAGTCCAGGGTGCGCCGCGCGAAGCCGCGCAGCGAAAAGGCGGTTTCCGCATGCTTGCGCGCCGCCGGGGACATGGTCGGCGGAAGGGGTTCGGCCAGACGCTGGCGCAGCCAGGCGTGCACCGCATCCAGATTGCCGGCGGGCACGACCCAGCCGTCCACCCCGTCGCGCACGACTTCGGGCAGCCCGCCCGCATCGGACACCAGGGTGGGCAGGCCGGTAGACAGGGATTCCGCGGCGGCGAACGAAAAGGCTTCGTGCAGCGACAGCACGAAGCCGATGTGCGCGGCCGCCAGCACCAGTTCGGGACGATCCACCAGGCCGGGAAACACCACGCTGGTGCCTACCCCCAGGCGCTTGAAATCTTCCAGCAGCGGCCCTTGGATGGGGTCGCCCGCCACCAGCAGCCGAACCCGGGCGCGCAGCGCGATCGGCAGTTTCGCAATCGCCTGGGCCAGGTAGATCCAGCCCTTGTCGCGGTCGGTGCCGCCCACGCTGGCCAGCACCAGGGTATCGGCCGGCAGGTCGCCCAGGAACTGCCGGCGCAGGACTTGCGCCCGGGCCGCCGTCACGGGCCGGAAGCGATCGGTATCCACGCCATGGTGGATGGTGCGGATCGGGCAGCGGGCATAGCTGGAATCCAGCAGCAGGCTGCTGACGAAATCGCTGACCCCGATGACGCCATCCGTCCCCATCTGGGCGCGCAGGCGATTGCCCATGCTGCGAATCGGCGTCGTGTTGTGCTTGGTCCAGATGATGCGGGGGCGGTCGCGCAGGCCCACCCGAGCGAGCATGGCCTGGCGATGATCCGCCGAGCCGTTGACATGGATGAGATCGAACCGGCCTTCGCGCAGCAGCAGGCGCAAGGTGAGCACCTCGGCGCTCATGGCGGCGGGCCGGGTGCTGAAGGGCATATCCAGGCACTGCACCCCGGCGATATCGCTGGCCATGCCATACAGGCGGCTGGTGCCCGGGGTGGCCACCGCCACCTGGTGCTCGCCCTGGAAACTGCGGGCCAGATTGGCGATGTAGTTGGCATGCCCGCCCCCGTTGCGGGGATGGAAATTGGTGTAGAGAATTTTCATGGTGCGGGCTTGCCTGTGGTATCGGCCGCGGCCTGACGCTGCAAGCCATACAGTTTAGCGTAACGGTAGAAGCTGCCGGTGCCGGCCATCCCGGCCAGGATCAGCCCCTGCCAGCCATCCAGCACGCCCCGGCGCAGCGCATAATGGCGAAAAAAAGTCCAGAACCCATGCCCGAACGGGCCCAGCACCGACGTGCGGCGGCCCCGATCGTAGGCGGCCCGCGCCGCCTCGGAGGAATAACGGTTGATCTTGTCGATGAACACCTCGAAGCTGGCATAGGGATAATGCAGGAAATGCCCCGCCAGGGTGCCGGTGCGCCCCCGCACCTGAACGCTCTCGTGCACGGCGGCCTCGGTAAAGCGCCCCGCCTGACGGCGGAACAGGCGCACCACATAGTCCGGCCACCAACCGCTGTGGCGTATCCAGCGCCCGCAAAAATTGGACAGGCGGGCCATCCGGTAGGCATCGGCGGCGGCCGGATTCTGGATGGCCTGACGGATCTGCGCCGCCAGCTCGGGGGTGACCCGCTCATCGGCATCCACGGAAAGCACCCAATCGCCCGTGGCCAGGGCCAGGGCGCGGTTTTTTTGCGGCCCGAAGCCCGGCCAATCGGCGCGCTGGTGCCAGCCGGCCCCGCGCTGGCGCACGATCTCGCCGGTGGCGTCCGTGCTGCCGGAATCGAGAACGATGATTTCATCGGCAAACGCCAGGGAGTCCAGGCAGGCCCCGATGTGCGCGGCTTCGTTCTTGGTAATGATGATGACGGACAGGCGCATGACGACGCGGGCCTAGCCGGAATAGCGCTGGCCGCGCTTCCAGCGCTTCCAGGCATTGAAAACCGGCCCGGCCACCGGGTTGGCCGCCACCTGGATACGCCGCCCCACCGAGTCTCCGGTGGTATTGCGCACGGCGAAGCGAAAAATCGACGCCGGATCGCTGCCGGGACGGTTTTGGCCAAAAGCCCGGGTGGTGTACAAGTGCCTGAACCCGGCGTCCTGGGCGATTTTCACATAGTCGGCATCGAAATAGCCCTGCGGCCAGCACAGGTGGTCGGACACGCCGCCCAAGTGTTCTTGCAAGCACTGCCGCGATTGGGCCAACTCGATTTGCATGCGGCTGTTTTTATTGCCCGGGTCTTGTTTGTCCCAACGGGTATGGGTATGCGTGTGGCTGTGGAATTCGCACACCCCGTCGGCCTGCATCCGCTGGATTTCAGACCAGCGCAAGGCGATGTCGGACGCCTGGCCCGCGGCCACCCGGGCGCTGCAGGCGGCGTGATCGGGGGTCTCGGGCAAGTCGCCGCCCTGCCCCGCCGCCGCCCGCGCGGGACCATCGCCCACCCAGCCGGTGACCAGAAAGATCACCGCGTGGAAGCCGTATTCGCGCAGCAAGGGCCAGGCGTGCACGTAATTGTCCAGATAGCCATCGTCAAACGTCATCAGCACCGACCGCGCCGGCGCCGGCGCGCCCGCCAGATGGGCGGCAAATTGCGCGCACGTCAGGCTGCGATAGCCCCGCCGCCGCAGCCAGGCCAATTGGCCGCGAAAATGATCGGGCGTGACATTGATGGCCCCGCCCGCCGGGGTGACATGGTGGTACATCAAGACCGGCACCGTGCGCGTTGAACTCATGACTGACGCTCCTGTAGCCACCTTAAATAGCATGCTTCTGTTTGCCGGACAAGGCCTTCCGTGGTGAATTGGTCGGATCCCCGAACCGCCCGCAGGCCCGCCTGTCCCATGGCGCGCCGCTGCTCGGGATGGTCGACCAGGGTCTGCAGCGCGGTGGCCAGGGCGGCGGCATCGTGCAAAGGCACCAGCAGGCCCGTCACCCCGTCTTGCAGCATTTCCGACACCCCGCCGACATCCGTGCCGATCACGGGCAGGCCCGCGGCGGCGGCCTCGACAAACACCGTGCCCGAGGCTTCCTGCTCGGTGGCCAGGGCAAACACATCGAAGCCCGCCAGCACATTGGGAATATCCGCGCGCCGCCCGGTGAACAGCACCTTGTCCTGCAAGCCGCGCGACCGCACATGGGCCTGCAAGGCTTCCAGGGTGGGCGAGCCGTCCCCCACCAGCACCAGGTAGACGTCCGGCCGCTGCAAGAGGCCGGCCATGGCGTCGATCAGGGCCCGGTGCCCTTTCTTGGCCCGCATCACCGCCACGCAGCCCACCACGACCGCGTCGTCCGGCAGGCCCAGTTCTTGGCGCAAGGTGGAGTGCGCCACGCAGGGCGGCAGGGGAATCGGCGAATACACAGTGGCCACCCGATCCGGCGCGGCCCCGCGATCCAGCAACAGCTGGCGCACGTGATGGCTGACGGTGGTGACGCAGTGCGGCACCACGGTATACGACAGCAGGGATCCCGGGCGCACCGCCAAGTGGCGGGTACGCACGATCAGCGGGGTGCCGGCCAGACGGGCCGCCACCCCGGCCAGCATCGTGTCGCGCCGGCTGTGCGTGTTCAAGACATCGAACCGGCCGTCTTTCAGAATCCGGCGCACGCGGACGACACCGCGAAAATAGTTGCACGGGCCATCCATCAGCAGCGTATGCACCTGGAAGCCCGCGTCGCGCAGGCGCTGCGTCAGGCGGGCGTGCGGCTGGCACAGGGCTTCCAGATGATGGCCCGCCGCGCGCATGGCGCACATTTCCTTGAAGATGCGGTTTTCCTGGCCGCCAAACCCCGTGGCGGCCTCGGCGTGCAAGATGCGCAGGGGTTTCATCCGTAAAAAACCTCGACCTGATCGAAGGACAGCCACTGGCGCGCCTGGGCAATCAAGGCGTCATCCATACGCACCCGCCAGTCATCCCCCAGACGCAGCTGGCAGGCAAAGCCCGGGCGCTGCACCCGCAACTCCACCGGCAGGCCGGCCTCGGCCGAGCGCCACGGGGCCAGCAGCTCGCCCAGCCGCGCGGGATCCAGATCGGCGGGCACGGCCAGGCGCAGACAGCGGGCGCGGGTTTCGCGCACCCGCTGCAAATCGTACAGCTCATCCGCCGACACCCGCAGGCCGCCGGAATAATCATCGTGACTGACGCGCCCCTGGATGACCAGCGGACGGTCTTCCTTCAGGCTCTGGCGGTATTGCTCGTACAGTTCGTTGAAGATGGCGATTTCGATCTGAGCCGTGCCGTCGTCCAGCAGGGCATACAGCATTTTGCCGCGCCGGGTCATGCGCGGCCGCACGGCGGCCAGCACGCCGGCAAGCCACTGCGAACCGCGCGACGGCGCCAGCCGGGCCAGCGGCGTGGGCGCCACCCGGCGGATTTCATCGCGCCAGGCATCGAACAAATGGCCGCTGAAATAAAACCCCAGCGCGGTTTTTTCTTCGGTCAGAAAGGTTTGCAGATCCCAGGGGGTGACGCGGGCCAGTTCGCCCGCCACCAGTTGGTCGGAATCATCGTCGAACAAGGATCCCTGGTTGACATTGCGCTCGGCCTGCTCGGCCGCCTCGATGGCGCTGCCCAGGGTTTCCAGCAGGGCCGCCCGGTTGCTTTCCAGGGTATCAAAGGCCCCGGCCCGGATCAGGGCCTCGATGGTGCGGCGGTTGACGGTGTGGCGATCCACCCGGGCGCAGAAGTCGAACAGGCTGGCAAAGGGGCCGCCCGCCTCGCGGGCGGCCAGAATGGCTTCGACCGCCCCCTGGCCGGTGCCCTTGACCCCGCCCAGGCCATAGCGGATGGTGCGCGGCGGCCGGCCCTGGGCGGTGTGCGCGTCGGCCACCGGCGCGAAGCGATAGCCCGAGGCATTGACGTCGGGCGGCAGCACCGCCACGCCGTTATCCACGGCATCGCGCCAGAACACCTGGATCTTGTCCGTGTCGTCCATGTCCGACAGCATGGTGGCGGCCAGGAATTCGGCGGGATGGTAGCGCTTCAGCCAGGCGGTCTGGTAGGAAATCAGCGCATAGGCCGCCGAGTGACTCTTGTTGAAACCATAGCCGGCGAACTTTTCCATCAAGTCGAACAGATGGGCGGCAAGATCGGCATCGTAGCCCTTCTTGACGGCCCCTTCCTGGAAAATGACCCGGTGCTTGGCCATTTCCTCGGGCTTTTTCTTGCCCATGGCGCGGCGCAGCAAATCGGCCCCGCCCAGCGAATAGCCGCCGATGATCTGCGAAATCAGCATCACCTGTTCTTGGTAGACGATGACGCCGTAGGTGCTTTTCAGCACGGGTTCCAGGTCCGGGTGGAAATAATCGACTTCGGCGCGGCCATGCTTGCGATTGACGAAATCGACCACCATGCCGGATTCCAGCGGCCCGGGCCGGAACAGGGCCAGCAAGGCGATGACGTCTTCGAACGTATTGGGCTGCATGCTTTTCAGCAGCTCTTTCATGCCCCGGGATTCCAGTTGGAACACCGCCGTGGTGTTGGCCGCGGACAGCAAGACATAGGTTTCGGCATCGTCCAGCGGCAGGCTCATGATGTCGAAGTCGCGCTTGTCCGGGTTGAATTCGCGCACATAGCGCACCGCCCAGTCCAGGATGGTGAGGTTGCGCAGCCCCAGGAAGTCGAACTTCACCAGGCCCACGTCCTCGACGTCGTTCTTGTCGTACTGCGACACCACGCTGGTCTCATTGCCCGGCTGGCAATACAGCGGGGTGTAGTCCGTCAGCTGGCCCCGGGCGATGATGACGCCGCCCGCATGCATGCCGATATTGCGCGTCAGGCCCTCCAGGGGGCGGGCCAGGTCGATCAGGGCGCGGATTTCCTCGTCCGTGTCGTAGCGCTCTTTGAAGGCGGGCTCGTTTTCCAGGGTGCGTTCCAGCGACCAGGGATCCGCCGGATTGAACGGAATCATCTTGGACAGGTTGTCGCACACGCTGTAGGGCATTTCCAGCACCCGCCCCACGTCGCGCACCACGGCCTTGGCCCCCAAAGTGCCGAAGGTGGCGATCTGGCTGACGGCGTCGCGGCCGTATTTCTGCTTGACGTAGTCGATCACGCGTTCGCGGTTGTCCTGGCAGAAATCCACGTCGAAGTCGGGCATGGACACCCGTTCCGGGTTCAGGAAGCGTTCAAACAGCAAGTCGTAGCGCAGGGGATCCAGATCCGTAATGCCCAGGCTGTAGGCCACCAGGGAGCCCGCCCCCGACCCCCGGCCCGGCCCCACGGGCACGCCGTGCCCCTTGCCCCAGTTGATGAAGTCCTGCACGATCAGGAAGTAGCCCGGGAAGCCCATGCCGACGATGGTCTGGCATTCCAGATCCAGCCGGGCCTGGTAATCCGGCATCCGGCGGGCGCGTTCGCCAGCGTCGGGATACAGCTGCAGCATGCGCCGCCGCAGGCCTTCGTTGGCCAGCTGCACCATGTAATCGTCCAGCGTAACGCCATCGGGCGTGGGAAACAGCGGGAGTTCTGGGTGCCCCAGGTTGAGGCTGACATTGCAGCGCTGGGCGATCCGCACGGTATTGGCCAGGGCCGACGGCACATCCGCGAAACGGCGGGCCATCTCGACGCTGTCGGTCAGGTATTGGTCGGGCGTAAAGCGCTTGACGCGGCGCGGGTTGCCCAGCAGTTCGCCCTCGGCGATGCACACCCGGGCCTCATGCGCCCGGAAGTCGTCCGCCGCGATGAACTGGACGGGGTGCGTGGCCACCACCGGCAGGCCGCAATCCGCCGCCAGGGGCAGGGCCGCCTGCACGTAGGCCTCGTCGCCCTCGAAGCCGGCGCGCTGCAATTCGATGAAGTAATTGCCGGGAAAACCCGCCCCCCATTGGCGCGCCAGGCGGCGGGCCTCGTCGAGGCGGCCGGATTCAAGCGCCTGGCCGACATCCCCCGCCCGGCCGCCCGACAGAATGATCAGTCCCGCGTGGCCGGACAGCCAATCCCGGCGGATTTCCGCCCGGCCGCGCGCGCTGTTTTCAATCCAGGCGCGACTGAGCAACTGACACAGCGCCAGATAGGCCTCGTGATCCGTGGCCAGCAGCAGAATCCGAAACGGCTTGTCGGCGTCGCCATCGTTCTGCAGCCAGACATCCGCGCCCACCAGCGGCTTGATGCCCGCCTTGCGGGCCGTCTTGTAGAACTTGATCCAGCCGAACAGGTTGCAGAGATCGGTGATGGCCATGGCGGGCTGGCCAAACGCCTTGGCTTGCTTGATGAGATCCGGGATGCGCGCAATGCCGTCCACCACCGAGAATTCGGTGTGGCTGCGCAGATGCACGAACAAGGAAGATTCGGGGGAAGTGGTCATGGCAGGATTGTACTGAAGGATTTTCCCGGGCCCTTAACGGGGCATGGCCGCCCAGGTCTTTTGCAAACGCTTGACCGACACGGGAAACGGCGTGCGCAGCGTTTGCGCAAACAACGCCACCCGCAATTCCTCCAGCTGCCAGCGAAACGCATCCAGCTGCGCGTCCGGGGCCCCTTTCAAGGCGGCCCGGGCCCGCTGCCACGGGGTGATCAAAGGGGCCATCTCGGCCATCAGGCGGGCATCGCGCGCGGGGTCTGCGCGCAGCTTGTCGACACGCATCTGGGCGGCCTTCAGGTAGCGCGGCACATGCTTGAGTTGTTCCGCCGGCGTTTCCTGGATGAACCGGGGGTCCACCAGGGCATCCAACTGCTGGCGGATATCCTGCTGGGCAGCCGGCCAGGGCTTGGCCTGGGGCAGCTTTTTTTGCAAGGCGGCGCGTTCCTGCAAGATCGCCCCCACCAAGCGGGCCAATTCCTGCGCCAGCAGGTTCAGGCGGGTTCGGGCGTCCTCGCTGCGCCGGGCGAAGGATTCGGCGCAATCCGGCCAGGGCTCCATCAGGCAGGCCTGGTCAAGCGCGGCATCGATCAACTGATCGCGCAAATCCTCCTGGCTGCCCAGATCCATGAACAGCAAGGCCAGGCGGGTCAGGTCGGGCAGGTTTTTCTCCAGGTAGCGTACCTGCTCGCGCAAGGCCAGGCGAAACAGGCGGCGCAGGCCAACGGCATGCACGCGGCGGGCCTGCAGGGGGTCGTCGAACACATCCAGGTCGCAGCACTCGCCCCGGTCGCGCAAGGCGGGATAGCCGATGAGCGATTGCCCGCCCCGATGGATTTCCAGCAGTTCCGGCAGCGCCCCGAAGGTCCATGCGGTCAGGTGCTCGTGTTCCAGCACCTGGGCGGCCTGATGATCCTTGGCGGCCAGTTGCTGGAACGAAGCCTGGGCCTCGCGGCCATGCTCGGCGCGCAGCTGATCCAGGCTGCGCCCGCCCGACAGCATGCGGCCATGCGCGTCGACCACCTTGAAATTCATGAACAGATGCGCGGGCAAGGTTTCCAGCTTGAAATCCGTGGCCGCCAGACGAATCCTGCACTGCGCCCAGACGTCCTGCGCGATGGCGTCCAGCAGCCCCATGCCCGGATCGGCGGCGCGCTCGAACCAGCGGTCGTGAAACCCGGCGGCATAATCCGGCAAGGGTACGCAATGGCGGCGCAGCTTCTGCGGCAGGGATTTCAGCAACAGGTGGACTTTTTCCTTCAGCATCCCGGGCACCAGCCACTCGCAGCGCGCCGCATCGATCTGGTTAAGCGCAAACAGGGGCACTGTCAGCGTCATGCCGTCGCGCGGCGAACCGGGCTCGAAGTGGTAGTCCACCGCCAGCTCCGCGCCCGCCCAGGACAGGCGGCGCGGAAAGACTTCGGTCGTGACCCCGGCGGCATCGTGCTGCATCAGGTCGTCGCGGCTGAGTTTCAGGCGATTGGCCCGGGCCGCGTCCAGCGTGGCCACCCAGGCTTCCAGCGTGGCGGTCTGGCAGACATCCGGCGGGATTTGCTGGTCGTAGAAGGCGAAGATCAGGGCATCGTCCACCAGGATGTCGGGCCGGCGGCTCTGGTGTTCCAGGCGTTCGATGGATGCGATCAGGCGCCGGTTGTGGGCGATGAACGGCAGTTTGCCGTCGATCTCCCCCGGCACCAGGGCATCGCGGATGAAAATTTCGCGCGCGGCCTTCGGGTCGATGCGGCCGTAATGCACGCGCCGCCCGGTGTATACCGGCAGGCCGTGCACCGTGCCGCGTTCATTGGCCACCACCTGCCCCGCCTTTTTTTCCCAACGCGGATCGGACCAGGCTTTTTTCAGCAGGTGTGCGCCGGCTTTTTCCACCCAGGCGGGCTCGATCTGCGCCACGCAACGGGCATACAGGCGGGTGGTTTCGACGAGTTCGGCCGCCAGAACCCAGCGGCCCGCTTTTTTTTGCAGCGGCGAACCCGGATGAATGGCGAAGCGGATGTCCCGCGCCCCCTGGTACAGGCTGGCGTCGTCGGATTTCATGCCGATATTGCCCAGCAGGCCGGCCAGCAGGGCCAGGTGCAGCTGTTCCCGGGTGGCCGGCGTCTGGTTCAGCCGCCAGCCTTGCTCTCGCGCCAAGGTCAGCAGCTGGGTGTGGGTGTCGCGCCACTCGCGCAGGCGGATGGGGGACAGGAACTTGGCCCGCAGCTGATCCACGAGTTTGCGCTGGGAGGCCTTGTGGGCGACTTGCTCGCCATACCAGGCCCACAGCTTCAGCCAGGACTGGAACTCGGACTGCTTGTCCCGGAACAAGGCGTGGGCCTGGTCGGCGGCCTCGCGCGCCTGCATGGGCCGGTCGCGCGGATCCTGGATGGACAGGGCCGAGGCGATCACCAGGATTTCCGTCAGGCACTGCTGTTCGTGCGCCGCGTGGATCATGCGGGCGATGCGCGGGTCCACCGGCAGCTTGGCCAGCACCCGGCCCACGGCGGTCAGGCGGTTGCGCTCGTCCAGCGCGCCCAGTTCCTGCAGCAGCTGGTAGCCGTCCGCAATCGCCCGGCCCGCGGGGGGCTCGACGAAGGGAAAGGCCTCGACGTCATCCAGCCGCAGGGCCTTCATGCGCAAGATCACCGAGGCCAGCGAAGACCGCAGGATTTCGGGGTCGGTGAACGGGGCGCGCTGTTTGAAATCCTGTTCGGCATACAGGCGGATGCACACCCCCGGCCCCAGGCGGCCGCAGCGCCCCGCCCGCTGGTTGGCCGAGGCCTGGCTGATGGCCTCGATGCGCAGCTGCTCGACCTTACTGCGCCAGGAATAGCGCTTGATGCGGGCCAGGCCGCTGTCGACCACATAGCGGATGCCGGGCACCGTCAGCGAGGTCTCGGCCACGTTGGTGGCCAGCACGATGCGCCGCTGATTGCCGCGCGGATGGAAAATCTGTTCTTGCTCGGCCCGCGACAGGCGGGCATACAGGGGCAGAACCAGGGCGCCCACGGGGTGGCGCTTGCGCAGGGCCTCGGCGCATTCGCGGATTTCGCGTTCGCCGGGCAGAAACACCAGCACGTCGCCCGCGCCATGGCGGGCGCACTCGTCCACCCCATCGACCACGGCATCGACCAGGTCGCGTTCTTCGTCGCCGCGCGCGGCGGCGTCGGCCGGTTCGTCATCCGGGCGAATGGGCCGGTAGCGGATCTCGACGGGATACAGGCGGCCGGACACCTGGATGACCGGCGCGGGCCCCGCCGCGCCGGCGAAATGCCGGGCGAAGCGGTCGGCGTCGATGGTGGCCGAGGTAATGATCAGCTTGAGATCGGGCCGCCGCGCCAGCAACTGCTTCAGAAAGCCCAACAGAAAGTCGATATTCAGGCTGCGTTCGTGGGCTTCGTCGATGATCAGGGTATCGTAGCGGCGCAGCAGGGGGTCGCGCTGGGTTTCCGCCAGCAAAATGCCGTCGGTCATCAGCTTGATGGCGGTCGCCGGGCCGGATCGGTCGCTGAAGCGGATCTGGTAGCCCACCCAGTCGCCCAGTTCGGTACGGAGTTCTTCGGCCACCCGCTGGGCGACCGAGGTGGCCGCCAGCCGGCGGGGCTGGGTGTGACCGATCATCCCCTGGCGGCCGCGCCCCAGCGCCAGGCAAATCTTGGGCAGTTGCGTGGTCTTGCCCGAGCCGGTTTCGCCGCACACGATGACCACGGGATGGGCCTCGATCGCCGCCGCGATGTCCTGGCGGCACGCGCTGACGGGGAGTTCTTCGGGATAGACGATGACGGGCAGCGGCCGGTCGCCGGCGCCGGCGGGCGCTGCCGCGGGCCGGGGCGGCCGGCCGGCGGCGGACGCGCCCGGCGGATGCGCGGCGGAGGCGGAGCGCGGCCCGCGAACGGCGCGACGGGGCTTGGAAGCGAGGGAGTCTGACAAAAGCGGTAATTCCACGAAAGAGGCCTGCCGACCACAAAAAACGAGGGGGCGGCCCGGCGGCGCCGGCGCGGCTGTCGGCAAAACACAATCCCTTATTATAATTTCGGAGATCAGCCCCAGTCGCCGTCACCAAGCCTTGCCATGAGCGTCACAGAAACCGATACCTATTCAGCCCAGGATGCCCCCGAGTTCGCCCCAGCCCAGTTCGTGCGCTGGTTTCGCGAGGTGGCGCCCTACGTGCACGATTTTCGCGGCAAGACCTTCGTGGTGGCGTTTGGCGGCGAACTCATCGAAGACGACGGCCTGGAGCCGCTGGTGGCCGATCTGTCCCTGCTGTCGGCGCTGGGGATCAAGCTGGTGCTGGTGCACGGGTCGCGCCCGCAGGTCAACGAGCAGCTGCGCCTGAAAGGCTACACCACGCAGTTTGGCCGGGGCACCGAGCCCACGACCCCGGAAGCCCTGGAATGCGCCAAGGAAGCCGCCGGTGAAATCCGCCTGGACATCGAGGCCGCCTTCAGCCAGGGGCTGCCCAACACCCCGATGTCGCACGCCAAGATCCGCGTGATCTCCGGCAACTTCGTCACCGCCCGGCCGGTCGGCGTCATCGACGGCGTCGACTACCGCCGCGCCGGCACGGTGCGCAAGCTGGACATCGACGTCATGCACAACGTCATCAGCCAGGGGGCCATCGTGCTCTTGTCGCCGCTGGGTTTTTCCCCCACGGGCGAAGCCTTCAATCTGGCCATGGAAGACCTGGCCACCAACGCCGCCGTGGCCCTGCGCGCCGAAAAACTGATCTTCCTGACCCAGAACCGCACCGTCACGGAAGTCGACGGTTCGGTGGACACCGAACTGGCCCGCAAGGACGCCGACGACCTGCTGGCGCAAAATGTGCTGGACGAAGACACCACGGCGTTCCTGCGGCACGCCTCGCTGGCGGTCAAGCGCGGGGTGGCCCGCGCCCACTTGGTGCCCTACACCCTGGACGGCAGCATCCTGCTGGAAATCTTCACCCACGACGGGGTGGGCACCATGGTGGTCGAGGACACCCTGGAAGACCTGCGTCCCGCCGTGGCCGACGACGTCGGCGCCATCGTGCAGCTGATCGAACCCCTGGAAGCCGACGGCACCCTGGTGCCGCGCGGGCGGGCCGTCATCGAGCGCGATGTGGAAAAATTCACCGTGCTGGAGCACGACGGGGTGATCTACGGCTGCGTGTCCGTCATCCCCTACGCCAACACAGGCATGGCGGAAATGGCCTGCCTGATCGTACACCCCGAATGGCAGGGCACCGGCGACGGCGAAAAACTGCTGCGCCACGCCGAGACCAGCGCGCGGGCGCTGGGGGCCCGGCGCCTGTTCGTGCTGACCACCCGCACCTCCCACTGGTTCCTGAAACGCGGCTTCGTCCAGGGCGGGGTGTCCGACCTGCCCCAAGAAAAGCGCGCCCACTATAATCATTCGCGCAACAGCCTGATTTTCATCAAAAGGCTGTAAACCGCGATGACTGCCACACACGAGACCCCAAGATGAAAATCCTAGTCACGGGCGGGGCGGGCTTTATCGGCTCGGCCCTGGTTCGCCACCTGATCCACCACACCCCGCATGCGGTGGTCAACGTCGACAAGCTGACCTACGCCGGCAACCTGGAGTCCCTGGCCCCTGTCGCCGACGACCCGCGCTACGCCTTCGAGCACCGGGACATCTGCGATGCCGCCGGGCTGGCGGACGTCTTCGCCCGGCACCGGCCCGATGCCGTGATGCACCTGGCGGCCGAGTCCCACGTGGATCGTTCCATCGACGGGCCGTCGGCTTTCATCCAGACCAATATGGTCGGCACCTACACCCTGCTGGAAGCCGCCCGGCGGCACTGGCTCACGCTGGACGAATCGGCCAGGCCGGGTTTTCGCTTTCATCACATTTCCACCGACGAGGTCTATGGCGACCTGGCCGACGCCGGCGGCCTCTTCACCGAAACCACGCCCTATGCGCCCAGCTCGCCGTATTCCGCCAGCAAGGCGGGGTCGGATCACCTGGTGCGCGCCTGGCACCGCACCTACGGCCTGCCCGTCCTGGTGACCAACTGCTCGAACAACTACGGCCCCTATCATTTCCCCGAAAAGCTGATCCCGCTGGTGATTCTGAACGCCCTGGAAGGCAAGCCCTTGCCCGTCTACGGGCAAGGGCTGCAAATCCGCGACTGGCTGTACGTCGAAGACCACGCCCGCGCCTTGCTGCGCGTGCTGGAAGCCGGCGCGCCGGGGGAAACCTACAACATCGGCGGCCACAACGAACAACGCAACATCGACGTGGTGCGCGCCATCTGCGACCTGCTGGAAACCCTGGCCCCGCAACATCCCGCCGGGGTCGCGCACTACCGGGATCTGATCACCCACGTCGCCGACCGGCCCGGGCACGACCTGCGCTACGCCATCGACGCGGGAAAAATCCAGCGCGAACTGGGCTGGACGCCGCAGGAAACCTTCGACAGCGGGCTGCGCAAGACCGTGCAATGGTATCTGGCCCACCGCGACTGGTGCCGCAACGTGCAGGACGGCAGCTACCAGCGCCAGCGCCTGGGCCTGACCGCCTGATCGTTCTCCGGGGATTTGAACCATATGGACATGGACACACCGCTGCGCATCCTGGTGACGGGCGCCAACGGCCAATTGGGCCGTTCTCTCCAGGCCCTGGCCGCCCCGCTGGCCGGCCGGATTCACTATGCCTTCACCGACCGCGACAGCCTGGACATCACCAGCGATGCGGCCATCGGGCGCTGGCTGGACGCGCACCCGGCGGATTGCCTGGTCAACGCGGCGGCCTATACGGCGGTCGACCGCGCCGCCGACGAGTTGGATACGGCGCTGGCCATCAATGCCCAGGCCCCGGCCTTGCTGGCCCGGCACTGCGCCCGCCGCGGCATGCGCCTGCTGCACGTATCCACCGACTACGTCTTCGACGGCACCCTGGATCGGCCCTATCGGGCCGACGACCCCACCCGGCCCCTGAACACCTATGGCCGCAGCAAGCGCCAGGGCGAGGAAGCCGTGCTGCAGGCCGCCCCGGATGCCCTGGTCGTGCGCACCAGCTGGGTGTTCAGCGCCTGGGGCGACAATTTCGTGCGCACCATGCTGCGCCTGGGCCAGCAGCGCGATCACCTGCGGGTGATCGACGACCAGGTGGGCGGCCCCACCTGGGCGGGACACTTGGCGCAGGCCCTGCACCAGCTCGCGCAGCGCCTGCACACCCCCGGCCTGCACACCCCGGGGGGCCTCTATCATTTCAGTGGAACCCCCGACGTCAGCTGGCATGGCTTCGCCCGGGAAATCTTCACCCAGGCCGTGGCGCGCGGCATGCTGGCCCGCGCGCCCGCCCTGGCCCCGATTCCGGCCAGCGACTGGCCTTCACCCGAGCCCCGGCCCGCCAATAGCCGGCTGGACTGCGACAAGCTGGAGGCCCTGCTGGGGCCGCTGGAACGCGACTGGCGCATCGGCCTGGGCCGGGTGCTGGACGCCTGGCGCGACGACGCGCCACCCCGAACCGAGACTTTGCGATGACGCGTATGATTCACTGCCGTAAACTGAAGCGCGAGGCCCCCGGCCTGGATTACCCGCCGTACCCCGGCGAAATCGGCGCCCGCATCTGGCGCGAAATCTCGCGCGATGCCTGGGCGAAATGGCTGGACATCCAGACCCGCCTGGTCAATGAAAACCACCTCAGCCTGGCCGAACCCGAAGCGCGGAAATTCCTGGCCGAACGCATGCGGGCTTTTTTATTCGACGACCAGGACGTCGAAGCGCAGGGCTACACGCCAAGCCAGGCCGCGACGGACGGCCCCCGGCCCTGACACTGCGGGGGAAACACCGAAGCCTGCCACATCGGCCTGCTGGGCGGCCACCCGGCCCTGACGCCGTGGGGGAAACACCCCCCGCCCGGGCCGGCCGGCGTTAATCACGCGGCTGGGCCGGTTCGCCTCGCGCCAGGCGTTCGGTGTTGCTGACCCCGGTATGGCGCACGTCGTCGCCGCGCACCATGTAGATGACGCGCTCGGCCATGTTCTTGGCATGGTCGCCGATGCGTTCCAGCGCCCGCGCAATGAAGATCAGGTCGATGGAACGGGAAATCGTGCGCGGATCCTCGATCATGTAGGTGATGATGTGGCGCAGCGTGGCTTTCCATTCTTTGTCCACGTCCTTGTCGTTGCGCACCACCTGGGCGGCGGCCACCGGGTCTTCGCGGGCGAAGGCATCCAGGGCGGCGCGGATCATGCTGGCCACGGCATCGGCCATGTGGCGCAATTCGACCACGGGCTCGTAGGCCGAATCGGCCTCGTGCAGACGGCGCGCCACCTTGGCGATCTTCTCGGCCTCGTCGCCGCAGCGTTCCATGTCGGTCAGCATTTTGGAAATCGACAGCAGCAGGCGGAGATCCACCGCCGTGGGCTGGTTGCGCGCAATCAGCTGGCCGATGCGCTCGTCGATGTCGACCTCGAACTGGTTGACCTGTTTTTCGTGCGCCCGGACGCGATCCACCCACTGCAACTGGCCTTCGGTCAGGGCTCGCATGCTATCCAGCACCATGGACTCGACCAGCCCGCCCATCTGCAAAAACAGGGAGCGCGTGGTTTCTAGTTCGGCATGAAATAATTTATTGGTGTGTTCCAGCATCTAGGGGCCTCTGTCTGCCTATGATGAAGGCGAATGTAACAAAGCAAAGGGTAGCATTGCGCCGATGGAATGGAAAGCCGGCGGCCTGCGCGGATAAAGAGATGGGCACACGATAGCAGGCGATCATGACAAGGCCATGACAAGACACGGCCTGGCCATGGCCAAAGCTGCCGGGGGACAGGCCCGGGGCACGCCGGCTGGCCCCCGGACGCCAGCCCGCCAGCGGCGCGGACAGGGGCTCAATCGTCTTGCAATGCCAGCCGGGACACGCCGTCCTGGCCAGCCACCAGCGCCACATGGGCGCCCGAAATCGCAAACAGGCCGCAGCAGACGACGCCGGGGATATTATTCAGCAAAGCCTCGAAGGCGGCGGGATCGCCCTGGTAGTCCAGGCCGGCCACATCCAGGATCTGGTTGCCGTTGTCGGTGACGAAATCGGCGCGCAGCCGGGGCAGGCCGCCCAGCTGGCGGATTTCACGCGCTACCGCTTCGCGCGCCAGCGGAATGACCTCGATGGGCAGGTCGAAGCCGCCCAGCTGCGACACCAGTTTGGTGTCATCCACGATGCAGACAAAGCGGTCGGCCACCGAGGAAACGATTTTTTCACGCGTCAAGGCCCCGCCTCCGCCCTTGATCATGTTCAGTTGGTGGTCAATCTCGTCGGCCCCATCCACATACAGGGCCGTGCCGGGAACGTCGTTCAAATCCAGCACGGCGATGCCCGCCGCCTGCAGGCGGCGGGTGCTGCGTTCGGAGCTGGACACCGCCGCCTGGAAGGCGTCGCGGTGCGCAGCCAGCAGGTCGATGAAGCGATCCACCGTGGATCCGGTGCCCACCCCCAGGATACTGTCGGGCTGCAATTGAGGCAGCACATAGTCCAGCGCGGCCTGGGCGGCCTGTTGCTTGAGTTGATCCTGGGTAAACATGGGGCCATCATCCATTCAGTGTCGGAAAGGCCCCATTTTAAAGGGAGCGCCGGCCGCCCGCCAGGGCGAGACAACCGCCCATGGCGCCACGCGGCTCGGCGACCTCAGAGCTTGGGGCGGCGACCGGTGATCAACGAGACCACGAACAGTATCAGGAAGATGACGAACAGCACCTTGGCAATTGTGGCGGCAACCCCGGCCACACCGAAAAAACCCAGGAACCCGGCAACCAGGGCGATGACCAAGAAAACAAGCGCATAGTGCAACATAAGATCTCCTTTGGAAAAATCAGGACAGGCGACGGCCTCAGGGTTGAACCACCAGGTTGTTGTGCACCGCGCTGACCCCCGACACCGTGCGGGCGATGTCTCCCGCCCGCGCGCGCTCGGATTCAGAGGAAGCGAACCCGGACAACTGCACGATCCCGCCGCGAATGGTCTTGACATTGATGTTCGCCGCAGGGCCCGCGCCCATCTGATCCGCCAGCTGGGCCTTGACCTTCGTGGTGACGACGGAACCGTCCACGTACTGGCCGACGGATTCCTGGTGATTGGCAACGGAACAGCCCGCCAACACGGCGGCGGACAAGCCGACAACAGCGGCAAAAGCGATGTGATGTACGGTTTTCAAGGGCTTCTCCTGTAAGACGACAGGCCTCCACCCTACCCCTTCAGGCCGTCCAAGTGATGACACAGGTTTTCCAAATGCTACTTTAATGCAGGAAAATCCCGGCGACGCCCCTCGGCTGAACACCCGCCGCCGGCGCAATAAAACCCGTGGGAAAAGTTGCGGATTAAAGTATCATGAGACCGCTTCCTCTCTGATTTTTCCGCTTTCCGGCACCCGTCTTGCCGCAATCTTCCAGACAACCCATTCAAGGGGACATTCTATGTGCGACTCACCCCATTGCCTGCATGCGCAGGCAGGTTCTCGCCGCGCGTTTCTGCGCACCTCCGCCGCGTTGGCCTGGACGGCATCGGCCGGCCTGGGCGGGCTGTTCAGTCCAGCCGCCTGGGCCGCCGCCCCGCCAAAACCGGAAAACGTCCTGTCGCCCGCCGACGCGCTGCAGCGCCTGGCCGAAGGCAACCAGCGTTATGTGTCGGGGGTGATGCTGCGCCACCGCTTCGCGCCCGAACGCCCGGCCCTGGCGGGCGGGCAGAACCCGTATGCCGCCATCCTGGGCTGCGCGGATTCGCGCGTGGTGCCCGAATACGCCTTCGACAGCGGCCGGGGCGACCTGTTCGTGACCCGGGTGGCGGGCAATGTCGTCAACGACGACATGCTGGGCAGCCTGGAATACGCGGTGGCGGTGCTGAGAGTTCCGGTGATCCTGGTTCTGGGGCACGACCGATGCGGGGCCGTGGGGGCCGCCGTCAAGGCGGTGCGGGAACACACCGTATTTCCCGGACACATCCAGACACTGGCCAATGCGCTGGCCCCGGCCGTGCGCCAGCTGGGCCCGCAGCACCAGAACGTGCTGGACGCGGCCATCGCCGAGAACGTGCGCCAGGGCGTGACGGCCCTGGCGGCGCAATCGGACATCCTCGCCCAGGCGCAACAGGCCGGGAAACTGAAGATCGCGGGCGGCATATACCGCCTGGACACTGGCAAGGTGGATTTCCTGGCGTCGCCCTGAGCAAAAACGGCAACTGCAAAAATTTGCAATAATGCCGCGTCTTCTGTCCGCATTCCTATCATGTTCGACCTATTCTCCGGGCTGCCGCTGGCCGTCGGGTTCAGCCTGGTGCTGGCGCTGGCGCTCGTCCTGGCCTTTGAATTCATCAACGGTTTTCACGACACGGCCAACGCCGTCGCCACGGTCATCTACACCAAGGCCATGCCACCCCATCTGGCGGTGTTCTTCTCGGGCATCTGCAACTTTCTCGGGGTCTTGCTGGGCGGGGTGGGGGTTGCCTATGCCATCGTGCATTTATTGCCCATCGACGTCCTGCTCAACCTGGAGAACGGCCGCAGCCTGGCCATGGTGTATTCCATCCTGGCGGCCGCCATCGTCTGGAACCTGGGCACTTGGTATCTGGGGATTCCCTCGTCCAGTTCGCACACGCTGATCGGAGCGATCCTGGGCGTCGGCGTGGTCAACGCCCTGCTGACCGACCTGCCCGTCAGCACCGGCGTCAACTGGGGCAAGGCGCTGGACATCGGCCTGTCGCTGATTATCTCCCCGCTGGCCGGCTTCGTGATCGCCGGCCTGATGCTGCTGGCACTGAAAAAGCTGTTCGTGGGCTCGAAAATGCACAAGACGCCCGAACAGCGCCGCACCATCGACAACAAGAAACACCCACCCTTCTGGAACCGGCTGATCCTGGTGCTGTCGGCCATGAGCGTCAGCTTCGTGCATGGGTCGAACGACGGGCAAAAGGGCATTGGCTTGATCATGCTGGTGCTGATCGGCATCGTGCCGGCCAAGTTCATCCTGGATCCGGGAGCCACGCCCTACCAGATCCAGCGCACTTATGATGCCACCGTGCACCTGCACAGCCTGTACACGCGCAATGCCGACGTCCTGGACGAGTTCCTGGCGCTGCGGACGCCGCCCGCCCCGCTGGCCCAGGATTTCCGCTGCAACCCCAGGAACACGCCGTCCACCATCCAGGCCGTGCGCCTCAGCCTGGACGGCATACATGCCTACAATGAACTGCCGCCCGCAGTGCGCGGGCAAGTGCGCCGCTATTTGCTGTGCCTGGACGATACGGCCCGCCGGGTCGCCGGCCTGGGGGTGCTGCCCGCCGCTGAAGCGGCCGACCTGCAGCGCCTGCGCCGCGACCTGACCGCCACAGCCGAATACGCCCCCTTGTGGGTGATCGCCGCCGTCGCCCTGGCCCTGGGGGTGGGCACCATGGTGGGCTGGCGCCGGGTCGTGGTGACCGTGGGCGAAAAAATCGGCAAGCAAGGGATGACCTACGCCCAGGGGATGTCGGCCCAGATCACCGCCGTGGCGGCCATCGGGGTGGCCAACCTGTTCAGCCTGCCGGTCTCCACCACCCAGGTGCTGTCGTCCGGGGTGGCCGGCACCATGGTGGCCAACCGCAGCGGCCTGCACAATGGCACGGTGCGCACGATTCTGCTGGCCTGGCTGCTGACCTTCCCGATCAGCATGCTGCTGTCGGCCGGCCTGTTCAGCCTGACGGTCATGGCGCTGAAGATATAGCGGAGACACGGACGGGACGGGCGGCCAGGCCCCGGCCCTATCCCGTCTGGGTTTTCCCGGCCTGGATCTGCATGCGGTTCAGCGCCACCACGATGACCCCCACCAGCACGATGAACAAGGTGGCCAGGGCATTGATCTCGGGCTTCAGGCCCAGGCGCACGCGGGAAAAGACTTCCAGCGGCAAGGTGGTATAGCCCGGCCCCGACAAAAAGGCCGCCACCACCACGTCATCCAGGGACAGGGTGAACGCCAGCAGCCAGGCCGCCATCAGGGCGGGGGCGATCAGCGGCAGGGTGATGGCGAAAAATACTTTCAAGGGGGACGCCCCCAGGTCGAGTGCGGCTTCTTCCAGGGAGCGATCCAGGTCGCGCACCCGCGACTGGATGATGACCGCCACATAGGCCGTGCACAGGGTGACGTGCCCCACCCAGATGGTGAACAGGCCATTGCCGTCCGGCCAGCCAAAGAGCTTGGACATTTCCACGAACATGAGCAACAGGGAAATGCCCAGCACGACCTCCGGCATGACCAGCGGGGCGCAGAGCATGCCGATGTACAGGCCAAAGCCGCGAAAGCGCCCCATGCGGGCCAGCACATAGCCCGCCCAGGTGCCGATGACCACGGCCGCCGTGGCCGTCAGTAAGGCGATCAACAGCGACAGGCGGGCGGCGGCCAGCAAGGCCTGATCCTGGAACAGCGCGCGATACCAGCGCAAGGAAAACCCCGACCAGGAATTCATCAGCGTGGAATCGTTGAAGGAAAACACCATCAGGCAGACGATGGGCACATACAGAAAGCCATAGCCCACCACCAGCGACAAGAAACGGAACCAGGACGACTGCCGCATCAGGCCCCCCGGCCGGTCAATTGGCGGGCCTGGTTGTACTGGAACAGCGACAGCGGCACCAGCAGCAGCAGAACCATCACGCAGGTGACGGCGGCGGCCATGGGCCAGTCCGCGTTATTGAAGAATTCATTCCACATGACGCGCCCCATCATCAGGGTATTGGCCCCACCCAGCATCTCCGGGATGACGTATTCGCCCACCGAGGGGATGAACACCAGCATGGCCCCGGCCACAACCCCCGGCATGGACAGCGGCAGCGTGACGTTAAGAAACACTTGCCAGGGCCGGGCGCCCAGGTCGTAGGCGGCCTCCAGCAGACGGTTGTCCAGCTTGACCAGATTGGCATACAGCGGCAGGATGAAAAACGGCAGGTAGGCGTAGACCAGCCCGACATACACGGCCCAATCGGTGCGATAGATTTCCAGCGGGGCGTCGATGAGCCCCAGGCCCATCAGCAGATTGTTCAGCAAGCCGTCGTTGCGCAGAATGCCCACCCAGGCGTACACGCGCAACAGCAGCGAGGTCCAGAACGGCAGAATCACCCCCAGCAGCAGCAGATTGCGAACCTGCGGGCGCGAACGGGCGATCTGGTAGGCCATGGGATAGCCGATCAGCGCGCAGCACAGGGTCGTCACCAGGGCCATCTTGACCGAATTGAGATACACCGCCACGTACAGGCTGTCGGTGAACAGCAGGATGTAGCCGCGCAGGTGCAGGGCCAGCGACAGGGTTTCGTCTTCCAGCGTGGCGATGGGCAGATAAGGCGGGATACCGAACTGCAGATCCGAAAAGCTGATTTTCAACACCAGCAGAAACGGCACCAGCAAAAACAGCATCAGCCAGACAAAGGGGACGGCGATCGCCCACTGCCGGGCGCTGGGACGGCGACCGCGGATCATGAGGCCAGCACGGCGCCGGCATCGTGCGACCAGCTGACGTAGATTTCTTCGTCCACGCCGGGCGCATCGGACTGGCTCCAGTCCAGGGTGGGCACGCTGGCCTCGATCACCTGGCCCGCGTCCAGGCGGATCTGGTAGCGCGCATAGCTGCCCATCCAGGCGACGTGCGACACCATGCCGTGGCCCCAGTTGAAGTCGGATTCCGGGGCCTGGCGGGCCACGCGGATCTGCTCGGGCCGGATCGACACATGGACTTCCATGCCCAGGGGTTCGCTGATCCCGTGGCTGACGAACAAGGGCCGGGACAGGGCGTCGCTTTCGATCTGGACGTGGTCGGGCTCGTCCACCACGATGGTGCCGGTAAAGAGATTGGTGGAGCCGATGAAGCCCGCCACGAAGCGCGTGCTGGGAAAGGTGTAAACGTCGCGCGGCGTGCCGCACTGCACGATCTGGCCATCGCTCATGACAGCCAGGCGGCTGGCCATGGTCATGGCTTCCTCCTGGTCGTGCGTGACCATGATGCAGGTGACGCCCACCTGATCCAGGATCTTGACCAGCTCGATCTGCGTGGCCTGGCGGATTTGCTTGTCCAGGGCCGACATGGGCTCATCCAGCAGCAGCAGCTTGGGGCGCTTCACCAGGCTGCGCGCCAGGGCCACGCGCTGCTGCTGGCCGCCCGACAACTGATGCGGCTTACGCCGGGCGTAGCCCGCCATCTGCACCAGGTCCAGGGCCTCGAAGACGCGCTCGTGGATTTCGTGACGCGCCACGCCTTCTTGCTTGAGCCCGAAGGCCACGTTGGCCTCGACCGTCATGTGGGGAAACAAGGCGTAGGACTGGAACATCATGTTGACCGGCCGCCGGTGCGGCGGCAGGCTGGTGATGTCCTCGTCGTCCAGGATGATGCGCCCGGAGGTGGGTTCTTCGAACCCGGCCAGCATGCGCAGCAGGGTGGATTTGCCGCAGCCCGAGCTGCCCAGCAGCGCGAAGACTTCGTGGCGGCGCACCGACAGGCTGACCGAGCGCACCGCCACCGTGTCGCCGAAGATTTTGACGACATCCTCGATGCGCACGAAATCATCGGCCTCGCCCTGGCGGGGCATGCCGCGCGGGTCCTGCATCACCGTCAGTGCCCGGTTTTAAGCTGGGCCCACAGCTTGGTCTGCAGGCGCAGGATGTTCATGGGCTGCGGCTGGATGACGAACAAAGTGCGGGCGACGTCGGGCGACGGGTAGATCATGGGATTGTCGGCGACTGCCTTGACCACGAACTGCCGCGCCGTCTTGTTGGCGTTGGGGTAGAACATGGTGTTGGTGATAGCCGCGTGGACTTCGGGCGTTTCGATGTAGTTGATGAAGGCATGGGCCGCATCGACGTGTTCCGCGCTTTTCGGGATGGCCATGGTGTCGAACCACACGGGCGCCCCGCCTTCGGGAATGAAATAATTAATGGCGTAGGACTTCCCGGCTTCGTGCGCCCGCGCGGCGGCGATCATGACGTCGCCGGAAAATCCGTACACCATGCACAGCCCGCCGGAAGCCAGTTCGTCGATATAGCCCGACGAGCTGAACTGCCGGATGTACGGCCGGATGCCTTGCAGCAGTTCGAAGGCGGCTTCGTAGTCCTTGGGATCCTGGCTGTTGGGGTCTTTGCCCAGGTAATGCAGCGCGGCCGGGAACACCTGGGCGGCCTCGTCCAGCACGGAAATCCCGCAGGACTGCAGCTTGGCGGCGTTTTCGGGCTTGAACAGCATGTCCCAGGATCCCAGCGGCGCATCCGCCCCCATGATGTCCCGCACCTGGGTGACGTTATAGCCCAGGCCGTTGGTGCCATAGCCCCAGGGCACCAGGTATTGGTTGCCGGGGTCGACCGTGGCCACCAGGGCCATCAGGTCGGGATCCAGGTGCGCCCAGTTGGGGATCTTGGACTTGTCCAGCTTCTGGAACAAACCGCCCTGGATCTGGCGCGCGGCGTAGTGCGTGGACGGCACCACCACGTCGTAGCCGGACTTGCCCGTCAGCAGCTTGGCCTGCAGGGTGTCGTTGGTGTCGTAGACATCGTAGCGCAACTTGATGCCGGTGGCTTTTTCAAAGCCCGGCAGGGTGTCGGGCGCGGTGTATTCGGCCCAGTTGTAAACATTGACGACGGCATCCTGGGCGGTTGCCGATCCGGCTGTGATCAGCACGGCGGCGGCCAACAGGGTTTTAACGGTGCCCAATTTCATGGCAAGGTTCCCATAGAAAGGTCAATCACAGGATTGTTCGGGGCGGTATCCCGAGCCCCGGGCTTTGGTGTCAAGCCGGCAATGTCCGCCAGACGGTATCCAGCGCATTCCACCACTGCGCTCCGTGCGCGCCGGCTACCTTAACCAAAGACCGTCGCAAACGCAACAGGTTTTTATGCTGCTGTGCCGGCGACACGACACCCAGGCGCGCCCGGTCGAAATCGATCAGCCAGACCCGATCCTGGGCATCGAACAAGATATTGTAGGCATTGAGATCGGCATGCCAGACCCCGGCCCGGTGCATGGCCCGGATGGCCGCAGCCACGGCGGCGGGATCGGCCCGATCCAGACGGCTGGCCAGCGCCTGCGCGCCTGCGATGCGCGCCACCAGGATCGCGGCGCGGTAGCTTGGGCCGGCACGCCAATAGGCCGCGCCCAACGCCTCGGGAACCCGCACCCCGGCGGCCTGCAGATGCACCAGCACACGCGCCTCGGCATAGGCGCGCACGCGGGCCGGGCCCAGCCACAGATAGGTGTCCGGCCCCAGGCGGGCGCGCAGCCCGCCTCGCCGGTAATGCCGCAGCACCGCTGGGCCGTGGGCGCCCGACACATACCAGGCCGCCTGGCGGCCGCCCTCGGCCACCGGCGCGGCATCCGCCCGGGCGGGGTCGAACCAGGCGGCCTGGGCGCAGCCGGCCAACCGGGGCGGCACGCCGTATGCGCCGCCGGGCAGCGGCCCGGACACCCACCGGGGCGGCAGCGCGGCCATCAGGCGCCCCCCCGCATCAACAGCAGGCCCATGATCACCAGCAACATGCAGGCGAAAATCAGCTTCAGGCGGGCCTCGGGCAGCGCATAGGCCAACCGCACCCCGTAAGGCACGCACAACAGACTGCCCACGGCCAGGGGCAGGCCCACTAGCCCATGGGCCTGCCCGTGCCAGGCATACGTGGCCAGGGCAACCACCGTGCCCGGGACGATCATGGTCAAGGCCAGCGCCTGGGCGGTGGTCTGGCGCAGGCGAAACAGCGCCGTCATCAAGGGCACGGCCAGCACCGACCCGCCCACGCCGAAAACACCCCCGGTGAAGCCGGCGAATACGCCGACCAGCAGATACCACAGGCGGCGGACTTCACCCACGCCGCGGTAGTGGCTGTCGGGCCGCGCCCGGGCCTTGCGGCCCAGGCTTTCACGAAAATAGAACAAGGCGATCACAAAGACGAAACCCGCGTAAATCCGCCGCAGCAGCCAAGGATCCAGGCCCAGCGCGATCTGCGCCCCCACCCAGGTGAACAGCACCGACCCGCCGGCCCCGGCGGCGGCCGAGCGCAAGTCGATCGGCGCGCGCTGGTGGTACTTACGCACGGTCAGCAAGACGGCCGGCAGCACCATGATCAGCGCCGTGCCCTGGGCCGCCTGCTGGTCGTAGCCCAATACCAGCCCCAGCAAGGGAATGGCGATCAGGCCGCCGCCGATGCCCAGCACCCCGCCGGCGAAACCAATGGTTCCGCCCACCAGCAGGCAAGCGGCAATCAGCCAGAAACCATCCATTATCGCAGCACGTCCAGAATGTCTTCGACCCGGTCGATGGGCCGCACCTGCAGGCCGTCGATGGGCTGGCGCGGCATGTTGGCGCGCGGCACGACCGCCTGGGCAAAGCCCAGCTTCGCCGCTTCGCGCAGGCGCTCCTGGCCCCGGGGCGCGGGCCGGATTTCACCGGCCAGGCCGATCTCGCCGAAAGCCAGCAGGCCGGCGGGCAGCGCCTGGTCGCGCATGGAGGACAGAATCGCCAGCGCCACGGCCAGATCCGCGGCGGGTTCCATGATGCGCACCCCCCCCACGGCATTGACGAACACGTCCTGGTCGTAGGTGGCCACCCCGGCGTGGCGGTGCAGCACCGCCAGCAGCATGGCCAGGCGGCTGCTTTCCAGCCCCACAGACAGGCGCCGGGGATTGGGCACATGGGCGGTATCCACCAGCGCCTGAACCTCGACCAGCAAGGGGCGCGTGCCTTCCTGGGTGGCCATGACGCAGGAGCCGGCCACGTCGCGGGCGTGGCCCGCCAGGAACAGGGCCGAAGGGTTGTTGACGCCTTTCAGACCCCGGTCGGTCATGGCGAACACGCCCAGTTCATTGACCGCGCCGAAGCGGTTCTTGATGGCGCGCACCAGGCGAAAAGAAGAATGCGTATCGCCTTCGAAGTACAGCACGGTGTCGACGATGTGTTCCAGCACGCGCGGCCCCGCCAGGGCCCCGTCTTTGGTGACGTGGCCGATGAGGATCAGGGTGACGCCGGTCTGTTTGGCCACCCGGGTCAGTTGGGCGGCGCATTCGCGCACCTGGGACACCGAGCCCGGCGCGGCGGTGAGTTCGGCGGAATACAGGGTCTGGATGGAATCAATGACGGCGACCTCCGGGCGGCGCTCGATCAGGGCCCCGGTGATTTGCTCCAGACGGATTTCGGCCAGCAGATCGACGGCATCGCCGACGACCCCCAGGCGCTGCGCCCGCAGGGCGACTTGCTCGGCGGACTCCTCGCCGGTGACATACAGAACCGGGCCGCGCGCGGACAAGCTGGCCAGAGCCTGCAGCAGCAGCGTGGACTTGCCGATGCCGGGGTCGCCGCCGATCAGCACCACCGCGCCCGCCACCAGGCCGCCACCCAGGACGCGGTCGAATTCTTCGATGCCGGTGGGATTGCGCGTATGCTCGCGGGCTTCGATATCGGCCAGGCGGCGCACCGGCGCCGAAGCCGCCAGGGGGGCGAAGCGATGGCTGGCGGCGGCCGGGGTCTCGCGGGATTCCTGCAGGGTGTTCCAGGCCCCGCAATGGGGGCAGCGGCCTTCCCACTTGGCCGTGGTGCCGCCGCAATCGGCGCACAGGAAAACGCTGCGGGCCTTGGCCATCAGCGCCCTGCCAGGCTGCCGCCGCCGTCCACGCCGAGTTCCTGGCCGGTGATGAAGGCGGCTGAATCGCTGAGAAGAAAGACGACGGCGGCGGCGACCTCGTCGGCCTGGCCCAGGCGGCCCAGCGGGACGGTGGACAGGATGGATTTCTCGGCCTCGCTGCCCACGGGACATTCGGCCCGGAACGAAGCGGTTTCCACCGGGCCAGGCGAAACGGCATTGACCGTGACCCCGTAGGGGGCGAGTTCCAGCGCCCAGGTGCGGGTGCAGCCCAGCAAGGCGCTTTTGGCGGCCGAATAGCTGGTATGCCCCGCCGAGCCATACACCGCGCGGCTGCAGAGATTGACGATGCGGCCCGACTGGCGGGCCTTCATGCCGGGCACGAAGGCCTGCACGGCCTGCACGGCCACGCGCACGTTGAGGTCGAACGCCTGGTAGAGCGAAGCCAGGTCGACCTCGCCCAAGGGTTCGGGCATGACGGGCCCCACGCAGTTGACCACGGCATCGACGGGATATTTTTCGCGGATGACGCGCAAGAGTTCTTCGGTCTCGCCCGCATTGGCCAGATCGCAGCCATACAGATAGCCTGGGAAATCAATGTCGGCGGTGTGCCGGGCCAGGCCCACGACATGGCAGCCCAGATCGGCCAGGCGCTGGCTGACCGCCCAACCGATGCCTTTCGTGGCGCCGGTGACCAGCACGCAGCTGTTTTTCATGGGGGCTCCTTGGGATCAGAGTTCGGCGCGCGGCACCCGCGGGGCGACTGCGCAGAGCAATTCGTAGCCAATGGTACCGCACGACAAGGCGACTTCGTCGACCGAAGGCCCGCCGTGCCCCCACAAGACCACGGGATCCCCCACGCTGGCCCCCGGAACGGGATCGAGATCGACCGCCAGCATGTCCATGGAGACCCGCCCGACCAGGCGCGTGCGCACCCCGGCCACCGTGATGGGCGTGCCTGTGGCCGCATGCCGGGGATAGCCGTCGGCATAGCCGCAGGCCACGATCCCCACCCGCATGGATTGGGGCGCGCGGAAAATCTGGCCGTAGCCCACGGCCTCGCCCGCCGGCACCGTATGCGTGCCGATCAAGCGCGCGGTCAGCGTCATGGCGGGGCGCAGGTCGAAAGTATCGGCGGGCCGGTCGGCAAACGGCGAGGCCCCATACAGGCAGATACCCGGGCGCACCCACTGGCCATTGGGCGCCGCCACGCCCGCCGCCAGCCCTTCGGTGAGGGTGGCGGCGGAGTTGCAGACGCTGACCGGGCCGGGCAGACCCCGGGTGGCCGCCAGGAAACAGTCCAGTTGCCCCTGGGTGACGGCGGGGTCGTCGTCGGCCCGGGCGAAGTGCGTCATTTTGCCCAGCGCCCCCAGCACCCCCTGCGACTGCAAAGCCTGCGCCCGGGCATAGGCCGCCGCGTATTCGCCCGGCTGGAAGCCCAGCCGGTGCATGCCGCTGTTCAGCTTGATCAGGGCGTCGATAGGTGAATTGACCGGGCCTTCTTCGAGCATGGCCAGTTGATCGGCGCAGTGAACCGTGGTGCTGATGCGGTAGCGCGTCAGGATTTCCAGGTCGGCGGGCTCGAAGAAGCCTTCGAGCAATAGAATGGGCCCGGACCAGCCGAGTTCGCGGCACTGGACGGCCTCGTCCAGATCGAGCATGGCCAAGCCATCGGCCTGCGCGAAACCGGCCACCGCCGCCGCCACCCCATGCCCGTAGCCCCGGGATTTCATGACCGCCCAGATGAAGGGCGGGGCTTTGGGGGCGTCTTGCGCCAAGCGCCGGGCAACAGTTTGCAGATTGTGCGCCAAAGCGCTGGTGTCGATGGTCGCCAGAATCGGACGCGGCATGGGATCCCCTAAAAAGGAATAGCGGGGCACCCAGGCCTCGCCAGACAGGGCCGTTTGCCGGCCGACAATCAGTATACTGCCTGATGATGTCGATTGATCACTACGAAAACTTCCCGGTCGCCTCGATCCTGCTGCCCGCCGCCCTGCGCCCGGCCGTGCGCAGCCTGTACGCCTTCGCCCGGGGCGCGGACGACCTGGCCGACGAGGGCGACGCCGACCCCGCCACCCGGCTGGCCGCCCTGCAGGCCTGGCGCTCGGCCATCCAGGATCTGGGCAGCCGCAAGGCCGTGCGCGCGCCCCTGCCCGCCGCCGATCTGGCCATGTTCCAGCGCCTGGGCGAAACCATCCACGCGCACCACCTGCCCATCCAACCCTTCCTGGATCTGCTGTCGGCCTTCATGCAGGACACCCATGTCCCGCACTACGCCGACGAACACGCCTTGATGGATTACTGCAGCCGTTCAGCCAACCCGGTGGGCCGCCTGATGCTGCACCTGACAGGCGCCACAAGCCCCCGGGATCTGGCCGAATCCGACGCCCTCTGCAGCGGCCTGCAGCGCGTCAACTTCTGCCAGGACGTGGCCATCGACCAGGCCAAGGGCCGCTGCTATATCCCCCTGGACTGCCTGGCGCGCCACCAGCTGACCCTGCCCGGCCTGGCCGACCTGTGCCGCCACCCGCCGGCCCAGGCGCCCGCGGCCTGGCAGGCCGCCCTGCGGGAGCAGGCCCGCATCGCGGAGCAGCTGCTGCGGGCCGGCAGCCCGCTGGCCTGGCGCCTGCCCGGGCGGTTCGGGCTGGAACTGCGCCTGGTGGTGCACGGCGGCCTGCGCATCCTGGAAAAGCTGGCCGCCGGGCAGTACAACCCTTATGCCAACCGGCCCATCCTGACCCGCCGCGACCGCTTCCTGCTATGCTGGCGCGCATTCTGCCGACCACGCCCCCGGCCGACTCCGGCACGGCTTACCCACCATGACACCTGACGAATACTGCCAAAAAAAAGCGGCCCAGAGCGGATCCAGCTTTTATTACTCTTTCTTGTTCCTGCCCGGTGAACAACGCAAGGCCATCACCGCGCTGTACGCATTCTGCCGCGAGGTGGACGACATCGTCGACGAGGTCGAAGAAGCCTCGGTGGCCCGCATGAAGCTGAACTGGTGGCGCACCCAGGTGGACGCGATGTTCGGCGGCACCCCCGACCACCCCGTGGCGATTGCCCTGCAACGCCACCTGTCCACCTACGCCCTGCGGCCCGACCCCTTCTACGCCCTGATCGAAGGCATGGAAATGGATCTGGATCAGTTCCGCTATCCCGACTGGCCAAGCCTGAAAGAATACTGCTGGCGCGCCGCCGGCGTGGTGGGGGAATTGTCCGCCGGCATCTTTGGCCACACCCGGCCCGAAACCCTGCAATACGCCGAGACCCTGGGCCTGGCTTTCCAGATGACGAACATCATCCGCGACGTGGGCGACGATGCCCGGCGCGGGCGCATCTACCTGCCCGAAGCCGATATGCGGCAGCACGGGGTGACGATGGACGACATCCTGGACGGCCGCTACAGCGACAATTTCCAAGCCCTGATGCGCCAGCAGACCGAACGCGCCCGCGCCCTGTACCGCGACGCCATGCGCCTGCTGCCCGAGGCCGACCGCCGCGCCCAGCGCCCCGGCCTGATGATGGCCGCCATCTACGCCACCCTGCTGGACGAGATCGAGCGCGACGGCTGGCACGTACTGCAGCAGCGCATCGCCCTGACGCCCATCCGCAAGTTCTGGCTGGCCTGGAAAGTCTGGGTCGGCGGCGGCCGGGGACTGGTCAAGCGTCTGGCGGCATGAAGATCGCGGTGGTCGGGGCGGGCTGGGCGGGGCTGGCCGCCGCCGTCCGCCTGCGCCAGCAAGGGCGCGACGTCCAGGTCTTCGAGGCCGCCCCCCAGCCCGGCGGACGCGCCCGCCCGGTCAGGCACCCCGCCCTGGGGCAGGTGATCGACAACGGCCCCCACCTGCTGCTGGGGGCCTACCGCGAAACCTGCGCGCTGATGCAGTCCCTGGGCCTGGATCCGCATGACGCCTGCCTGACCCAGCCCCTGCGGCTGCAATCCGCCGACCGGCGGCTGCGCCTGCGGTTCTGGGCCCTGCCCGCCCCCTGGCACCGTTTGGGGGCCGTGCTGGACAGCCGGGGGCTGGAAGGCTGGCGCGGCCGCTGGCACTTGGCCCGGGTTCTGAACGCCGCCCATCCCGACCGGATCGACCCGCATCTGACGCTGCAGGATTGGCTGGCCCGGCTGGGTTGCCCCGCGCCGCTGCTGCAGCGCCTGTGGGCGCCCTTGTGCCTGGCCGCCACCAACACCCCGATCGCGCACACCGAGGCGCGCCTGTTTGCCCGGGTGCTGCGCGACAGCCTGGCCGCCGACGCCCGCGCCAGCCGGATGCTGATCCCGCGCCATACGCTGCACGCGCTGTGGCCGCAAAAAGCATGCGATCTCCTGGGCCCCCGTCTGCGGCGGCAGCGCGTCCAGCGCCTCGACCCGGGGCCGGGTTCCGGCTGGCGGGTGGATGGAGAAGCCTTTGACCGGGTGATCCTGGCCACGCCCCCTGCCGCCGCCCAGCGCTTGCTGCGGCCCCTGCCAGACGCGGCGGCCTACCTGGCCCGCTGGCCAACCTGGCGGCACGCCGCCATCGCCACGCTGCACCTGCGCCTGACGGCCCCCTGGCGCAGCGGCATGGCCCTGGGCCTGCTGTGGGACGACCCGGACAAAAACGCCTGGGGCCAATGGTTCTTCGACCGCAGCCACAGCGCGGCATCGGCCGACGACCAGACCCTGGCCCACGTGGTCATCGGCCGCGCCGACGCGCTGGCCCATGCCCCGCCGGACGCCGTCCGGGCCGGCGTATTGGCCCAACTGCACACCCAGTGCGCCCAACCCCTGCCCCCGGTGTCGGCCTGGGCCCTGATCAACGAAAAAAGGGCCACGTTCGACGTGACCCCCGGTTTGGCGCGGCCCGGCACCGCGACGGCCTGGCCTGGCCTGCTGCTGGCGGGCGACTGGACCGACACCGGCTACCCCGCCGTGCTGGAAGGCGCGGTGCGCAGCGGCCTGCGCGCCGCCGCGCTGGCGGCCGGCCCGGCGTCCGGGTAAGCCCCGAACCGGTCGCCGCCGGCGCGCCGCCCGGCTCAAGCCGACACGGTTTCCGCGCGGCCCTGGGCCTGCAGCCAACCGAACAGGTCGCGCGGGTCTTCCTGGTGCGGAGTGACGTCCACCCAACGCCCCACCCCATGCTGGGTGGCCTGGGCGTACAGAAACTGCAGGGCCGAGTAATCTTCCAGGGCGAAGCCCACCGAATCGAACAGGGTGATCTGGGCATCATCGGCGCGCCCGGGCCGCTGGCCGGCCAGCACCTGCCAGAGTTCGGTGATGGGGAAATCGGCCGCCTGGTGCTGGATTTCGCCTTCGTTGCGCGTCTGCGGCGGGAATTCGACGAACACCGTGGTCTTGGGCAGGATGGCCGGATCCAGCTCGGTCTTGCCCGGGCAGTCGCCGCCCACGGCATTGATGTGCATGCCGGGTTCCAGCAGGTCGGCGCTCAGAACCTGGGCGACCCCCTGGTAGGCGGTCACGGTGGTGACGATGTCCGCCCCCTTGACCGCCTGCTCGACCGAGTCGCAGACCCGCACGTCCAGATCGGCCAGGCCGCTGGCCGCCAGGTTGCGCTGCAGGCGCAGCGACGCGCCCCGGTCGATGTCGAACAGGCGGAATTCGCGGATGCCCAGCAGGGTATAGAAGGCGATGACCTGGAAATCGCTTTGCGCGCCATTGCCGATCACCGCCATGCTGCGGCTGTCGGGCCGGGCCAGCGCCTGCGCCGCCAGGGCTGAAGTCGCCGCCGTGCGCAGGGCCGTGGTCAGGGTCAATTCACTCATCATGCGGATCATGCCGGTATCGCAATCCAGCAAAGCCCCGGTGGCCATGACCGTGGGCAGGCCATAGGCCCCGTTGCCGGGATGGCCATTGACGCATTTGAAGGTGTATTGCTGGCCATCGCTGATGGGCATGAGTTCGATGGTGCCGGGCTCGGCATAGCTGGCGATCCGGGCGGCCTTGTCGAACTGCGGCCAGCGCAGGTAGTCGGCCCGCAGGCGGCCGACGAGCTGTGTCACGGCCTCGGGCAGCCCCATGGCGCCCAGCAGGCGGGCGACGTCGTGGGTATCCAGAAACAGGGTTCTGGGATTGGATGTGTGCGTGCGTTGCATGGTGGTCTCCGTTTAATCCTTATCCGGGTTCCAGTATGGCGAAAAGCGGAGACAATAACTATCGTCAAAAATGCATGCAATATGGCATAAAATCATCAGAATGCTGGCATTGAAAATGCAATTTGCTTGTTTTCATTGCCGACGCCCAAGACACCCCGGCATGCCGGGCGGGACACGCGCGGCAAACCGGACGACACACCACGAGGAACAAGGCATCATGAGCAAGGATATTTCGATCGACAGCACGGATCAGCAGCTGATCCGCTTGCTGCGGGCGGACGCGCGCAGCAGCATCGCCACCCTGGCCAAGCGCCTGGGGGTGGCGCGCGGCACGGTCACCCAGCGCATCCGGCGGCTGGAGGACGCCGGCCTGATCGTGGGCTACACGGTGCGCCTGCGCCCCGACGTGCAACCGCAGAACATCGGCGCCTGGATGGGCATCGCCGTGGAAGGCAACGACGCCCGCACGGTGATCGCCAGCCTGCTGGGCGAACCCGGCGTAGCCGCCCTGCACGACACCAATGGCCGCTGGGATCTGCTGGCCGAACTGCGGGCCGCCGACCTGCAGGAGCTGGCCAAGGTGCTGGAACGCATCCGCCTGATCCGGGGCATCAGCCAGTCGGAAACCAGCATTCACCTGCAAACCTATCGCGCAGCCTGAGCACGCAAAGGGCCGCAACCCCGAAAGGCGGCGGCTCGGCGGAAAAAAAAACTAGACGGCGTGCCGCCGCAGGTAATCGGCTACCTGCTGCGCATCGCACGCCATCTCCACCACGCGCTGCGGGCGCTGCTGCAGGTCTTGCAGCCCCGGCGGCACCGCTGGCTCTTGGCCGATCGCCTGGACGATGGTGTCGGCGAACTTCGCGGGCAAGGCGGTTTCCAGCACCAGCATGGGCACGCCCGGATCCAGGTGGGCCCGGGCCACCTGCACACCATCGGCGGTGTGGGGGTCGATCAGCACCCCGGTCTGTTCATGGATGTCGCGGATGGTGGCCAGGCGGTCGGCATGCGTGCTGGCCCCCGAGACAAAGCCATAGCGGGCCGTGAACTGGTCTTGCAGGCTGGACAGGTCGAATTGCCCGGTTTGCCGCAGCTGATCCATCAGGGCGCGCACCCGCGCGGCGTCCTGGCCCACCAGGTCGAACACGAAGCGCTCGAAGTTGGACGCCCGGGAAATATCCATGGACGGGCTGGACGTGGCGAAGGTCCGGCTGGCCGGGCGCGGCCGGTACACCCCGGTGCGGAAGAATTCTTCCAGCACGTTGTTTTCGTTGGTGGCCAATACCAGGCGATGGATGGGCAGGCCCATTTGGCGCGCCAAATGGCCGGCCAGGATATTGCCGAAATTGCCCGACGGCACGGCGAAGGACACCAGTTGCCCCGGGCCCTGGGTGGCCCGCAGCCAGCCCCAGACGTAATACACGATCTGGGCGGCGATCCGCGCCCAGTTGATGGAATTGACCGCCCCCAGGCGATACCGGGTCTTGAAGTCCAGGTCGCCCGCCAGGGCCTTGACGATGTCCTGGCATTCGTCGAACACCCCATGCACGGCGATATTGTGGATGTTGTCGTCCTGCAGGGAATACATCTGCGCCCGCTGGAAGGGGCTCATGCGGCCATGGGGCGACAGCATGAACACCGCCACGCCCTGCTTGCCGCGCAAGGCGTATTCGGCGGCCGACCCCGTATCGCCCGACGTCGCCCCCAGGATGTTCAAGGTCTGCCCGCGCTTTTGCAGCACGTACTCGAACACCTGGCCCAGGAACTGCATGGCCATGTCCTTGAAAGCCAGCGTGGGGCCTTCGGACAGTCCCAGCAGGGACAGGCCCGGCGTCAGCGGCTTGAGCGGGGCGATCGAGGGAAAGACTTCCGGGCGGTAGGCGGCCTGCGTCAGGCGCAGCAAGTCATCCGCCGGGATGTCGTCGATGAACAGGCCCAGCACCCGGGCCGCCAGCTGGGGATAGGCCAGCGGCCGCCAGGATTCCAGCGTTTCGGCATCCAGCCGCGGCAGGGTTTCGGGCAAGGACAGGCCGCCGTCGGGGGCCAGGCCTTCGAGCAGGATGTCGCAAAAAGGGACAGGGGCCATGCCCCCCCGGGTAGAGCGGTATTTCAAGAGAGATTCTCCACGCGCAAACGGGTCACGTCCGAACGCACGAAAGGCTGGGCCTGCATGGCCTGCAAGGCGGTATCCACGTCGCCCTCGCGGGCTTCATGAGTCAGGAAAATAATATCGGCCTGGCGGTCGCCATGCGGCTGCTGGAACATCGAGCCCACGGAAATCCCGGCCCCGGACAGAATCCGGGCCAGGTCGGCCAGCACCCCGGGCCGGTCATCCACGCGCAGGCGCAGGTAAAAACTGGAACGAACCTCGGCCATGGGCAGGATGGGAATATCCACCATGGCATCGGGCTGGAAGGCCAGGTGCGGCACCCGGTGCTCGGGGTCGGCCATCTGCAGGCGCGCCACGTCGACCAGATCAGCCACGACCGCCGAAGCCGTGGGCAGCGCCCCCGCCCCCTGGCCGTAGTACATGGACAGGCCCACGACGTCGCCGCGCACCAGCACGGCATTCATGGCGCCCTCGACATTGGCCAGCAGACAGTCTTCGGGCACCAGCGTGGGGTGCACGCGCAGTTCGATGCCATCGGGGCGCCGGCGCGTGATCCCCAGCAGCTTGATCCGATAGCCCAGACGGGCGGCATGCAGGATGTCCTCGGACGCCAGACCGGGGAGACCTTCGGTGGTGGCCTTGTCGAACTGCACCGGAATGCCGAAGGCCAGCGAAGCCAGCAGGGTGAGCTTGTGCGCGGCATCCACGCCTTCGATGTCGAACGTGGGGTCGGCCTCGGCGTAGCCCAGGCGCTGGGCCTCGGCCAGCACCTCGGCAAACGGCAGGCCGCGCTGACGCATTTCGGACAGGATGAAATTGGTGGTGCCGTTGATGATCCCGGCCACCCACTGGATGCGGTTGGCCGTCAGCCCTTCGCGGATGGCCTTGATGATGGGAATCCCCCCGGCCACGGCGGCCTCGAAGGCCACCATCACCCCGCGCGCCTGGGCCGCGGCGAAGATTTCATTGCCGTGCACGGCCAACAGGGCCTTGTTGGCGGTGACGATGTGCTTGCCCTGGTCGATGGCGGCCAGAATACAGTCGCGGGCCAGCGTATCGCCGCCCATGAGTTCGACGATGATGTCGATGTCGGGATCCAGGGCCAGCGCCATGCCGTCATTGGTCACGGTGACCGCGTCGCCGACCAGGGCGCGGGCCTTGGCCACGTCGCGCACCGCCACGGCGGCGACCTCGACGCGGCGGCCCGCCCGGCGGGTGATTTCGTCGCCGTTTTGCGCCAACACCGTCCAGACGCCGCCGCCGACCACCCCCAGGCCCAGCAGGCCAATGCGAATCGGCTTCATTTCAGCAGCCCGTCCTTGCGAAACATGTCCTTGATGCCGCGCACCGCCTGGCGGATGCGCTGCTCGTTTTCGATCAGGGCGAAGCGCACGTATTCATCGCCGTAGTCGCCAAAGCCGATGCCCGGCGACACAGCGACCTTGGCCTCGGCCAGCAGGTGCTTGGAGAATTCCAGCGAGCCCTGGGCGCGATAGGGTTCGGGTATCCGCGCCCAGATGTACATGGACGCCTTGGGAATATCCACCGGCCAGCCGGCATCGTGCAGGCCCTTGGCCAGCGTGTCGCGCCGGCGGCGGTATTGTTCCACGACCTCGGCCACGCAATCCTGGGGGCCTTCGAGGGCGGCGATCGCGGCCACCTGCAAGGGCGTGAAGGTGCCGTAGTCGTGATAGCTCTTGATCCGCGCCAGGGCGTTGACCAATTCCTGGTTGCCCACCATGAAGCCGATGCGCCAGCCCGCCATGTTGTAGCTTTTGCTCATGGTGAAGAATTCGACGGCGACGTCGCGCGCGCCCGTCACCTGCATGATGGACGGCGCCACATAGCCGTCGAACGTGATGTCGGCATAGGCCAGGTCGTGCACCACCAGAATGCCGTGTTCCTTGGCCAGCGCCACGATGCGCTCGAAAAACGACAGATCCACGCATTGCGCGGTGGGATTGCTGGGAAAGCCCAGGATCATCATCTTGGGCTTGGGGATGGCTTCGCGCACGGCGCGCTCGATTTCCTCGAAAAAGTCCAGCCCCGGGGTCATGGGCACCGAGCGGATGTTGGCCCCGGCGATCACCGCCCCATAGATATGGATGGGGTAGCTGGGATTGGGCACCAGCACGGTATCCCCGCGATCCAGCGTGGCCAGCATCAGGTGGGCCAGGCCCTCTTTCGAGCCGATGGTGACGATGGCTTCCGTGTCGGGGTTGAAATCCACCCCGTAGCGGCGCTGATACCAGCCCGTGATGGCCCGGCGCAGGCGCGGGATGCCCTTGGACACCGAATAACCGTGCGTGTCGGGCCGCTGGGCGGCCTCGACCAGCTTGTCGACGATGTGCGGCGGCGTGGGGCCATCGGGGTTGCCCATGGACATATCAATGATGTCCTCGCCGCGGCGGCGGGCGGCCATCTTCAGTTCCCCGGTGATGTTGAACACATAGGGGGGGAGGCGCTCGATGCGCGGAAAGGTCGTCATGATGATCCTTTGGGGGAAGGCAAAAGCGGGCGGATGATTGCAGTGCAGCAAATCCGATAATCTAGCGCATGCGCCCCGGTCTCGCAAATCCAGCGGCGCGGCGCGCGCAAAAGGCCGGTCTTGGCGGGATGGCGCGGCGCCCTCGCCACCCCGCGGCCCGGCGCGCGCGGCAGGCCGCACGGCGGCGCCCCCACTGCGCTATCATCACAGGAACTCTGGAGTGCACCGTGCTACTGCAAAAAGACTTCAATCCCGCCCTGAACACCGTGACAGCCTATGGGGAACACCACCTGGAAATCAACCAGACGCGCTACGAAACCGCAGTCTGCTTCGGCCCCGAAGGGCCCATCCAGACCCTGGATCTGCACAGCGCCGCCGACATCGACGGCGCATTCCTGAAGACCCTGGTGGGTCTGGACGCGCCCCGGGATCCCATGGCCTTCCTGGACGACGCGCCGCCCAGCCTGCCCAAGGATGCGCCGGAAGTCCTGCTGATCGGCACGGGCACCCGCCAGGTCTTCCTGGCCCCCGATATCATCCGCCCGCTGCTGCGGCTGGGCATCGGGGTCGAGACCATGACCACCCAGGCCGCCGCCCGCACCTACAACATCCTGATGTCCGAAGAGCGCCGCGTCCTGGCCCTGCTGCTTCCCGGAGGCCCCACCACATGAGTTCCATCGCCACAGGCCAGGCCCTGCCCCGCCTGACCGCCGAATCCACCCACGGCCCGTTCGATTCCAGTACGCTGCTGGGCCGCCCTTTCGTCCTGTACTTCTACCCCAAGGACAACACCCCCGGCTGCACCACCGAATCCCAGGATTTCCGCGACCTGCACGACCAGTTCCTGGCGGCGGGCTGCGCCGTCTACGGCATTTCGCGCGACACCCTGAAATCCCACGACAACTTCACCGCCAAGCAGTCCCTGCCCTTCGCCCTGATTGCCGATCCCGACGAAACCCTGTGCCAGCTGTTTGACGTGATGAAGCTGAAAAACATGTACGGCAAGCAGGTGCGCGGCATCGAACGCAGCACTTTCCTGGTCAATGCCCAGGGCATCCTGGTTCAGGAATGGCGCAAGGTGCGCGTCCCCGATCACGCCCAGGAAGTCCTGCAAGCCGCACAGAACCTGGCCGCCTAGGCCCCGGAGCCCTTCTCTATGCCCCTGCCCAAACCGCCCAGCCGACTGGGCGACACCGCCACACCGGATACCGCCGCGACGGCCGCCGTCGCCACCCCCGACGCCGCCCCGGCGGCCGCCGCGACACCCGCCCGCAGCGCCCCGGCGGCAACACCGGCGCCCGCCCGGGACACCCCGGCCGCCGCCCCGGCCAAGCGCGGCAAGCGGCCCATCGCCGCCATCCTGACGGCGCGCGCCAGCGTGCCGGCCACGCCGGCTACGCCAACAAGCGCCCCGGCGCCCGCGGCGGCGTCCGCTGCGCCGGCGGCCAAGCCGCGCACCGCTGCAACAACACCCGCTGCAACGGCACCCGCCGCAACGACGCCTGCCGCTGCAACGCCCGCCGCAACGTCCGCTCCCCCGGCGACACCCGCCCCCTCGGCAGCGCCCGCCGCCCGGCAGGCCGCCCCGGCCGCGACACCGCCGGCCGGGCGGCGCAAGACCGACACCGCGCAGGCAGCCGCCGCCCCGGCGGCCAAACCGCGCGCCAAGCGCCTGCCCGCCGCCCAGCGCAAACTTTTCGTGCTGGACACCAACGTCCTGCTACACGACCCCACGTCGCTGTTCCGCTTCGCCGAGCACGACGTCTTCCTGCCCATGATCGTGCTGGAAGAACTGGATCACCAGAAAAAAGGCATGTCCGAGGTCGCCCGCAACGCGCGCCAGGTCAGCCGCTATCTGGATGAACTAATCGCCACGGCCGACCTGGCCAAGGGCGTGCGCCTGGACACCCTGGGCAACACCGACGCCCTGGGCGCGCTATACGTCCAGACCCGGCCCACCGACGCGCACCTGCCCGTCGAGCTGCCCATGGGCAAGGCCGACAACGTCATCCTCAGCATCGTCCACGGCCTGCGCCAGGAATCCCCGAAACGCGAAATCGTGCTGGTGTCCAAAGACATCAACATGCGCCTGAAGGCCCGCGCACTGGGCCTGCCCGCCGAAGACTACCTGAACGACCATGTCCTGGACGATTCCGACCTGCTGTACGACGGCGTCATGCCCCTGCCGGAAAACTTCTGGATCAAGCACGGCAAGGACATCGAATCCTGGCAGCAGAACGGCCTGACCTGGTATCGCGTGCGCGGCCCCCTGTGCAGCCAGTTCAGCGTCAACGAATTCGTCTACTACGACGGCGACATGCCGCTGGCCGCCCAAGTGCACGAAGTCACCGGCAAGAGCGCCGTGCTGTCCACGCTGCGCGACTACAGCCACGCCAAGAACAGCGTCTGGGGCATCACGGCCCGCAACCGCGAACAAAATTTCGCGCTGAACCTGCTGATGGACCCCGACGTCGACTTCGTGTCCCTGCTGGGCCAGGCCGGCACAGGCAAGACCCTGCTGACACTGGCCAGCGGGCTGGCGCAAACCTTCGAGACCAAGCGCTACACCGAAATCATCATCACCCGGGCCACCGTCCCGGTGGGCGACGACATCGGCTTCCTGCCCGGCACCGAGGAAGAAAAAATGCTGCCCTGGATGGGCGCGCTGGAAGACAATCTGGAAGTCCTGCACCAGGGCTCCGGCGGCCCCGTCAGCACCAACGGCAACGGCGGCGGCCAAGACTGGAGCAAGACCCCGGCCATGGATCTCATCCGTTCGCGCATCAAGGTCAAGTCCCTGAATTTCATGCGCGGGCGCACCTTTCTGAACAAGTTCCTGATCATCGACGAAGCCCAGAACCTGACCCCCAAGCAGATGAAAACCCTGATTACCCGGGCGGGGCCCGGCACCAAGATCGTCTGCCTGGGCAACATCGCCCAGATCGACACGCCTTACCTCACCGAAGGCAGCTCGGGGCTGACGTATGTGGTGGATCGCTTCAAGGGCTGGCCGCACGCCGGCCACATCACCCTGCAACGCGGCGAACGGTCCCGCCTGGCCGACTATGCCAGCGACGCGCTCTAGGCCGGCGGCACCCTTGCGCCAGCCGCCGCAGGCCAGGACAGCCCATGACGAGCCGGCGGATACCAGCCGCCGGCCCCTGGCCTTCACCATGGGCGACGCGGCGGGCGTGGGGCCGGAACTGATTGCGCGCCTGTTCGCGCAAGGGCTGCCCCACCCGGCGGTGGTGTATGGCGACGCGGGCATCCTGGCGCGCACCTGCCGGGCGCTGGGGACGGCCCTGCGGGTGCAGCCGCTGGATCAGCCCGGCGCGGGCACCACCGGCGGCGTCATCGGGGTGCTGAACCGCTGGCAGGCCCTGCCCCCCGACCTGCCCGCCGGGCGCGTGGATGCGCGGGCCGGGCGCGGGGCCTATGAATACCTGTGCCACGCCATCGACGACGCCCTCGCCGGGCGGCTGCGCGCCCTGGTGACGGCCCCCCTGCACAAGGGCGCCATGCATGCGGGGGGCATCGACTTCCCCGGCCACACGGAAATCCTGGCGGCGCGCACCGGCACCGCCGACTACGCCATGATGCTGGCCAACGACGAGCTGCGCGTGCTGCTGGTCACGATCCACATCGCCCTGGCCGACGTCCCGGCGGCCATCGACCAGGCCGCCGAAACCCGCGCCATCGGGCTGGCCCACCTGGCCTGCCGGCAATCCGGCATCGACCGGCCGCGCATCGCGGTGGCGGGCCTGAATCCCCACGCGGGCGAAGGCGGCGTCTTCGGCGACGAAGAAGCCCGCCACATCGCCCCGGCCATCGCCCAGGCCCGCGCCCAGGGGCTGGAGGTCTCCGGCCCCTGGCCGGGCGACACGGTGTTCATGCGGGCGCGCCAGGGCGAATTCGACATCGTCGTGGCCCAGTACCACGACCAGGGCCTGATCCCGGTCAAGTACCTGGGCCTGGACGAAGGCGTCAACGTCACGGTGGGCCTGCCCTTCGTGCGCACCAGCGTGGATCACGGCACGGCCTTCGACATCGCCGGCCAGGGCATCGCCGACCCGTCATCGTTGCGGGCCGCGCTGGCCATGGCGCTGAAAATGACCACGCGCCACCCGGGCTGAAAAAGCCGGCTGGCGGGCGCGCACGGCACAGGCGCGGCTACCGCCAGACGGGGGCGGGCTTCCGGGATACCGTTCCCACTGCATCCAGGACACAAGGCCTTTCACGTTAAAACACAGGGGCCGCCGAAAAATTGAGAAACCGCGTGCTGGCGCCCTGAAAAGTCAGGCGCACCGTGCCGATGGGGCCATTGCGCTGCTTGCCGATGATGATCTCGGCCGTGCCTTTGTCCGGTGAATCCGGGTTGTAGACTTCGTCGCGGTAGATGAAGATGATCACGTCGGCGTCCTGCTCGATGGCCCCGGATTCGCGCAGGTCGCTCATGACGGGGCGCTTGTTGGGGCGCTGTTCCAGGCTGCGGTTCAATTGCGACAAGGCCACCATGGGGCAGTTGAGTTCCTTGGCCAGGCCCTTCAGGGACCGGCTGATCTCGGAGATTTCCGTGGCGCGGTTTTCCCCCCCGCTGCCGGACATCAACTGGATATAGTCGATGATGATCAGGCCCAGCTGGCCGCACTGGCGCGACAGCCGCCGGGCACGGGCGCGCAGCTCCATGGCGGTCAAGGCCGGGGTTTCATCAATGTAGATTTGCGCCTGTTCCACCTTTTGCACGGCGTGCGTCAGGCGCGGCCAGTCGTCCTGGTTCAGCTTGCCGGTGCGCATGCGGTGCTGATCCAGCATGCCCACCGAGCCGATCATGCGCATGGCCAGCTGCACCGCCCCCATTTCCATGGAGAACACCGCCACGGGCAGCCCCTGCTCGATGGCGACGTGCTCGCCGATATTCATGGAAAAAGACGTCTTCCCCATGGACGGGCGGCCCGCCACGATGACCAGGTCGCCCGGCTGCAGGCCCGAGGTCATGCGATCCAGATCTTCGAAGCCGGTGGGCACCCCGGTGATGTCGGAATCCCCTTCGCGGTGATAGAGCTCGTCGATGCGCTCGACCACCTGGGCCAGCAGGGGACGGATTTCCTGGAACCCGGCCATGCCGCGCGCGCCTTCCTGGGCGATCTGGAATACTCGGGACTCGGCCTCGTCCAGGATCTGGCGGGCTTCCTTGCCCTGCGGATTGAAGGCGGCCTCGGAGATTTCGTCGGCAATCGACACCAGCTTGCGCAGCATGGCGCGTTCACGCACGATCTCGGCATAGCGGCGAATATTGGCCGCCGACGGGGTATTGTGCGCCAGGGCGTTCAGATAGGCCAGGCCGCCGGTGTCGTCGGCCTTGCCCGACGAGCTCAGGGATTCGAACACCGTAATCACGTCGGCCGGGCGCGACAGGCTGATCAGACGCGCGATATGCTGCCAGATCAGCCGATGGTCGAAGCGGTAGAAATCGTCTTCGACCAGGACATCGGCGATGCGGTCGAAGGCGGCGTTGTCCAGCAGCAGCCCGCCCAGCACCGATTGCTCGGCCTCGATGGAATGCGGCGGCACCCGTAAATAATCCAACTGCGTATCGGCTTTGGTTTCCACCCCGAGTGTCCTTCAAAACGAAAAAAGGGCCGACGACATGCCGGCCCTTTTATCCTACCCCGCCCGATTGCGGCGGGGCAATGCGGCACCGCCGCCCGCCTGGCCGAACCGAAGCCCGGGCTTCGGCGCAAGGCGGGGCCCCGGACGCCGATGCGGCGATTACGCCATTTCGCCCTGCACCGTGAGCGTGACATCGGCCACCACGTCGGCGTGCAGCGCAACCTGCAGGGGGAACTCGCCCACGGCCTTGATGGCGCCGTCGGGCATGTGGACTTGACCTTTGTGCACATCGGCAAAGCCGGCGGCCTGCAAGGCCTTGGCGACGTCCATGTTGGTGACCGAGCCGAACAGGCGGCCGTCGACACCGGCCTTCTGGCCGATGACCAGGGCGAAACCATGGAGTTTTTCGGACAAGGCCTGGGCGGCGGCCAGTTTTTCGGCCTGCAGTTTTTCGAGCTCGGCACGGCGAGCTTCGAATTCTTTCAGGGCGGCGTCAGTGGCGCGGCGGGCGATCTTCTTGGGGATCAGGAAATTGCGGGCGTAGCCATCGCGCACGCGCACGACATCGCCCAGGTTGCCGAGATTGGCGACTTTTTCAAGCAGAATGATTTGCATGACGATTGACCCCTGGCTTAGTTGTGGTTGTCGGTGTACGGCAACAGGGCCAGGAAGCGGGCGCGCTTGATGGCCGTATCCAGCTGGCGCTGGTAGTGTGCCTTGGTGCCGGTCAGGCGGGCCGGGATGATCTTGCCGTTTTCCTGGATGAAATCACGCAGGGTGTCGAGATCCTTGTAGTCGATTTCCTCGACCTTGGCGACGGTGAAACGGCAGAATTTGCGACGTTTGAACAACGGGTTCTGTTGTCCGAATTTACGTTTTTCTTTGGACTTTTTGAAGTAAGCCATGATAGTTAGACCTTTGTCTGGTTCCGGGCCGGGCCCGGCGGGTTCATTCAGTTGCCTGCACAAGCTGCTGGATATGCAATACCAGCCGATCCGATCCTTGACGCTGCGGGGCCAGAAAACCGACCATCCGCACCTGGCTGCCCACGGGCTTTCCGGCCAGTTCCAAGGCCACGTCGCCCAGGGCGACTGCCTTGAATTCCATCGAGACCCGGCGTTCGAGGCCGGCTTCGATGACCTGGGATTCATGGGCCAGCGGCAGGCGCAGCACAGGCAGGCCAGCCGGCGTGTGGCGCATGGGCGGAATCTCCAGCAATCGCACAGCCAGTTCGACGCGGTTCACGGATCGCGCGCGCGCCGGATCAAGCAGCGTTCGAGGACTCGGCGGTGGAAGCCTTGCGGGCTTCTTCGCGTTCGACCGACTTCATCATCAGCGACGGTTCGGTGTGGGCGTGCTTGGTCTTGATGAACAAGTGGCGCAGGATGGCGTCGTTATAGCGGAACGCGTGTTCGAGTTCGTCCAGGGCGGCCTGGTTGCACTCGATGTTGAAGCACACGTAGTGGGCCTTGACGAGCTTCTGAATGGGATAGGCCAGCTGGCGGCGGCCCCAGTCTTCGACCCGGTGAATCTGGCCGCCGTGGGTGGTGACCGTGGCGGAATAGCGCTCGATCATGGCGGGCACTTGCTCGCTTTGATCGGGATGCACAATAAACACTACTTCGTAGTGACGCATGAATGACTCCTTGTGGATATCTGCGATGTTGACAGACAGCCCGCCAAAACCCCGCCTATGGAAAACCCCATAAAACAAAATCTGGTCGGGCAAGTAACCAAGCAGTGTAGCACGAATCTTGTATTTATGGGAAACCCCAACCCACTCACAGCCAGCCCGGCCGGCACACGCCTGATTGAGGGGCCGGCTATGCACCGCCCCGGAATTGGGCGCGTGCCGGATGCCGGATGCTAGGTGCCGGGAGCGCCTGGTGACTCCGGCGCCGCCAGCACCGCGGCCCGCCGCATCGGCGGGGGGCCGCGACGGCGCAGTGCGTTAACGGCTGCGCACCACCGCGTAGGCGGAATGATTATGGATGGATTCGAAGTTCTCGGCTTCGACCTCGAAGCCCTCCACCCCCGGCAAGGCCCGCAGCATCACGGCCACGTCGCGCACCAGATCTTCGACGAATTTCGGGTTTTCGTAGGCGCGTTCCGTGACGAATTTTTCGTCCGCGCGCTTCAGAAGCCCCCAGAGTTCGCACGAGGCCTGGGCTTCGATGCGGGGAATCAAATCATCCAGGACGGGTGCCTGGTCTGCCGCACACTGCAGGCGCACCGTCACGTGTGAGCGCTGGTTGTGCGCCCCGTATTCGGAAATCGCCTTGGAGCATGGGCACAGGCTGGTGACCGGCACCTGCACCTGCAGGGAAAAGGACGGCTGCTCTCCCTGGCGCACCCGCACCGACCAGCGCACCTGGTAATCCAGCAGGCTGCGCACGCCGGTGACCGGGGCGGCCTTGTCCAGGAAATAAGGAAAGCTGGCCGCGACATCGCCCGCGTCGGCCTGCAGCAGCGCCAGCATGTCCTGCGCCATAGCCGCCATCGAGGCGGGCGTCATGGGCTGGCCGCGATGGGTTTCCAGCAAGGCAATGAAACGCGACATGTGGGTGCCTTTTTCCTCCGGCGGCAAGGCGACTGTCATCTCCCAGTCGGCGATCGTGGCCTGGGGCTGGCCCGCCCCCGCCACCACCAGGGGATGGCGCACCCCGCGCACCCCCACGCGCTGGATGGCGATATGCCGGGTGTCGGCACTGCTTTGCACATCCGGCATCGCCACAGCGACCGAATCGAGCACGGTATTCATGAAGATATCCTTTGCAAACGCTGGCGTATCGAGGTTTCGATGCCATCGGCGTCCAGGCCCAGCCTGGCGAGGATGGCCTTTTGATCGCCATGATCAATGAATTCATCCGGCAGGCCCAGCTGCAGGACGGGGCGCACAATGCCCTGGTGATTGAAATACTCGGTGACGGCGCTGCCCGCGCCGCCCATGACGGCCGCTTCTTCCAGGGTGACGAACAGGGTGTGGTCGGCCGCCAGCTGCGACAGCAGGGCCGCATCCAGGGGTTTCACAAACCGCATGTCCACCAGGGTGGCGTCCAGGGCCTGGGCCGCCTGGGCCGCCTGGGGCAGCAGGGTGCCGAACACCAGGATCGCCGTGTCCCGGCCCTGGCGGCGCACCACGGCGCGGCCGATGGCGACCGGTTCGAGCGAATCGCCGGGGTCGGCCCCGCAACCGGCCCCGCGCGGATAGCGCACCGAAGCCGGGCCCGCGTGCAGATAGCAGGCATTCAGCAGCAGGCGGGCTTCGTGCTCGTCCGACGGCGTGGCCACCACCATATTGGGAATGCAGCGCAAGTACGCGATATCGTAATTGCCCGCGTGCGTGGCGCCGTCGGCCCCGACGATGCCCGCGCGATCCAGGGCGAACGTGACATCCAGATTCTGCAAGGCCACGTCGTGGATGAGCTGATCGTAGCCGCGCTGCAGAAAGGTGGAATAAATCGCCACCACCGGCTTGCTGCCCTCACAGGCCAGGCCGGCGGCAAAGGTGACGGCATGCTGTTCGGCGATGCCCACGTCGAAATAGCGCTGGGGAAACTGCCGCTCGAATTCGACCAGCCCGCTGCCCTCGCGCATGGCGGGGGTCACCCCCACCAGGCGGTCGTCATGGCGCGCCATGTCGCACAGCCAGCGGCCAAACACCTGGGTAAAGGTGCGCCGGGCGGGTTGGGCGGGGGTCTGGATGCCGATGGACGGATCGAATTTTCCCGGCCCGTGGTACAGCACGGGATCGGCCTCGGCCAGCTTGTAGCCCTGGCCCTTGCGGGTGACCACGTGCAGGAACTGCAGCCCTTTCAGGGCGCGGATGTTTTCGAGCATGGGCACCAGGGCTTCGAGGTCGTGGCCATCAATGGGCCCCATGTAGTTGAAGCCCAGTTCTTCAAAGAGCGTGGCGGGCGACAGCATGCCCTTGGCGTGGCCTTCGAGCTTGCGCGCCAGGGCCAGGGCGGGCGGCACGTGCTGCAGCATGGCGCGCCCCATCATCTTGGCCCGCGCATAAAACTGCCCGGACAGCAGCCGCGCAAAATAGTAGTTGAGCGCCCCGACCGGCGGCGAAATCGACATGTCGTTGTCGTTCAGCACCACCAGCAGGTTCACATCCGGGGTCACTCCGGCGTTGTTCAGGGCCTCGAAGGCCATGCCCGCAGTCATGGCGCCGTCGCCGATCACCGCGATGTGCTGACGGTCGAGGCCCGCATTGCGGGCCGCCACGGCCATGCCCAGGGCGGCGGAGATCGACGTCGAAGAATGCGCCGTCCCGAAGGCATCGTAAGGCGATTCGCTGCGCTTGGGAAAGCCGGATATCCCGCCCCATTGGCGCAGGCTGGCCATGTCCCGGCGCCGCCCGGTGAGGATCTTATGCGCATACGACTGGTGGCCCACATCCCAGACCAAGCGGTCGTCGGGGGTATTGAAGACATAATGCAACGCCAGGGTGAGCTCGACCGTCCCCAGGTTGGACGACAAATGCCCCCCGGTGCGGGCCACGGAATCCAGCACGAAAGACCGCAGCTCGACGGCCAGGTCTTTGAGTTCACGGCGATCCAGGCGGCGCAGGGCCGCAGGCGCGTCGATACCTTCCAATAAAGTCGTCATTGCGTTGTTCTAGGTTTATGCGCCTTGGGGTTAATGAGTGCGGCCAACCATGTAATCGGCCAGTTCCCGCAGCCGGGCGGCCGACGGCCCCAGCGGCAGCAGGGCCTGGTGCGCCTGATCGCGCAAGTCCAGCAGCAGCCGGCGCGAGGCGTCCAGGCCCAGGATGGAGACATAGGTGGGTTTGCCGTGCTCGGCGTCCTTGCCCGCGGTCTTGCCCAGCGTGGCTGAATCGGCCGTCACGTCCAGGATATCATCCGCCACCTGGAACGCCAGCCCCATGGCGGCGGCATAGGATTCCAGGCCGCTGCGCACGCCCGAACTGGCCCCCGCCACCACCCCGCCCAACAGCACGCTGGCCTCCAGCAGGGCGCCGGTTTTCATGCGGTGCATCTGCTGCAGGGTGTCGATGGACAGGGACTGGCCGACGCTGGCGCAATCAATGGCCTGCCCGCCCACCATGCCCTCGCAGCCCGCGGCCCGGGCCAACAGCTGCACGGCCTGCACCACCAGGGCCGGGGCAATCGGCATCTGGGCCAGGCAGTCGAAGGCCAGGGGCTGCAGGGCGTCGCCCGCCAGCATGGCCAGCGCCTCGTCGTCGAACTGGCGATGCACCGTCGGCCGCCCGCGCCGCATGGCGTCGTCATCCATGCAGGGGAGATCGTCGTGAATCAGGGAATACGCGTGGATGAGCTCGACGGCGGCGGCGGCGCCATCCAGCGCCAGCCCCTGGGCCGCGGCGGCCGGGCTGGCCGACGGGCTGCTGGCTTCGCCGGCGGCATACACCAAGGCCGCCCGGATGCGCTTGCCCGGGCCCAATACCGCATAGCGCATGGCCTCGTGCAAGCGGGCCGGATCGGCGTCTTCCGGCGGGGGCAGGACTTCATCCAGCACATCGGCGGCATGCGCGGCGGTATCGTGCAACCACGATTCGAATTGACTAGCCATAAATAGGGTTTACTTGGGGTTCCAAGACTGGATTGTACGAGAAACCGCCTGGCCGGGCCGGACAGCCGCCGCCCGGCCGCGCCACCGGCCGCCGGGCGGCTGGCGCCGGCCCGGAGGATGCCCCGACAAGCCGCGGCGCGACGTCAGCCCCCCCGCGCCACCGGATGTTCGGGATCGCTGCACCATTCGCTCCAGGAGCCCGGATACAACGCCGACCCGCGCAGGCCGGCGAGTTCCATCGCCAGCAGATTGTGGCAGGCCGTAATGCCCGAGCCGCATTGGTGCACGATGCCGCGATCCAGGCGCGTGCCCAGCAAGGCCTCGAATTCGGCCCGCAGCTGGGCGGCCGGCTTGAAGCGGCCATCGGGCTGGACGTTCTGGGCAAAGGGACGGTTCAGCGCCCCCGGGATGTGTCCGCCCACGGGGTCGATGGGTTCGACGTCGCCGCGAAAGCGTTCGGCCCCCCGGGCATCCAGCACGGTAAAACGCGGATCGTCCAGATTGGCCAGCACCGCGCGGGCATCCACCATGGGCATGGACGGCTGACCCGTCAGCACCAGGCTCTGGATGGCCTGGGCCTCGCTGACCGAAGCCGTGCGCGTGCCGGTTTCCACCGCCCCGCCGGCAGCCTGCCAGGCCGCCCAGCCGCCATCCAGCACGGCCACGGACTCGTGTCCCAGCCAGCGCAGCATCCACCACAGGTGGGCGGCGAACATGCCGTTGCCCGCATCGTAGACGACCACGTCGGATCGGGCGGTCAGGCCCTGGGCGCGCAGCAGCGCGGCGAATTCGGCCCGATCGGGCAGGGGATGGCGGCCGTTGCGCCCGGTGCGGGCGGCGCACAGCTGGGTTTCGTGATCCAGGTAAAGCGCCCCGGGGATATGCCCGGCCTCGTAGGCGCGGCGGCCCGCCAGGTGATCGAACAGGTCATGACGCACATCGAACACCAGGCAGCCCGGACGATTAAGACGGTCGCGCAGCGCCTCGGCCTGAATCAATAAGTCGATCATGATGGGGGAGCCTCCGTGGGAGATGGGTTGGGGGTGGCCGGGCCGGACGCCGCATGGCCGTCCAGGCCCCGCATGACCCGGGATTCCGCATGCGTGCGCCAGACCGACAGCAGGCCCGAGGCAATGATCAGCGCCATACCGGCCCAGGCCAGCGGCGCAGGCCGATCGCCCCAGGCCACGATACCGATCAACGCCGCAAAGATGATGGTGGTGTACTGCAGGGCCGCCGTCAACAGGGTAGACCCCAAGCCGAACGCGCGCGTCATGGCCAGCTGGCCCACCAGCCCCGCCACGCCCAGGCCGGCCAGCGACAGCAAGGCCAGCGGATCGTCCGTGCGCCAGCCCTGGATGCCCACCCCCAGCCCGCCGCTGAGGCAGACCCCGACGGAAAACAGCAGCACCGTGCGCCATTCGGGTTCGCCGACACGGCCCAGCTGGCGAATCTGCATCATGGCGATCGCCGCCAGCCCCCCGGCCGCCAACCCCAGCAGCGCCGCCAGCCATTGATCCTGCTGGACGCTGGGGCGCAAAATGCCCAGCACCCCCAGGAAACCCGCCAGCACGGCCAGCACGCGAACCGGATCTTTTTGCGCGCCGCCAAAAAACAACAACCAGCCGGCGATGAACAGCGGCGCGGTGTAGTTCAGACTGATGGCGGTGGGCAGCGGCAGATGCGAGAGCGCGAAAAACCCCAGCCACATCGAGGCGATCCCGCTGAGGTTGCGCCAGATGTGCAGGCGCCAACTGGCCGGGCGGATCGTGCGGCGCGTGGCCCGCGCCCAGAAAAACAACAGCAAGACCGACGGGATACCGCGAAACAGGACGATCTCGGGCAGCGTCGCCCCCAGATCGGCCGCCACTTTGACGAAGGCGCCCATCATGGCGAACATCGCGCAGGCAAGCAGCATCCACAGGGACTGCATGTTTTTACCACCAAAGGGATACAGTTCGGGAAGCCGATACTATACACTTTGGCACATCGAAACCTGATTTGCGGAGCATCTCCCTCAATGAAAAGAATCATCCTGTTCCTGGTGACCAATATGGCCGTCATGCTGGTTCTCAGCATCACCATGAATCTGCTGGGCGTTGGCCGCTACCTGACGGCCAACGGGGTCGACCCCGCGCAGCTGCTGGTGTTCGCCGCCTTCATCGGCTTTGGCGGGTCATTCATTTCGCTGCTGATGAGCAAATGGATGGCCAAGACCAGCACCGGCGCCCAGGTCATCGACCCCCAGGCCCCGCGCAACCAGCGCGAAGCCTGGCTGGTGGACACCGTGCACCAGCTGGCCGACCGCGCAGGCATCGGCCGCCCCGAAGTCGCCCTCTATGAAGGCGCCCCCAACGCCTTCGCCACGGGGGCCTTTCGCAACGACTCCCTGGTGGCGGTCTCCACCGGCCTGCTGTCCTCCATGACCGAAGAAGAAGTCACCGCCGTGCTGGGGCACGAGGTCGCCCACATCGCCAATGGCGACATGGTCACGCTCACCCTCATCCAGGGGGTGGTCAATACCTTCGTGATCTTCCTGTCGCGCCTGGTGGGGTATTTCATCGACCGCGCCATCCTGAAAAACGACCGCGGCGTCGGCATGGGCTATTACGCCAGCGTGCTGGTCTGTGAAATCCTTTTCGGGGTCATCGCCTCCATCATCGTGGCCTGGTTTTCGCGCCAGCGCGAATTCCGCGCCGACGCCGGCTCGGCCCACCTGCTGGGCGCGCGCGAACCCATGATCCGCGCCCTGGCCCGCCTGGGCGGGGTCGAGGCCGGCGAACTGCCCAAGTCCTTCCAGGCCGCCGGCATTGCCGGGGGCAACCTCGGCGCCCTGTTCGCCTCGCACCCGCCCATCGAGAAACGCATCGAAGCCCTGCGCAACCAGGCAGGCTGAAACCGCTGCCGCCATGCAGGAACTTCAGGTCATCATCGCCTTCAGCGGGTTCATCGCCCTGCTGCTGTGGGGCGTGCATATGGTGCAAACCGGGGTGCAACGGGCCTTCGGCAAAACCCTGGGATTGTGGATGGGACGCGCCATGGGGTCGCTGCCGCGCGCCTTCGGCACCGGCCTGGTGATCACCGCCGCCATCCAGAGCAGCACCGCCACGGGCTTGATGATCACTGGTTTCGCCGTCACCGGCCTGGTCTCCCTGGTGCCCGGCCTGGCCGCCATGCTGGGGGCCAACGTCGGCACCACGCTGATCGTCCAGGCCCTGTCCTTCAACCCCACCGCCCTGGCGCCCGGCTTGATCCTGGTCGGGGTCTGGATGTTCCGCCATTATGCCCCGGGGCGCGCACGCGACCTGGGCCGCGCCTTCATCGGCCTGGGTCTGCTGCTGCTGTCGCTGAACGAACTGGTCACCATGTTCGAGCCCCTGAAAAACGCCCCCATGCTGGGCACGGCGCTGGACGCCCTGGGCGACGCCCCGGTGCTGGCGCTGATCGCCAGCACGGCGCTGACCTGGGCCTCGCATTCCAGCGTAGCCGTGGTGGTGCTGATCATGTCCCTGGCCCTGCACGGCCTGGCCGACCCCGCCCTGGCCTATACCCTGGTGCTGGGGGCCAACCTGGGCACCGCCATCAACCCCGTGCTGGAAGGCGGGCACGACGACAACCCGGCCTCGCGCCGCCTGCCGGTGGGCAACCTGGGCACCCGCGTGGCGGGCTGCGCGCTGGGCATGGCCCTGCTGCCCTGGGCCGACCCCATCATGCACGCCCTGGGCAGCGACGCCGCGCACAGCGTGGCCAATTTCCACTTGATTTTCAACCTGGCGGTGGCCCTGTGCTTCATGCCGGTGCTACGGCCCTACGCCCGCCTGCTGCGCCGCTTCCTGCCCCAGCGCAGCGACCCGGACGACCCCGCGCGCCCGCGCTACCTGGACGCCTCCGCCCGCGAAGTGCCCGCCGTGGCCCTGGGCCAGGCCGCCCGCGAAGCCCTGCGCCTGACCGACCTGCTGCGCGAATCCTTGCAACTGACCCAGCACGCCCTGCTGCGCAACGACGGCCAGGCCATCGGCCGCGCCCGCTACCTCAACGGCGTGATCGGCCAGCTGGATCAGTCCATCACCACGTTCCTGGCCACCCAGGATCAGGAAAGCCTCAGCGCCGAGGACGAGCAATACCTGAAATTGATTCTCGATTTCTCCATGAACATCGCGCACGCCGCCAGCGTTTCGGGCATGGGCCTGCTGGGCCACGCCAGCCGTCTGCACAAAAAGCACTGGGCGCTGGACACCGGCCAGAAGGCCGAACTCGCCGACACGCTGGAGCGCCTGCAGCGCAACCTGCGCCAGGCCGCCGCGCTGTTCGTATCCGCCGACCGCCAGGTGGCCCGCAACCTGGCCTTCGAAAAAGAATACTTCCGCAGCCTGGAAGCCAAAGCCGCCGAGCGCCATCTGGAGCGCATCAAGACCGGCCTGCTGGACGCCGCCGAAATCGGCGCCTTCTATCTGGAAATCCTGCGCGACACGGGGGGCATCAACGCGTACCTGGTGAATGCGGCGGCCTACCCCATCCTGGCCCGGCACGGCGAACTCCGCCCGAACCGCCTGCGCGAGGCCGACTGAGGCGCGGGGTCGGCCAGGCGGGAGCCTAGTGGGCCTCGCCCCAGTCCCGCCCCACGCCTACCTCGGCGATCAGGGGCACGGCCAGCCGGGCCACCCCCGCCATCAATTCGGGCACCCGCTGGCGCAAGATATCCAGTTCTTCGGGCACGACATCAAACACCAGTTCGTCGTGCACCTGCATCACCATCAGGCTGCGCAAGTCCTGGCCGGACAGCCAGTCCTGCACCGCCACCATGGCCATTTTGATCAGATCCGCCGCCGTCCCTTGCATGGGCGCATTGATGGCGGCGCGTTCGGCGGCGGCCGCGCGCGGCCCCTTGGCTCCGGCCAGATCGGGAAAATACAGGCGGCGGCCGAAGACGGTTTCCACGTAGCCCTGTTCGCGGGCCTGGCGGCGGATGCGATCCATGTAGTCGGCCACGCCGGGATAACGCATGAAATAGCGGTCGATGTAGGACTTGGCCGCCGCCCGGGTGATCCCCAGGTTGCTGGCCAGGCCGAATTCGCCCATGCCGTAGATCAAGCCGAAATTGATGGCCTTGGCCGCCCGGCGGTGTTCGGCATCCACCTGGTCGGGGGCCACGCCAAAGACCTCGGCGGCGGTAGCGCGGTGGATGTCCAGCCCGTCGGCAAAGGCCTTGCGCAGATTTTCATCGCCCGACACATGGGCCATGACCCGCAGTTCGATCTGCGAGTAGTCCGCCGACACGATCCGCCCCAGGCTGGCCACGAAGGCCGAGCGCACCCGCCGCCCTTCGGCGGTGCGCACCGGGATGTTCTGCAGATTGGGATCGGACGACGCCAGCCGCCCCGTGACCACCGCCGCCTGGGCATAGCGCGTGTGCACGCGTCCTGTCTCCGGGTTGATCATGCGCGGCAGCTTGTCGGTATAGGTGGATTTCAGCTTGGCGATGCCGCGGTAATCCAGCAGCAGGCGCGGCAAAGGGTAATCGGCGGCCAGCCGGGTCAGGACTTCTTCGTCCGTGGACGGCGCGCCGCCGGCGGTCTTGCGCAACACGGGCAGCTGCATCTGCGTGAACAGGATTTCGCCCAGTTGCTTGGGTGAATTCAGATTGAACGGCTGGCCGGCCAGCGCATGCGCCTGGGTTTCGAGATCCAGCATCTGCTGGCCAAGCTCGTGGCTTTGGCGGGCCAGCACCTGGGCGTCGATGGCCACCCCATTGCGCTCGATGCGCGTCAGCACCGCCGAAGTATCGATTTCCAGTTGATACGTGCGGGCCAAGCCCTCGTCAGCCAGCACTTTGGGCAGCAGCACCTGGTGCAGGCGCAAGGTGAAATCGGCGTCTTCGGCCGCATAATGCGCAGCCTGATCCAGGGCCAGTTCGTCAAAGCCGATCTGCTTGGCCCCCTTGCCGCACAGGTCTTCATACGTGGTGCCGGTGATCCCCAGCCACTGGATGCATAAATCCTGCAAATTGACCCGGCGATGCGACTGCAGCACATAGGCCTGCAGCATGGTGTCGTGCCGCACCCCGCGCAGCGCGACGCCTTCGTTGGCGAAGACATGGCTGTCGTACTTGGCATTGTGCAGCAGTTTGGGGACCGTGGCGTCTTCCAGCCAGGGGCGCAACTGATCCAGCACCCAGGCCCGATCCAGCTGATCGGGCGTGCCGGGGGCCGTATGGCCCACGGGAATGTAGGCCGCCTGGCCCGCCCGCACCGACACCGACAAGCCCACCAGACGGGCCGCCATCGGATCCAGGCTGGTGGTCTCGGTATCCAGGGCAACCAGATCGGCCTGCCGCAGCCGCTGCAGCCACTGGGCGAAATGGTCTTTGTCCAGAATCGTGTCGTACTGCACGCCATCGGGCGCGGCGGGTACGGCATCCGGCTGGGCCGCGCGCGCATCCTGCGCCGGGATGCGGTCGGATTCGCCCGTGATTTCGCGCAGCCAGGTGCGAAACCCATAGGTTTCATACAACTGGATCAGGGTCGCCTGATCCGGCTCGCGCAGCGGCATGGCCAGCGCGGTGTTTTCAGGCGGCAGATCGCAGTCCAGACGGACGGTCAGCAAATCGCGCGTCAGCGGAAAATTGGCCATCGCCTGGCGCAGGTTGGCCCCGGCCACGCCCTTGATCTCGCCGGCATGTGCCACCAGGTTTTCGATGCTGCCGTACTGCGCCAGCCATTTGGCGGCGGTCTTGGGGCCAACCTTGTCCACCCCGGGCACATTGTCCACGGCATCGCCCGTCAGCATCAGGTAATCAATGATGCGATCGGGCGGCACGCCGAATTTCTGCATGACCCCGGCGGGATCCTGGCGCTCGCCCGACATGGTGTTGATCAGTTCCACCCGGTCATTGACCAATTGGGCCAAATCCTTGTCGCCGGTGGAAATAATGGTATAAAGGCCGTCTTTGGCGGCCTGAGCGGCCAGGGTGCCGATGACGTCATCGGCCTCGACCCCCGGCATGGCAATCACAGTCCAGCCCAGCGCGGCGGCGGCGGCGTGAATGGCGGGAATTTGCGTGCGCATGTCATCGGGCATCGAGGGCCGGTTGGCCTTGTACTGGGGGTACAACTGGTCACGAAACGACCCGCCCGGGGCGTCAAAGACACACGCACCATAGTGGGCGGCATCCTTGTAATCATGCAGCAGCCTTCGTAACATGGAGATCACCCCATACAAAGCCCCCGTGGGCTGGCCCTGCGCATTGCGCAGATCGGGCATGGCATGATAAGCGCGGTACAGATAGCTGGACCCATCAACAAGCAACAAGGTTTTTTTCATGACAGACAATAAGACTAAACGGGTCTCGGCGGAACAACAGATTCCCACAATTATTACAGAGATGCGCCAGGCCGCCGTGGCTTTCCAGAAAATCGGCCTGGGCGTCAGCATTTTCGGCAGCGCCCGCATCTGCCGCGGCCACCCATTTTACGAATTGGGCCAGGAACTCGGCGCCCGCATCGCCCAGCTGGGCGTGCCCGTGATCGCCGGGGGCGGCCCCGGCCTGATGGAAGCCGCCAACCGGGGCGCCTTCGAGGCTGGCGGGCGCAGCGTGGGGCTGAACATCCGCCTGCCGCGCGAAAGCTCCGACAACGGCTACCAGACCGACAGCCTGTACTTCGAATATTTCAATTCGCGCAAGGCGTCCTTCTTCATGCACAGCCTGGCCTACGTGGTGCTGCCCGGCGGCTTCGGCACGCTGGACGAGCTCTTTGAAGCCGTCACCCTGGTGCAAACCCTGAAGCAGCCCCCCGCCCCCATCATCCTGGTGGGCACGGTGTTCTGGTCCGGGCTGATCGACTGGATCAACGACCAACTGGTGGTCAACGGCACCGTCAGCCCCTTCGACGCCGATCTGCTGACCGTCACCGACGATGTCGACGAGGTCATCCGCCTGATCCAGGAAGCCGTCCAGCTCGAACCCAGCCGCGAACCCGCCCTGCCTGAATAACGGCTTTCCGCCAACCTGCCCGGGCATATCAGGGTAATGCTTGATGTGCCCGGGCAAGCAGCTGGGGTAACATCACGCCTTGTCATCGCCGGATGGGCACCCCCATGCCGGCCCCACAGGAGACCCTTCATGAAGAAAGCGCTATTTGGTGCCACCCTGCTGATCGCAGCTGGCCTGATCCCGGCCATCGGTTCGGCCGCCGACGCCAAAGACCTGAAAATCGCCACCGAGGCCGGCTACCCGCCGTTCGAATACCGCAATCCCAACGGCCAGCTCGAAGGCTTCGACATCGACATCGGCAACGAACTGTGCAAGCGCATGCAGCGCAACTGCGTCTGGATCGACACGTCCTTCGACGGCCTGATCCCCGGCCTGCAAGCGCGCAAGTTCGACCTGGCCAATTCCACCATGACCGCCACCGAGGCGCGCAAGAAGGTCATCGACTTCTCCACCCCGGTCTTCATTGTGCCGGTCAAGCTCATGGTCAAGAAAGGCAGCGGCCTCGAACCCACGGCCGATTCCCTCAAGGGCAAGCGCGTGGGCGTGCAGCAGGGCACCACCATGGAAACCTATGCGCGCAAGTTCTGGGCGCCCAACGGCGTCAACGTCGTGTCCTACCCCAGCTACACCAACGCCTACGTGGACGTCACCGCGGGCCGCCTGGACGCCACCTTCCAGGAAGCCCAAAGCGCGGTTGAAGGCTTTCTCGAAAAACCCGAAGGCGCCGACTACGAGCTCGCCGACATGACGCTGGACGACCCCATCCTCAACGAGCCCATCGCCATCGGCATCCGCAAGGGCAACCCCCTGAAAGCCGAGGTCGACAAGACCCTGCAAGGCATGCTGGCCGACGGCACCATCCAGGGCTACGCGAAAAAATACTTCGCCGACGGCCTGATCCAGTTCCCCGCCCAATAATCCGGCTGGCGGCATGCCGCCCCACCGCCCTGCCGCCTGGATCACGCCCCCGACACGGGCCATCTGATCCGGGCGGCGGCCCTATTGGATATTTTTCATGTTCCTGAACGGCTACGGCCCCCTGCTGCTGGAAGGCACCTGGGTCACCATTCAGCTTGCCTTGCTGTCCCTGCTGGTTTCCCTGTTCCTGGGCCTGCTGGGCGCCTGGGCCAAACTGTCCTCCTTGTGGTGGGCGCGCCTGCTGGCCACCGCCTATACCACCCTGATCCGCGGCGTGCCCGACCTCGTGCTGATGCTGCTGATTTTCTTCAGCCTGCAAATCTACCTGAACGAAGCCACCGACCTGCTGGGCCTGGACTACATCGACATCGACCCCTTCGGGGCCGGGGTGCTGACCCTGGGCTTCATCTACGGGGCGTATTTTGCCGAAACCTTCCGGGGGGCCTTCATGGCCGTGCCCTACGGCCAGCTGGAAGCCGCCACGGCCTACGGCATGCGTGAATTCCAGGTGTTCCGCCGGGTGCTGTTTCCGCAAATGATGCGCCACGCCCTGCCCGGCATCGGCAACAACTGGCAGGTGCTGCTGAAATCCACCGCCCTGGTGTCCCTGATCGGCCTGTCCGACCTGGTCAAGGTCGCCCAGGATGCGGGCAACGTGACTTTCCGCGTGTTCCTGTTCATCTCCATCACCGGCCTGATCTACCTGGCCCTGACCACCCTGTCCAACGGGGTGCTGTACTGGCTGGACAAACGCTACCGCGTCGGCGTGCGCGAGGCCGCCCTATGATCGACGTCATCGACGAATTCTGGCGCGCCTATCTGTACGCCAGCAACGGCGGCTGGTCCGGCATGGCCGTCACCCTGTGGCTGCTGGTGCTGTCCGTCACCATGGGCTTCTTTCTGTCCATCTTCCTGGCCGTGGCCCGGGTATCGTCGCGCCGCTGGCTGTCCGTGCCCATCTGGACTTTCAGCTATGTGTTTCGCGGCACCCCGCTGTACGTGCAGATATTGTTCATCTACGCCGGCATCTACAGCCTGGACTTCATCAAGGACACGCCCCCGCTGGCGGTGTTCTTCCAAAGCGGGTTCAATTGCCTGGTGCTGGCCCTGACGCTGAACACCGTGGCCTACACCACCGAAATCTTCGCCGGAGCCATCCGTGAAACCAACGCGGGCGAAATCGAATCCGCCCGCGCCTTCGGCATGACTCGCTTCGCCCTGTACCGGCGCATCATCATCCCCTCGGCCCTGCGCCGCGCCCTGCCCGCCTACAGCAACGAAGTCATCCTGATGCTGCACGCCACATCGCTGGCGTTCACCGCCACAGTGCCCGACATTCTGAAGGTCGCCCGCGACGCCAACTCGGCCACCTACCAAACCTTTGCCTCCTACGGCCTTGCCGCCCTGCTGTACCTGTGCCTGTCGTTTACCCTGATCGGCCTGTTCCGCTGGTACGAACACCGCGCCCTGGCCTATCTGGGCAACCACCGATAATCTGCCATGTCCAAACTCGATGTACTCAATATCCACAAGCACTACGGCGACAACGAAGTCCTGAAAGGCGTATCCCTGCAGGCCAGCGCCGGCGACGTCATCTGCATCCTGGGGTCCAGCGGCTCGGGCAAGTCCACCTTTTTGCGCTGCATCAACTTCCTGGAAAAACCCAACAAGGGCAGTGTCTCGCTCAATGGCGAGACCCTGAAAATCATCCAGGACAAACACGGCGAACCCCACGCCGCCGACCTGGATCAACTGCGCCGCCTGCGTTCCAAACTGGCCATGGTGTTCCAGCACTTCAACCTGTGGGCGCACATGAACGTGCTGGGCAACGTCATCGAAGCCCCCATCCAGGTGCTGAAACTCAGCCGCGCCGAAGCCACCGAACGCGCCCGCCACTATCTGGCCAAGGTCGGCCTGGATCCGAAGGTGGAAACCCAATATCCCTCGTCCCTGTCCGGCGGCCAGCAGCAACGCGTGGCCATCGCCCGCGCCCTGGCCATGGAACCGGAAGTCATGCTGTTCGACGAGCCCACCTCCGCCCTGGATCCCGAACTGGTGGGCGAAGTGCTGAAAGTCATGCAGAAACTGGCCGAAGAAGGCCGCACCATGCTGGTGGTCACCCACGAAATGGGCTTTGCCCGCAACCTAGCCTCGCACGTGATGTTCTTGCACAAGGGCGTGGCCGAGGAAACCGGGTCTCCCGTGGATATTTTCGACCACCCGCAAAGCCCCCGGCTGCAGCAGTTCCTGTCGGGGAATTTGAAGTAAAGGGGCCTCCGGGGGCTCCGAAGCCGCCATGTCGATCACAGCACGCGGTGTTAGACAGCCTGAAAACATGTCTTGGTGCGTCAACGAGGCCAGAACTTTATAGGTTGGTAACTGTTGTTTTATTGACTAAAGCACCAAAAACAGTACCAAAGACACATGGATTGGAGCGGATCGGGGTGGACGTCTCTGGACGACATCAACCAGCTGGATGCGCCTTGACCTTGCCACTCAACGCCAATGATGCACGCAAGGTATCGTTGATGCGCGTCTGCCAGCCCTCACCGCTAGCGCGTAACGCCGCCAACACATCGGCATCCAGGCGCAGCTTCACCGCCTCTTTCGTCACCGCCTGAGTGCTGCCCGCGGGTCGCCCCCGACGCTTTGTGATTTGCTCTGGCGTATGCGTCTGGGCGAACTGGCCCGCCTTGGCTTCAGCCAGCGCATCACGCAGCCCAGGCAGCGCCTGACCCGCATCGGCCTCGATGGCAGCCGTCACCTTGTCCACATCCAGTTTCTTGAGGATCTTCATGGTCAACTCCGCTTGACGTCCTTGGCCTTCACATTGGTGCGCTCTGCTTTGGCGTAAATCATGACCAACAGCACGATTTCATCATCAACCAGATGAAAGTAGATCACCCGCGCACCGCCGCGCTTACCCATGCCTATGCGCGACCAGCGCACCTTGCGCGCACCATCAGCACCAGGGATCACATCACCCGCATCTGGATGCTCGGCGATCCAGCCGATAAAAGCGTAGCGTTCGTCTTCGTTCCACACATCGTCAGCTTGCTTCCGAAAGGTAGGGGTTTCAACAACAGTGCGTATAATTAAATGTACCCCCAAAAAAATAAAAACACAAGGACCGAGCCCTTCAGAAAGTAGCAACTACCTACCCCATTCTGCCACGGCCAGGTGACCATTCTCTCAAAAGTTGGAGCCTCCTCAAAACCCGGGGGGACTCAGCATGCTTGGCCCCGTCAATGCGGCTGGGCCGCAGCAGGCAAGTCAGCATCGACTGGCCGCAGAACACGTACAGCGGCAAATAGCAGTGATGGTCATAATAGCCATGGAACTGTTTGAGTTCCTGTTCACCGTGCAGCGGGATATCCGAGGCATCCACATCCAGGATCAGTTCCTTGGGCGCGGTGGCGAAGCTGGCAATGAAGTGATCAACCAGCACCTGGTGCAGCGCCCAGGCATCCGCGCGAGCGGCACCCGTTTCAAGTCGACTGAGCGTGGGCGAACTGGCCAGGAGCCGATCCCGCCCAACGGCTGTTTGCATCAGCAAGTCGGCGCGCAAGGTGTCGTGATCGTTCAGGTCTTCGTAGCCGCAGCACAGGCCGTACAGGCGTTGGGCCAGCATGTCGTGTAGGCGGTGCTGAATACGACATGCTGCTCGGCGCTCGGTCAGCGCACGGGCCGCCATGCGCGACAGGCCTGTGCGGGCGTCAATCTGTCATCGCCGGTGTAATACTGACCCACCCTGTCGGAGTAAATCTGACCCACCTGGGTAATGATGGTGGCTTTTTGG
>NZ_JBLGTV010000017.1:0-67838 GCF_047468865.1 Castellaniella hirudinis
CCCTTTGCCGTGGTCGTCATGGCGCAGCTGCAGGCCAACGGCCACCGGGACAAACGCACGCGGCTGGGGCCCAAATTTCAGCTGGTACGCCGGCTGCAGCATTATGGCTACGACCCCGTGGTGGCCATGCAAGTGTACCGCCTGATCGAATGGATGATTGCGCTGCCCGAAGACCTGGAAGCGGATTTTTTACAGACGGTCGAGACCCTGACCAAGGAGAATGAGATGACGTATGTCACGCTGATCGAACGCGCCGGCCATGCCCGGGGCCACGCCGAAGGGCTTGCCGAAGGCAGTGTAGAGGGTCAGGCGAAGACCTTGCTGCTGCTGGTGCAACGCCGCTTCGGCCCGCAGCCCGACGCCATCGTCCAGCGTATCCAGGCCGCCACGGCGGCGCAGCTGGAAACCTGGGTGCTGAATTTCGTGGACGCCACCGAACTGGATGACGTGTTTCGGGGTTGACAACGGAAAGGCCAGCCTCGCAATCGTCCGATTCAGCCCTTGGCGCGGCGCAATTGCTGGCGGTGCAGCCATTCGCCGATGATGCCCCGGCGGAACGTCAGCACGCAAACCACGAAAATGAACCCGATCACAATCGTGACCGATTCTCCCAGTACCCGGAACCACTCGATGCCGGTTTCCTGCATCAGGAAGCGGCCGATGTCGCCCACCTTGTTTTCCAGGGCCACCACGATGATCGCCCCCAGGACGGGGCCGGTCAGCGTGCCCATGCCGCCGATCAAGGTCATCAGGATGACCATGCCGGACATCTGCCAGGTGGCGTCCGACAGTGTGGCCGAAACGAACACCACGGATTTCGTGGCGCCGGCCAGACCGGACAGGGCGGCGGACAGCACGAAGGCCAGCAGCTTGAAGCGATCCACATGGTAGCCCAGAGACACCATGCGGGCCTCGTTTTCGCGGATGGCCTTCAGGGCCTGGCCAAAAGGGGAATGCACCGTGCGCCAGATCAGGGCGTAGCCCAGGACGAAAACCGCCATGACGACATAATACAGATTGATATCCTGGCTGAGATCCAGGCCCAGGATGCTGCCGCGGGGGATGCCCTGCAGACCGTCTTCGCCGCCTGTGAACGGCGCTTGCAGAAAATAGAAGAACAGCATCTGCGCCAGGGCCAGGGTGATCATGGCGAAATAAATGCCGCTGCGCCGGATCGACAGCAGCCCGAATACCAGGCCCAGCAGGGCGGCGCTGGCCGTGCCCGCCAGCAGGCCGCTGGCCGTGGGCCAGCCCCAGACGGTGAGCGCTTGCCCGCAGGTGTAGCCCGCCAGCCCCAGGAACGCGGCATGGCCGAATGACAGCAGGCCGGTATAGCCCAGCAGCAGATTGAAGGCGCAGGCGAACAGGGCGTAGCACATGACCTTCATGATGAAGATGGGGTAGGCCCCAATGGCGGGCAGTGCCGCGATCACGAGGATGGCGATCAGGTAGCCGATGCGTTGACGATTCATGATTCTTTCCCGAACAGCCCGGCCGGACGCAGCAGCAGGACGATCACCATGATGATGAACACCACGGTGCTGGAGGCTTCCGGCCAGAAGACCTTGGTGAAGCCTTCAATAATGCCCAGGCCCAGGCCCGTGACGATCGAGCCCAGGATGGAGCCCATGCCGCCGATGACCACCACGGCGAACACCACGATGATGAGATTGGAACCCATCAGCGGCGACACCTGCAGGATGGGGGCCGCCAGCACGCCCGCGAAGGCCGCCAGGCCGACCCCCAGGCCGAAGGTCAGGGAAATCATCAGGGGCACATTGACGCCGAAGGCTTCGACCAGCTTGGCGTTTTCCGTCCCCGCCCGCAGCAGGGCGCCCAGGTGGGTTTTTTCGATCAGGAACCAGGTGGCCAGGCAGGCCAGAATGGAGGCGACCACGACCCAGCCGCGATAAATGGGCAGGTACATGAAGCCCAGGTTGACCCCGCCCTGCAGCAGGGTCGGCGTGGAGTACGGTTGGCCCGATACGCCGTAGATGCTGCGGAACAGGCCCTCGATGATCAGGGCCAGGCCGAAGGTCAGCAGCAAGCCGTAGAGCGGGTCGAGCTTGTACAGGCGGCGCAGCAGCAGGCGTTCGAGGGCAATGCCGAACAGGCCCACCACAATGGGTGAGACCACCAGCATGATCCAGTAGTTCAGCCCCAGGTACTGCAGGCCCAGCCAGGCGACGAAGGCCCCCAGCATGTACAGGGCGCCGTGGGTGAAATTGATGATGTTGAGCAAGCCGAAGATGATGGCCAGCCCCAGGGAAAGCACGGCATAGAAAGAGCCATTGACCAAGCCCAGCAAAAGCTGGCCCAGCAAGGCCTGGATGGGGACACCAAAGAGTTCTGTCATAGCGCTGCAGCAAAGGCGATTAACCGGGACACCGGATGGAATGGCCCTGCCGCGCAGGCAAGGCCATTGGGGCCGGACGGTGCATCAGCCCTTGAGCAGGGGGCAGGTGGATGTGGATTCCGCCCCATAGACGGCTTCGGCCGGCAGGGTGCGCACGATGTTGTAGTAATCCCAGGGCGCTTTGGATTGTTCGGGCGTCTTGACCTGGGCCAGGAACATGTCGTGCATGAACAGGCCATCTTTGCGGATATAGCCGTCTTTGACGAACATGTCGTTGATTTTGTGGGATTTCAGGTATGCCATCACCGTATTGCCATCGTCCGATCCAGTGGCCTTGACGGCCTGCAGGTAATTGAGCGCGGCGGAGTAGTCGGCGGCCTGCACGAACGAGGGCGCGCGGTTCAGCTTATCGAAGAAGCGCTTGGCCCAGGCGCGGGAATCGTCGGTGCGATCCCAGTACCAGGGGGTGGTCAGGTAGAGGCCGGCCGTATTGTCCAGCCCCAGCGAATGGACGTCGTTGATGAACACCAGCAGTCCGGCCAGTTTCATGGTCTGGGTAATGCCGAATTCTTTGGCGGCCTTGACGGAATTGATGAAGTCGCCCCCCGCATTGGCCAGCCCCAGCACCTGGGCGCCGGAGGTCTGGGCCTGCAGCAGGAACGAGGAAAAATCGGTGGTGGACAGCGGTGCGCGCACCTGGCCCACCACCGTGCCGCCATGGTTCTTGACGACCTTGGCGGTGTCTTCTTCCAGCGAATGGCCGAAGGCGTAGTCGGCGGTCAGGAAGAACCAGGATTTTCCGCCTTCTTCGACCACGGCGGAGCCCGTGCCGTTGGCCAGGGCGGTGGTGTTGTAGGCGTAGTGGATGGTGTAGGGGGTGCATTTATCGTTGGTCAGCAGGGACGAGCCCGGGCCGATGGCGATGAAGGGTTTTTGTTTTTCGGCCGCGACCCCCGCCATGGCCAGGGCGGTGGCCGAATTGGTGCCGCCGATCAGCATGTCCATGTGCTGCGTGTCGAACCAGTCGCGTGCGCGCGCCGAGGCGATGTCGGCCTTGTTCTGGTGGTCGGCCGTGAGAAGCTCGATTTTCTTGCCGTCGATCTCGCCGCCCATGTCGGCGATGGCCATGCGGATGGCGTCGGCGCCGCCATTGCCGTCCACGTCGGCATAAACGCCGGACATGTCGGTGATGAAGCCGATGCGGATGACGTCGTCGGATATCCCGGCAGCCTGGGCGGATAGGCTCAGACCCAGACCAGCAACGGCCAGGGCCGCGGATAGGGTACGCAATTTCATGGGAAGTCTCCTGTGGTGGCCGGTATCGCCGGCAAATAAAGGAATCGGCATCAGACGCCCAACAGGCTGTCGAGCCTGTTTTGCTTTTCGGCCAGCTGGGCGGCGGGGAATTCTTCGACGATCTGGCCGTGTTCCATGATGTAGAAGTGGTCGGCCAGCGGGGCGGCAAAGCGGAAATTCTGCTCGACCATGACCACGGTATAGCCCTTGGTCTTGAGCGTGGTGATCATGCGGGCCAGGGCCTGGACGATGACCGGGGCCAGGCCTTCGGAGATTTCGTCGAGCAGCAGCAGGTTGGCCCCGGTGCGCAGGATGCGGGCCACCGCCAGCATCTGCTGTTCGCCGCCGGACAGCCGAGTGCCGGGCGAGTGGCGGCGTTCGAGCAGGTTGGGGAACATGTCGTAGATTTCGGCCAGCGACATGCCGCCGCCCAGGGTATTGCCCACGGTGGGCGGCAGCAGCAGGTTTTCCTCGCAGGACAGCGAGGCGAAGATGCCGCGTTCTTCGGGGCAGTAGCCGATGCCCAGGTGGGCGACCCGGTAGGTGGGCAGGTGGATGGATTCGGCGCCCTGGATACGGATGGAGCCCGTGCGGCGGCTGGTCAGGCCCAGCAGGGCGCGCAGCGTGGTGGTGCGCCCCGCGCCGTTGCGCCCCAGCAGCGTGACCACCTGGCCCGCCTGCACCTGCATGTTGACGCCATGCAGGACGTGGGATTCTCCGTACCAGGCGTGCAGGTCGGTGATTTCCAGGGCGGGCGTATGGCTCATGCCTCGGCTCCTTCGAGTTCGCCCTGGGCGGTGCCCATGTAGGCTTCCATGACGGCGGGGTTGTGTGAAACGGCGGCGTAGTCGCCTTCGGCCAGGACGGCCCCCCGGGCCAGGACGGTGATGCGGTCGGCGATGGAGGACACGACGTTCATGTTGTGCTCGACCATCAGGATGGTGCGCCCGACGCTGACCTGCTTGATCAGCTGCGTGACGCGATCGACGTCTTCGTGGCCCATGCCCTGGGTGGGTTCGTCCAGCAGCATGAGGCTGGGTTCCATGGCCAGGGTGGTGGCGATTTCGAGGGCGCGCTTGCGGCCATAGGGCAGGTTGACGGTGATTTCGTCGGCGAAGCCGCCCAGGCCGACTTCGTCCAGCAACTGGATGGCGCGTTGGTTCAGGTGGGTGAGGCTGTTTTCGCTGCGCCAGAAGTGAAAAGACAGCCCGGTGTTGCGCTGCAAGGCGATACGCACGTTATCCAAGACCGACAGCTGGGGGAAGACGGCGGAAATCTGGAATGACCGGATGATCCCCTTGCGGGCGATGCCGGCGGGCTGGTCGCGGGTGATTTCCCGGCCATCGAAGAAGATTTGCCCCCGGGTGGGGGTGATGAATTTGGTGAGCAGGTTGAAGCACGTGGTCTTGCCTGCGCCGTTGGGGCCGATCAGGGCGTGGATGTGGCCGCGCTGCACCTGCAGATTGACAGCGTCCACTGCGACGAAACCCAGGAAGGTCTTGGTGAGATTACGGGTTTCGAGGATGGGGGCTGTGCGCATGGTGGCTTGAAGTATCCCGTGGCTGCGGCGTGGATTACTTTAAGTATGCGAGGTCGAGCAGGGGGTTTCTATTGGGGTTTTACTGGGTTGTCTTGCCGTTGGGTAAAAATGGTGTGCTGCAATGTCCTGCCCCATTCATCCTGGTGTCTTGTCCGGGTAATCGCACAGGTCGGCGATGGGGCATTGCGGGCATTTGGGCTTGCGGGCGACGCATACATACCGGCCATGCAGGATCAGCCAATGGTGGGCATCCAGCAGATAGGGCTTGGGCACGCGCTTCAGCAGGGCTTGTTCCACCGCCAGCACGGTTTTGCCGGGCGCGATGCCGGTGCGGTTGGAGACCCTGAAGATGTGGGTGTCCACCGCCATGGCCGGTTGGCGAAAGGCGGTGTTCAGCACCACATTGGCGGTTTTCCGGCCCACGCCGGGCAGGGCTTCCAGGGCTTCCCGACGGTCGGGCACCTGGCCGTCGTGGTGTTGCAGCAGCAGTTCGCAGGTGCGGATGACGTTGCGCGCCTTGGTCTTGTACAGGCCGATGGTGCGGATGGCTTCGGTCAGCGCTTCGAGCCCCATGGCCAGCAGGCCTTCCGGGGTGCCGTGTTCGGGGAAAAATCGCCGGGTCGCCAGGTTGACGGCGCGATCCGTGGCCTGGGCCGACAGCATGACGGCGATCAGCAGCTGGAACGTGCTGTGGTATTCCAGCTCGGTCTTGGGCTCCGGGTTGGCGGCTTGCCAGCGGCGAAAGCATTCTTCGACGGCGGCGCGTTTCATGATCGGCGCGCCCGGGCCCGGGCCAGCGCCTGGGCGATGCGATCCTGCTTGTCGTGTGTGGAGGCGGGCGTGGCCAGGATCGGCTTGTTGGCCAGGGTGCGGGCCGCCGGGCTGCCCGCCTCGGTGTGGCGCGATTGCAGGCGCTGGTTGCGCGCCTGATAGCGCTGGCGGGCCTGCGCGGCATCCTGCGGGGTCCAGTCTCGGCGGGCGGGCACCATGCTGATGCAGTCGACCGGGCAGGGGGTCACGCAGCGTTCGCAGCCGGTGCAGTCTTCCTCGATGATGGTGTGCATGCTTTGGCTGGCCCCCAGGATGGCATCCACCGGGCAGGCCTGGATGCACAGGGTGCAACCGATGCAGTGCGCCTCGTCGATCAGGGCGATGCGAAACGGCTGGTGGCGGCCGCAGTCGGGATCCAGGGGCCGGGCCGGCCGATCCAGCGCTTGGGCCAGCGCGGCGATGGTCTCGGGGCCGCCGGGGGGGCAGCGGTTGATGTCGGCCCGGCCTTCGGCCATGGCCCGGGCGTATGGACGACAGCCGTCGTAGCCGCACTGCCCGCATTGGGTCTGGGGCAGGAGGGCATCCAGGGTGTCGATCAGGAAAGACATGCAACAGCCAAATCGGGAAAACACGGGGCGCCGCCGCGGGCCGGCCCGCGGCGGCGCCGGAACTATGCGTGCGCGCGGATGAATGCGGCGAGTTTCGGGTAGACCAGGGCGCGCCAGCGGCGACCGGAGAAAATCCCGTAGTGGCCGCATTGGGGCGCCGTGTAGGATTCGCGCAGGTTGTCCGGCAGGTGCTTGCACAGGGTCTGGGCCGCGTGGGTCTGGCCGGGGCCGGAAATATCGTCGAGTTCGCCTTCGATGGTCAGCAGCGCCGTCCGTCGGATGGCTGCGGGCTCGACCCGGTCGCCGTCGATCACCCAGGTGCCCTGCGGCAGGCGGAATTCTTGGAAGACCGTGCGGATGGTGTCCAGGTAAAACTGTGCCGGCATGTCCAGGACGGCGTTGTACTCGTCGTAGAAGCGGCGGTGGGCTTCGGCGTCGCTGTCGTCGCCGCGCAGCAGGTGCAGGTAGAAGTCGTAGTGGGATTTCAGGTGGCGGTCGGGGTTCATTGCCACGAAGCCGGCGTGCTGCAGGAAGCCGGGGTAGACCTGGCGTCCGGCGCCCGGGTAGCGGGCGGGCACGCGGTGGATGAGGTTGTCTTCGAACCAGGCGTATGACTTGGTGGTCGCCAGGCGGTTGACCTGGGTCGGGGAGTTTCGGGTGTCGATGGGGCCGCCCATCATGGTCATGGTGCGCGGCTGACAGGGGTCGTTGTGGCTGGCCAGCAGCGACACGGCCGCCAGCACCGGCACCGTGGGCTGACACACGGAAATGACGTGTGTCTCGGGGCCCAGGTGGCGCAGGAAGGTCTGGATGTAATGAACGTAGTCGTCCAGGCTGAACGTGCCCTGGTCGGCGGGCACCATGCGGGCGTCGATCCAATCGGTGACGTAGACATCGTGCGCGGGCAGCAGCGTGCGCACCGTATCGCGCAGCAGCGTGGCATGGTGGCCCGACAGCGGGGCGACCAGCAGGATACAGGGGTCTTGGCGCGAGGTGTCGCGGCGGAAATGCACCAGCCGGCAAAAGGGCTGCGCCAGCGCGGTTTCCTCGGTGACGGCGACGTCTTGCCCGTCGATGACGGTGGCGGCGAGGTTCCAGGCGGGTTTTTCGTAGTCTTTGCCCATGCGGTGGGCAAGTTCGTAGGCGGCGGCGAACTGCCGCGACAGCGGCGTGTACGCCAGCGGGCTATAGGGATTGGAGAACAGCTGCGAACCGGTTTCGGTAAAGGCGGTCAGGGGCGCGAGAATCGTGCGTTGGAGTTCGTGTAGGTCGTACAGCATAGAATGCGTTCCAGTGGTCTGCAGCGGCGCAGATCATGCGCCGGGGTATGGTTTGTGCAGACCTAAAGTACCGGTAAACGTGACGATGCGCTACCGGAATTACCCGATGTGAGTGAATCCCTGGTCGAGGGAGTTGTCTTTTGCAGACAGTCGGATCAGGGACGTTCGAGGTATTTGAGCTTGTCGGCCACGCCGTTCCAGTCGTCGGCGCCATCCAGCGGCGTGACGGAGCGGTTGATCGGGCCGAAGGTGGGCGCGAGTTCGGCGTTCAGCGGGATGTAGTCCACCTGATCCTGGGGAACGTCTTCTTCGGCGAAAATGGCATTGGCTGGGCATTCGGGCACACAGACGGCACAGTCGATGCATTCTTCGGGGTCGATGACCAGGAAATTGGGCCCTTCTCGAAAACAGTCCACAGGACAGACATCGACGCAGTCGGTATATTTACATTTAATACAGTTTTCGGTGACGACGTGGGTCATGGGGTGCTCCGGCAAAAAAACAAAGCCAATAAGGCCATCCGGGATTTTACCTAATTTACCGTTTCAGACAGGCAGAGCCTGATACACAGGTAGGGCTGCCGGGCGGGTGTATCTTGTAGTATGGCGGTTGCCGCACGGCGTCCAGGCCCTTTTGTCGATCCCCGACTGATTTGATCGTTTGTTTTTCAGCACCATGAGCCAATCTTCTTTTTCCACGTCGCCCGACCCCTTTGATGCGGCCTGGTTCCGGGCGGCTGCCGATGGCCTGGACGAAGCCGGCCAGGCCCTGCTGCGGCAGGCCGTCGAATGGGTGCGCGCCCCATTGCGGCAGGCGGTGGCCAGCACGGGCGAGCCCCTGGATGCCCATTGCGCCGCCGTGGCCCTGATACTCGGCGAATTGGGCTCGGATGCCGCGACCCGGGCCGGCGCGCTGCTGGCGGTTCAGCCGGTGCCCGGCGGCGAATTGTCCCGCACCGATCCCCTGCGCAAGGCGTTCGGACCCGAGGTCGCCACGCTGGTGCAGGGCGCGCGCGCCCTGCTGATGCTGGGGACGGTGGCCGGGCGTGCCCAGGATCGGTCCGGCGCCGATCAAAAAGAAATGCAGCGCAAGATGCTGCTGGCCATGGCGGCCGATTTGCGCATCGTGCTGATGCGGCTGGCGTCGCGGCTGCAGTCCCTGCGCTGGTATGCCGCCAGCCGCACGCCGTGCCCCGTGGGCTTTGCCCGCGAAACCATGGCCTTGTACACGCCGCTGGCCAATCGCCTGGGGATCTGGCAGCTGAAATGGGAGATGGAAGACCTCTCCTTCCGTTTTCTGCAGCCGGACACCTACAAGGCCATCGCCCGCCAACTGGAGGAAAAACGCACAGAGCGCGAAGCCTTCATCGACGCGGTCATGCGGCGCCTGCGGGCGGCGCTGGACGATGCCCATATCCCGGCGGAAATCAGCGGGCGCCCCAAGCACATCTACAGCATCTGGAACAAGATGCGCATCAAACATCTGGCGTTCCACCAGCTGTTCGATTTGCGCGCCTTGCGGGTCATTGTGGCCGACGAGCGTGCCTGCTACGCGGCCCTGGCGCTGGTGCATGCGATGTGGACTCCGGTGCCCGAGGAATTCGACGACTACATCGCGCGGCCCAAGCCCAATGGCTACCGATCCCTGCATACGGTGGTGGCCGATGCCGAAGGCCGCGCTTTTGAAATCCAGATTCGCACCCGCGCGATGCACCAGTTCGCCGAGTACGGCATGGCGGCGCACTGGCGCTACAAAGAGGCCGGCGCCAAAGGCGGGCAGGTGGCGGCGGCCAGCGCTGACGATCAGAAAATCTCCTGGATGCGCCAGCTGCTGGCCTGGAAGGAGGACGGCGGGACGGCGCCCGCCCCGGATGCCCCCCGCGCCAACCGGCATATTTACGTCATGACGCCGCAGGCGCGGGTGCTCGAACTCCCGGACGGCGCCACGCCCGTGGATTTTGCCTATCTGCTGCACACGGATTTGGGCCACCGCTGCCGGGGGGCGCGGGTCGATGGGCAGATGGTGCCCTTGTCCACCCGCCTGCGCACGGGCCAGACGGTCGAAATCATCGCCGCGAAATCCGGCGGGCCGTCACGCGATTGGCTCAACCCGCAACTGGCCTATCTGGCCAGTCCCCGGGCGCGGGCCAAGGTGCGGGCCTGGTTCAATGCGGTCGAGCTGCAGCAGCGCATCGCCCAGGGCCAGGCCCTGGTCGAAAAAGAACTGCAGCGCCTGGGCAAGACCGCCATCAACCAGGAAAACCTGGCCCAGCAACTGGGCTTTGCTCGTGCGGACGACCTTTACGTGGCCGCCGCAAAAGAAGAATTCAGCTTGCGCCAGATCGACCAGATCTTTCGTGAGCCCGCGCCGGACACGCCCGCGCCGGACACGGCGCGTGTCTATGCCAGCGAAGCCAGCAGCGTATCGCGCACCGGCAAGAGCGGGGTGCTGGTGGTGGGGGTGGATTCCCTGATGACGCAGCTGGCGCGCTGCTGCCGCCCCGCGCCGCCGGACGCCATCGAGGGTTTCGTCACGCGGGGCCGGGGGGTGTCCATCCATCGGCGCGACTGCACGGCCTGGGCCGCGCTGGCCCAGCGCCACCCCGAACGCTGCATCCAGGTCGATTGGGGCGATACCGGCCAGGCCGTGTATCCGGTCGATCTCAACATCCATGCCCAGGATCGGCCCAACCTGCTGCGCGACCTGTCCGAGGTCTTTGCGCGGCTGCGTCTGCGGGTGGTGCGGGTGACCACCCACAGTCGCCGATCCCTGGCGCATATGGTCTTCACCATCGAGGTTCGCGATGGCGAGCAAATCCGGCAGGCATTGGCGGCGGTCAACGAATTGCCCGGCGTGCAGGCCAACCGGCACTGATCCGGCCGCCGCCGGGCCGTCGCCCGGCGGCGGCGCGGCAGCGGGCCGCAGCGGCCGCCCCGGTCCGCCGGGCGCTGCTAAAATGGTCGTTTGCCGGCCTGTGTGGTCCGTCTGCCCAATCTGGGCGCCTTACAAGCGAGTCTGAATTTGAAACCCTATCATTTGCCGGATGCCCGGGGGCATTTCGGCCAGTTTGGCGGTTCGTTCGTGGCCGAAACCCTGGTGCATGCCCTGGACGCCTTGCGGGATGCCTATCAGCGATACCGCGACGACCCCGAATTCCTGCGCGAATTCGCCGACGAGCTCGAACATTTTGTCGGCCGCCCCAGCCCCGTCTATCATGCGCGGCGCTGGTCGCGGCAACTGGGCGGCGCGCAGATCTGGTTCAAGCGCGAAGATCTCAACCACACGGGCGCGCACAAGGTCAACAACTGCATCGGCCAGGCGCTGCTGGCCACGCGCATGGGGAAACCCCGCGTCATCGCCGAAACCGGCGCGGGCCAGCATGGGGTGGCCACGGCCACCGTGGCTGCGCGCTACGGCCTGGAATGCGTGGTGTACATGGGCAGCGAAGACGTCCGCCGCCAGGCGTCCAATGTGTATCGCATGAAGCTCCTGGGGGCCCGGGTGGTGCCGGTTGAATCCGGCTCGCGCACGCTTAAAGACGCCCTCAACGAGGCCATGCGCGATTGGGTCGCCAACGTGGAAAACACTTTCTACATCATCGGCACGGTGGCCGGGCCGCACCCGTACCCCCAGATGGTGCGCGATTTCCAGACCATCATCGGGCGCGAATGCCTGACGCAGATGCCGCGCGACGCGGGCCGCCAGCCGGATTACGTCCTGGCGTCCGTGGGCGGGGGGTCCAATGCCATCGGCATCTTCCACCCCTATATCGAATACGAATCCGTCCGCTTGATCGGGGTCGAGGCCGCCGGCGAGGGCCTGGACAGCGGCCACCATGCGGCGTCCCTCAATCGGGGCGTGGTGGGGGTGCTGCATGGCAACCGCACGTATCTGCTGCAAGACGCCGATGGCCAGATCACAGAGACCCATTCCATTTCCGCCGGGCTGGACTACCCCGGCGTCGGTCCCGAGCACGCCTGGCTGAAGGATTCCGGCCGCGCCCAGTATGTGGGCGTCACCGACAGCGAGGCGCTGGCGGCGTTTCACGACTGCTGCCGCATCGAAGGCATCATGCCGGCGCTCGAATCCGCCCACGCGATTGCCCATGCGGTGAAGCTCGCCCCCACGTTGCCGCCCGAGCAAATCATCCTGGTCAATGTCTCCGGCCGGGGCGACAAAGACATGCATACGGTTGCCGAATACAGCGGCATCACGCTTTAGGAGTCCGCCTTGACTGCAGCAGCATCCAATCCGCGCCTGGCCGCTTGTTTCGGCGGCCTGTCCGGGCGCACCGCCTTGATTCCCTACATCACGGCGGGCGATCCGCTGGCGGAGTCCACCCCCGCGCTCATGCAGGCCTTGGTGGCGGCGGGGGCCGATGTCATCGAACTCGGCGTGCCGTTTTCCGATCCCATGGCCGATGGCCCGGTCATCCAGCAGGCGGGCGAACGCGCCATCGCCGCCGGGGTCGGCCTGTCCCGTGTGCTGGATATCGTAGCCGAGTTCCGCCGGCACGATGAGCGCACGCCCGTGGTGCTCATGGGCTATGCCAATCCAGTCGAATGCATGGGCCGGCAGGCTTTTGTCGACCGGGCGACCGCCGCCGGGGTCGACGGTGTCCTGGTGGTGGACTACACGCCCGAGGAATCCGCCGAGTTCGCCGCCAGCCTGTCCGCCGCCGGCCTGGACCCCATCTATCTGCTGGCTCCCACCTCCACCGAGGCCCGCATGGCGGATGTCGCCCGTCTGGCGCGCGGCTATGTGTATTATGTGTCCCTCAAGGGCGTGACCGGGGCGGGTAACCTGGATACCGACGATGTCGCCCGGCACCTGGCCGCCATTCGCTGTCACGTCGCCATCCCGGTGGGGGTGGGTTTCGGCATCCGCGATGCCGCCAGCGCGGCCCGGGTGGCGGCCCATGCCGATGCCGTCGTCATCGGCAGCAAACTCATCCAGGTGCTCGAATCCGCATCGCGCCGCGATGGCCCTCGGGCGGCGGTTCAGGCGGCCGCCCAGTGGCTGGCGGAGGTGCGCCAGGCCATCGATCACGTGAAAAAAGGTTAAGCCATGAGCTGGTTCGAAAAAATACTGCCACCGCGCATCAACCGCCAAAGCGATGCGGCGTCCAAGCGGGTGCCCGAAGGGCTGTGGGTCAAATGCCCGTCCTGCGAATCCGTGCTGTACAAAGAAGACCTGCAGGCGACCCTGAATGTCTGTCCGAAGTGCAGCCACCACATGCGCATCGGCGCGCGGGCGCGCATTGATTCCCTGATGGATCCGGAGGGCCGCACCGAAATCGGCGCGCAGACGCGCCCGATGGATCCGCTTAAGTTCAAGGATTCGCGCAGATACCCCGAGCGCGTTTCCGAAGCCACCAAGCAAACCGGTGAATCCGAAGCCCTGGTGGTGGTCAGCGGCACGATTCTGTCGGTGCCCGCCGTGCTGGCCTGCTTCGAGTTCGCCTTCATGGGCGGGTCCATGGGCTCGGTCGTGGGCGAACGCTTTGCCCGCGGCGTCCAAGAGGCCATCCAGCGGCGCATGCCGTTTGTCTGCGTGTCGTCTTCAGGCGGGGCGCGCATGCAGGAATCCCTGTTTTCCCTGATGCAAATGGCCAAGACCACGGCGATGCTGCATCAGCTGTCGGATGCCGGCCTGCCTTTCATCAGTATCCTGACCGACCCCACCATGGGCGGGGTATCGGCGTCTTTCGCCTTCATGGGCGACGTGGTGATCGCCGAGCCCAATGCCCTGATCGGTTTCGCCGGGCCAAGGGTGATCGAGCAGACCGTGCGTGAAAAACTTCCCGAGGGCTTCCAGCGGGCCGAGTTCCTGCTGGCCAAGGGGGCCATCGATCAGGTTGTGGATCGCCGCAAGCTGCAGGCCGAAGTCGCCCATTTGCTGGCCTTGTTTACCCGCCAGCCCATCGAGGTCGTTGCCCAGGAGGCCTGATCCCCAACGCTCGGCCCACGAAAAAAACAGCCCAAGGCTTGGGACAAAGCCTTGGGCTGTTTTTTTGCCGCGCCGGGCCTGTGCGCCCGGCACAGGCCCGGGCAAGGCCCGAGCTTAATGCGTGGTTTCCACCTGCTGCAGGGGTTCTTCGGCGGGCTGGGCCACGGATTTACGCGCGCGTCCCAGCTTGGGCGTCGGGGTGGCCGGCGCTGCGGCGGTGCTGGCGCCGGCCCGGGTTTCGACCATCTGCATGCCGGCGGCCTGCAGCGAGACCTCCAGGGGCGGCAGGACGATAGGCTGGCTGCTGTTGCCGACCTGCGGTGCGGGGGCGTCGTCGTCCCCGGCATCGGCCGGGGCATTGGCCTCTTGTGGCGCAGCCGGCGCTTCCGCAGCCAGCGGCGGCTGCGGTGTGGTGGTCGGCTCGGCGGTGGCGGGCGCGTCGTCCGGTGTCGGCGCCGTGTCGGCGACGGGTGCCGCTTCGGTGTCGGCAACGGCGGGCGCTGCGTCCGCTTCGGCGGTCACCGGCGTGTCCACGACGGTGGTCGGGGCCTGGACGGCGGCTTCCGCTGCTGCGCGGCCCGGCGCGGGCGTGTCGGCGACGGGCGCTGCTATGGTCTCGGCCTGCGGGCGGGGCGTTGCGTCCGTCGGCGCGGCGTGGGCCGGGGTGGCGATCCAGGCGTCCGCTGGTGCAGCGGCGGGGCTGGCCGGAGTGTCTGCGGCGTCGTCCGCCGGCACGCTGGCCGTGTCCGGGGTATCGGCTTGCGGCTGCGCGGCGGCTTGAACCGCGTCGCCGGCCTGATCCAGCGCCTGTGGATCGAAGCGCGGGGTCTCATGGGTTTCGAGATCGGGCGTGCCGGCCGTCGTGGCCGCGCTGTCGGCGTCGGTGTGCTGAACACCGCCATCGCTGGCTTCGGCGCCCCGGCGGCCTCGGCGGCCCCGGCGACGGCGGCGCTTGTTGCGCTCGGTATCCGGGGTTTCCAGGTCGCTGTCGCCGTCCATGTCGATGGCCGGCCCCGCCGTCGTGGCGGTATCGTCGGTTTGGGGCGCAGGGTCTTCGTGGGCGGGCGTTTCCGCGCCGCCGACCGGGCCGGCGGCGGCAACCGCCTGGGCTGTCTGGGTGGCAGCAGCGTCGACGCTGGCCAGCGCAGCGGAGGCCTGGTCAGGCGTCTTGACGTCTGTGGCCGTGAGCTGATCGTCGGTGGCGTGGATATCCTGGGCGTCATCCTGGCGGGCGCGTCCCCGTCCGCGACGGCTGCGGCTGCGGCGCGGTTCGCCGGTTTCCGGGTTGGTTTCCGGGGCGGCGGACGCGGCGGGACGATCGACCTTGGCGGCCGTCACCGGCGCGTCGCGGTCTTCCGGGGTGCGTTCCGGGTGGTTGCGCCCGCGGCGGTTGGCCTGGCGCGCGTCGTTGCCGCGCTCGGCGCGTTCGGGACGGGTTTCGGCGGTGTCCGGTTTTTCGGCGCGCGCGGTGCGCTCGGTGCGGTGGTGGCCGCGGCCATCGGGGCGTCGGCCCTGGCGGCCGCGTCGTGGTTTGTCGTCCGCACCGGCGTGGCTGGCCGGCGGCGGCGTATCAGTGCCGGCCGCAACCGGCGCGGGTGCGCCCGAGAACCAGGCCAGGATGCGCTTGAACAGGCCGCCCGAGGGTTCGGTGGGGGCCGGGGGGAGGCTGGCGGCGATGGCTTTGGCGGGCCGATCCACGTGCGGAGGAGCCGGCTGCGCGGGCTGGATGCTTTTGACCAGGGCTTCCTGCCGGGGGCCGGCGTCCTGGGCCTTGTTGGCTTGCCAGACGAGCTTGTCCTCGGGTTCCTGGACGAGCTCGAAGCTGGTTTTGTTGTCGTCCAGGCGCGGGTCGTCGTGGCGCAGGCGCTCGATGTGGTGATGCGGGGTTTCCAGGGACTTGTTGGGGATCAGAACCAGGTTGACCTTCAGGCGGGCCTCGATCTGGCTGATGTCGTGGCGTTTTTCGTTCAGCAGGAAAGTGGCCACATCCACGGGCACCTGGGCGTGCAGGGCGGCCGTGCCTTCTTTCATGGCTTCTTCCTGCAGCAGGCGCAGCACGTGCAGCGCGCTGGATTCGGCATCGCGGATCACGCCGGTGCCGGTGCAGCGCGGGCAGGTGACGTGCGAGCCTTCGTTGAGCGCCGGGCGCAGGCGCTGGCGCGAGAGTTCCATCAGGCCGAAGCGCGAAATCTTGCCCATCTGGACGCGCGCCCGGTCGAAGTGCAGGGCGTCGCGCAGGCGCTGTTCGACGGCCCGCTGGTTCTTGCTGTCCTCCATGTCGATGAAGTCGATCACGATCAGGCCGCCCAGGTCGCGCAGGCGCAACTGGCGGGCGACCTCGTCGGCGGCTTCGGCGTTGGTGCGGACGGCGGTTTCCTCGATATCGGCGCCGCGGGTGGAGCGGGCCGAGTTGACGTCTACCGCGACCAGGGCTTCGGTGTGATCAATGACGATCGCGCCGCCCGAGGGCAGGGTCACCGTGCGCGAATAGGCGGTTTCGATCTGGTGTTCGATCTGGAAACGGGAGAACAGGGGGACGTCGTCGCGATAGCGCTTGACGCGGCTGACGTTGTCGGGCATGACCACGCTCATGAAGGCCATGGCCTGGTCGTAGATGTCATCGGTGTCGATCAGGATTTCACCGATTTCCAGCGAGAAATAATCGCGGATGGCGCGGATCACCAGGCTGGATTCCAGGTAGATCAGGATGGGGGCCTTGTTTTCGCGGGCCGCCCCGTCGATGGCCGTCCAGAGCTGCAGCAGGTAGTTCAGATCCCATTGCAGTTCTTCGACGCTGCGGCCGATGCCCGCCGTGCGGGCGATCATGCTCATGCCGCCGGGGATCTCCAGCTGATCCATGGCTTCGCGCAATTCTTGGCGGTCTTCGCCTTCGACGCGGCGCGAGACCCCGCCGCCGCGCGGGTTGTTGGGCATCAGCACCAGATAGCGGCCCGCCAGCGAAATGAACGTGGTCAGGGCCGCGCCCTTGTTGCCGCGTTCTTCTTTTTCGACCTGGATGATGAGTTCCTGGCCTTCGGTCAGGGCGTCCTGGATGCGCGCGGTGCGCACGTCCACGCCTTCTTTGAAGTAGCTGCGGGCGACCTCTTTGAAGGGCAGGAAGCCGTGGCGGTCTTCGCCGTAGTTGACGAAACAGGCTTCCAGGCCGGGTTCGATGCGGGTGATGACACCTTTGTAGATATTGCCCTTGCGTTGTTCGCGTCCGGCGGTTTCGATGTCCAGGTCGATGAGTTTTTGACCATCGACAATCGCGACGCGTAGTTCTTCTTGGTGCGTCGCATTGAACAGCATGCGTTTCATGAGTGGGTTTCTCCGTTGTCAGGGTGCGCCGGATTCGGCGCACGACCACGGGCCACTTGGTTGCGGTGCGGCAGTCTGCGGGGAGGGGAGGCGACGGACGTGTTCAGGCCGCGCCAGTCTCCGGTGGGGGTGGCACGGTGCGCTGGTGGGCGCGGGGTTCTGGCAGCAGGAGAGTCAGGGTCACGGTCGTGGTTGACGAAAAATTGCTGGGAACGTCGAACGCGCATAGCGCGGCGTTCGGTGCGGAAGAACGAGCAGAAATCTGCGGCGTCGCACGCGGCGTCGTGTCGATTCAAGCCTGATCGAGCAGGCGAGGAACCAGGACAAGGCCGGCGACCAAGGACCCGAAGGCCGAAATCCAGGCAGTACAATGGTGTCCCTGCGGCCGGCCGGAGACGCGTGTGTCGGGTCTCTACGGTTGGCGGTTCTCGGCCTTTAAAAGGCTGCAATGATTATATGCTGCTTTTCCCTATGCGCAAAATAGATATCGCATCCAGCCGGGCCGCCGCCCCCGCCCCCCAGGCGCGCCTGGTGCGGGTGGGGGCCGAATCAGAAGGCCAGCGGCTGGATAATTTCATCTTGCGCCTCAGCAAGGGCGTGCCCAAAAGCCACTTGTACAAAGCCATCCGCGATGGCCAAGTGCGGGTCAACAAGGGCCGCTGCCGGGCCGATACCCGGCTGCAGGCGGGCGATCAGGTGCGTATCCCGCCCCTGCGGCTGCCGGATCCCGGCGCCCGGCGGCCCGTGCCGCCGGCCAGTTTTCCCGTGCTGTACGAAGACGCCCATCTGCTGGTCATCGACAAGCCGGCCGGCGTGGCCGTGCATGGCGGCAGCGGCGTGTCCTTCGGGCTCATCGAGCAGCTGCGCGCCGCCCGCCCCGACGAGCGCATGCTGGAATTGGCCCATCGGCTGGATCGCGAGACCTCGGGCGTGCTGATGGTGGCCCGCAGCCGCAAGGCTCTGGTGGCCCTGCACGACATGATGCGCAACAGCCTGGGGCACAAGCACTACCTGGCCCTGGTGACGGGCGATTGGGTCAACGACCGCCAGCACATCCGTCTGCCCTTGCTGAAATACCTGACCCCCGGCGGCGAGCGCCGCGTGCGGGTGGATGCCCTGGGCAAGGCCGCGCACACCATCGTGACGCTGAAACACCGCTATGGCGGCGATTATTCCCTGGTCGGGGCCGAATTGCGCACGGGCCGCACGCACCAGATCCGCGTGCATCTGGCCGCCCAGGGCCATCCGATCGCCGGCGATGAAAAATACGGCCCGGAGGCCGTGCGCCAGGCCTTGTTCGCGCAGGGGCTGCGGCGCATGTTCCTGCACGCCTGCCGCCTGGAGATCGCGCATCCGGTCACAGGCGAACTACTGTGCCTGGAGGCCCCCTTGCCCCCGGCCTGCCAGGCTTTTCTGGATGGCCTGGCCCAGCGCCGCGGGCCTGGCCCGGCCACCGCCCAACGACCCGCCCGCATCAGGTGATTGCATGACCGCTTTGTCTTCCGCCGCCGCCCAGGCCCCCGCATACCGGGCCGTCATCTTCGATTGGGATGGCACACTGCTGGATTCCACCCACCATATCGTCGGGGCCTTGATCGGGGCCTGCCGGGACTTGGGCCTGCCCGAGCCCACGCGCGAGGCGGCCAGCTGGGTGATCGGCTTGTCGCTGCAGGCCGCCCTGTATCAGCTGGCGCCCGATCTGCCGCCCGGGCAGGCGGATGCCTTCGTGGCCCGCTACAAGGCGCATTTCATGCGGCTGCAAGGCGAAATCCGCTTCTTCGATGGCCAGGCCCGGCTGTTGCGCGAGCTGCGCGCCGGGGGCACCATCCTGGCCGTGGCCACGGGCAAAAGCCGGAAGGGGCTGGATCAGTCGATTGATGCCCTGGGCCTGCACGGTGTATTCCAGGCCACCCGCACCGTGGACGAGGCCCGGGGCAAGCCCGACCCCGACATGCTGCACCAGCTGCTGGCTGAATTGGATCTTTCCCCCGAAGGCACCCTGATGGTGGGTGATACCACCCACGATATCCTCATGGCTCAGGCCGCCGGGGTGGACAGCCTGGCGGTTGCCTATGGCGCGCATCGCGCCGATCTGCTGGCGTCCGCCCGGCCCACCGCCCTGGTCGATACCGTTCCCGCCATGCAATCCTGGATCAAGTCCAGAATCTATCCCGGGTTTGTTTGACGGCCCGCGCCGCGGGGGCGGGCGGGGCTACGCCCCCGCCAAAAACAAGAATAAAGTCGGCCGCCGCTCGAAATCCGGGGCGCCCGCCTTGCGCCAGGCTTGGATGCTCAGTGTGCGGATGGATTCATCTTCGCAGGTGAGCGCGCTGGCCACGCACAGCCGCGTCGTGTCCCGCAGCGTCGCCAGCAGCGCACTGAAAAGCGCCGGGTTGCGATACGGCGTTTCGATCAGGATTTGCGTCTGCTGCTGCTTGTGCGATGCGGATTCCCAGGCCCGCAGCTGCGCATCGCGTTCACGCGGCTTGACCGGCGCATAGCCATGGAACGCGAAGCGCTGGCCTTGCAGGCCGCTGGCCATCAGGCCCAGCATGATCGACGAAGGCCCTGCCCAGGGACGAACCCGCAGCCCGCGCGCATGCGCCTGGGCCACCACCAGGGCGCCGGGGTCGGCCACGGCGGGGCAGCCCGCTTCGGACACCAGCCCCAGATCCTGATCCGGGGGCACCGCGGCCAGCCACGCGCTGATTTCCTGTGCCGTGGTGTCGGCCCGCAGCGTCTGGATGACGATGTCCTGCAGCGGGGCCGAGGTGCCGACCTGCTTCAAGAAGGCTCGGGCCGTCTTGGCATTTTCGGCGATGAAGAAACGCAGGCCGGCGGTGGTGTCCTGGGCCGCCTGGGGCAGCCAGCGCGCCGGGTCCGAATCGCCCAGGCCGACGGGAATGAGATGCAAGGTAGTCATGGCGGAATGAAAGGGCCGCTTTATTGCGGCGCGGTGGGGGGTGGGCTCAAGGGGTCGATGCCGAAGGCGCGCAGCATCCGGCACACGGCAATCAAGGGCAGGCCGATCAGCGCGGTCGGGTCGTCGCTGCGCATTTGCGCCATCAGGGCGATCCCCAGGGCTTCCGCTTTGGCGCTGCCCGCCGTGTCGAAAGGCTGTTCGGTGCGCAGGTAGTGCTGGATTTGCGCTGGGGTCAGCGGCAGGAACCGGCATTCGGTGGGCACGTCCTCGACCAGACTGTCGTCTTCGGCGCAGACGCATACTGCGGTGTGAAACACCACGGTGTGGCCGCTGAAGGCTTGCAATTGCGCTTGCGCGGCGGGGTAGGATCCGGGCTTGCCCATCGGCCGGCCATTGAAGTCGGCCACCTGATCCGAGCCGATCACCAGGGCCCCGGGATGGTCGGCCAGGATGCGCCGGGCCTTGGCCTGCGCCAGGCGTCGGGCCAGCAGGCGCGGGGTCTCGCCGGGCAGGGGATGTTCGTCGATATCGGGCGCGAGCGACTGGAAAGGTAGCCGCAGCCGCTGCAATAGCTCGCGCCGGTAGGGCGAACTGGACGCCAGGATAAGGCTCATGTCGTGTCGTGGGAAAAACGCTTAGTTTAATGCCTGGTGAACAAATTGACTTAACTTGTGAAAGTCAATTAAAATCTAGAGTTTTCTTGGCAACCAGAATAATCAGTACGCCTTAGCCAACCCTTAGAGACCAGTACCATGCAGATTGATGCCCAGGATTTTGCGCGGGCCTTGCGTGTGGCCGAGGGGCGCACGGCGGCGCACGAATTTACCCGGCTTTGCCAGGGCCTGCCCACACCGCAAACCGCTGAAATCAGCTGGCAAGTGGCCGGCGGCCATGATGCCCCGACCGGCCGGATGTGGCTGGATATCCAGGCCCAGGGCCAGGTCGGCCTGGTGTGCCAGCGCTGCCTGGAAACCATGCCGGTCATGCTGCGGGTGGATAATACCGTGGGTTTGGCGCCCGACCAAGCCAGCCTGGATGCCTTGGACACCCTGGAATCCAGCGGCGAAGGCCCGGATATTGAGTATGTGCTGGCCGATCAACGGCTGGATTTGCTGTCCCTGGTCGAAGACGAACTGATTCTGGTTCTGCCTTATGCGCCCCGGCATGACGTGTGCCCGGGCGTGTCCGGGCAGGCTGGTGCGGCGGGCGCCGCGCGGCAGGACAAACCATCGCCCTTTGCTGTTCTCGAACAGCTCAGGAAACACTAACAACCCATTCAACACGCGGGCTCGTGCTTACTTTAAAATGAGCGGCCCCGATCTCAGGAGTCACCATGGCTGTCCAGCAAAACAAAAAGAGCCCGTCCAAGCGCGGCATGCATCGTTCGCACGATTTCCTTTCCGCGCCCGCCACGGCCATCGAGCCCACCACGGGCGAACAACACCTGCGCCACCACATCAGCCCCAACGGGGTGTATCGCGGCCGCAAGGTTCTGAAAACCAAGAACGACGAATAATCAGGCGTCTTCGCCACAATTCGTTCAATGCCCGATCGTATCGTTACTGTCGCCATCGACTGCATGGGCGGCGACCATGGTCTGCCCGTGACGGTGCCGGCGGCGGTGGCTTTTGCCCAGGCCTACCCGGATACGCGCTGCCTGCTGGTGGGGGATGAATCCCAGATTCGCCCCCTGCTGGGCGCGTCGGGCCGCCCGCTGGGGCAGCTCGACATCCTGCATGCCTCCGAAGTCGTCACGATGCACGATTCGGTCGAGGTCGCCTTGCGTCGCAAGAAAGACTCATCCATGCGGGTGGCGGCGCAGGCCGTCAAGGACGGGCGCGCGGATGCGGCCGTGTCCGCCGGCAATACGGGCGCCTGGATGGCGATTTCCCGCTATGTCCTGAAAACGCTGGACGGCATCGACCGGCCGGCCATCGCCACGGCCCTGCCCAATCAAAAAGGCGGCGCCACCACGGTGCTGGATTTGGGCGCCAATGTCGATTGCACGGCGGATCATCTGCTGCAATTCGGCCTGATGGGGGCCGCCCTGGTGTCGGCGGTCGACCGGCAAGCGCAGCCCGCCGTGGGCCTGCTGAACATCGGCGAAGAACTCATCAAGGGCAACGAGGTCGTCAAGCAGGCCGCCGACCTGCTGCGCGGCAGCGGGCTCAATTTCTACGGCAACGTCGAGGGCGACGATATCTTCAAAGGCACCGTCGACGTCGTCGTCTGCGATGGCTTCGTGGGCAATGTCGTCCTGAAATCCGTCGAAGGCCTGGCGCGCATGATCAGCACCATGATGCGCGAGGAATTCCGCCGCAATCCGTTGACGATGGCCTCCGGCCTGGTGGCCACGCCGGTCTTGCGGCGTTTTCGCGCCCGGGTGGATAATCGCCGCTACAATGGCGCAGCACTGCTTGGGCTGCGCGGGATTGTCATCAAAAGCCACGGCTCGGCAGATGTCTATGCCTACGGGCAGGCGCTGCAGCGCGCCCGCGAAGCCGTCCTCAATGGCCTGCTTCAGGGCACTATCCAACGCCTGGAAGCCTTGCGCAGCCGGATGCCCTCGCCCTCGGGCGATCCATCCCCTGCCGCCTAGACCTTAATTCGGAACCGATATGCCATACGCCAGGATTGCCGGAACCGGCGGTTATCTGCCCCCTCGTGTCGTCAGCAACGATGAATTGGCAGCCGACCTTGCCGCGCGCGGTGTCGAAACATCGGACACCTGGATCACCGAACGCACTGGTATCCGTCAGCGCCATATCGCCGATCCGGGCGTCAAGACCAGCGCGCTGGCCACGGCGGCGGCCCGGCTGGCCCTGGAAAACGCCGATCTGCGGGCCGAGGATCTCGACCTCATCATCGTGGCGACGTCCACCCCGGATTTTATTTTTCCCAGCACGGCCTGCCTGGTTCAGGCCAACCTGGGCGTGGGCGGGGCGGCCGCCTTTGACGTGCAGGCCGTGTGCAGCGGTTTCGTCTATGCCATGGCGACGGCCGATGCCATGATCCGCGCCGGGCGGGCGCGCCACGCCCTGGTGATCGGGGCCGAGGTCTTTTCCGGCATCCTCGACTGGTCGGATCGCCGCACCTGTGTGCTGTTCGGCGACGGGGCGGGGGCCATGGTGCTCAGTGCCGCCGAAGAACCCGGCATCCTGGCCGCGCAACTGAACGCCGACGGCCGTCAGCAGCACATTCTGTGCGCGGCGGGGCATGTGTCGGGCGGGCAGGTCACGGGCGATCCTTTCCTGCGCATGGACGGGCAGGCGGTGTTCAAGCTGGCCGTCAATTCCCTGACGCGCTCGGCGCAGCAGGTTTGCGAGGAGGCCGGGGTCGAACTGGCCGACCTCGACTGGATGGTGCCGCACCAGGCCAATGTGCGCATTCTCAATTTCATCAGCCGCAAGCTGGGGCTGCCCGAGGAAAAACTCATCGTCACCCTGGACAAGCACGCCAATACCTCGGCGGCCAGCGTCCCCCTGGCGCTGGACGTCGCCTTGCGCGACGGCCGCATCCAGGCTGGGCAGCTGGTCTTGCTGCAGGGCGTGGGGGGTGGCTTTACCTGGGGCTCGGTGCTCGTCAAAATCTAGGGGTCGCGCATGAAAATCGCTTTCATTTTTCCGGGACAGGGGTCTCAGGCCGTGGGCATGATGGATGCCTGGGCCGATCATGCGGAGGTGCAGGCCATTTTGCAGCAGGGCAATCTGGCGCTGGGCGAAGACCTCGCCGGCCTGATCGCCCAAGGGCCGGCCGACGCCCTGAACCTCACCGCCAACACCCAGCCTGCCATGCTGCTGTGCTCGGTTGCGATGTATCGCGCCTGGCGGCAGGCGGGCGGCCCGGTTCCCGCCCTGGTGGCGGGGCATAGCCTGGGCGAATACTCGGCCCTGGTGGCCGCCGATGCCTTGGGCCTGGAAGATGCCGTGCGCACGGTTCGCGTGCGGGCCCAGGCCATGCAGTCGGCGGTGCCTGTGGGGCAGGGCGGCATGGCGGCGATCCTCGGCCTGGATGACGACACCGTGCGCCAGGTGTGCGCCCAGGCCAGTGGCGACCTGATCGTCGAGGCCGTCAATTACAACGCCCCTGCCCAAGTGGTCATCGCCGGGCATGCGGCGGCGGTCGAAAAAGCCTGCGAACTCGCCAAGGCCGCCGGCGCCAAGCGCGCGCTGCCGCTGCCGGTGTCCGCGCCTTTCCATTCGCGTCTGCTGCGGCCGGCGGCGCAGGCGCTTGCCGAGGCCTTGGCGGCCGTCCCGGTTCGCGCGCCCGCCGTGCCGTTGATCAATAACGTCGACGTGGCCATGCCCGCGGATCCCGCCGCCATCCGCGATGCCCTGGTGCGTCAGGCCTGGCATCCGGTGCGCTGGGTCGAAACCATTCAATCCATGAAACGGCAGGGGGTCACCCATTTGGTCGAGTGCGGCCCGGGCAAGGTGTTGTCGGGCCTGGCCAAGCGCATCGACCGCGACCTGGTTACCTGCAATATTACCGATCCGGCGTCGTTGCAGCAGACGCTGGACACCCTGGGAGCCTGATATGGAAACATCCAATCTGACGGGCAAAATCGCCCTGGTGACGGGCGCTTCGCGCGGTATCGGCCGGGCCATCGCCCAGCAGCTTGCCGCCGCTGGCGCAACCGTCGTCGGCACCGCCACGTCGCCCGCGGGGGCGGAAGGCATCAGCGCCGCGCTGGCCGCCCACGGCGGGCGCGGCGCGGTGCTCAATGTGGACGACGCCGCGGCCTGCGATGCGCTGCTGGCCGAACTGGCCGGGCAGGGCGGGCCGCACATCCTGGTCAACAACGCGGGCATCACCCGCGACGGCCTGGTGCTGCGCATGAAAGACGACGATTGGGCGGCGGTCATCGGCACCAACCTGTCCGCCGTGTTCCGCCTGTCTCGCGGGGTGGCCAAGGCCATGATGAAAGCCCGCTGGGGCCGCATCATCAACATCACGTCGGTGGTGGGCTACAGCGGCAACCCCGGGCAGGTCAATTATGCGGCGGCCAAGGCCGGCGTGGCGGGCTTGTCGCGTTCCCTGGCCCAGGAACTCGGCAGCCGGGGCATTACCGTCAATTGCGTGGCCCCCGGCTTCATCGACACGGACATGACCCGTGCGCTCAACGACGCGCAAAAGGCCGCTATCCTGCAGCAAATCCCCCTGGGCCACCTGGGCACCGACCAGGACGTCGCCAGTGCGGTGGCCTTTCTGGCCAGCCCGCAGGCCGGTTATGTAACAGGCACGACGCTGCACGTCAATGGCGGAATGTACATGTAATCCATTAAGAACGGATGCCTGCCGTCTAAGGTAAAATCCGTTCAGACTCAGTAGGCAGTATTCGGTGTTTGTTTAGCCAGCCTTTGTTTTTCTGGTCCCGACCTGCTTTTTTTGACTACAACCCCGCAGCCCAGCTGTGCTCGTTTGGCTATAATTCGCGGGATTTTCCCTAACTGGAGATATGCATGGAAAGCATCGAACAGCGCGTCAAGAAGATCGTCGCTGAACAACTTGGCGTCAATGAAGCCGAGATCAAAAACGAATCTTCCTTCCTTGACGACCTCGGTGCCGATTCGCTCGACATGGTCGAGCTCGTGATGGCCCTGGAAGACGAATTCGAAACGGAAATCCCCGACGAGGAAGCCGAAAAAATCACGACGGTGCAGCAGGCGGTCGATTACATCACCTCGCATAGCAAACAGTAATTTTTTCCAACCCGGCGCAGGCAATGGGCCGCGCTCGGGCCACGGGCAGTTCGTGACGGGTAATCATCGGGCAGGCGCTGGCGTGTCCGACCTGATGATCTGCCATGGGCTGCCTTTTTCATTTCAGGAGCCATATGTGAAACGACGAGTCGTCATAACCGGGCTGGGCATCGTGTCGCCTGTGGGAAATGATGTCGAAACCGCCTGGGACAACTTGGTTCATGGCCGATCCGGGATTGGCCAGGTCACGCGATTCGACGCTTCCGTGCTAAACAGCCAGATCGCTGGCGAGGTCAAGGGTTTCCAGGTCGCCGACTACATCGGCGTCAAAGAAGCCAAGCAGATGGATACCTTCATCCATTACGGGGTGGCGGCGGGCATTCAGGCCTGGCGCGATTCCGGCCTGGACATCGACCGCGAGGATGCCGACCGCATCGGCACCATCGTCGGCTCGGGGATCGGCGGCCTGCCGCGCATCGAGGAAACCCAGATCGAATTCCTGCAGCGCGGCGCCCGGCGGATTTCGCCGTTTTTCGTGCCCGCCTCCCTGATCAACCTGATTTCCGGCCAGCTCTCCATCCGGTTGGGGCTGAAAGGGCCCAGCTACGCGGTGGTGTCCGCCTGCACCACGGGTCTGCATTGCATCGGCGATGCCGCCCGCCTCATCGAGTACGGCGACGCCGACATCATGGTGGCCGGCGGGGCCGAAAGCTCGGTGTCCCCGCTGGGCATGGGTGGTTTTGCCGCCATGCGCGCCTTGTCCACCCGCAACGACGACCCCGCCACGGCATCCCGGCCCTGGGACAAAGACCGCGATGGCTTCGTGCTGGGCGAGGGCGCGGGGGTGCTGGTGCTCGAAGAATACGAGCACGCCAAGCAGCGGGGTGCCCGCATCTATGCCGAATTCCTGGGATTCGGCATGAGTTCCGATGCGCACCACATCACCAGTCCCGATCAGGACGGCCCGCGCCGGGGGATTCTGCACGCCTTGCGCAACAGCCGCGTCAATCCCGACCAGATCAGCTATGTCAATGCGCACGGGACGTCCACCCCTTTGGGGGACAAGAACGAAACCGAGGCATTGAAGCTGGCCTTCGGCGATCACGCCCGCCGGCTGGTGGTCAATTCCACCAAGTCCATGACGGGCCATCTGCTGGGGGCCGCGGGGGGGATCGAGGCGGTCTTCACGGCCCTGGCCGTTCAGCGCCAGGTGTCGCCGCCCACCATCAACATCTTCAACCAGGATCCCGAGTGCGATCTGGATTATTGCGCCAATCAGGCCCGCGATCTGAAAATCGATGTGGCGCTGTCGAATTCCTTCGGATTCGGCGGCACCAACGGTTCGATGATCGTGGGGCGGCTCTAAGGGCGGCGGCATGAGCGAGCGCGAGGTCGACCTCGCGCTGGTCGAGCGCGTGCGGCGCGGCGACCGGCATGCTTTCGATCTGCTGGTGATCAAATATCAGCGCAAGATCATGCGCCTGCTGTCCCGCATGATCCGCGATCCCGCCGACATCGAGGATGTCGCCCAGGAAGCCTTCGTCAAGGCCTATCGCGCTTTGCCCCAGTTCCGGGGGGAGAGCGCCTTCTACACCTGGCTGTATCGGATCGCTATCAATACCGCCCGCAATTGGCAGGCCGCCAGTTTCCGGCGGCCGGTCACCGTTTCCGTGACCGAGCAAGAAGACGGTGAAACTTTTGACCAGATTGATGGCCTAAGCGATAGCAGCACGCCGGAATCCGTCCTGGCCAGCCGCCAGATCGCCCAGACCGTCAACCAGGCCATCGAGGCTTTGCCCGATGACTTGCGGACGGCCATCGTGCTGCGTGAAATCGAAGGGATGAGTTATGAAGATATCGCCAACACCATGCAGTGCCCCATCGGGACCGTCCGGTCGCGTATCTTCCGGGCGCGCGAGGCCATTGCCGCGCGTCTGCGTCCCGTCATGGATCAAGACTCGGCCCGGCGTTGGTAAGGAGCCCCTATGAACCTCAAGACTGATTCCGACCTGGCCGGCCACGACTGGGAAGCCGCCGTGTCTTCCTGGGTGGACGGCGAGGCCGATTTGCGCGCCGACGAACTGGACAGCCCCTACGGCCGACAGGTCTGGGACACGTATCACCTGATTGGCGATGTCATGCGCAGCCAGGATCTTGCCCTGCAGCCCTCCGAGCGCTTCTACGCCCGGGTGTCGGCGGCGCTGGACGCCGAACCGGCCATCGTGGCCCCGGCCCGCTTGGCGGGCCACCATGCGTGGCGCCTGGGGCTGTCGGGCCTGGCGGTGGCGGCGGCGGTGGCGTCGGTGGTTTGGGTGGCCCGGCCTTTTCTGGCGGACACCGATGTCCTCACCGAGTCGCCAACCGTCCTGGCGCAGGCCCGTGATGCGGATATCGACGACCCCTCTCTGAACAGCTACATGGCCGCGCACCAGGCCATGGCGGGGGCGGGGCCGATGCGCCAGGCCGCGTTCGACCGCCTGGGGCGTGCCCAATGATCACCCGCCGCTGGACCAGGGCGCGCTGGGCGGGGGGCCTGCTGCTGGGCTTGCTGCTGGGGGGCGCGCAGGCCGCCGACCTCGATCCCGCACCGTCCGCATCCCCCGATGTGCTGGCCTTTTTGCAGCAAGTGCAGGATTCGGCCCGCCAAACGGACTACACCGGGCTGTACGTGTACCAGCAAGGCCATCAGCTGCTGGCTTTCCAGCTGACCCACGTGCTGGACGGCACCGGCGAACGCGAGCGGCTTCAGGTGCTGGATGGCCCGCCCCGCGAATGCCTGCGCCAAAACGGCATCGAACAATGCCTGTATCCAAAGCCCAAGCTGGTCATCAGCCAGCAGGCCCGCAGCGACCATTTTCCCGCCTTGCTGCTGGCCAATGCGCAGTCGATCATCAAGCACTACGATTGGCAGCCCCCGGTGGCTTCCGACCGGGTGGCGGGGCGCGAGTGCGCGGTCTCGGATCTGAAAGCGCGCGACGACCTGCGCTACAGCTACCGAATCTGCACCGATAGCCAGACCCACCTGTTGCTGAAAATCCAGACCCTGGGGCCCGATGGGCAGTTGATTGACCAGACGGCATTCAGCAGCATCCGGCAAGGGGCCGATGCGCAGCCCGTCAATCTGGTGCCGCCCTGGGATACCCGCAGCTGGCGTTTGGTGACCGAAGCCAGCGCCGAGACCGATCTGCAAGCGCAGGGGTGGCGTTTCAGCCTGCCCGCCGGTTTCGAGCCGGCGGCCCAGTTGGTGCGCCAGTTCGGCCAGCGGCATGCCGTCAATCAATTCGTGATTTCCGATGGTTTGGCCGCGATTTCAATTTTTATTGAAACCTTTGACCCCGAACGCGATCAAAACATCAGACAGGGCGGCTTGCGACAGGGCGCGGTCAATATCTACCGAATGCGTCTGGCGTCCTACTGGCTGACCGCTGTGGGCGAAGTGCCGGAGCAGACGGTTCAGGCGCTGGTGCGCACCGCACAATACGTGCCGCAAGCCGCCCATTGAAAAAAACACTCTCCAAGGAGAACTCCATGGCTTTTACTCTGCCCAACGCCTCGGGCATCCAGCGGCTTGCGGCGTGTGCCGCCACCAGCCTGCTGCTGGTTTCCACCTTGCCGATGGGGGCGGCGCAGGCCCAGCCCGCCGTGTCCGCCCGTGTCGCGGCGCTGCCCGATTTCACCCAGGTGGTTGCCGACACCGAAAATTCCGTGGTCAATATCCGCACCACTGAAACCATCCCCGTGGGCCGCAACCCGGGCGCGCCGGGCGGCGATCCCTCCGACCTGTTCCGCTGGTTCTTCGGCCCGGACTTCATGCCGCCCGGGATGAACCCCCGGCAGGCGCCGCGCCCGCACGCGCAGCCCAACCAACCGGCCCCCAAGGAACGCACCGTGCCGCGCGGCATCGGCTCGGGCTTCATCCTGTCCGCGGATGGCTATATCCTGACCAATAACCACGTGGTCGATAATTCCAATGGCATCTTCGTCACCATGACCGATGGCAAGGAATACAAGGCCAAAGTCATCGGCACGGATGCCCGCACGGATATCGCTTTGCTCAAGATCGACGCCGACGACCTCAAGCCCCTGCCGATCGGCGATTCCGACACCCTGAAAAAAGGCCAGTGGGTCTTGGCCATCGGGTCGCCCTTCGGGCTGGATTCCACCGTCACGGCGGGGATCGTCAGCGCGATCAACCGCGACACCGGCGACTACCTGCCGTTCATCCAGACGGATGTGGCCGTCAACCCGGGCAATTCGGGCGGCCCCCTGATCAACCTGGAAGGCCAGGTGGTGGGGATCAACTCGCAAATTGTCTCGCGCAGCGGCGGGTTCATGGGGATTTCTCTGGCGATCCCCATCGACGAAGTCATGCGCGTGGTGGATCAGCTCAAAGCCCATGGCAAGGTCATTCGCGGCCGCATCGGCGTGCAGATCACCGAGGTCCAGGACGACGTCGCCAAGGCCCTGGGCCTGGAGGATGGGCGCGGCGCGCTGGTCAGCAGCGTGGACCCGGACGGCCCGGCCGCCAAGGCGGGCGTGCATCCCGGCGACGTGATCACCCAGTTCGATGGCCACGACATCAAGCATATGTCCGATCTGCCGCGTCTGGTGGGGTCGACCAAGCCGGGCACCCACGCCACGATCCAGGTCTGGCGCAAGGGCAAGTCGCTGGATCTCAAGTCCAAGGTGGCCGAACTCGAACAGCCGGCCACGAGCCAGGACGAGCCTGAAGCCGCCGCTGCCGATGGCACGGATCGCCTGGGCCTGGCGGTCAAGGCGCTGCCCGCGGATACCGATTCCGAGGGGGTCGAGGTCAGCCGGGCCGAGGGCGTCGCCGCCGAGTCCGGCATCGAGGTCGGCGATATCGTGCTGCGCATCAACGACGCCGACATCACCAGTCCCAAGCAGTACGAGAAAATCGTCAAAGGGCTGCCCAAGGACAAGCCGGTCGTGCTGCTGGTCAGCCGCGACCAGCAATCCCAGTGGGTCATCCTCAAACCCTGAACACGACCCTTTGCCGGGAAAAAGCTAAAATACCGGCTGAACGGAAGGGGGCGCCCGGAAGCGCCCCCTTTTTTGCTGGCGGCGCCGCGGCGCCCGCCCCATCTGATATCACTGATTCCTGCCCTATGGACCACATCCGCAACTTCTCCATCATTGCGCACATCGATCATGGCAAATCGACCCTGGCCGATCGCCTGATCCATCGCTGCGGCGGTCTGCAAGACCGCGAGATGGCGGCCCAGGTGCTCGATTCCATGGATATCGAACGCGAACGCGGGATCACCATCAAGGCCCAGACGGCCGCGCTGCGCTATACCGCCGCCGATGGGCGGGTGTATGCGCTCAACCTCATCGACACGCCGGGCCACGTCGACTTCTCCTACGAGGTCAGCCGCTCGCTGTCGGCCTGTGAGGGCGCGCTGCTGGTGGTCGATTCCACCCAGGGGGTCGAGGCCCAGACCGTGGCCAATTGCTACACCGCCATCGAACTCGGCGTCGAAGTCCTGCCCGTGCTGAACAAAATGGATCTGCCTTCGGCCGACCCCGATGCCGCCGCGTCGGAGATCGAGGACGTCATCGGCATCGACGCCACCGACGCCATCCAGGCCAGCGCCAAGACCGGCCTGGGCATCGACGAAATCCTGGAAGCCGTGGTGGCGCGCGTGCCGCCCCCCGAAGGCGACCCCGATGCCCCCCTGCAGGCGCTGATCATTGATTCCTGGTTCGATAATTACGTGGGGGTGGTGATGCTGGTGCGCATCGTCAACGGCACGCTGCGGCCCAAGGACAAGCTGCTGCTGATGGCCACCGGCGCCGCGCACCTGTGCGAACAGCTGGGGGTGTTCACACCGAAATCCCAGCCGCGCCCGTCGCTGTCGGCGGGCGAGGTCGGTTTCGTCATCGCCGGCATCAAAGAACTCGAACACGCCAAGGTCGGCGACACGGTCACCCTGGCGGCCAAACCCGCCGCCGCGCCTTTGCCGGGTTTCAAGGAAGTCAAGCCGCAGGTGTTCGCGGGGGTCTATCCGGTGGAATCCAGCGAATACGACCAGTTGCGGGATTCCCTCGAAAAGCTCAAGCTCAATGATTCTTCCCTGATGTTCGAGCCCGAGGTCTCGCAGGCGCTGGGGTTCGGGTTCCGCTGCGGCTTTCTGGGCCTATTGCACATGGATATCGTGCAAGAGCGCCTGGAACGCGAATTCGACATGGACATCATCACCACGGCGCCGTCCGTGGTCTATGAAGTCCTGCACCGCGATGGCACGCTGATGATGGTCGACAGCCCGGCGCGCATGCCCGAGGTCGGCCACATCCAGGAAATCCGCGAGCCCATCATGACCGTCACGCTGTTCATGCCGCAGGAATACGTCGGGCCGGTGATGTCCCTGTGCACGGCCAAGCGCGGCGTGCAGCTCAACATGAGCTACCACGGCCGCCAGGTGCATCTCAGCTACGAGATACCGCTGGCTGAAATCGTGCTGGATTTCTTCGACCGCCTGAAATCCGTGTCCCGGGGCTACGCCTCCATGGATTACGAGTTCAAGGAATACCGGGTCGCCGACGTGGTGCGGGTCGATCTCCTGATCAACGGCGATCGAGTGGATGCCCTGTCCATGATCGTGCACCGGGCCAACGCCCGGCCCCGGGGCCGGGAAGTCGTCACGCGCATGCGCGGCCTGATCCCGCGACAGATGTTCGACATTGCCATCCAGGCGGCCATCGGCGTCGAGGTCGTGGCCCGGGAAAACGTCAAGGCCCTGCGCAAGAACGTGCTGGCCAAGTGTTACGGCGGGGATATCTCGCGTAAAAAGAAGCTGCTGGAAAAACAAAAAGCCGGCAAGAAACGCATGAAGCAGGTCGGCAATGTCGAGATCCCCCAGGAAGCCTTCCTGGCCGTCTTGCAGGTCGACGATAAGTAAGGATAATTCATGAGCTGGGATTTCGCTCTTTTGCTGTTCATTGCCCTGGTGGTGACGGGTCTGGTCTGGCTGTGGGATCGTGTGCGCCTGCGCGAGGCGCGCCGCGCGCGCGCGCAGGCCGCCGCCCAGGCCTGCCGCAACAACGCGGCGGGCCTGGATCCGCAGGCGCTGCAGGCCGAATGCCAGCAGGCGTACAACCGGGCGCTGCAGGCGCCGTGGTGGGTCGAATACTGTGTCAGTTTCTTTCCGGTCATCCTGTTCGTGTTCGTGCTGCGCTCCTTTGTGGTCGAGCCGTTCCGCATCCCGTCGGGCTCCATGCTGCCGACGCTGGAAAACGGCGACCTGATTCTGGTGAATAAATTCCAGTACGGCATCCGCCTGCCGGTGGTCGACCGGAAAATCATTCCCCTGGGGGTGCCTCAGCGCGGCGATGTGGTGGTGTTCCGCTACCCGGTCGACCCCGACGTCGATTACATCAAGCGCGTGGTGGGCCTGCCCGGCGATGTGGTGGAATACCGCGACAAGGTGCTGTCCATCAATGGCCAGGTGGTGCCTCATGCCCGCGACGGCGACTACTACGAGCCCGACCGCGCAAACTATGTCGGGCAGTACCAGGAACAACTGGGGGCGGTGTCGCACCGGATTCTGCTGAATGTGAATGCGCCGCAGGACATCATGCCCATTACGCGCTTCCCCGACTTCAAAGCCTGCACGTATTTCAGCGATGGCGTGCGCTGCACGGTGCCCGAAGGCCATTACTTCATGATGGGCGACAACCGCGACAATAGCCTGGACAGCCGCTATTGGGGCTTCGTGCCGGATCGCTACCTGGTGGGCCGGGCCTTCTTCGTCTGGATGAATTTCAGTTCGCCCAGCCGCATCGGGGGCTTTCACTGATGGCCGGCCTGGATACGCTGCAGCAGGCCCTGGGCTATCAGTACCGGGATCAGGGCCTGCTGGCCCAGGCGCTGACCCACCGCAGCCATGGCATGCCGCACAACGAGCGCCTGGAGTTCCTGGGCGATTCCATTCTGAATTTCGTCGTTTCCACCCTGTTGTTCGCCGAACACGCCGAGATGGACGAGGGCGATCTGTCGCGGGTGCGGGCCAATCTGGTGAAGCAGTCCGCGCTGGCCGGCATCGCCCAGCGGCTGGCCCTGTCCGAGCACTTGCGGCTGGGCGAGGGCGAGCTGAAAAGCGGCGGTTTTCGCCGTCCGTCCATTCTGGCCGATGCTGTCGAAGCGATCCTGGGGGCCGTCTACCTGGACGGTGGCTATGAGCAGGCGCGCGGCGTGATCGCCCGCCTGTACCGCCCCTTGCTGGATCACCTGGATGTGCGGGCCAGCGGCAAAGACCCCAAGACCCAGCTGCAGGAAATTCTGCAGGGCCGGGGGCTGGATTTACCGCGCTACCAAGTGATGTCGGTGCGCGGCGCGGCCCACGACCAGACGTTCGAGGTCAGTTGCCGGGTGCCCGCGCTGGCGATCGACGTGCAGGCGTGCGGCGGCAGCCGCCGGGCCGCCGAGCAGGCCGCCGCCACCCGGGCGATTGCGGCCGTGCAGGCCCTGGGGCCGATCCGGCGATCCCGGCGGCGGCACCACAAAACATCCGCGTCCGCCACGCCCGCTGCTTCGGAGTCCCCATGACCCAGTCGGATTCTTCTTTCACCCCCGAGAGCCGGGCGCCGTCCGGGCCAGCCGCGCAGGCGGCTGGCCGCTGCGGCTTCGTGGCCCTGGTGGGACGTCCCAACGTCGGCAAATCCACCTTGGGCAATGCGCTGATCGGCGCCAAATTGTCCATCGTGTCGCGCAAGGCCCAGACCACCCGGCATCGCATCCACGGGGTGTTGACGCAGGGCGCGGATCAATTCGTCTTTGTCGATACCCCGGGCTTCCAGACCCGCCATGGCGGGGCCATGAACCGCATGATGAACCGCGTGGTCACTCAGGCGCTGGCCGAGGTCGATGTGGTGGTGCATGTGGTCGAGGCGGGCAAATGGTCCGCCGGCGATGCGGCTGTGGTGCCCTTGCTGCCCCGGCATTGTCCGGTGATTCTGGCGGTCAACAAGGTCGATGCCCTGAAGGACAAGAACGCCCTGTTCGCCTATGTGGCGCGTCTGACGCAGCAGTTTCCCTATGCCGCCGTGGTGCCCCTCAGCGCCCTGCGCGGGGTGCAGCTGGATGTTTTGCTGCGGGAAATCGCCCAGTATCTGCCCGCGGGCGAGCACTTGTTCGAAGCCGATGCGTTTACCGATCGTCCGGTGCGTTTTCTGGTATCCGAACTGATCCGCGAAAAGATTTTCCGCCTGGTGGGCGATGAGCTGCCCTACGGCTGCACGGTGGTCATCGAACAATGGGAAGAAAACGATGCCGGGGCGCGGATCGCCGCGTGCGTCGTGATCGAGCGCGACAGCCATCGGCCCATTTTGCTGGGGGCCGGCGGCCAGCACATGAAACGCATCGCCACCGAAGCCCGCCAGGACATCGTGCGCCTGCTGGACAAGGCCGTCCACCTGGACATCTATATCAAAGTGCGCAAGGGCTGGTCCGGGCGCGACGCCACGCTGCGCGAACTGGGCTATGACTGAACCCGGACAGCCTTTCGGGGCGCCGGGCTTCCCCGGGATCGGCCGGGGCCGCCCATGAGCAAACGGGGTGTTCGGGTTCTGGACGCGCCGGCCTATGTGCTGCATGCCAGCCCTTGGCGTGAAACCTCGCTGCTGGCCCAGTGCTTCAGCCGGGATCACGGCCTGGTGGTGCTGGTGGCCAAGGGGGCCAAGCGGCCGTATTCGGTGCTGCGCCCCGTGCTGGTGGCGTTTCAGCCCTTGAGCCTGTCGTGGTCGGTGGGGACGGGGGACATCCATACCCTGACCCGGGCGGAATCCGGGCCGGTGCGCCTGCTGGCGGGCCGCGCAATGCTGTCGGCCTGGTACTTGAATGAGCTGATTCTGCGCCTGTTGGGGCGTGAAGACCCGCACCCCGGCGTGTATGACGCCTACGATGCGGCTCTGGACGCCCTGGCGCTCGGGGCCGGGCAGCCCCTGGCCCCGGCCTTGCGGCGGTTTGAGTGGTTGCTGCTGGAACAGGCCGGCTACGGGGTGGATGGCCCGCCGCCGGATTTCGACGACGTCGCGCAGGAACCGGCCCTGCGGCAGGCCCTGCGCGAACGCCTGGATCAGTTGCTGGAAACGCCTTTGCGCACGCGCCAGGTGTTGATGGATTTGCAGCGGTATTGAAAATGGAACGCCGCCCTCTCGGGGTGGCGAGGGGGCGGCGGGGTATCGCCTGCCGGCGCGGGGCGCCGCGCGGTGGCGCGGCGAAAAAGGCCGTGGCGTTTAGTCGCGGCTGCCGCCGAAGATGCCCAGCAGCATCAGCAGGTTGGTGAAGATATTGTAGAGATCCAGGTAGACCGCCAGGGTGGCCGAAACGTAGTTGGTTTCGCCGCCATTGATGATGCGCTGCAGGTCGACCAGCAGGAAGGCGGAAAAAATACCGATGGCCAGCACGGACAGCGTGAGCATCAGGGCCGGGATCTGCAGGAACATGTTGGCGACCATGGCCACCAGCAGCAGGATGACGCCCACGAACAGGAATTTCTGCAAGTGGGTGAAATCGCGTTTGGTGGTGCTGGCCACGGTGGCCATGGTGCCGAAGACGGCCGCCGTGCCGCCGAAGGCCAGCATGATCAGCTGGGCGCCGTTGCCCATGCCCAGAACATGCCCCAGCAGGCGCGACAGCATCAGCCCCATGAAGAAGGTGAAGCCCAGGAGCAGAACCACCCCCAGGGACGAGTTTTTGTTGCGCTCGACCAGGAACATGAGGCCGAAGGCCCCCACCAGGAACACCAGCGTGCTGACGCCGGGGCTGGCGGCCATGAACTGGTTGACCCCGGACGTGAGGCCCAGCGCAGCGCCCAGCACAGTGGGGATCAGGGAGAGGGCCAGCAGCCAGTAGGTGTTGCGCAGCACGCGGTTGCGGACGGTGACCGATGTGTTATAGGTGCCGGCACGCGGTAGGGAGTGGCGAAAGTCGGACATGGTGGTTTCCTGTCTAGTGTCGGAACAAGGGGATGGCGCAGTATAGGATAGCCAGCGGGTTACTGGAATCTTACATGAAGCTGAATCCATGCGTCCAGTGCAGTCGCTGTGCCGCAACGGGTTTGACACCGATCGCGGGCCAAGGTTCCGTGTCTGGCGGCATGACGGCGTGGCGGGTCAGGTGGTGGCGAGCTGATGCCCGCGGACGTCATGCCCGTCCTGGCGGTATTGCGCCCAGCGCTGGCGGGCGGCCTGCTGGTCGGCGGGGTGGCCCGAAACGATCTCCAGGATGCGCGCAAAACGCCGGGCCTGCGGCGGGCAGTCCAGATCCAGGTTGAGCAGCCAGGGGGCGTCCGGGGCCTGATCCAGGGTTGCGGCATCGGGCAGCAGCAGGACGGGGGCTTGGTCCGCCAGCGGGTCGTCGGGCAGGGCGTGGGGGATGAAGCTGATGGGATCGAATTCCCAGAGCAGGCTGTCGAAGCGCCGCAGCCGTTTGGGGTCGGTGCAGTAGACCAGCAGGCGGTGGCCCGCCTGCACGTGGCGCGCCGTGGTGCGGCACGCCGCCCGCAGGCGGTGCGCCGCGCCATAGGCGAAGTCGATGCGGCTCATGCCTGGGATTGGCCCAGCAGATATTGCACCAGCAGGGGCACCGGGCGTCCGGTGGCGCCTTTTTGCTTGCCTTCCAGCCACGCGGTGCCTGCGATGTCCAGGTGCGCCCAGCGGTATTTGCCCGTGAAACGCGACAGGAAGCAGGCCGCCGTGGTGGACCCGGCGGGCCGCCCGCCGATATTGGCCATGTCGGCGAAATTGGATTTCAGCTGATCCTGGTAGGCGTCTTCGAGGGGCATGCGCCAGGCGGGATCCTGGGCCTGGCGGCTGGCGGCCAGCAGGTCGGCGGCCAGGGCTTCGTCCTGGGTGAACAGGCCGCTGTTGACGTGGCCCAGGGCGATGACGCAGGCCCCCGTCAGGGTGGCGACGTCGATGACGGCGGCGGGTTTGAAGCGCTCGGCGTAGGTCAGGGCGTCGCACAGGATCAGGCGACCTTCGGCGTCGGTGTTCAGGACTTCGATGGTCTGGCCGGACATGCTGGTGATGATGTCGCCGGGCTTGAGCGCCGCGCCGCTGGGCAGGTTTTCGCAGCTGGGGACGATGGCGATGACCTCGCGCGGCAGGTCGAGCTCGGCCACGGCGCGCATGGCGCCCAGCACGCTGGCGGCGCCGCACATGTCGAATTTCATTTCGTCCATGGCCGGACCGGGTTTGAGCGAGATGCCGCCGGCGTCGAAGGTGATGCCCTTGCCCACCAGCACGATGGGGGCGGCCTTGCGCGCGGCCGTCTGGCCAGGGGTGTGGCGCAGCACGATGAAAGCCGGCGGCTGCACCGAGCCTTTGGCCACGGACAGGAAGGAGCCCATGTTCAGGGCTTCGATTTTTTTCTGATCCAGGACTTCGGCCTTGAGTGTTTTGTATTGCTTGGCCAGGTCGCGGGCGGTCTGGCCCAGGTAGGTGGGCGTGCAGACGTTGGGCGGCAGATCGCCCAGCAGGCGGGCCAGGTTGACCCCGGCGCCGATGGCGGCCCCCTGGGCCAGGCCGGGCTTGGCCTGGGCGGCCTGGCTGCGCGACAGGTGCAGGGTGAAGCTGCGCAGTTTGACGGCGGGCTTGGCCTGGCTGAAGGTCCGGTCGTAGCGGTAGGCGGCGGCGCTGACCAGCCGGGCCGCGGTGCGGGCCAGGTCGGCGACGGCGGCGCCGGGGCAATCCAGGCCGCATAGGGTGGAGGTGGCCGTGGCCACCCCGGCGCGCGCGCAGTAGGCCGCGAAGGCCTGGTGGGCCTGGGCCAGGGTCGTGGCGGACAGTTTTTCAGGGTCGCCCAGTCCGAGTAGAATGACGCGATCGGCCGTGATGCCCGCCGGGGCGTGCAGGGGAAGGCAGTTGCCGGGGGCGGCCTCGAACTCGGTCTGTGCGACCGCGCGGATGGCCCCCTGGGCGGCCTGATCCAGCAGGTCGGCGGCGTGGCTCAGGCTGCCGTCTTTGAAAACCCCCACCGCCAGTGCCTGGGTTTTCAGGGTGTGCAGGATGGTGGTGGTGCTTGTGCTAAATTCCATTCGTATTTCCTTTGGTCCAGCGGTGTGTGTCGGCTTCGGCCGCTCGCGCTTTCGGGATTGACGGGTCATTATTCCGCATTTTCCCATGTCATTGTTCAAACGCGCCGTTTTTTCAGAGATCACCAGCCATGCCGGCATCGTGTTCTCCACCTTGCTGGTCGTCTGGCTCAGTGTGCTGATCGTGCGTTTGCTGGGTCAGGCGGCGGCGGGCGACATCGGCGCCAACGTGGTGCTGGGCCTGGCGGCGTTTTCCAGCATGACGGCACTGCCGGTGATCCTGTCGGTGGCCTTGTTCATCGCGGTGCTCACCACCGTCACCCGCAGCTACCGTGAATCCGAGATGGCTGTGTGGTTCGCCAGCGGGCTGTCCCTGGCCAGCTGGTTGCGTCCCATCCTGTGGTTCGCGGTGCCGGTGGCCCTGGTGGTCGCCGCGCTGACCCTGGCGGCGTCCCCCTGGGCGTATGGCCAGATTGCCGAATACCGCCAGCGCTTCGAGCAGCGCTCCGATCTGTCCAAGGTCACGGCGGGGCAGTTCATTGAAACCGACGACGGGCAGCGGGTGTTCTTCGCCGAATCTCCCCGAAACCCGGACGATGAGCTGGGCCGGGTGATGGCCCGGGTCATCGAGCCCGATTGGCTCAGTATCTTCACCGCCGACAGCGCAACCATCCGCACGGAAGAAAACGGCGACCGCTTCCTGGTGCTGGGCCCGGGCCACCGTTACGACTTGAAGCCGGGCACCCCGGAACTGCGCCTGCTGGATTTCGACAATTACGGGGTGCGCATCGAAAGCCGCACCGACCCGGGCGCCCTGGAAGCCGCCCGCCAGAAGGCGCTGCAGGAAATCAAGGCCCGGCCCACGCTCGATCTGCTGCAGCGCGGCGATGCCGAGTCCCTGTCGCAGCTGATGTGGCGCCTGGCGCTGCCCATCGCCGTGCTGAACCTGGCCTTGATCGCCTTGCCGCTGGGGGCCGTCAACCCCCGGCTGGGCCGCTCGGGCGATCTGCTGCTGGCCGGGCTGCTGGCGCTGCTGTACATGAACCTGATCAATCTTTCGCGCGGCTGGATTGCCAACGAGGTGTTGTCCTTTGCCGTGGGGGTCTGGCTGGTGCATGTGTTGTTTCTGGCCTTGGGGCTGGGGATGCTGTGGTATCGCACGCGCTTGCGCCGGCCGCGCCGCGCGGCGCGGCCGGCCGACTAACCCGGGACGGCGGGCCGGTTCGGGGTCTGCAGTGCGCGCTGCGTGCCCAGCAGCAGGCCGCGGTTCAGGTCGATGGCCTGTTTCAGGTAGTCCCAGATCGCCATGACCCGCCGGGTCTGGCGCAGGTCTTCGTGGCAGTACATCCAGAAGCTGCGGCCGACCTGGATGTCCGCATCCAGCACCGGCGCCAGGCGGCGATCCTGGGCGGCCAGAAAGCACGGCAAAATCGCCAGCGCCTGGCCGCCCAGGACGGCCTGGTACTGGGCCAGCACGCTGGTGCTGCGAAACACCACCTGCTTGGCCTGCACCCAGTCGTCCAGGTAGCGCAGCCGGTCGCTGAATAGCAGTTCGTCCACATAGCCGATGAAGGTGTGGCGGGCCAGATCGGCTGGCCGCCGGATTGGGGCGTGGCGGCCCAGGTAGTCGCGGGTGCCGTACAGTTTCAGGGCGTAGTCCGCCAGCTTGGTGCACAGATAGGGCCCGCGCTGGGGGCGTTCGAGGGCGATGGCGATGTCGGCCTCGCGCTTGGACAGGCTGATGTAGCGCGGCACCGGCATGATGTCCAGCGTGATGCCGGGGTGCAGCCGCTGGAAGTCCACCATCAGCGGCGTCAGGATGGTGCTGCCGAAGCCTTCGGTGGAGCCGATGCGCAGGTGTCCGGCCAGCCCCTGGGCAGCGCCCGACAAGGCTTCCTGGGCCGCCAGCAAGGTGCTTTCGACCTGTTCGGCATGCACGAAGAACTGCAGCCCTTCTTCGGTCAGGGTAAAGCCGCTGGCGCGTGATTTCTCGAACAGGTTGATCCCCAGGTCGGATTCCAAGGCGCGGATGCGCCGGGTGACCGTGCTGTGCCGCACCCCCAGCCGCACGGCGGCGGCGCTGGCCCGCTGGGTGCGGGCGACTTCCAGAAAATAACGGATCGAGTCCCAATCGTTCATGTGCGCGGCCTGTGCTGCCTGGCGGCAGGGGGATGTTGTTGTGCAAAAATCGTCAAGCAATGTGCAAATATTTTGCTAGCAATCTGTTTTTTACACAACTACACTGGTTGGCAAATCTATGCTTATTCAGGAGACTTGCATGAGCGATATCCCACGCGTCCCGCTGCTGATCGACGGGAAACTGATCCAGTCCGAAACCCAGGAATGGCGCGACGTCATCAACCCGGCCACCCAGGAAGTCGTGGCGCGGGTGCCTTTTGCCACGCCGGCGGAAGTCGAGCGGGCCATCGCAAATGCCAAGGAAGCCTTCAAGACCTGGCGCGGCGTCAGCCAGGCCAAGCGCCGCCAGATCATGACCGACCTGGCCCGTCTGCTGCGCGAGAACACCACCAAGATCGCCGAGGTGCTGTCGCGCGAACACGGCAAGACCCTGCCGGATGCCGAGGGCGAAGTGGCGCGGGGCCTGGAGGGCGTGGAACACGCCGTGTCGGCCAATGTGCTGCAGCTGGGCGATTACGCCGAAAACGCCGCCACCGGCATTGACGTCTACAACGTCTTGCAGCCCCTGGGGGTGTGCGCGGGCATCACCGCTTTCAATTTCCCGGTGATGCTGCCGTGCTGGATGTTCCCGATTGCCGTCACCATGGGCAATACCTTCGTCTACAAGCCCTCCGAGCAAGACCCCACCGCATCCCTGATGGTGGCCGAACTGGCCTTACAGGCCGGCTTGCCCCCCGGGGTGCTGAATGTGGTGCATGGCGGCCCCGAGGTCGCCGGCACGCTGTGCGATCACCCCGACATCAAGGCCGTTTCCTTTATCGGCTCCACCCGCGTGGGCACCGAAATCTACCGCCGCTCGTCCGATGCGGGCAAGCGCTGCCAGGCCATGATGGGGGCCAAGAACCACAGCGTCATCATGCCGGATGCCGACCGCGATGCCGCGCTCAACTCCATGCTGGGCGCGGCCTTCGGGGCGGCGGGTGAACGCTGCATGGCGATTTCGGTGCTGGTGCTGGTGGGCGAGGCCCAGAAGTGGCTGCCCGATTTCGTCGAACGCGCCCGCCAATTGAAAATCAACGTCGGCACCGACCGCAAGGCCGATCTCGGCCCCCTGATTTCCCCCGCCGCCAAAAAACGCGTCGAAGGCCTGATCCAGAAAGGCGTGGACGAAGGCGCCGAACTGCTGCTGGATGGCCGGGGCGTGCAGGTGCCCGGCTACGAACAAGGCAATTTCGTCGGCCCCACCATCTTCAGCCAGGTCAAGGCGGGCATGTCCCTCTACGAGGAAGAAATCTTCGGCCCGGTGCTGTCCGTGGTGCTGGTGGACACCCTGGAAGAGGCCGTCGAGTTCATCAATGCCAACCCCAATGGCAATGGCACCTCCATCTTCACCCAGGATGGCGGCCATGCGCGTTATTTCCAGAATCACGTCGATGTCGGCCAGGTGGGCATCAACATCCCCATCCCGGTGCCGGTGGCCTGGTTCAGCTTTACGGGTTCGCGGGCGTCCAAGCTGGGCGACCTGGGCCCCAATGGCCGCCAGTCCATTTATTTCTGGACGCAGACCAAGACCATCACCGCCCGTTGGCAGGCGCACCCCACGGATATCAATACTACGATTGCCATGAAGTAATTCCGTAGGGCTGGAAAACCCGGTCGGCTTGTCCCGCCGCATCGCTTGGCGATGCCCGGGGCGCCGGCCGGGTTTTTTCATGCCCGCCGCTGGGCGGCTTGGCGGGGCGGGGCAGACGGGCTGGCGCGCTGGACATCCAGATACGGCGCGGCATCCCGGCCCAGGTGGGCCACGTTGATGCGGATTTTGTCCTGGAAGCCCCCCGACACCGAGAATGCGCTGCCCGGCAGCAGCAGGACGCCCTGTTGTTCGACCTGCCGGATATAGCCTGAAAGATTCGGCAGATCCGGGTGCCCGGCCCACAGGAACATGCCGCCGTCCGGCTGGATGTCGAACGCCCAGCCGTGTCGTTTCAGCAAGGCCTGGGCCAGCCTTTGCCGCGTCATCAGCTTGCGCTGGATGTCCTGGATATGCCGGGCATAAGAACCGTCGGCCAGGATGGTGTTGACGAAGCGCTCGCAGAACCCGGGCACCGCCACCGACGTCAGCAGTTTCAACTGGATCAGGGCGTCGACCTGGGGCCGGGCGCCGATGATGTAGCCAATGCGCAGCGAGGCGGACAGCGATTTGGAAAAACTGCCGATGTAGATGACGTGATCCAAGTCGTCCAGCTGCGCGAAAGTCTGGCGCGGGCCATGCTGGAAGTCGCCGTAGACGTCGTCCTCCACGATGATGAAATCGTGCTCGATGGCGCGTTTCAGCACCTGGAAGGCGGATTGCGGACTCAGGCCCGCGCCGGTGGGGTTGTGATAGGTGCTGTTGCAAAAAAATGCCTTGATCGGGCGGGCTTGCAGCAGCCTGTCCAGGCTGTCCAGATCCGGGCCGTCCCGGCGTCTGGGGACACCCAGCGGAATGCCCTGGTGCAGTTGGATAAGCTGGATCAGGTTGCCGTTGCAGGGCTCGTCCACCAGGACGTGGTCGCCGGGCCGGACCAGCCGGTGCAGGATCAGGTCGAGCGCCTGGGTGGCGCCCAGCGTGGTGAGGATGTGCTGGGGGGCGACCTCAATGCGGGCCGTCCTGCGCAGGTGGGCCGACAGTTGTTTTCTGAGCGGCGGGTAGCCCTGGATGTCGCCGTATTCCACCAGCGCGCTTTGCCCCGAGCGGGCGGTCTTGCGGATCGCCCTGGCCAGGGTTTCGGTGTCCCGCCAGGATGGCGGCAGCCAGCCGCATCCCAGCTTGATCTTGTCGGGCGTGGCCTGCAGCAGTCTGTACAGCGGGTCGGCCATCGGGCTGGCCTCGGGCGGGGGCGCGGGATCCGCCGCGCAGGCCCAGCGGGACACAAAGTAGCCCCGGCCCTGTTGGGCTTCCAGCAGCCCTTCGCCCACCAGCCGCGCATAGCCGCTGACCACGGTGTGATGGCTGACCCGCTTGAGGGCGGCCATTTGCCGGATGGACGGCAAGCGCTGCCCCGCCGTCCATTCGCCGCGCAGAATGGCGGCCTTGGCCTGGGCGAAGAAGTCCATAGGCCCCCTTTCGTACTGTTTGAAAAAATAAGCAAACAGTTTGCAGCATATCACAGCCGCTGTGCGAGACAGGCGCGGGAGATCGGCCGCAGAATGTGGGCGTGGCAACCGGCAACCGGCAACCGGCAACCGGCGATTGGCGATTGGCGATTGGCGATTGGCAACCAGCAACCAACGAGTGGCAAGCGGCAAGTGGAATTCAGTGGACTTCAAGATGAAAGAACGTTTACCTTTTGAAACTTATATTTATTTTCTGGCGCAGTCGGTCAATTTGACGGCGGCGGTCATGTCGGTGACCATGGCGGCCCTGGTGGGCGAAGTCCTGGCGCCGGAACCCTGGATGTCCACGGTGCCTTACGGCTTTCAGTTCCTGTCCGTCATGCTGGCGACCTATCCGGCGGCCCGGCTGATGACGATCATCGGCAGGAAAAAATCATTCTTGTGGGCGACTGTCCCTTTGGCGGGGTCGGGGGTTGCGGGCTATCTGGCGGTTGAAATGCGGGTGTTCCTGTTGCTGGTGGTCGCGCATGTCCTGCTTGGGGTCTATATCGCGTTCGCCAATTTCAACCGCTTTGCCGCCACCGACAATGTGGCCGCGTCCCTGAAGCCGCGCGCGATTTCACTGGTGGTGGCCGGCGGCGTGCTGGCGGCCATCACCGGGCCGCTGCTGACCGCCGGCCTGAAGGACTTCGGGGCGCTGCCGGCGTTTGCCGCCTGCTATGCCGCATTCGTGGGCCTGGCGCTGGTCTCCCTGGTGCTGCATCTGTCCATCAAGGCCGCCCCCGTCCGGCGGCGCGCCGCCCAGGGATCGGCGGGGCGGGGCGGCGGCTGGCGTTTGGCGCTGAAAAACAAGACGGTCGCCCTGGCCATCCTGGTGGCGGCGGCGGGCTATGGCCTGATGAATCTGCTGATGATCCAGTCGTCCATGTTCATGGCGGGCATGCAGGTGCATTTTTCCGATGTCAGCGCCGCCATTCAGTGGCATGTGCTGGCCATGTTCGCGCCGTCGTTCTTCACGGGTGTCCTGGTGCAGGCGCTTGGGCTGCGGGTCATCGTGTTCGGCGGCATCGTGCTGCTGCTCCTGAGCGGCCTCATCAATCTGGTCACGCAGGATTATGCGATCCTGGTCGCCTCGTTGGTCATCCTGGGGCTGGGCTGGAATTTCACCTACGTGGGCGGCAGCGCCTTGTTGGCGCAGGGGTTGGAGCGCATGCCGGGTTCCGCCGTCCAGATTCAGGGCCTGAATGATCTGGGCGTTTCGATGATGGCGACGCTGGGCGCGTTCGCCCCGGCTTTTCTGCTGTCCTGGCCGGGCTGGGCGGGGACGAACATCCTGAGCATCGGGATATGCCTGGCGCTGCTGGTGTTTGCGGTGTGGGCGCTGTCGCCGCGGCGCGACCCGTTCCCCCTGGACCCGGCAGCCTCGCCGTCCGGCGGCCAGCGCAACTGAGGCGCGCCTTTCCTGGGTTGGCCAGGGCCTGTTCACCCTGGATTTCCCCGTATACTTGCCGGGAACCCTGCGCGTTCGCGTAGCCCTCTGGAAATGCTCCGGTCTTATGTCTTCCACGCGCCGTATTTTGCTATCTGTTGGCTTGCCTGTTTTTGTGCTGTTGCTGTTGGCCGTCTGGTGGCTTAGCCGCCCGGCGGCCGCCCCCTCTGCTCCGGAGGCCAGTCAATCCGTGCGGGTGCACACCAGGCTGGTCCAGGCCTTGGACGTGCCTATCCGCTTATCCGGCATCGGCGTCGTGCAGCCCTGGCAAACCGTCACGGTGCGCTCGCGCGGGGACGGCCAGCTGCTGGCCGTGGGCTTCCAGGAAGGCGATGTCGTCCAGCAGGGGCAGTTGCTGGCGCAGCTGGACGACCGCGCCCCGCAGGCGCAGTTGGCCCAGGCCATCGCCCAGCAGCGCCGCAGCCAGGTGCAACTGGACAACGCGCGTCAGGATCTGAAGCGCTATACCGAACTGGCGCGTCATGGGGCCATCGAACGCCAGGTTCTGGATGCCCAACAGGCTCAGGTGGCGGTTCTGCAAGCCACAGTGCAGGCCGATCAGGCCCAGGTGCAGGCCGCCCAGGTGCAGGTGGACGACGCCCGCATCACGGCGCCGCTGACCGGCCGCACCGGGGCCTTGCTGGTCGATGTCGGCAACCAGGTGCGCGCAGCGGATGCGCAGGGCCTGGTGGTCATCAATCAGGTGGATCCGGTGGCGGTCAGTTTTACCGTGCCGGATACCGCTTACGATCAGGTGCGCGCGGCGCTGGCGACGCCGTCCGCCGCGGAGATTCCCGTTCAGGTTCGGGCCCAGGGCCAGCCTCGTCTGCTGGGCCAGGGCGCGCTGGTGCTGGTGGATAACCAGATCGACGACAGCAGCGCCACGCTGCGCCTGAAGGCGCGGCTGGACAACCCCGACCTGGCCTTGTGGCCGGGGCAGACGGTGGATGTCCGCCTGATTCTGGGTGAACACGCCGGGGCGCTGGTGGTGCCCGACGCCGCCGTGCAGCGCGGGGCCGATGGCCTGTTCGTGTATGTGGTGGGGGCCGATGACCGGGTGCGCCTGCAGCCGGTGCGGGTGGCCTTGTCCCAGGATGGCCGCAGCCTGATCAGCCAGGGCGTGGCGGCGGGCGACCGCGTGGTGGTCGATGGGCAGTACCGGCTGAAGCCCGGCGCGTTGGTGGCCGAGATACGGGACGCCGAAGCGCCGGCCGATGCCCCGCCCGCCGTGCCGCCGGCCGCCGTTCAGGGTGCCGAGGCGGATCAGGCTGCGGCGGGCCGCGCCGCATCGCCGGCTTCCTGACGGGCGTTCATGGTGAATATTTCCACGCCCTTCATCCTGCGGCCCATTGGCACCACCTTGCTGGCGGTGGCGATTTTCCTGCTGGGCCTGGCGCTGTTTCCCCTGCTGCCGGTGGCCCCCTTGCCGCAGGTGGATTTTCCCACCATCCAGGTCACGGCCAAGCTGCCCGGCGGCAACCCGGAAACCATGGCCACCAGTGTGGCCCAGCCGCTGGAGCGCGAATTTTCCACCATCCCCGGCCTGGTGCAGATGAGTTCGGAAAACGCGCTGGGCTCGTCGCGCATCACCTTGCAGTTCGATCTGGATCGCAATATTGATGGCGCTGCGCTGGACGTGCAGACGGCGATTGTTGCAGCTACCCGGCAACTGCCCGCGTCCATGCCCAGCCCGCCGACGTTCCGCAAGGTGAATCCGGCGGATTTTTCCATTCTGATCCTGTCGGTGCAGTCGGATGTCCTGCCGATCACGGTGGTCAATGACTATGCCGACAATATCCTGGCCCAGCAGCTCTCCCGCGTGGAGGGCGTGGGCCAGGTGAATATTTTCGGCCAGCAGAAGCCGGCCATCCGCATTCAGGTGGATCCGCGCAAGATCGCGGCCCTGGGGCTGGATCTGGAATCCATCCGGGGGGTGATCGCCACCACCACGGTCAGCCAGCCCAAAGGCACGGTGGACGGGGCGCGGCAAAGCTTCACGGTGTACACCAACGATCAACTGGACAGCGTCGCGCAGTGGAACGATGCCATCATCGCTTGGCGCCAGGGGGCGCCAGTGCGGGTGCGCGACATCGGCCAGGCCGTGCCGGGGCCGGAAGACGCCAAGCAGGCCGCCTGGGCGTTCGCCGGCCAGGGGGCGGGGCCGGGCGACGCCGTGCTGGATGGCCGATCCCTGGTGGTGGGGGTGACCAAGCAGCCCGGGGCCAATGTGATCGACACCGTGGCCCGTATCCGAGCCGCGTTGCCCGCGCTGATGGCGTCGATGCCGGCCAGCATCCAGGTCAGCACGCTGATCGACCGGACGCAAAACATCAAGGCGTCCGTGCACGAGGTGGAATTCACGCTGCTGCTGTCGATTGCCCTGGTGATCCTGGTGATCTTCCTGTTTCTGCGCAATACGGCCGGCACCCTGATCGCCAGTGTGACGGTGCCGCTGGCCCTGATGGGCACATTCGCCCTGATGTACCTGGCGGGCTACAGCTTGGACAATCTGTCCTTGATGGCCTTGACGATTTCCGTGGGCTTCATCGTGGACGATGCCGTGGTGATGCTGGAAAACATCTGGCGCCACATCGAAGAAGGTATGCGGCCCATGGAGGCCGCCTTGCGGGGCGCGCGTGAAATCGGCTTTACCATTGTCTCGATCTCGGTGTCGCTGGTGGCGGTGTTCATCCCCCTGCTGCTGATGGGCGGCATCGTGGGGCGGCTGTTTCGTGAGTTTGCCGTGACCGTGGTGATGACCATCCTGATCTCGGTGCTCGTTACCCTGACGCTGACCCCCATGCTGTGCTCGCGCTACCTGCGGGATCTGCAGCATGCCCCGCGCGGGCGGCTGTCGCAGCGCTTCGAGCGCGGCTTCGAGGCCCTGCTGGGGGCCTATCGACGCAGTCTGGATGTCGTGCTGACGCATCACCTGGCCACCCTGTGTGTCTTTCTGGCGACGCTGGCCGCATCGGTGGCGCTGCTGGTCGCCATCCCCAAGGGCTTTTTCCCGCAGCAGGATACGGGGGCCATTTTCGGCTTGGCCGAATCCGCCCAGGACAGTTCGTTCGAGGCCATGAACGGCCGCATGATGGCGTTGGCCGATGTCTTGCGGCAGGACCCGGACGTCATGGCTTTTGGCATGACCAGCAACGCGCCCACTTTCAATACCGGGCGGTTCTTCATCAGTCTGGTTCCGCGCAGCCAGGGGCGCAAGGCCTCTGCAGACGCGGTGATCCGCCGTCTGAATCCCAAGCTGGCTCAGGTGCCGGGGGTACGGCTGTTCTTGCAGGCGGGCCAGGACATCAATGTGGGCGGGCGCCTGTCGCGCACCCAATATCAGTACACGCTGACCAGCGCCAGCCTGGACGAACTGAACACCTGGGCGCCCCGGCTGCTGGAACGCTTCGCCGATCTGGCGCCCCTGACCGACCTGGCCACCGACCAGCAGAATCGCGCCAATACGGCGGTCGTCACCATCGACCGGGCGCGCGCGGCGATGTTCGGCATCAGCCCGGCGCTGATCGACAGCACGATCTACAACGCCTTGGGCCAGCGCCAGGTGGCGCAGTTCTATACCCAGATCAACAGCTATAACATGGTGCTGGAAATCACCCCCGAATGGCAGCGCGACCCCGATGTGTTTTCCCATCTGTATATCACGTCGCCGCTAACGGGCCAGCAGGTGCCGCTGGACAGCCTGGTGCGGGTGGATACGTCGGGCACCGGCTATCTGTCGATCAACCACCAGGGGCAGTTCCCGGCGGTGACGATCTCCTTTAACTTGCGCGAAGGCTATTCGCTGGGGCAGGCGGTGGACGCCATCCAGCGGGCGCAGGCCGACATGGGCGTGCCGATTTCGGTGCAGGGGGCGTTCCAGGGCACGGCACAGGCGTTCCAGGAATCCCTGGCGTCCCAGCCGTACCTGATTCTGGCCGCCCTGGTGGCGGTGTACATCGTCCTGGGCCTGTTGTACGAAAGCTATATCCACCCCTTGACGATCCTGTCCACGCTGCCCGCCGCCGGGGTGGGGGCCTTGCTGATCCTGATGGTCAGCGGCATGGATTTCAGCGTCATCGCCCTGATCGGCATTTTGCTGCTGATCGGGATCGTGAAGAAAAACGGGATCTTGCTGATCGACTTTGCCATCGTCGCCGAGCGCGAACAGGGCCTGAGCCCGCGCGAGGCCATTTACCAGGCCTGCCTGCTGCGGTTTCGGCCTATTTTGATGACGACGCTGTGCGCCTTGTTTGCCGGGCTGCCCCTGATGCTGGGATCGGGCGCGGGATCCGAGCTGCGCCAGCCCCTGGGCTATACCATGGTGGGGGGCTTGATCGTGTCGCAGGTGCTGACGCTGTATACCACCCCGGTGGTGTATTTGTACCTGGATCGGATGCACCACGCGTATGTGCGGGGCCGGGCGTTGAAGCAGGCACGCCGGCTGCGGGTGCGGCGTCGGCGCAAACCCCTGCCCGGGTCGGCGGACTGACCGGCCCCGAGGGCGGGACAGCCGCCTGATTGGATTGCTCAATCGTTCAATGGGGTGAGCCGATCCGTCTGCGCGCCGGGTGTGCCCGATCCGTCAAGCGGCGGCGGCCCCGTCCAGGGCCCGCACGCAATCGCGGATCAGCCCGGGCCCTTGGTAGATCAGCCCGGTGTACAGCTGTACGGCATCGGCCCCGGCCTGGATTTTTTCCAGGGCCTGGCTGCCGGATTCTATGCCGCCCACGCCGATGATGGCGGTGTCGCGGCCCAGCCGCCGCCGCAGCCGCTGGATGACCGCCAGGGACAGCGCATGCACCGGGGGGCCGGACAGCCCGCCGGCTTCGTCGTCGTAGGGCAGGCCGCGCACGGCGTCGCGCGACAGCGTGGTGTTGGTGGCGATGATGCCGTCGATGCCGTGGCGGGGGATGAGATCGGCCACCGCGTCGATTTCATCGGGGCTGAGATCGGGGGCGATTTTCACGGCCAGCGGGATGCGCTTGCCGTGCTGGTCGGCCAGCGCCAGGCGGCGGGCCTGCAGGGCGGCCAGCAGCGCGTCCAGCGCGTCGTGGCTTTGCAGGCTGCGCAGGTTTTTGGTGTTGGGCGACGAAATGTTGACCGTGATGTAGTCGGCGTGCGGATAGACGCCGTCCAGGCAGCGCAGGTAGTCGTCCACCGCGTGTTCGATGGGGGTGGCGGCGTTCTTGCCGATGTTCAGCCCCAGGATGCCGCCCTGGCGCCGCCACTGGCTGCGCTGCACGTTGGCCACGAAGGCGTCCAGGCCGTCGTTGTTGAAGCCCATGCGGTTGATCAGGCAGCGCGCGCGGGGCAGGCGGAACATCCGGGGCTTGGGGTTGCCCGGCTGGGCGCGGGGGGTGACGGTGCCGACTTCGATAAAGCCGAAGCCCAGGGCAGCCAGGGCGTCGATATAGGCCCCGTTTTTGTCCAGGCCGGCGGCCAGGCCCACCGGGTTGCGCAGCGGCAGGCCCATCAGTGTGACGGGCAGGGTGGGCTGGTGGCTGCTGGTCAGCAGCCGGGTGACGCGGCAGTGGTGATTGTGCTGCAGGGCTTTCAGCGTCCAGTCGTGCGCCTGTTCGGCGTCCATCGAGAACAAGGCGCGGCGGGCCAGCGGATAGGCTTTGAATAGTAGAGACATAGGCGGTCGTGGTCAAAAACGGAGTCGGCGGGTGGGGCCGCCGCCGGCGAGTGGCGCGGCGGCCGGCTGCGCGGCGGGGCGAGTCCGGGCGTCGAAAAAAGGGGCGAATGAATCAAACACGACACTAGCGTTGCGGTTGGGCGGGCGGGGTCGGGCCGGCGTCCATCCAAGTGCCGTTTTTTAATATCTGGTGGGGCTGGAACCTGGATTTATAAGCCATTTTACGGCTTTCGGCGATCCAGTAGCCCAAATACAGCCAAGGCAGCCCCAAGCGGCGGCAGTAGTCCAGCTGCCACAGAATCCCGTAAGTGCCCAGGCTGCCTTGCCAGTCGGGGTCGTAGAAGGTATACACCGCCGAGATGCCATGGTCGATGCGATCCATGATGGCCACCATGCGCAAGACACCGTCCGGGTCGTGGAATTCGGCCATTTCGGTGCGCACCCGGCTGGTCAGCAGGAACTGGGTGTATTGGGCCTGGTCGTCCTGATCCATCCCAGCCCCTGGGTGGCGTTGCTGCTGGTAGCGCTGGTACAGCTGGAAATGCTGGGCGTCCCAGTGCAGGATGTTGATCTTGACCGACAGGGTGGCCTGCATGCGTTGCCACAGTTTGCGCTGGGTGCGATCCCGCCGGAAGCGCTGGGTGTCGACCCGCAGGGGGATGCAGGCTTGGCAGTCGCCGCAGGCAGGCCGGTAGGTGAACAGGCCGCTGCGCCGGAAGCCCTGCTCGATCAGGCGGGAATAGGCCGCGTCGTCGACCAGATAGGCTGGGGTTGCGACTTCGGAGCGCGCCATCCGGCCCGGCAGGTAGCTGCAGGGGTAGGCCGCGGTGGTGTAGAACTGCAGACGTTGGAATACGGATTCGCTGGGTTTGCTCATGTGGTTTATTGTGACACCGCGTGTGGCGGAAAACCAGTGGACGCTTGGTGCTTAGTTGTCGTACAACATGGATTGGATGAAAAATCGGAGCATCGCATGGAACAAACGGATGGGGCGTTGGCGCAACTGGTCTCCCTGGGGGCGGACTGCGACGCCCGGTTGGCGGCGCGCTGGCCCGTCATCCCGGTCTATCGGGACGGCGGGGCCGATGGCCGGTGGCTGCAACAGGCCGCCGATATCCGCCTGGTGGTCACCTCCGCCCGGGTGGGCCTGAGCCCCCGGGCCGTGGCGCGGTTGCCGCGCCTGCAGGCGATATGCAGCTGGGGGGTGGGTTGCGATGCCTTGCCGCTGGATGCCGCGCGGGCGCGGGGGATTGCCGTCAGCAACACCCCGGATGTGCTCAGTGAATGTGTGGCGGACATGGCCTGGGGGCTGCTGCTGGCGGCGGCCCGGCAGATTCCGGCGGGCGATCGCTATGTCCGCGCCGGGCAGTGGGCGACGCAGGGCAAGTTTCCCCTGACGACCCAGGTTTGGGGCAAGCGTCTGGGGGTGCTGGGCCTGGGCCGCATCGGCCAGGCGATTGCCCGGCGGGCCCAGGGGTTCGGCCTGTCGCTGCGCTATCACAATCGGCGCCCGGTGGCGGGGGTGGATCCCGCCTGGGGCTATGCGGATGCGTTGGTGGATTTGGCGCAATGGGCCGATTTTCTGGTCGTGGCCTGCCCGGGGGGCGCCGGGACGCGTCATCTGGTGGATGCCGATGTTCTGCGGGCCTTGGGCCCTCAAGGGGTTCTGGTGAATATCGCCCGGGGGTCTGTGGTCGATGAAGCCGCGCTGGTCGCCTTGCTGCAATCTGGCGCGCTGGGAGGCGCGGGCCTGGATGTCTTCGAACACGAGCCCGAGGTGCCCGCCGCGCTGGCCGGGATCGACCGGGTGGTGCTGATGCCGCACGCCGCCAGCGGCACGCGTGAAACAGTGGACAAAATGTCCCGGCTGGTGGTGGATAATCTGGTGGCCTGGCAGGAAACCGGGCGGCTCTTGACGCCCGTGTGATCGCCGCAGGCCGGCCCGGCGGGTGGCGATCACACGGGCGGGTCGATGGCCTGGCACTGTCCGTCGAGGCCCAGACGCCCCGCCCCCCAGGGCGGAGCGGGCGCGTCGCGCCCGGCGGCCAGCAGGGCCAGGAAACGCGCCCGGGGGATGGGTCTGGCCCCCAGGCTGGCCAAGTGGGGGGTTTCCTGCTGGCAGTCGATCCAGGGCACGCCGTGCGCCTGCAGGTAGCGCACCAGGAACGCCAGGGCGACCTTGCTGGTGTCGGCAGCCAGGCTGAACATGGATTCGCCGAAAAAACACTGCCCCAGGCTGACGCCGTACAAGCCGCCCGCCAGCCGCCCGTCGATCCAGGTCTCCACGCTGTGCACGCGCCCCTGCCGGTGCCAGGCGGTGTAGGCTGCCGCAATGTCGGGCGTGATCCAGGTGGCGTCCCGCCCTTCGGCGGGGCCGGGGGCTTGCCAGGCCTGGCCGGTGCGGGCCGCCCCGACCGGCAGCCGGGGTGTCCCCCGGCGGGCGCAGTGGGCGATGACCTGGGGGAAAGCCTGGTTGAGGGTAACGCTGTGGCGGAATTGCCGCATGCGCTTGGCCAGTGACCGGCTGATGTGAAAGTCGTTGCACTGCAGCACCATCCGGGGATCCGGGCTCCACCACAGGACGGGCTCGCCGGGGCTGTACCAGGGAAAGGCCCCCTTGCCGTAGGCTTCTCGCAGGCGCCTGGGGGATAAGTCCAGGCCGGCGGCCAGCAGGCCGCCCGGCAGGGCCTGGCTGGCGTCGGGCAGTGCGCTGTCCGGGTCGAGCCAGGGGATCGTCAGGGCGGGCTGGTCGGTCGGCATGGGCGTTCGCCTGCCGGCTCAGTCCGGGAACCGGATGTCGATGGCGTAGTGCCGGGTGGTGAACAGGCCCTGTTGGCAATCTTTTACATAATGTTGCAATGTGGTGCTGACGGTGCGGAATGCCAGCTCGTTCCAGGGGATGCGGTCGAGGTCGAAAAACCGCGCCTCCAGGGTTTCGGGGCCCGGGTCGAGCTCCGGCCCCAGCACCTGGGCCAGGTAATACAAGTGCACCTGGTTGACCGAAGGCACATCGACCACCGTATACAGGGACTGCACCTGGATGCGGGCGCCGGATTCTTCCTGGTTTTCGCGCAGGGCGCCTTGTTCGGTGGTTTCGCCGAGTTCCATGAACCCGGCTGGCAAGGTCCACTTGCCGTAGCGGGGCTCGATGGCGCGGCGGCACAGCAGAACCTGGTTGCCCAGGATGGGCACCACCCCCACCACGTTGCGTGGGTTCTGGTAATGCACCGCCCCGCAATGCGTGCAGAGGTCGCGGATGCGGTTGTCGTCCGGGGGGGTCTCGCGTGTGAGCGGATGGCCGCACTGCGAACAGAACTGTTGGCTGCGGGGCGCCGGGTGGTAGAAATTGGGGGCGGGCTGGTTCATCCTGCGATTTTAAAGCACTGGTGTGCCAAATGGGGCCGGGCCGGACGCTATCGGACGGTGGCGCGCATCAGGCCGGGGCGTCGGGCCGGGGATGGCGGACGAAGCCCAGCGCGCGATCGGGCGTCGTGCCGTCCAGCCAGGCCAGGGGGACGGCCGGATCCGGCCCGAAGCGGACGGTGACGGTGGACCGCCGGGCGGGTTGTGCGTCTAGGTAATCGGCCAGTGGCTGGCCGTCCGCCAGGCGCAGGTGCTCGATGACCTGGGCCAGGTCACGATCCCGGATCAGGCCGGCCCCCTGGGGGGATTGGACATACAGCAGCCCGTCGGGACTGATCCACCAGTGCGTGGGCGAAGCGTAGGCCAAGCCGTTATGGGTGGCCAGCTGCGGCCGACCATCGAGCCCGGGCCGGGTATGCAGAACCCAGGGCGCGCCGTCCAGGCCCACGAATACCCGTTGCGGGCCGTTCTGGAAAAACCACCGGCCGTGGGCGTCGGCAAGGTAGTTGCGCCCGATGAAGCTGGTGATTTGCGCGTTGGTGATGGGTTCGCCGGGCTCGGTGCCGGGGACGCCCCAGCCCTGGCCGCGCGGGTGCAACAGCCATTGGCCGCGGCGCGACAGCGACAGCCAGCCATAGGCCGCCGGCACTTGAGGCCAGCGACTCATGGCGGCCCGGACTAAAGCGTCTACCTGGGGCATCGGGTACAGGCGGGATGGGAAGGACAGGGAAACCGCATGTTATTTCCAGTAGTGGTTGGCGGCGGCGACGGTCTGGAAGTTGAGGGCCACCACTTGGGACGAGGCGATCAGGGCGTTGGCGTCTTCGCCATAGACTGGCCGCAGCTTGTCGCGAACCTCGGCCGAGGGCTGGGTGTATTTGACGCCCATGCGCGACAGTTTGATGGCCAGTTCGTAGCCTTCCTGGGGGGTGGCGGTAATCAGGGTGGTCAGCCAGGTGTCTGCCATGATGTGATCCTCCTTGAGGGTTGGGGTCGTGCAAGCATGGCATGAAACAGGGCGTTTTGCACCCGGGGGCCGCAGTCGCGTGGGGATATTCCCAACGTGGGCGGCGTAGAATGGACGCTTGTGTTTTCATCGGGCCGGCCCTGCCGGCCGCCAAGGATTTCGCCATGGACATGCCTTCATCCACCCCGCCCGTCGGCCTCGACCCTCAACGGCTGCGGGATTTCGTCGACGAACAATGGGACGCCGAAATTGTCCCCGCGTTGCGGCGCTATATTTCGATTCCCGCCAAGAGCCCGGCCTTCGACCCGGACTGGGCCAAGAACGGCCACATCGACCGCGTGGTGCGCGATGCCGCCCAGTGGCTGGAAAGCCGTCCGGTCGCCGGGCTGAAGGTCGAGATCCTGCGCCTGCCGGGCCGCACGCCGGTTCTGTACTTCGAGGCCCCCGCCACGCGCCGGGATGACGGCCAGGCGGTCTTGATGTACGGTCACCTGGACAAGCAGCCCGAGTTTTCCGGCTGGCGGGCCGGCCTGGGGCCGTGGCAGCCGGTCATGCAGGAGGGCAAGCTGTATGGCCGCGGCGGGGCTGACGATGGCTATGCTGTGTACGCCTCGCTCACCGCCATCGAAGCGCTGGATCGCCAGGGCGTGCCGCGCCCGCGCTGCGTGGGGCTGATCGAAACCTGCGAAGAATCCGGCAGCTACGACCTGCTGCCTTATATCGACAGCCTGCGCGACCGGCTGGGGCGGGTGGCCCTGGTAGTATGCCTGGATTCGGGGGCGGGCAATTACGACCAGCTGTGGATGACCAATTCGCTGCGCGGCCTGGTCACGGGGACGCTGGAAGTCCAGGTGCTGGACGAAGGCGTGCATTCGGGGGATTCCAGCGGGGTGGTGCCCTCCAGTTTTCGGATTTTGCGGCACTTGCTGGATCGCCTGGAAGACAGCGGCACGGGCCGGGTGCTGCCGGAATCCTTTTATTGCGATATCCCCCTGCCGCGTCAGGCGCAGGCCCGCGAAGCCGCCCGCATCCTGGGTGACGAGGTCTGGAAACGTTTTCCCTGGGCCTGCGGGGCGGATAACGGCTTTGTCCTGCCCATGACGCGCGACCCTCAGCAGGCCATGCTCAACCGCACCTGGCGGCCCGCCCTGTCGGTCACCGGGGCCGAGGGCCTGCCGCCCCTGGCCAGCGCGGGCAATGTGCTGCGGCCCCGCTCGGCATTCAAGCTTTCGCTGCGGCTGCCGCCGCTGGTGGATGCCGTCGCGGCGGCGCAAACGCTCAAGGCCCTGCTGGAACAAGACGCGCCGTACCAGGCCCGCGTGGTGTTTCAGCCGGATCCCGGCGTGGCCAGCGGCTGGAATGCGCCCGAATCCGCCCCCTGGCTGCAGGCCGCGCTGGACGCGGCGTCGCGGCAGTATTTCGACGCCCCGTGCGGCTACATCGGCCAGGGGGGCACGATTCCATTGATGAATCTGCTGCTGCAGGGGTTTCCGCAGGCGCAGTTCATGGTGTGCGGCGTGCTGGGGCCGAAATCCAATGCCCACGGGCCCAACGAATTCCTGCACGTGCCCTATGCCAAGCGCCTGACTGCCGCCGTGGCGCAGTCCGTGGCCGGGATGCCGGCGTGACGTTGCCGGTTTGATGTCGCCGCGATGCGGCGCCGGCCGCGCCTCGGGCGGGGCCGCGAGGCGCATGGCGGGCCTGCCGGCCCCGGGCCGGATCAGATCATGGGCAGGTAGCCGGGCTTGGGGCCGCGCGGGAAAGCGCGATCCAGCCGCTGGATGTCGGCCGGATCCAGCGTGATCCGTCCGGCGGCGGCGTTGGCTTGGGTGTGCGCGACCGATGCTGATTTAGGGATGGTGAACAGGCCGTCTTCGCGGGTCAGGAAAGCCAGGGCGATCTGGCGCGGCGTGGCTTGGCGGGCCTCGGCCACCGCATGCAGAACCTGTCCGGCGGCGCTTTGGGCGTCCGGGAAATCATTGTGCCCGAAAGGGCTGTAGGCCACCACGGCCACCCCGTGCGCCTGGCACCAGGGGATCACGGCGTGTTCGATGGCGCGTTCCCGCAGGTGGTACAGCACCTGGTTGCAGGCCAGTTTTCCGGGGCCCAGGATGTCCCAGGCTTCTTGCAGGTCGTCCACGTCGAAATTGCTGACCCCGTAGGCGCGGATCTTGCCTGCGGCCTGCAGGGTGTCGAAGGCGCGAAAGGTTTCTTCCAGAGGCACTGCGCCGCGCCAGTGCAGCAGGTAGGTATCCAGGTGATCCGTGCCCAGGGCTTTCAGCGAGCGTTCGCAGGCGGCGATGGCGCCGCGATACGATGCGTTGGATGGCAGAACCTTGGAGACCAGGAAAACGTCGTCACGGCGGCCCCGGATGGCTTGGCCCACGAGGGCTTCCGCCGCGCCCGAGCCGTACATTTCGGCGCTGTCGATGTGGTTCATCCCGGCATCCAGGCCCGCCTGGAAGGCGGCGACGGCCTGGCGGGGATCGGCGTCCTCGATATACCAGCTGCCTTGCCCCAGGACGGCGACCGTGCGGCCCGTCGTGCCGAAAATACGTGTTTTCATCGTGAGACTCCCTGCGGTGAAGATTGGCCGGGCCGCTGGCCAGGCGCCTCGTGCAATATACCGCGGGCGCCCCGGCGCGGGATGCCTGGAAGGCAATAGACCTTATTCGGGCCGCAGCACGATCTGGGTGATTTCCGATGGCCGCCCCAGGCGGATGGCCAAGCCGCTCCAGAGCCCCGTGCCGTTGCTGACGTACAGCGTCATGGGGCCGACGGTATACAGGCCGGAGACAAAACCGTCATTGGCCATTTGGGTCAGCAGGTGCAGCCCCAGGATTTGCCCGCCGTGGGTATGGCCCGATAACTGCAAGGCGACGCCGTGCGTGGCGTTTTTCGGGGCGCCGCCGGGCCGATGATCCAGCAGGATGGTGGGCGTGCCGGCGGGGATGCCCGCCAGGGCGGCGGGCAGGTCGGGCCCGGGCAGCCCGAACGCGGTGGCCTGGCGGTCCGTCACGCCCGCCACCGCCAGGGCCTGGCCGTCCCGCTGGATCAGCACGTGGCTGTTTTCCAGCATGGTCAGGCCCAAGGCCCGGTAGGCGGGCATCCAGCCGATGTAGTCGGCATAGTATTCGTGGTTGCCGGGGATGGCCAGCACGCCGTCGCGCGCCCGCAGCCGGGAGAATGGCTGCACGTCCCGGGCGCGTTCTTCCGGGGTGCCGTCGGCCAGGTCGCCGGTGATGACGATCAGATCCGGGTTCAACTGGTTGGCGCGTGCCACCACGGCGGCTTGCCAGGATTCCGACAGGAGGCGGCTGGCGTGGGTGTCGGTCAACTGCACGATGCGGTAGCCGTCGAAGGCGGCGGGCAGGTTGGGGATTTTGACGGCAATGGTTTTGATGTGGGGCACCTTGACGGCTTGCCAGACGCCGATGGCGGCCAGCACAAGCGCCAGGCCGCCAATGGCCAGCCCCAGGGCGCGTCCTTGCAGGATGGCCCGCCCGAGCGCGTGGGCGGGCAGCCAGGTCAGCAGGCCCGCGATATCCCGCAGCAGCAGCAACAGGGCCAGCAGCAGGACGACCCCGAAGGCCCAGGCCAGGATGATCAATACCCATTGGGGCAGCTCGGGCGAGGCCAGGGTGCCGAAGAACCGGAGGATGATCTGGTGATATTCGGCCGCCAGCAATAACACCAGGGCCAGGGCCGTCCGGGTGGCCGGACTGGCGGGCAGCGGCCAGACGAAGCGCCAGGCGATGTACAGCCAGATGGCGCCGGTGATCAGGGGGAGAAAAGTACCCATGGGTTAATCCTGGCTTGCAGAAACAGAGGTTTTTATCGTAGGCGGCCATCTTAAAGCATTTGGGTCTCCCTGGCCGGGGGCGCGCCGCGAGGCGTTTGAGATGCGATAGCAAAAATATCGTATAATGCCGGACTTGGCTGGGTTTTCCAGCGCATCATTGGCGCAATGGCAGAGTGGTGATGCAGCGGACTGCAAATCCGTATACGTCGGTTCGATTCCGGCTTGCGCCTCCAAATGAAATCAAGGGCTTACGTTTCTGGCGTAGGTCCTTTTTTCGTTTTGGTGTCAATAAAATGGCAACCGATGGCGGGTACGGCCAGGCTGTGTGTCGGCATGGGGTGTCCCCGATCTGGTGGCTGCTCCTGCGTACTATCCGCCTGCATGGACTGCTGTTGAAGCGTTGCCGTGCATCGCAAGCCCCCGACTGTGGGGCATACCAACAGCCCCAGCGAGTGCGGAGCCTTGAAGAAACGTTTGCTGCGCAAATGGATGGCGAAGTGATGTGGCTAGGCCAATGCAGCAGCGACTACCCGTGCTAAACGAATATGTCTCTACTTTACTTGCTGGTTTTCCTTCGCAAGGACTATCAGACAGTACAATCGACGTCAAGCTTGCCACAAGGCAGCCATTTTGAGTAGAAAGCATGAAAAGCAATATAGTCACCATTCATGGTAGCCCTCAGTATCCAACTATTTCTCTTTTTTCTGGCGCTATGGGCCTGGATCTCGGCCTCATGGCGGCAGGGGTCAATGTGTGCATCTCACAGGATATGGATAAATGGTGCGCTGAAACCATTCGGGCAAATGGGCATGCTGTAGTAGAAGGTGATATTAAAGAACTCATCGAGAATGACCCATCATGCAAATTCTTATTGCAAGCGGGCAAGGTGGCAAAAAAGGATTTATTTGCGGTTGTGGGCGGCCCTCCTTGCCAAGCGTACTCTACTGCGGGAAAACGTCTTGGTGTTGAAGATGAAAGGGGGGGCTTTTTGAACAGTTTGCTCAGGTGGTAGAAAACCTAAGGCCACGATTCTTTGTCATGGAGAACGTAAAGGGGTTGCTTTCTATGCATAGCAATAAGGATGACAAATCCAAGCCCATGCTTTTGGAAATAATACTCAAGAGGCTTACGGATTTAGGTTATCACGTCGTGTATGGTTTGCTGGATGCGGTGCATTATGGGGTGCCCCAATTTAGAGAAAGGCTGATTATTATCGGCAGCCGCGATAATGAACCGATCTTCATTCCATCCCCAACACACTTTCATCTTCACCAAGACCCCAACATGAGATGGAGAACCCTTGGTTCAGCAATTTCTGATTTAATGGAAAATCCTGGGCCAGGAGCGAAATTCTCTCAAAAAACCATTGATTTTTTGAAGAAAATTCCTGAAGGTGGCAATTGGCGATCTCTGACGCCTGCTGATCAAAAAGTTGCCATGGGAGGTGCTTTTGAATCAGGTGGTGGGAAAGTCGGCTTTTTCAGGAGGCTTTCGTTTTCACAGCCATCCCCCACGTTGGTCACAAGCCCAACGCAAAAAGCAACTCTATTAGGGCATCCAATACATTATCGCCCTCTATCCGTCAGAGAGTACGCTAGAATTCAGCAGTTCCCGGATTCATGGATTATTACGGGAAAAGTGGCTGACTGCTACAAACAAATCGGAAATGCAGTACCGATTGGATTGGGGAAAGCAATAGGACAAATGCTTATATCTGTGGCTCAAGGGGACTCGGAAGTGAAAGTCCGCAGACACAGAGGTACATCTGTTCATCTGCGCTATGCTATTGCAGGAAACAAAATAATTAGAGAAGAATCTCATGACGATTGATTCCGATGACCTTGAAATAAAAATTTCAGAACTGCTGTCGAATTTTTACCAGAAAAGGATCGAGTCATTGCAAGGCTTGCAACTTGACAGAACCTTGAAAAGGAAAAATCCGTATCTCTATCGCGCTACTGGCACTGTCGATGCTGCTGAAATTGTCGAGGAATTGCTCAGGGCCCACGTTTCCAGTTCCGATGAAACGCTATTTGGAAATGAGTTTTTTGAGCCATTGGCAAAATGGGTTGCGGAAAAAGCAAACCCGTCTGATCGCGTCACCACATCTCATGGCGAAGGAATTGATATTTCCATAGAGTCAGATGACATCATAAAAGGCATCGCAATAAAATCCGGTGTGAATGTTTTCAATGCTCAAAGCCCCCCTCGGTCACAATAGATGTCCGGTTCTCTGAAAAAAGAAATTGAGGGAGCGATCGGAATGAATTCATGTCCACCTACAGCCAGGAACTCAAGGAACAGGTCGTCAAGAAGATGATGCCGCCGCACAACCAGAGCGTCGCCCAATCAAGCGCCAGCGCACTATTGTGGGGCAAGAAATCGAATAGTGTTTTATTTGGCGCACACATGCGCTTCCGACGGAGTCAACCAATAGTCAACAGCAATGGTGTCTATTGGGAGGATATTGGCTGGAAATTAAAATTTAAGCCATTGTTTTGCAATGGAATGGCCATGAAAGGCGCAGAGCGGCGACGATTGCAAATCCGTGTACCCCGGTTCGATTCCGAGTTGCGCCTCCAAATGAAATCAAGGACTTACGTGTTGAGCGTAGGTCCTTTTTTCGTTTGGGTGTCAACGAAGTGTCAACCGATGGCGGGTAGCGGCCAGGCATAGGCCGGCTGTGGCGGTTGTTGACACTTGAGGGGCGCATTTGTGTTGACATGGGTTGTGTCCGACCTGGTGGCTTCTTCTGCGTACTATCAGCCTGCATGGGCTGCTGCTAAAGCCTGCCGCGCATCGCATATCTGCGCCCCTCAAGTGTCAAGATCGCCATGCGCACAATCGCCTCATCATCAATCAGTGCTGCCGGCAGCAGGAACTGTGATGATTGATCTTGACACTTGAGGGGCCGGCATCCAGCAGCCAGACAATACGCCTTTCCCTGGCTGGCTCCTATCGGCTGCACGCTATGGCCGGTAAGCGGTAAGAAGAATAATCTTCTTATTATTCTTACCCTTGCATGTTGTATGTTGTATGTAGTGCGATACAACATACAACACGCTACAGCCCATCGCCTGCACGCGTGGCCAGGGCTTTAGCCGCTAAAATCCCAGCACACCGTCATGTCCCGTACCAGGTACGGCACTCACCGCCACGGAGAATTTGTTATGGGCCGAAAAGAAACAGAAGATGCCATTGCCGAAGCACGTGCCGGCGGCCTGACGCGCTTTCCCACGGTGGAAGCATTGATGGAAGACCTGAATCGTGAGGTCGAAGAAACAGAGCAGCCCACGCAAACACGTCCACGCTACACGCTGGATGAATTGCTGGCTGAATCTGACTACTCGCAGCCACGAACACCGGAAGAACAGGAATGGCTCGATGCTCCGCCCGTCGGTCGGGAACTGCTGTAACCGTCGATCAAACCAGGCTGCTATTTGCTGGATTTGTCCGCTGACGTAGCGGATTCAACCTTCTGGCCTCCTGCAAGTGATCAGGGGCAAGGTGGGCATACCGCATTGTCATCGTCAGGGTTGAATGCCCCAGGATGCGCTGCAAGGTCAGAATGTTGCCGCCGTTCATCATGAAGTGGCTGGCGAACGTATGCCGCAGCACATGCGTCATCTGTCCGGCAGGCAAGATGATCTTTGCTCGGGCCAGCGCCACGCGAAACGCCGGCATGGCTGAACCGAATACCCTGCCCATCACGCCATGCTCGCGGTTGTGACGACGGATTGGCTCTCGACCACGATCAAGGGAACCGATCTGTTCAATTTCCTGTTCTGGACGCTGAGCAACGAACACCATGAAGGTGAGTTCGTCACTGAAGTCCAGGTCATGGCGATCCTGGCCAAGAAAGTTGCTGCGATCACTGGCTTTCAGGTGGGCGACCTGCGCCCAGGCCGCAACTACTACGACAGCACCCTACGCATTTTGAACGATGAAGGCGAAGAAGTCGGCAGCGTGTCCGGTGGCGGCGTGTACCAGCGCGATACCTATCTGATCATGCTCAATGGCAGCGGCTGCACCTTCGCTAAGGCTGGCTGGCGTCAGGCCATGTACGACTTTCTGGTGCCGCTCAATGCCCGGTTGTCTCGCATCGACATTGCCCTGGACTTCTTCGAGGGAGGATGTGGCGGCGTCGAAGGTGTGCGCGAAGCCTGCATGAATGGCGGTTTCGACTATCACGGCAGACGGCCTCAGGGGCGCATGGATGGCTATTGGGATGCTGGTCACCTGCGTACCGCCTGGCACGCCATTGGCATTCTGCAAAGCCTGACGCTGTTCTTCTTCCTTCTGTCTGGCTTGAGTTGGTGCGGAACGCTGATCTTCGGCATGTACCAAGCGGCCATTCATGATCTGCGCGTGAATGGGAAAGCACGATGATGCAAAGCCTCTGGTATCGCACCGGAACGCTTGGGATCCGTCGTGCATTGCAAGAACGAGGATGTAGGCAAAGCCGATTTTCTGCCCTACGGCGAGACCGTCGATACCTTCTGCCAGCCCGGCGATATCATCTGCATTGATGAGGCATGGCGCTTCTGGGGGACGGACTGCAAGCTGCTGGCCGAACACAAGGTGTTCTTCCGAGAGCATCGCCACTTCGTCCATCCCGATACCAAGGTGTGCTGCGACTTGGTGCTGATGGTGCAGGACATTTCCGATCTGCACCGCATCCTTAAGGTCGTTGTGGAAGTCACCTTCAAGACCACCAAGATCAAGACGTTGGGCCTGCACAAGACCTACCGAGTCGAAATGTGGGAAGGCTACAAGCTCACGCAAAAGGGCCGCGTGGCCGTCGAGAACAAGCGGTATGACCCGCAGATTTTTCCGCTATACAGCAGCTACACCGGCGGCGCGGGTAAGGAGCTGCAAGTCGATGATCGCCAGAACGTCCTGAAAAGCCCCAAGCTCTGGATTCTGGCCGTCCTGGTCATCGGCCTGTTCAGCATCAGCGTGTACACCTTGATGGGCTTCTTCGGCAGCAAGCCAAAAACAGACAATCCAGCGACATCAACGGGTTACGTCGATTCCAAGACAAATTCAGCGTTACCTGCATCTGCACCGACAGCACGCGCTCAACCCCGCCAAGCCATGTCCACGTCTTGGCGGCTGGTCGGCACCATGCAGGCAGGCAAGACCGCCTACGCCGTCATCCAATCCACCGATGGCCGTATGCGGCTTGAACATCCTTCTAACTTCCAGAACAGCGGTGCCGTCATGATCGGTGAGGTCGATGGCGAACGCATCACCGCCTGGAGCGGCAGCAAACCTACATCCAAAGGCCAATAAATGAAACTGCGTATCCTGGCATCTATTCTGTCCCTGGCCTTTGCTGGCGCCGTTCACGCGAAGACGATCAATCTCGACCTGCAAGGGGCAAGCATTTCCGAAGTCGTGCAGCTCATCTACCGTGAAGCCACGACCACGCCCTATGTCCTGGCCCCGGACGTACTGGAAGACGAACGGCTAGTGTCGTTTCGGTACAAAGACAACCAGGGCAAGCTGTCGCTGTTCATGCAGTACTTCTTGGACAGCCTGGGCTACATGGTTGAACGCAAATCAGGCGTGGACTTTGTGCGCAAGCGTGTCGAGGGTGAACCGCCGGTCCAGGCCGAGCATATCTACATCTACCAGCCGCAGTACCGCGAGGTGTCCTACCTGTCGCGCACGCTAGCACCGCTGTTCAAGGGATCGTTCGTCACCAATCGCAGCGTCAGGGCCACGCCGGAAGCTAGCCCCAAGGGCGACGTACCAATCTCGTCGGCGGCATCGCTGATCGACCAGTCATCCGATGTGCTGGTGTTTGCCGGTGCAGAAGAAGAAATTGAACGCCTGCGTGAGCTGCTGCCGCAAGTGGACAGGCGCATTGGTGAAGTCGCTGTGCGTGGGCTGGTCTATGAGGTCAGCAACACCGACAGGCAGGGATCGGCCTTTGGCTTGCTGGCAAACCTGCTGGGCGGCCATGTAGGCATCGGCATCGGCTCCACGGCCACGAACCTGGGCAACTTCATTCAGATCAAGAACACCAGCCTGGATGCCGTCTATTCCATGCTGTCGAGCGACAGCCGCTTCAAGGTGGTGTCATCGCCTGCACTGCGTATCCAGTCAGGATCACAAGGCATCTTCTCGGTGGGCCAGGATGTGCCTGTGCTGGGCGCTCTGTCGTACCCACAAGGTGCAGGCCAAGCCGTACAATCGGTCGAGTATCGCAGTTCCGGCGTCATCTTCGACATCCGGCCAGTGGTGAAGGAAGGCATCATCGACCTGGACATCACGCAGCAGCTTTCCAACTTTGTGAAGACGACAACTGGCGTGAACAATTCGCCCACGCTGACCAAGCGGGAGCTGAAAACGAAGGTAGGCATGCAGGATGGCGATGTGATCGTGCTGGGTGGCCTGACCGAGAGTAAAGACACCAACACGCGGGACGGCTTGAGTTTCTTGCCGCGCTTCCTGCATACTACTGGCTATGAACAGTCCAGCAGTGAAATTTTGCTGGTGCTTCAAGTGCAGCGAGTATCGCAACAATAGCAACCAAGACCATAATCATATAATTCAAATCTACACATGAGCATTAGCAAATGACCAATGAATCCATAGGCTTTAGAAATATTGATTTTGGGTATGCGAGCGCACAAACTGAAGCAAGAGAGAATCCTTCTCTTCTAACAGAAGGATACCTTGATGTACACGATTTATCAGAGCGGCTCGCCAAAGGGCGAGAATGGTTGGTGCTTGGTTACAAGGGTTCTGGAAAATCTGCAATTGCAGAGAGATTGAGATTAATCCATGAGAATGATCCCTTAATGTTCGTGGATATTGTGAATATTGAGGATTTTGAATACGTAAAATTTTCCAATATCGTTAGAAACAACGAAGCGCTAGAGACAAATCTACCAACAGCATGGTCATGGATCCTTTATTCATATCTATTGAAATCATTTTTTAATGATCAATCAATATCCATTGACTCCACAGAGGAATACAATCAAATTAAATCCTCTTTCGCAGAAATGGGGTTACTATCCGCCCCAGACTTAAACTCAATGGTTCGCATCTCATCTGAAAGCTCTTTTAAATTATCCATCCCCAAGTTTGCGGAAAAAAAATGGGCTCAAAAATCAGAGGCCGAAAAAATAGACATTAGATGGTTTATGTACAATCTGAGGCCATACATTGCAAAAATAAGATCACAATCAACGCATCTAATGGCGATAGATGGTTTGGATGATATACTTTCTAATTCAAACGAACAGTACGCCTCGATTGGGGCGCTCATCTTTGAATCACACAGAATAAATGAGTTTCTTAAGAAAAATTCTGTTCCAGCAAAAATTATTGTTTTATGTAGAACAGATATATTTCAGCTCTTGGGGGGAGCCAATAAAAACAAAATCCGACAAGATTATTCCATTGATTTGGATTGGAATTCAAATCCGAAGTTTCCAGCAAGATCACAGCTAGTGAAGATTGGAAACCTTCGTGCAAAATTGTCTTTAAGAAAAAATGTCGACGTAGTCAGAGATTTTCTACCGAGAAGAATCGAAGGGAGAAACTCTCTGAAACTTATGCTTGACATGACGCGACACACACCAAGAGACTACTTGCAGATTTTATCCTATATTCAAAAATCAACAGAATCCAAATCTACTCAAGTCTCAGAAATGAGGAATGGCCTGAGAGAATATTCCTCAAAGTACTTTCTCCCTGAAATCCATGATGAACTAGATGGATACGTATCTCTTGATGGCATAAGGGGAATAACGTCATCAATAGAGCAAATAGGGAAAAGAGATTTTTCATATGAAGACCTCCAGAATTCCGCAAAAGAAATTGGATGGAATGTAGCGGATGTTGAGCTAGATAATATATTGCGGGTCTTGTATGAATGCAGCGCAATAGGCAATGTTCGTGTCCACAAGAATAGTGGAAAAAGATATCTTAGTTATAAATATAGAAACCGAAGCTCATCCTATAAAAAAAATGAGGCGATAATACTTCACCGAGGATTATGGAGAGCATTCAATGTTCAATGGGAGCCTTTTGGATCTGAAATTGATCCTGATGTAACAAGTGATGAAGGCTAAGCAGAACTGTCAACATACTGACAACAGCAAGGGCCTCTAGTGTCGCTTAAAGGGGCTCTTAATTTATGTAAGCTACCGTTTTTATGCACAAAGTCGATTATTGACGTCCACTTAAATTGATTGCAAATCCGTGTACGTCGGTTCGATTCCGGCTTGCGCCTCCAAGTGAAATCAAGGATTTACGTTTATGGCGTAGGTCCTTTTTTCGTTTGGGTGTCAACCGGTGGCGGTTGTTGACACTTGAGGGGCGCATTGTGTCCGCGTGGTGTGTACCCGACCTGGTAGTTTTTCCTGCGTACTATCAGCCTGCATGGGCTGCTGTTGAAGCCTGCCGCGCATCGTATCGGGGTGCATACCCACAAGGTGCCGGGCACCAGAGTTCGACAGTTAAAAACGCAAGCTATTGATTTTTAAGAGTTCTGTTTTAAACTGCACCACTACAAATTCACG
>NZ_JBLGTV010000018.1:0-52240 GCF_047468865.1 Castellaniella hirudinis
TGATAGTGGGTGGACACCTGTGAAAGTAGGTCATCGTCAGGCTTTTATACCGCAAAACCCCCGCAGCTTATCCGCTGTGGGGGTTTTGTCTTTGTGGCGGCAAATTCGTTAGAATGGTCTCCGATCAATTGTGGCGATTGCCCGCCCTGGAGACTTCATGATGCAAGACGAGAACACCCCTGATTTCCACGCCAGCCCCGGCTTGTCGCAAGGTCAGCTGATACATGTCATGTATGCCTTGTTCGCCATCGGGGTTCTATCGGCGGGCTTCTTGGGGGCAACCGCCATCGCCGCCGTGGTGATGGCTTATCTTAAGCGCGGCGACATGGTGGGCACCGTCCATGCGGGCCACATTGATTGGATCATCCGCACGTTTTGGTGGGGCTTGCTGTGGCTGGTGATCAGCGCCGCATTGGCCTTGATCTTTGTGGGCTATGTCACGGGCCTGGTGGTGTATATCTGGCTGATCTACCGCCTGATCAAGGGCTGGCTGGCCCATTTTTCGGGGGAGACCCCTTTGCCGGGGCTCTAGGCCACGGGCTGCGGCCTGTCGGGGGCCGGGATGCCGTCGTTTGACGCCGCATCCCGCTGCCGCCCGAACTGCCCTTTTGGGGGGATGTCCGGTTGCGGAACCACCCCGGGGCCCGATGGGTCGGGCCTGGGCGAAAATCGGCTTACTTCAGATGCTGGCTGACCAGTTTGGTCAGTTCAAACATGGAAACCTGGTCTTTGCCAAACAGCGGGCGCAGCTTGTCATCGGCGTTGATGTTGCGGCGGTTTGCCGGGTCTTGCAGGTCGTGTTTTTTAATGTATTCCCAGATGCGCTTGGTCACTTCTGTGCGCGGCACGGCTTCGTTGCCAATGACCGCAGCCAGAGTTTCGCTGGGGGTCAGTGGTTTCATGAAGGCCGCATTTGGCTTGCGTGCGGGTTTAGCTGTGGTTGCCATGAAACAGGCTCCTACTTGATTAAAAGAATTGCCCCCGAAGCTTAACGCGTGTTACCGCGAAAGACAAAGCGCCCCCTCAAAATAATTCAGCTTTTTCCTCTGGTGTAGCAAAAATGATCTCTGAACCTTCTCATCCGGGCCATCCTGTGGCCCCCGTGGCGTCCGGCGCGCAAACCCTGACGCTGGCGCGCCCGGATGATTGGCATCTGCATTTGCGCGATGGCGAGGTCCTGCGGGACGTCGTATCGGATTCCGCCAGGCAGTTCGGGCGCGCCATCATCATGCCCAATTTGAAGCCGCCCGTGCTGACGACCGCGGATGCCTTGGCGTATCGGGGCCGGATCGTCGAGGCGCTGCGGGCATGCGGCTTGTCCCAGGCCGATTTCCAGCCGCTGATGACTTTATACCTGACGGACAACACCGCGCCGGCGGAAATCCGCCGGGCCAAGGACAGCGGGGTGGTGCATGGGGTCAAGCTCTATCCGGCGGGCGCCACGACGCATTCGGACGCGGGGGTGACCGATCTGCTGGCCCATTGCCGCGCGGTGCTGGATGAAATGCAGCGCGTGGGCCTGCCTTTGCTGGTTCATGGCGAAGTCACCGACCCCGCCGTGGATCTGTTCGACCGGGAGGCGGTGTTCATCGACCGGGTGATGCGGCCGCTGCGCCAGGCTTACCCTGCCCTGAAAGTGGTGTTCGAGCACCTGACCACGGCCGAGGGGGTGGCGTATGTGCGGCAGGCCGAAGGGCCGGTGGCGGCCACGATCACGGCGCATCATCTGCTGTATAACCGCAATGCCCTGTTCAAGGGCGGGCTGCGGCCGCATTGGTACTGTCTGCCGGTTCTGAAGCGTGAGCGCCATCGCCTGGCGCTGCTGGATGCGGCCACCAGCGGAGAAGCGCGGTTTTTCCTGGGGACGGACAGCGCGCCGCACCCGCGCGGGGCGAAGGAGCAGGACTGCGGCTGCGCGGGGTGCTATACGGCGCGCCATGCGATGGCTTTGTATGCGGCGGCGTTCGAGTCCGTGGGGCGGCTGGATCGGCTGGAGGCCTTTGCCAGTCTGAATGGGCCGGGGTTTTATGGGCTGCCGGTGAATGCGGGGATGCTGACCCTGACGCGTGAGCCGGAGGTGGTGCCGGACACGCTGCCGATGGGCGGGGATGAATTGGTGCCGCTGGCGGCGGGAGAGGCGTTGGCCTGGCGGGTGGTGGCTTAGAGGGGCGGGGGCGCAGGGGAACAGCGACCCCCGGCGCCAGGTTGCGCCGGTTGACGGCGCTTGACGCCGGGCGCGTGGGTGGCGCGCCCGGCGGGTCAGGTTTCGCCGCGCTTGTCTTCCAGGGCAGCCCAGCGCTCGAACAGGGCGTCCAGTTGGGCGGCCAGGGTATCCAGGGCGGTTTGAATGCGGGCGGCTTCTTCGGGGCCGTCACGGTATAGATCCGGGTTGGACAGCGCGCCGGCGAGTTCGGCCTGTTCGGCTTCCAGGGCGGCAATCTGGTCGGGTAGGCTGGCCAGTTCTTCGGCTTCCCAGGGCGCCAGGCGGTTGCGGCGCGGGCGTTCGGCCTGGGCGGGGGCCGGGGCCGCGTCCGGCGCGGCCTGGCTGCGGCGCTGGCCGTCGTCGGGCGCCGCAGCTGTTTTGGCCGCGTCGCCAGCCGCAGACAGCGCGGGCTGCTCGGGTAGCGCGGATGGCCGGGGGCGCTGGGCTTCCCACTCGGCGTAGCCGCCGACGTATTCCTGCCAGTGGCCGTCGGCTTCGGCGGCGATGGTCTGGGTGACGACGTTGTCCAGGAAGCTGCGGTCGTGGCTGACCAGCAGCACCGTGCCCTGGTAGTCCTGCAACAGGTTTTCCAGCAGTTCGAGGGTGTCGATGTCCAGGTCGTTGGTGGGTTCGTCCAGCACCAGCACGTTGTGCGGCTGGGCGAACATGCGGGCCAGGGCCAGGCGGGCGCGCTCGCCGCCGGACAGGCTGGATACGGGGGAATGGGCGCGGGCGGCGGGGAACAGGAAGTCTTCCAGGTAGCTCATGACGTGCTTGCGCTGGGCGCCGATTTCCACCCATTCGCTGCCGGGGCTGATGGTGTCGGCCAGGGTGGCGGATTCGTCCAGGCGGTCGCGCATCTGGTCGAAGTAGCCGATGGACAGATTGGTGCCCAGGCGCACCGTGCCTTGCCGGGGGGCAAGTTCGCCCAGCAGGATGCGCAGCAGCGTGGTTTTGCCCGCGCCGTTGGGGCCGATCAGGCCGATGCGGTCGCCGCGCAGGATCAGGGTGCTGAAGTCGCGGATCAGGATGCGGTCGCCAAAGCCGTGGGTGACGTGTTCGAGTTCGGCCACTTGCTTGCCCGAGCGCTGGCCGTCGCCGACGGCAAAGCGCACCTGGCCTTGCTGGTCGCGCCGGGCGGCGCGTTCGCGGCGCAGGGCTTCCAGGCGGCGCACGCGGCCTTCGTTGCGGGTGCGCCGGGCTTCGATGCCTTTGCGAATCCAGACTTCTTCCTGGGACAGCAGTTTGTCGAAGCGGGCGTTGGCCTGTTGTTCGGCTTCCAGCCACTGCGCCTTGCGCGTTTGCCAGTCGGAAAAATTGCCGGGGAAGCTGAATAGCTGGCCCCGGTCCAGTTCGATGATGCGGGTGGCGACCGCGTCCAGGAAGCGCCGGTCGTGGGTGATCAGAACGAGGGTCATGCGGGCCTGGCGCAGCAAGGTCTCCAGCCAGGCGATGCCATCGAAGTCCAGGTGGTTGGTGGGTTCGTCCAGCAAGAGCAGGTTGGGTTCTTCGACCAGCGCCCGGGCTAGGGCGACGCGCTTGCGGGTGCCGCCGGACAGGCCCGCGATCGGCAGGTCGCCCGCCAGGCCGAGGGAATCAATGAGGGCGGCGGCGCGTGCGCCGCGCGACCAGTCTTCAGCGGCCAGATAGTCGCCTTGCAGGTACTGCAGAATGGTCTGGTCTTCGGGCAGGCTGGGCTCTTGTTCCACCGTCGCCACCCGCAGGCCTTTTTGCCGGCGGACGTCGCCGTCGTCCAGCTGGGTGCGGCCGTCCAGCACGCGCAGCAGGGAGGATTTGCCCGCGCCATTGCGGCCGATCAGGCCGATGCGTTCGCCGCTTTGCAGGGCCAGGTCGGCGTGATCCAGCAGCGGATGGTGGCCATAGGCCAGCTGCGCCTGGGTCAGCGCCAGCAGGGTGTCAGACATATCAATGCAATCTCGAAAACGCAGGCCGGCCATCATGGCGGGCCAAAACGCCATTGTCGCAGTTTGCGCCGGGCCTGACAGGCCCCCGGCCTCTGGATGTCTCGCGGCGCGGCCCAATCGGGCGGCGCACTGACGTACAATGCGTCTGCGGGGCAGATCGGGCAATCGCGGGGCGCATGCCCCGAGGAAGGTCCGGACTCCATCGGGCAAGATAGCGGCTAACAGCCGTCCGGCAAGCCTTTACCGGCAAGCCGAGGAATAGGGCCACAGAGACGAGTCTGTCATGCGGGTGCCTTCGGGCACACGGGTACGGCCACTCCGTACTGCTCGCCAATGCGTTGGCGGGGCATGGCAGGGTGAAACGCGGCAACCTCTATCTGGAGCAACATCAAATAGGCATGCGCCGGCCTTTGGCCGACAGGGCGGCCCGCCCGAGCATGCGGGTAGATGGCTAGATCACGCCAGCAATGGCCTGACCAGAGGAATGATTGCCCGCCGGGCGTGCCCGGCGTACAAAATCCGGCCTATAGATCTGTTCCGCTTTTCTCGTTTCGCCCATAGTCAATGCCGCGCATGCGGCGGGCCGCCGCATGCGCGGACGCGCGCCAGGGGAAGGGCCGAGATGATGCCGCGTTCCATACTGCGCCCGCCGCCGCAGGCCCGGACGCGCGCAAGCGGCAGGGTGCCGCCCAGCGCCATCGCGCCCCCGCCGTCCCGAATGAGCACAAGAACCGGCGGCGCGCCGCAGGCCGGGAAATGGGACGATCCGACAGGGAGAGTCGCCTTTTGCTTGGCGGATACCAGACAGACAAACGTGTAAAAAGCCCGGGTGCTTTCGAGTCCGGTATCCGGGCGCCAAACCAGGGCTTTGGGCAAGGCGTACAACGATGACGTCGGTTGGCCGGGCGGTTGGCAGCGCTTTGTCACGTTTTCTTTTTACAAAGGACATTCAATTCAACCTGCAATCCATTGATTTTTCATCGTTTTTATTTTTGAATCTAAATGGGAAAAGATTGTAAGTGCTTGTTGTCATTGGATAAATTCGGATTTCCGGCTTGACCCGGGTCATGAGATACCGTAGAGTGGGGAAAAGTAGAATTTTGTGGACCAAAGTGGGAGAACCACCCTCGTGTTTCAGGGGAGCAACGCGCTGACGCTGGATGCCAAGGGCCGGATGTCGATTCCGGCCCGGTATCGTGACGCGTTGCTGGCCGACGAACGCGGGGGCTTGACGCTCACTCGCCACCCCGATGGCTGCCTGATCCTTTATCCCCGTTCGATCTGGGAGGCAAAACGCACCCAGATTGCCGCTTTGCCGGCCAGCGCCCGCCCTTTGCAGCGGCTGTTGCTGGGCAGTGCGCTGGATGTGGAAATGGACGGGGCGGGTCGTATCCTGGTGTCGCCCGAATTGCGGGCGGCGGCGGGCCTGACGCGCGAAGTCATGCTGTTGGGGCTGGGGTCCAATTTCGAGCTGTGGGATCGCGAGCAATGGGAGGCGCGCAGCCTGCAGGATGTCAAACAGCTGGACCCAGCCGTCCTTGAGCAGATCTCTTTCTGAATTCCCCCATGGCGTATTCCCACCGTACCGTTCTGTTGGAACCGGCGATCGACGCATTGTTAAGCCCTGCGTTCGGTCGCCGCGCGCCGCTGGCCGCGCCGCCGTGCGAGGGGGTGTTCGTGGATGGCACGTTCGGGCGGGGCGGGCATAGCCGCCTGCTGCTGCAGCGGCTTGCGCCGGGGGCCCGGCTGCTGGTTTTCGACAAAGACCCCGTGGCGATCGCTGCGGCGCAGGCCCTGCGCCAGCAGGATGCCCGGGTCGAGGTCATTCACGATGGCTTTGCAACGCTGCCCGCCCAGCTGGATCGGCTGGGCCTGTCCGCCGTGGACGGCGTCTTGCTGGATTTGGGGGTGTCCTCGCCGCAGATCGACGATGCCGCCCGCGGGTTTTCTTTCATGCGGGACGGCCCGCTGGACATGCGCATGGACACCACGCGGGGCCAGACGGCCGCCGAATGGCTGGCCCAGGCGGACCAAGATCAGATCAAGGAGGTCATTGCTCATTATGGCGAAGAACGGTTTGCTTTCCAGATTGCAAAGGCGATTGTTGCGGGCCGCGAATCCCGCCCGCTGCGCACCACGGGCGAATTGGCCCAGCTCGTCGCCGGTGTCGTCCGCACGCGCGAAAAGGGTCAACACCCGGCCACCCGCACCTTTCAGGCTATACGGATTCACATCAATGCGGAGCTTGAAGAACTCGCGCGCGCCCTCCCGGCCGCTTTGAGTCATTTGCGCCCCGGCGGGCGCCTGGCCGTCATCAGCTTTCATTCCCTGGAAGACCGCCTGGTCAAGCAATGCCTGGCGGCGGCGGCCCATCCCGGGCAGGCGCAGGCGCGTTTGCCCATCCCCGAGAAAGATATGCCGCAGCCGTGGGTGTCGCTGCTGGGCAAGGTGCGGGCCGATGCGGACGAGGTGCGCGACAACGTGCGCGCGCGATCCGCCGTGATGCGTGTGGCGGCGCGCACGGATCGCCCCTTGGACAGCGAACAGGCCAGCCGTCTGGTGCATTTGCCGGGCCGGCGGCCCGCGGCCCGGGGTGGCCGGGGGGGGGGACGGTGATCCGGGTCGTGCTCTTGCTGGCGGTGCTGCTCATGGGGTCGGCGATTTCCCTGGTGACCGTGCGGTTTCAGACGCGTGAGCTGTTCGTTTCCTCTGAACGCCTGAAGTCCCAGGCCCAGGAACTGGATTCCGAATGGCGGCGCCTGCAGCTGGAGCGCGCCGAACTGGCCCGCAACGCCCGCGTCAGCGCCCTGGCCAGAACCGAGCTGCACCTGATCCCCGTGACGCCGGATCGCACGATCTACCTGCCGGCCCCCACCCCCGCCCCGGAAGGGAGGCCCAGATGAAACGCTTCGGCTTTCATGAAAGTCCGGTGCTGGCGGGGCGTCCGGCGTTCTGGCGCGCCCGCCTGGTGGTCATCGTGCTGATGTTGGCGTTCGCGGCGCTGGTCGTCAAGGCGGTCAGCCTGCAAATCCTGTCCAATGAATTCCTGCAGCGCCAGGGCGAGCGCCGCTACGAGCGCACGCTGGTGCTGCCCGCCTCGCGTGGCAAGATATTCGATCGCAGCGGCTCGGTGGTGCTGGCCTCCAGCATGCCGGCCCGGGCGGTCTGGGCGATTCCCGAGGACTTCCACAAGGCGACGGACGCGCAGGTGACGTCGCTGGCCCGCCTGCTGGGCATGAGCGCCCAGGATATCCGCCAGCGCACCCAGGATGAAGGCAAGAACTTCGTCTACCTGCAGCGGCAAGTGGCGCTGGATGTCGCCGACCAGATCCGTCAGTTGAAAATCCCCGGCGTGCAGCAATTGCCGGAGACCCGCCGCGTCTATCCCGAAGGCGAGGTCATGGCGCATATCGTGGGCTTCACCAATATCGAGGATCGGGGGATCGAAGGCATCGAGCTGGCGTTCAACGACCGCCTGTCCGGGCAGCCGGGTTCGCGGCGGGTCATCAAGGATCGCCTGGGACGGGTGGTCGAGGACGTGCAGGCTGTGGTGCCGCCGGTGGACGGCCAGAACCTGCGTCTGTCCATCGACGCCGCCATCCAGTTCGACACGTATACCGCCCTGGAAGAAGCCATGCGGGAGCACAAGGCCCGGGCGGCGGCGGCGATCGTGGTGGATGTCCAGACGGGCGAAATCCTGGCCATGGTCAATTTGCCCACGTTCGACCCCAACGACAGCGCGCAGCGGACCGGCCAGGCGCTGCGCAACCGGGTCATGACCGATACCTTCGAGCCCGGCTCCATCATGAAGCCGTTCACGGCCGCCCTGGCGCTGGATGAAGGCAAGGTGACGAACAAGACCCGCTTCGATACGGGCAACGGGCGCTACCGCTATCAGGGGGCGCTGATTTCCGATGTGGGCCGGTACGGCGTGCTGGACGTGGGCGGCATCATCCAGCACTCCAGCAACGTCGGGATGACCATGATTTCCGAGTTGCTGGATTCGAAGTCCATGTGGACCAAGTTTTCCGAGCTGGGCTTTGGCCGCGTGCCGCAGACGGATTTCCCCGGCATGGCGGCGGGACGGCTGCGGCCCTGGCAGCGGTGGCGGCCCATCGAGCGCGCCACCATGGCCTATGGCTATGGCTTGTCCGTGTCGCTGATTCAGGTCGCGCATGCCTATACGGCCTTTGCGCGCCATGGCGACATGGTGTCCCTGTCGCTGCTGCGCCGCGAGGGCAAGCCCACCAGCGCGCAGGTTTATTCGCCCGAGGTGGCGTTGCTGATGCGCGGCATGCTGGAAGCCGCCGCCGGGCCCGACGGCGCGCGCCGCGCCCAGGTGCAAGGGTATCGGGTCGCGGGCAAGAGCGGCACGGCCCGCAAGATCGTCAACGGCCAGTACAGCACGACGAAATACCGAGGTTCTTTCGTGGGCCTGGCGCCCGTGTCCGAGCCGCGCATCGTGGTGGCGGTCTCCATAGATGAACCCAGTGCGGGGGGGTATTATGGCGGCCGCGTGGCCGCACCCGTTTTTTCAGATATTGTTTCCAGTACCTTGCGCCGCCTGGGTGTGCGGCCCGATGCCCCGGTGGATGCGCTGGTGGCGGTGGCGGGGCAGGGGGGACGTACACCATGAATGCAATTGATATTTTGGCCTGGCTGGACGAACACGTGAACCGCCAGGCCCACCTGTGCCTGGACTCCCGCCAAATCCAGCCCGGCGATGTGTTTTTCGCCTGCCCGGGCGTGGCCGGCGATGGCCGCGCCTACGTGCGGCAGGCTGTGGATGCCGGGGCGGCCGCCCTGGTGTGCGCGGCGGGCGGCCCGCCGCCGGAGGTCTCCGGGGTGCCCCTGCTGCGGGTCGATGGCCTGAACACCTTGCTGGGCGAGGTCGCCCACCTGTGGTATGGCCGGCCGTCGGACGCCCTGGCCGTCATTGCCGTCACCGGCACCAATGGCAAGACGTCCACCACGCGCTGGCTGGCCGATGCCCTGAATGCCGGGGGCATGCCCTGCGGCACGGTGGGCACGCTGGGGGTCACCCTGGCGGATGGCCGCAACCTGGGCGGGGTGCTGACCACGCCGGATGTCCTGACCTTGCATCGCAGCCTGGCGGCCATCGCGCAGGCGGGCGGGCAGGCTGCCGCCATCGAGGCCTCGTCCATCGGTATCCAGCAGGGCCGGCTGGATGGGGTGCACGTGCAGGTGGCGGGCTTTACCAATCTGACCCGCGATCACCTGGATTACCACGGCACGCTCGCGCACTACAAACAGGCGAAATTCGCCCTGTTTGCGCGTCCCGGGCTGCGCAGCGCGGTCATCAACGCCGACGATGCGGCGGGCGCCGAGTTGTTGGCGGCGCTGCCCGGCGAGACCCACCGGGTGGGCTACAGCCTGAATGGCAACGAGGCCGCCGGCTTCCGGGCCGAGGACATCCAGCATGGCGCGGATGGCCTGATGTTCAACCTGGTTACGCCCAGCGGGCGGGTGCAGCTGCTGGCCCCCCTGGTGGGCGAGCACAATGTGTCCAACTTGCTGCTGGTGGCGGGCGTCCTGCGTGAATTGGGCTGGGGACTGAGCCCCACGGCGCGGGCGCTGTCCGTCCTGAAGCCGGTGCCGGGCCGCCTGCAGCTGGTCGGCGCCGTGGGGGGCGGGACGGCGGGGCAGCCGCTGGTGGTGGTGGATTACGCCCATACGCCCGATGCCCTGGAGCGGGTGCTGGTGGCCTTGCGGCCCCTGGCCCGGGGACGGGGCGGGCGGCTGCTGTGCGTGTTTGGCTGCGGCGGCGACCGCGATCCCGGCAAGCGCCCGCTCATGGGTGAAGTCGCCGGCCGTCTGGCCGATGTGGCCATCGTCACCACGGACAACCCGCGCACCGAAGACCCGCAATCCATTGCGGATGCCATCGTGGCCGGCATGCCGGCGGGGGCGCGGGTGCAGATCGACCGGGCGACGGCCATCCTGGACACCCTGTGGCGCGCCAGCCCCCAGGACGTGGTGCTGCTGGCGGGCAAGGGACACGAAACCTACCAGGAAGTCCAGGGTGTTCGCAGCCCCTTCGACGACCGCGAATGGGCGCGTTTCGCCTTGACCTGGCAGCATGGCCAGCCTTTGTCCACCGACAGCCGCCAACTGTCCGCCGGGGCCTTGTTCCTGGCGCTGCGTGGCGAGCGCTTCGACGGCCATGATTACCTGGACGCCGCCCGCCAGGCGGGCGCGCGGGCGGCGATTGTTGCCGAACGCGTTCCGGGCGTCGATCTGCCGCAAATCGTCTTGGGCAATACCCGCCGGGCCTTGAGCCACATGGCCACGGTGTGGCGCCGTCTGTTCGACATCCCGGTGATTGCGGTCACGGGCAGCAATGGCAAGACCACGACCAAGGAAATGCTCAGTGCCATCCTGGCGGCCTGGTGGGGCGACGCCGGGCGCCTGGCGACCCAGGGCAATTTCAATAACGACATCGGCCTGCCCTTGTCGGTTCTGCGGCTGCGGGCCGAGCACCGCGCCGCCGTGCTCGAACTGGGCATGAACCATCCCGGTGAAATCGCCTTGCTGGCGGCGATCGCCCAGCCGACGGTGGCGCTGGTCAACAATGCCCAGCGCGAGCACCAGGAATTCATGTGTTCCGTGCAGGCCGTGGCCGAGGAAAACGGCGCGGTGCTGTCGGCCTTGCCGGCCCAGGGGGTCGCGGTGTTCCCGGATGACGACCCCTACAGCGCGACTTGGCAGGCGCTGGCGGGCGCGCGCGCCGTGCGGCGTTTCGGGTTTGGCGACGGCGCGCCGGTGTCCGCCGCGCAAATCCATGCGGGCATGGAGCAAACGGAATTCCGTCTGCACATTGGCCGCGAATCCGTGATGGTGACGCTGCATGCGCCGGGCCGCCACAATCTGCACAATGCCTTGGCCGCCGCCGCCTGCGCCGCCGCCGCGGGGGCGCCGATGGCGGTGATCGCCGCGGGCCTGGGCGCGTTCCGGCCCGTGGGCGGGCGCATGCGTCCGCAGGCGCTGGCCGATGGTTTCCAGCTGATCGACGATACTTACAATGCCAATCCCGATTCCGTGCGCGCCGCCATCGACGTGCTGGCCGGGCTGGATGGCCGGCGCGTGCTGGTGCTGGGCGATATGGCCGAAGTGGGCGATCAGGGGGCGGCCATGCATGCCGAAGTGGGCGCCTATGCCCGCCAGTGCGGCGTGCAGGTGTTGCTGACCCTGGGCGTGGCCAGCCGGGAGGCCGTTCGCGTCTTCGGCGAAGGCGCCCAGGCGTTCGACGAGCTCGATGCCCTGTTGACGGCGCTGCTGGCGGCGCGGCCCGCGCATATTCTCGTCAAGGGCTCGCGCAGCATGCGCATGGAGCGCGTCGTGCAGGCCCTGCAGGCCCAGCCCGCGCCCCCGGAGGACGGCCATGCTGCTTGAGCTCGCCCGCTGGCTGTCCGATCATCATTTTCGCGCTTTCGGTGTCGTCGAATACATCACGTTCCGGGCCCTGCTGGCGTCGGCCACGGCGCTGGCCATCGGGCTGCTGGCGGGGCCGTGGCTGATCCGCCGCCTGACGGCCATGAAGATCGGCCAAGCCGTGCGCAGTTACGGCCCGCAGACGCACTTGCAGAAAAACGGCACGCCCACGATGGGGGGAGCCTTGATCCTGATCGCCATTGCGACGAGCACGCTGCTGTGGGCGGACTGGACGAATCGCTTTGTCTGGGTGGTTCTGCTGGTGACGTTCGGCTTTGGCTGGATCGGCTGGGCGGACGACTACCGGAAAGTGGTGCACCACGACCCGGAGGGCATGCCCGCCCGGCAGAAATTCTTCTGGCAGGCCCTGATCGGCATGGTGGCGGCCATCTACCTGAGCTTCGCTGTCTCGGTTCCCGCCAATACCGAGTTGTGGCCCTTGTTCCGCGATTGGGTGTTGAGCGGGTTTTCCATGCCTTTGCCGTCGCGGGCCGACCTGATCGTGCCGTTTTTCAAGAGCGTGCGCTATCCCCTGGGCGTGTTCGGTTTCGTCGCGCTGACCTGGCTGGTGATCGTGGGCACCAGCAATGCCGTCAACCTGACCGACGGCCTGGATGGCCTGGCGATCATGCCCACGGTGATGATCGGTTCCGCATTGGGGATTTTCGCCTATGTCGTGGGCCGAGTCGATTATTCCAAATACCTGTTGTTCCCCTATATTCCCGGCGCGTCCGAGCTGATGGTGCTGTGCGCCGCCATTGCGGGGGCCGGGCTGGCTTTCCTGTGGTTCAACACATACCCGGCCCAGGTCTTCATGGGTGACGTGGGCGCCTTGGCCCTGGGGGGCGCCCTGGGCACGATCGCTGTGATCGTGCGCCAGGAAATCGTGCTGTTCATCATGGGCGGGGTGTTCGTGGTGGAAACCCTGTCGGTCATGCTGCAGGTGGGCTGGTTCAAATACACCAAGAAACGCTATGGCGAGGGCCGGCGGTTTTTCCGCATGGCCCCCCTGCATCACCATTTCGAGGTATCCGGCTGGAAAGAAACCCAGGTCGTGGTGCGCTTCTGGATCATCACCATGATGTTGGTGCTGATCGGCCTGTCCAGCCTTAAATTACGATGAATACGCCTTATCGCTTCCCCTCGCTGCGCGACGATGGCCTGACCCTGATCCTGGGGCTGGGGGAAACCGGCGTGGCCGCCGCCCGCTGGTGCGCCGGCCTGGGTATCAGCCTGCGGGTGGCCGATACCCGGCAGAACCCCGGCGGGCTGGCGGAGTTGCACGCGGCGGGGATTGCGGCGGATATGCGGCTGGGCGACGACGCCCTGCGGGACGCGGTGCTGGACGGCGTGACCACGGTGGTACTCAGCCCCGGTCTGAGTCCGCACCAGCCGCCGCTGTCCGGCCTGCTGGCCACGGCGCGGGGCCGGGGCATCGACGTGCTGGGGGAAATCGAACTCTTTGCGCGGGCCTTGAACGACCTGAAACCCCAGGGCTACGCGCCCATCGTGCTGGCGGTGACGGGCACCAATGGCAAGACCACCGTGACCGCCCTGGTGCGCCACCTGGCCGAAGCCGGCGGGCGCCGGGTTCGCGCCGCCGGCAATATCGGCCCGGCCGCCCTGGCCAGCCTGCAAGCGGCGCTGTCGGCCGATGACCTGCCCGACGTCTGGGTGCTGGAATTGTCCAGTTTCCAGTTGGAATCCACGGTTTCCCTGGCTGCCGATGCGGGCGTGGTTCTGAACGTGACGCAAGATCATCTGGACTGGCATGGGTCGATGGCGGCCTATGCCGCCGCCAAGGCCCGCTTGCTGGCCATGAGCCGCGTGCGCGTGGTCAACCGCGCGGATGCCCTGGTGGCCGCCATGGTGGATGATCCGGCCGCCGCCGACGTGCGCAGCTTTGGCCTGGATGCGCCCGAACGCGAGGGCGATCTGGGCCTGTGGGCCCGCAATGGGCTGGACTGGCTGGCGTGGGTGGCGACGCCTGCCGTGCGGGCGGCGCCCGCGCCCGCACGGCGCAAGGCCGGCGCGGCCCCGGTTGTGGGCCGGCCCGCCGGGGCCGCGCAGGCGCTGATGCCCGCCGATGCCCTGCAAATCCGCGGGCGGCACAATGCGCTGAATGCCCAGGCGGCCCTGGCCCTGGGGGGCGCCGCGGGCCTGGATCCGGCCGCCATGCTGCATGCCTTGCGCAGCTACCGGGGCGAAGCCCACCGCACCGAGTTCATCCAGTCGATCGACGGGGTGGATTTCATCGACGACAGCAAGGGCACCAATGTCGGGGCGACGCTGGCGGCGCTGCAGGGCCTGGGTCGGCCCGTGGTGCTGATTGCCGGCGGCCTGGGCAAGGGGCAGGATTTTTCGCCTTTGCTGCCGGCCGTTCGGGCGCATGCGCGCGCTGTGCTGCTGATCGGCCAGGACGGCCCGTTGATCGGCCGGGTCCTGGCTGACGGGGGGGTGCCGCTGCTGGCCTGCGACAGCCTGGAAAACGCCGTGCAAAAAAGCCTCGATATGGCCAAGGCGGGGGATGCCGTCTTGCTGTCGCCTGCTTGCGCCAGCATGGACATGTTTCGCAATTACGCCCACCGCAGCGCCTGCTTTGTGGCCGCTGTGCGCGATTTGGCGGCGGATCGGGGGGCGGTGGCATGAGCGTGCTGGCCAGTCTGAACACCGTGCCGCCCGGGCGCACCACCATGTCCAGCGTCGATCTGGGGCTGATCGTGGCGGTCAGCGCCCTGGTGCTGTTCGGCTTGCTGATGGTGTATTCGGCTTCCATCGCGCTGGCCGACGGCCCGCGCTATGAAAGCTACGGGCGGTTTTATTTCGTCGGCCGCCATGCGGTGTTCATCGTGCTGGGTCTGTTGGCGGCCCTGTTCACCGCCAGCCTCCCCATGCGGGTCTGGCAAAAACTGGCGCTGCCCCTGTTTGCCCTGACCTTGCTGCTGCTGGTGATCGTGCTGGTGCCCGGCATCGGGCGCGAGGTCAATGGGGCGCGCCGCTGGCTGCCTTTCGGGCCGGTCAATTTCCAGCCGTCCGAACTGATGAAGGTCGCCGTGGTGCTGTTTGCCGCCGATTATGTCGTGCGCAAGCGCGACCACCTGCAGGGCTTTCTGCGCGGCTTTCTGCCCATGGCGGCGACGTTGAGCGTCGTGGGACTCTTGCTGTTGCTGGAACCCGATCTGGGCGCCTTCATCGTGATCGGCGCCGTGGCCGTCGGTATTCTATTCATCGGCGGCATCAACTTGAAGCTGTTCGCCACGCTGCTGACGGGGGTGATGTCATGCTTCATGCTGCTGATCTGGCTTTCCCCCTGGCGCCGCGAGCGCCTGTTCGTGTACCTGGATCCCTGGAATCCAGAAAACACCTATGGCAGCGCCTACCAGCTGTCGCATTCCCTGATCGCGCTGGGGCGCGGCGAATGGTTCGGCGTGGGCCTGGGGGCCAGCATCGAGAAACTGCATTACCTGCCCGAGGCCCATACGGACTTCATCGTCGCCGTGATCGGCGAAGAACTGGGCTTCGTGGGGGTGGCCTGCCTGGTGGCGGTATTTGCCTTCGTGGTGCTGCGCGGTTTCGACATCGCCCGCCAGGCCATGGTGCTGGATCGCGTCTTCGATGGCCTGGTGGCCCAGGGCGTGGCCTTGTGGATGGGGGTGCAGGCCTTCATCAACATGGGGGTATGCCTGGGCCTGCTGCCCACCAAGGGCTTGACGCTGCCGCTGGTCAGCTATGGCGGATCGGGCGTCGTGCTGAACCTGGTCGGGATCGCCCTGCTGCTGCGGGTCGATTTTGAAACTCGCGGCATGATGCGGGGGAAACGCCGATGACCCAGCCGCTGATCCTCATCATGGCGGGCGGCACCGGCGGGCATATCATGCCCGGGTTGGCCGTGGCCGATCATCTGCGCGCCCAGGGCTGGCGCGTGCTGTGGCTGGGCGACCCCGAGCGCATGGAGGGCCGCTTGGTGCCCGCGCAGGGGATTACCCTGCTGCCGCTGCGTTTTGGCGGGGTGCGCGGCAAAGGCCCGCTGGCCTGGGCCAAGCTGCCCTTCGCGCTGGCGGTGGCCTGCCTGCGGGCGCATCGCCTGCTGCGCCGGCATCGCCCGGACGTGGTTCTGGGGATGGGCGGCTATGCGGCGGTGCCGGGGGGCCTGATGGCGCGCCTGAGCGGTATCCCGCTGGTCATCCATGAGCAGAATGCCGTGGCGGGATCCGCCAACCGGCTGCTGGCGCGCCTGGCCCGCCGCAGCTTGGCGGGGTTTCCCGGGGCGCTGCCGGGCGCCGTCATGGTGGGCAATCCGGTGCGCCGGGCCTTGTTGTCCGTCGCCCCGGCGGCGCAGCGCTATGGCGCGCGCCAGGGGGGATTGCGCGTGCTGGTTCTGGGGGGCAGTCAGGGCGCGGCCCGCATCAACGCCCTGGTGCCCGATGCCCTGGCCTTGATGGATCAGGCGGCGCGCCCGCGGGTAGTGCATCAGACCGGCGCCCGCCACCTGCAGGCCGTGCAGCAGCACTATGCTCGCCTGGGCCTGCAGGCGCAGACCGTGGCGTTCATCGACGACATGGCGCAGGCGCTGGCCGACGCGGATCTGGTCATCTGCCGCGCCGGGGCCATGACGGTGGCCGAGGTGGCCGCCGTCGGCGTGGCGGCGCTGTTCATTCCCCTGCCGTCGGCGATCGACGATCACCAGACCGCCAATGCCCGGTTTTTATCGGACTGCCAGGGCGGCTGGTTGATGCCGCAGGCTGATCTGGCCCCCGGCGTGCTGGCCGATTGGCTGGCCTCCCGCAACCGGGATGAATTGTCCGAAGTGGCCCGGCACGCCCGCGAACATGCCAGCTTGAACGCCACGCAGCTGATTGCCGAAGCCTGCGTCCATACCAAAGAGGAATCGGCATGAAACATCGTATCCATCATTTGCATTTTGTCGGCATCGGCGGCGCGGGCATGAGCGGCATCGCCGAGGTGCTGTTGAATCTGGGCTATGCCGTCAGCGGGTCGGACGTGCAGGAAACCGCCGTCACCCGCCGCCTGGCCGCCCTGGGGGCCGCCATCCGCATTGGCCACGCCGCCGAGCACATCCAGGGGGCGGGGGCCATCGTGACGTCGACCGCCATCCACGGCGACAACCCCGAGGTGCTGGCCGCCCGCGCCGCCCATGTGCCGGTGGTGCCGCGCGCCCTGATGCTGGCCGAACTCATGCGCCTGAAGCGCGGCATCGCCGTGGCCGGCACCCATGGCAAGACCACGACCACCAGCCTGGTGGCCAGCGTGCTGGCGGCGGGCGGCCTGGATCCCACCTTTGTGATCGGGGGGCGCTTGAACGCCGCCGATGCCAACGCCCGCCTGGGGCAGGGGGAATACATCGTGGTCGAGGCCGACGAATCGGACGCTTCGTTTCTGAACCTGCTGCCGGTCATGGCCATCATCACCAATATCGACCTGGATCACATGGATACCTATGGTCACGATGTGGCCCGCCTGAAAAGCGCGTTTGTCGAATTCACCCAGCGCCTGCCGTTCTATGGCAGCGCCATCCTGTGTCTGGACGATCCCAATGTGCGCGAGATCATGCCCTTTGTCTCGCGGCCCATCACCACGTATGGCATTGATGCGCCCGCCCAGGTGCGCGCCCATGATCTGCGGGCCGAGGGCACTTCGATGTGCTTCGTGGCCGAGCGCCAGGGTTCCCGGGGCGCGCTGGCGCCGCTGAATATCTGCTTGAATCTGCCGGGGCGGCACAATGTGCTCAATGCCCTGGCCACCATTGCCGTGGCCACCGAGCTGGGCGTGGCCGACGAGGCCATCGTGGAGTCCTTGGCACAGTTTCGCGGGGTGGGGCGGCGCTTTACCCAGATCGGGGATTTCGCGGTGGCTGCGCGCCAGGGCGGCGGGCGCTACAGCGTGGTCGACGACTACGGCCACCACCCCGTCGAGATGGCGGCCACCTTGGCCGCGGCCCGGGGGGCGTGGCCCGATCGGCGGATCGTGCTGGCCTTTCAGCCGCACCGCTATACGCGCACGCGCGATTGCTTCGAAGACTTCGTGCGGGTGCTCAGTCAAGCCGATGCCGTCTTGCTGTCCGAAGTCTATGCGGCGGGCGAGCCCCCGCTGGTTGCGGCGGATGGCCGGGCGCTGGCGCGCGGCCTGCGGGTGGCGGGCAAGGTCGAGCCCGTCTTCATCGAGGACGTCGGCGACATGGCCGCGGCCATCCAGGACTTCGCCCGGGACGGCGATGTGGTGATCATCATGGGCGCGGGGACGATCAGCCGCGTGCCCGCTCAGTTAGGGAGTCCGCTATGACCACAGCATTTGGCCGGGTCGGCGTCTTGTATGGCGGGGTTTCCGCCGAACGCGAAGTATCCTTGATTTCGGGCCAGGGCATTTGCCAGGCCCTGCGGGAGGCGGGGGTCGATGCCCATGGGTTCGACACGGGCCGCCAAAGCCTGGGCGAACTGGCCGATGCCGGCTTCGACCGGGTTTTCATCGCCCTGCATGGGCGCTATGGCGAGGATGGCACCATTCAGGGCGCCCTGGAAATGCTGGGCATCCCCTACACCGGCAGCGGGGTGCTGGCGTCCGCTTTGACCATGGACAAGATCGCCACCAAACGTCTGTGGCTGCAGCATGGCCTGCCCACGCCGGCCTTCGCCGTGTACGGCACGGCGGCCGATCTGCCCGCCGTGCAGGCCCTGGGCCTGCCCCTGATCGTCAAGCCGCCCCATGAAGGGTCGTCACTGGGCCTGACGCGGGTCGAAACCGGCGAACAGTTGCCAGCCGCCCTGGAACTGGCGTGCCGGCACGATGACCTGGCCTTGGCCGAGCCGTTGATCCGGGGGCGCGAGCTGACCGTCGCGCTGCTGGGCAGTGCGGATCAGGCGCGGGCCTTGCCAGTGATCGAAATCCGGGCGCCCCAGGGGAATTTCGATTTCGAGCACAAGTATGTTTCCAGCGAGACACAGTATTTTTGCCCCGCCGATCTGCCGCCGGACTTGAGCCGGGAAATCCAGGCGCTGTCTGTCCAGGCCTATCGGGTGCTGGGCTGCGAGGGCTGGGCGCGGGCCGACCTGATGCTGGATGGCCAGAATCGGCCCTGGCTGCTGGAAATGAACACGTCGCCGGGGATGACCAGCCATTCGCTGATGCCGATGGCCGCCAAAGCCGTGGGCATGAGCTATGCCGACCTGTGTGTGGCCATCCTGGCCACGGCGCGCTGCAAGGTGCGCCGCGTGGCCGGCCAGTGACCGATGGAGCCGCTGATGTTCGCCGACGCCCGATTGACCAATCTGATTGCCAACCTGCTGGCCTTGCTGGCGGTGTCTGCGATGCTGATTGGCGCGCTGGCGTGGACGATCCGGCGGCCTTATTTTGCGATCGACCGGATCGAATTGGCGCCCATGAGCGACGCCCGTCTGCAATATGTTTCTCCCAGCGGCATGCAGGCGGCGCTGCAGGGCCGGGTGCAGGGCAATTTTTTCCTGCTGGATCTGGATCAGGTGCGCCGCCAGATCGAGACCGTCCCCTGGGTGCGCCATGCGGCCGTGCGCCGGGTCTGGCCGTCGACCTTGCTTGTGCGGGTCGAGGAACAGCAGCCCCTGGCGCTGTGGAACGAAAACCAGATGATCAATACCTGGGGCGAGGCCTTCACCGCCAATGCGGGAGACCTGCCCGACGATGTCTCGCTGCCGCAACTGAACGGCCCGGTGAATTCCGAGCGGCTGGTGGTGCAGCGTTATGCCGAGATCGCCCGCTGGTTCGCCCCGCTGGGCCTGCGCGTGCGCGAGGCGACGCTGACGCCGCGCTATGCCTGGGAACTGGCCTTGTCCGATGGCATCCAGCTCAACCTGGGGCGCGATCCGGCGGCCGATGCGGCCGATCCCCATGGGCGCTCGGGGGCCTTGCCCTTCGCCGCCCGCATAGAACGTTTTGTCCAGACCTGGCCGGCGCTGACCCGCCGCCTGGGCGACCGCCTGATTGCCAGCGCGGATCTGCGCTACCCCAACGGGTATGCCATCACGCTGGCCCCTGAAACCGCTGCTCAATCTAAACCACCCAAACCATGACTCGTGACATCAAAGACCTGATCGTTGCATTGGATATCGGCACCAGCAAGGTGGTGGCTGTCGTCGCCGAAATTTCGCCCGATGGCGGTTTTGAAGTGCTGGGCCTGGGCCAGCACGAATCCGAAGGCATGCGCAAAGGGGTGGTCGTCAATATCGAATCGACCGTGAATTCCATCCAGCGCGCCCTGGAAGAAGCCGAATTGATGGCCGATTGCAAGATCCGCGAAGTCTATACCGGGATTGCGGGCAGCCACATCACCAGCTTCAATTCCAGCGGTATGGTGGCCGTGAAGGACAAGGAAGTCACGGCCACGGATGTCGCCCGCGTGGTGGAAACCGCCAAAGCCGTCAATATCCCGACGGATCAGCAGGTGCTGCACGTGCTGACGCAGGAATTCATCGTCGATGCCCAGGATGATATCCGCGAACCCATCGGCATGAGCGGCATGCGCCTGGAAGTCCGCGTGCATATCGTCACGGGGGCGGTCAGCGCGGCGCAGAACATCGTCAAGTGCGTGCGCCGCTGCGGCCTGGAAGTCCAGGATCTGATCCTGCAGCCGCTGGCCTCCAGCCTGTCGTGCCTGACGGCCGACGAAAAAGAACTGGGCGTGGTGCTGGTGGACATCGGCGGCGGCACGACGGACATTGCGATCTACACCGGCGGGGCCATTCGCCATACGTCGGTGGTGCCGATCGCCGGCGATCAAGTCACCAGCGATATTGCCGCCATGCTGCGCACCCCCACGCCGGATGCCGAGGAAATCAAGCTGCGCCATGGCGTGGCCAAGCAGATTCTGGTGGATGCCGAGCAGATGATCGAGGTGCCGGGCCTGGGCGACCGCCCCAATCGCAGCGTCAAGCGCCAGGCCCTGGGGGCGGTGATCGAGCCGCGCATGGAAGAATTGTTCGGATTCGTGCAGCAAGTGGTGCGCGAGTCCGGGTACGAGGAACTGCTGGCCTCGGGGGTCGTGTTGACGGGCGGAACCGCCCTGATGCCGGGCATGGTCGAGCTGGCCGAAGATGTTTTCCTCAAGCCGGTGCGGATCGCCGTGCCGATGTACGAGGGAAGCCTGGCCGACGTGATGCGCAACCCGCGCTTCTCGACGGTCATGGGATTGTTGACCGAGGCCCGCATGCAGCGGGCGCGCGGTCGCAAAGTGGCGCAGCAGAAAGGGGCGGTCAAGTCCGTTCTGACGCGCATGAAGGAATGGTTCATGAACTAGCCCATCGGGCCGCGTGAACTATCAGGGGAAATGTTTTGTTTATCCGTATGTGAGGGAGTCGAACATGATGAGTTTTGAAATGCTGGATACCAGCCGCAACGGGACTGTGATCAAGGTCGTCGGGGTCGGGGGTGCCGGCGGGAATGCCGTGGCCCATATGATTCACGCCGGGGTGCAAGGGGTGGAATTCATCTGCGCCAATACCGATGCCCAGGCGCTGGCCACCAGTGAGGCCCCGGTGCAGATCCGTCTGGGGCGCACTGGCCTGGGCGCCGGCGCCAAGCCGGATCAGGGCCGCGCGGCGGCCGAGACCGCGCGCGAGGAAATCCGCGCCGCGCTGAATGGGGCGCACATGGTGTTCATCACGGCCGGCATGGGGGGCGGCACCGGCACCGGGGCGGGCCCCGTGGTGGCCGAAGTCGCCAAGGAGTTGGGCATTTTGACGGTCGGCGTCGTGACCAAGCCCTTTGTTTTCGAGGGCAACAAGCGCATGCGCCTGGCCGAGGAGGGCATCCGCGAACTTTCGCGCCATGTGCATTCTCTGGTGGTGGTGCTGAACGAGAACCTGTACGACCTGATGGACGACGATGCCACCCAGGAAGATTGCTTCCAGGCGGCCGATGATGTGCTGCACAATGCCTGCGCCGGGATTGCCGAGATCATCAATGTCGAAGGCAACGTCAACGTGGACTTCGAGGACGTCAAGACCATCATGGGCGAGCAGGGCCAGGCCATGATGGGCACCGCCATGGCCGCCGGCGCGGATCGGGCGCGCGTGGCCGCCGAACAGGCGATTGCCTGCCCCTTGCTGGAAGGCGTGGATCTGCACGGCGCGCGCGGCATCCTGGTCAACATCACGGCCAGCCGCAGCCTGAAGATGCGCGAAACGCGTGAAATCATGGAAACCATCCGCAGCTATGCCTCCGAGGAAGCCACCGTGATTTTCGGCACGGCCTACGATGAGTCCATGGGCGAGAACCTGCGCGTGACGGTGGTCGCCACCGGCCTGGGCGCGACCAACAGCCGCCCGCAGCTGGTGGCCACGCCGGCCGAGGCCCAACGCACCGGGACGGATGACCAGCCCATGCACCTGGGGCATGATTTCTCGGGCACCGACGTGCCTTCGGTGATCCGCAATCCGCGCACCCACGCTTCGGCCCAGGTGCGCGCCCTGGAAGGCGCCGGGATGGACCATTTCGACATCCCCGCGTTCTTGCGCAAACAGGCGGATTGACCGCCGGCTGCATCAGCGGTCACCTCACATCGCGGCGGTGTCATGCCGGTCGCGGCGCTTGGCGCGTGTTCCCCTGGCCCCTGGGGGAACGCGCGCCCTCGCATGTCTTGATGTTATTGTCGAAAAATTCCTGGAAAACCCTAGGCCGGGTTACAATGCCGGGATCAATTTGACGCGCAGTTTCTGCGTGCCATAGCCAACCAGTCATTACTCATGCTCTTACAGCGCACCATCAAACAATCCATTTCCACCAAAGGCGTGGGCCTGCATTCGGGCCGCCGCGTGGAAATCACCCTGCGCCCCGCCCAGCCCAACACGGGCATCGTGTTCCATCGCGTCGATCTTCCCCAGGTGGTCGATCTCCCCGCGCGCGCCGATGCCGTGGGCGATACGCGCATGGCGTCTGTGCTGCAGCAGGGCGCCGTGCGGGTGTCCACGGTCGAGCACCTCATGTCCGCCCTGGCCGGCCTGGGCGTCGATAACCTGCACGTCGATCTCAACGCCGAAGAAGTCCCCATCATGGACGGCAGCGCCGGCACCTTCGTCTATCTGCTGCGCAGCGCAGGCCTGCAGGAACAAGCCGCCCCCAAGCGCTTCATCCGGGTGCTCAAGCCCGTCGAAGTCCGCGACGGCGATGGCCCGGATGCCAAATGGGCCCGGCTGGAGCCCCACAACGGTTTCGCGCTGTCGTTCGCCATTGATTTCCATCATCCGGCCATCAATGCCACGGCCAACCAGGCGCAGGTGGATTTCTCCCAGGATTCCTACGTCAAGACCATCGCGCGCGCGCGCACCTTCGGCTTTGCCGCCGAGGTCGAAGCCCTGCGATCCATGGGGTTGGCGCGGGGCGGCAGCCTGGACAACGCCATCGTCATGGACGAATACCGTGTCCTCAATGCCGATGGCCTGCGCTACGACGACGAATTCGTCAAGCATAAAATCCTGGACGCCATCGGCGACCTGTACCTGGTGGGCAAGCCCCTGGTGGCCCGTTACGTGGCCTATAAATCAGGCCACGACCTGAACAACCGCCTGGTGCGCGCCTTGCTGGCCCAGCAGGACGCCTGGGAAATCATCCACTACGAAACCGCCGACGCCGCGCCGGCGGCCTTTACCCGCGACTGGCAACTGGCCTGAATCCCGGGTTTGGCGGCCAGCCGCGGGTCAGGCCGGGCGGTGGCGGCGCAGCAGCGTGTCGATGGCCTGGGCCAGCGGCCCCGGGCCGATTTCCCGCCCCAGGGCCTCGAACGCCTGCAACGCCTGGGCATCCAGCGGCTGGGCCAGACGCTGGGGCTTTTGGGTCACATTCCGTCCCATGGCGGCGTCGATCCGCACGACAATGGTTTCCACAGGCCAGCCGGCGTCTTGCAGATGCCGGGCGGCCTGGGGCGTCAGCTGGCGCAGCCGGGCCGCATGCGCCGGGCCCGGAACCACCACCGTCATTTGCTGTCCATCCATGCGGGCCACCCGTACCCATGGTTTCAGGGCCGGCGGCAGCTTGGCGGCCAGCGCCGCTTGCGCCGCCAGCAAGCGGTGGGCCGCCTGCACCAGGCCGGCCCCTTGGGGGTGGTGATCCAGCCAGTCTGCGGCGGAGACCCCCGCCGAGTGGCTGCGATGTTGGACAACCGAGGACATGAAGGAATGATTGAATGAAGACAAAGCCTGATGATTGGCGCGCAAAGGGCATACGCCGCCATTCTACCGCCAGGTGCCTGCAAGGCGCCGGTCTGGTGCTGGCCTTATGCCTGGCGGCCTGGGGCGGGGCCCGCTGGCAGGCTTGGCGCGCGCCGCAGCCCGACGCGGTGCTGCGCCTGGCGCACGATATCCAGCGCCTGGAGGACGCGGCCGCCTTGCAGGGCAGCATCACTGGCCTTGCCGGCAAGGTGGGCGAGCTTCAGGGCCGTGTCCTGGCCATGGATGCCTTGCGTGAGCGCATCGCCCAGGCGGCGGGGCTGAGTTACAGCGCGCCCGAGCTGGCGGCCTTGTCGATGACGCCGGTCGCGGGCCTGCACCCCGAGGCCGACCCGGCCCAGGTGCTGGATGACCTGGATGCGGAGCCGCTGGACATGGCCGGGTCGGCCCAGGCCCTGGGCCGCCACATTGATTTCCTGGGCGCCCAGCTGGATCGGCAGGAAGATGCCTATGCCCTGCTGGACGCCGCTTTGTCGCGCCAGGCCGGCTTCCAGGCCAGCCTGCCCACCCTGGCCCCGGTGGACTATCCCGCGCTCAGTTCGTCGTTCGGCTGGCGGCGCAATCCGGTCAGCGGGCGGCGCAGCATGCATGAAGGCCTGGATTTCGTCGCGCCGCGCGGCACGCCGATCCGGGCGGCCTCGGGCGGGCTGGTGGTGCGCGCCGGGACGATGCGGGGGTATGGCAAGATGGTCGAGATCGACCATGGCAATGGCCTGCGGACGCGTTATGCCCACGCCTCCAGCCTGCAGGTCAAAACCGGGGATATCGTGCGCCAGGGCGACCAGATCGCCCGGGTCGGCAGCACGGGCCGTTCCACCGGGTCGCATCTGCACTTTGAAATCCGCATGGCCGATTATCCGCTGGATCCCACTTTGTTCATCCAGCCGGGCGCCGCCACGCGCCGGGCCGACGCTCCCGTGCGGCTGGCGGATGCGGAACCCGTCAAAGCGACAGACCCGCAGCTGCGTTAAACTGCATCGTTTACCTGCGGTTGCCACTCGGTAACCGTGCCTGACAATCTTTCAGGTCGCCGGTTCTCGCAAACCCAGGGCCGGCGCCCCAGCGACGACATACTATGGTTTCTCTGCTCAAAAAAATCATTGGCAGCCGCAACGACCGGCTGCTGAAGCAGTACCGCAAGCAGGTCGCGCAGATCAATGCGCTAGAACCCTCGCTGCAAGCACTGTCCGACGACGAGCTGAAGGCCAAGACCGCCGAATTCCGCCAGCGTCTGGCCGATGGCAAATCCCTGAATTCCCTGCTGCCCGAGGCGTTTGCGGTGGTCCGAGAGGCCAGCAAGCGGGTGTTTGGCATGCGTCACTTCGATGTGCAGATGCTGGGCGCCATTGCTTTGCACAACGGGAAAATCGCCGAAATGCGCACCGGCGAAGGCAAAACCCTGATGGCCACGCTGGCGGTGTATCTCAATGCCCTGCCGGGGCGCGGCGTGCATGTGGTCACGGTCAACGATTACCTGGCCCGCCGCGACGCCGATTGGATGGGCCGCCTGTATGGCTTTCTGGGCATGCGCACCGGGGTGGTCGTGCCGCAGCAGGAAAACGAAGAAAAACGCGCCGCCTACCAGGCCGACATCACATATGGCACCAATAACGAATACGGCTTCGATTATCTGCGCGACAACATGGAATTCCGCCCGGAAGACCGTCGCCAGCGCAGTCTGGCCTACGCCATCGTGGACGAAGTCGATTCCATTCTGATCGACGAGGCGCGCACGCCGCTGATCATTTCAGGTCAGGCCGAAGACAACACCGAACTCTACGTGCGCATGAACGCCGTGCCGCCCCTGATGGCGCGCATGGCCGAAGAACCCAAGCCCCACGAGCCCGAGCCCGAGGGCGACTTCTGGGTGGACGAAAAAGCCCAGCAGGTGCATCTGTCCGAAGCGGGCCAGGTCAAGGCCGAGCAGGTCATGATCAAGCAGGGCATCTTGCCGGACGGCGAATCCCTGTACGACCCGCGTCATATTTCCCTGATGCACCACCTGCTGGTGGCCCTGCGGGCGCATAACCTGTTCCACAAGGATCAGCAGTACGTCGTGCAAAACGGCGAAATCGTCATCGTGGACGAATTCACCGGCCGCCTGATGGCGGGACGCCGCTGGTCCGACGGCCTGCACCAGGCGGTCGAGGCCAAGGAAGGCGTGCGCATCCAGAACGAAAACCAGACCCTGGCTTCGATTACTTTCCAGAATTATTTCCGCATGTACGACAAGCTGTCGGGCATGACCGGCACGGCGGATACCGAAGCCTACGAGTTCCAGGAAATCTACGGGCTGGAAACCGTCATCATTCCCACCAACCGGCCGATGGCGCGGCAGGATCAGAACGACCAGGTCTTCAAGACCGATGCCGAAAAATACCAGGCCATCCTGGCCGATATCGTCGATTGCCACAAACGCGGCCAGCCTGTGCTGGTGGGCACCACCAGCATCGAAAACTCCGAATTGCTGTCCAATGCCCTGACCCGCGACGGCCTGCCGCACGCGGTGTTGAACGCCAAGCAGCACGCCCGCGAAGCGGAGATCGTGGCCGAGGCCGGCAAGCCGGGGCACATCACCATCGCCACCAATATGGCGGGCCGGGGCACCGACATCGTGCTGGGCGGCAGTGTCGACAAGCAAGTCGACCTGGTGCGCGCCGACCCGGATCTCGGCCCCGACGACAAAGAAGCCCGCATCGCCGCCATCCGCGCCGAATGGGCGCCCCTGAACGAAGCCGTCAAGGCGGCCGGCGGCCTGCGCATCATCGGCACCGAGCGCCACGAATCGCGCCGCATCGACAACCAGCTGCGGGGCCGCGCCGGGCGCCAGGGCGATCCCGGCTCGTCGCGCTTCTATCTGTCGCTGGACGATTCCCTGATGCGCATTTTCGCGGGTGACCGCGTGCGCGCCATCATGGATCGCCTGCGTCTGCCCGAAGGCGAACCCATCGAGGCGCGCATGGTGTCGCGTTCCATCGAGTCCGCCCAGCGCAAGGTCGAGGGCCGCAACTTCGACATCCGCAAGCAGCTGCTGGAATACGACGATGTGGCCAACGACCAGCGCAAGGTGCTGTACGGCCAGCGCAACGAAGTCCTGGAAGCCACTTCGGTGGCCGACACCATCGCCAACCTGCGCGATGCCGAACTCTCGGCTGTGTTCCGCCGCTATGTGCCCGAAGAAACCATGGAAGAACAATGGGACGTGGCCGAGCTGCAAAAGACGCTGGAGTCCGATTGGGCCATGCCCATGCCGTTGGTCGAGATGCTGGAAAAAGAGCCCAATCTCACCGATGACGACCTGCTGGATCGGGTGCTGGCCGAAGGCAAGCGCCTGTACGACGAAAAAGTCACCCTGGTGGGGCAGCAGGGCTGGGAGCCCTTCGAACGTTCGGTGCTGCTGCAGGCGCTGGATTCCAACTGGCGTTCGCACCTGGCGTCCCTGGATCATCTGCGCCAGGGCATTCACTTGCGCGGCTATGCCCAGGTCGACCCCAAGCAAGCCTACAAGCGCGAAGCCTTTGCCTTGTTCTCCGATATGCTGGATCGGGTGCGCAACGAAACCATCCGCGTGTTGATGACGGTGCGCATCCAGTCGGCCGAGCAGGTCGAGGTCGAAGAACCTGCGTCGCCCGGGCTGGAAAACGTGCGCTACCACCATGCGGACTACGACGCCGCCCTGCGCGGCGAAGATCCCGGCCTGGATCAGCCCCCCGCCGCTGGTGCGGGGGCCGCTGCCGCCGCCGGCGCCGTGCCCCGCGTGGGCCGCAACGACCCTTGCCCCTGCGGCAGCGGCAAGAAATACAAGCATTGCCACGGCAAGCTGGCGTGATTGAAAAGGCCGGGGAAACCCGGCCTTTTCAATGGGGTGCGCGCCGGTGCGAGTCGATGTGGAAAAGCAAGGTATCCCGAGCGCTTACTCGATACTGAGCACCAGGCGCTTTCCCAGGACACGGGCGGCGCGATCCAGCGTCTTCAAGCTGGGCCAGTGCCGGGCGTCTTCGAGGCGTTTTGCCTGTGGCCAGCTGGTTTCCAGCGCTCGGGCCAGGTCAGCGACGCTGCGTTCGCCCCGGGCGGCGCGCAACAGCAACGCGCCTTGGGTCTTTGCATCTGGGGCGATATAGCATGATGCGTCCGCCACGTCGCGGCTGGGCATGGGGACGTCCAACCCTTCGGCCAAACGGCCTTCGAGCGTCAGGGTCAGGACTTCTGCGGCATTGAACAGCGCCTCGTCCATGGAGTCCCCTTCGGTGAATGCCTCGTCGAGGTCGACAAACTGGATGCAGAAGCCGCCAGACGGGTCTTCTGTAATATGGGCTGGATAACGAACGTCCATGATCGAAGCCTCTCTGCTTATTTGAGCCGAATGCCGATTTGCCGTTCGATGCTGGCCAGTGTGCCTGCTTTGATGTCACGGCTGCCGTGGAGAGGAACGGTTGTGCGTGCGCCGCCCTTGCCAAGGCGGACGTGGCTGCCTTCCTTTCTGAGGATTTCCCAGCCTTCGGCTTCCAGCCGCTTGATCACGTCTTTTCCATTCATCCACGTCCTTTCATGGTATATCAATAAAGGTCTATATTCAATACGCGGCAATTGGCAATGGATGTATTTCAGGCGTCGCCGGATGACGCCGGACTGTCTACAGCAAAAACACCGTCGCCAGCCCCAGAAACAAAAAGAACCCCAGCGAGTCCGTGGCGAAGGTCAGCAGCACCGAAGATCCCACGGCGGGGTCTTTGCCGAAGCGGTCGCGCAGCAGCGGGATCAGCACGCCCAGCGAGGCCCCGATCAGCATATTGCCCACCATGGCGGCCATCATGACGGCGGCGATGGCGTAGGAATCCGAGATCACCCAGGCGAAAGTGGCCGCCACCAGGCTGCCGCAGGCGCCGACCAGGAAGGTGACCTGGATTTCGCGCTTGACCAGCTGCCAGATGTTGGCCCCGGTGACCCGGCCTGTGGCCATGGCGCGGATGATCATGGTCATGGTCTGGTTGCCCGAATTGCCCCCGATCCCGGCCACGATCGACATCAGGAAGGCCAGGATCACAATATGGCTGACGGTGTCCTCGAAGCGCGAGGCCACCAGCGAGGCGATCGAGGCCGTGCAGAGGTTGATCAGCAGCCAGGGGGCGCGGTTGCGCAGGGCGGACAGCACCGGCGCGAAGATGTCTTCTTCCTGCAGGCCGGCGCGCGACAGTTCTTGCTCTTGCGAGTCTTCCTGCAGCACGTCCACCACCTCGTCGATGGTGACGCGGCCGATCAGGCGGCCTTGTTCGTCCACCACCGGGGCGGACACCAGGTCATAGCGCTCGAAGGCCCCGGCGGCGTCGGCGTCCGAGTCCAGCGGGTTCAGGCTCAACACGTCGGGTTCCATGACCGCGTTGACCAGGGTATCGGGCTCGGACAGCAGCAGGCGCGACAGGGACAGGGTGCCGCGCAATTGGTCGGCGCGATCCACCACGAAAATCTGGTCGGTGTGGTCGGGCAGTTCGTGCAGGCGGCGCAGGTAGCGCAGCACGACTTCCAGCGTGACGTCTTCGCGCACGCGCACCATGTCGAAGTCCATGATGGCCCCGACGGTGTCTTCGGGGTAGCCCATGGCGGCCACCAACTGGGCGCGTTCGGCGTCGGTCAGGCCCTTTTGCACGGCGGCGATCACGTCCGGCGGCAGATCGGGGGCCAGGTCGGCGATCTCGTCGGCATCCATGTTGCCGGTGGCCGCGATCAAGTCCTCGTGATCCATGGACTCGATCAGGGATTCGCGCACCCAGTCTTCGACTTCCAGCAGCACGTCGGCGTCGTATTCCTGGCTGACCAGCTGCCAGATGATCTGGCGCTGGGTGACGGGCAGGGATTCGAGAATGAAGGCGATGTCGGCCGGGTGCAGGGCGTTGACGATCTGGCGGATTTCGTCTTCGTGCTGGCGCTGCAGCATGCCTTCCAGCAGATTGGAGCCGTCTTCGTCTTCCGTGTTGTGCTGGCGCTGCGCGAGCGCGTCCACGACCTCCTGGCGCTTCAGAATGGATTGCAGTTCCTGCAGCGCCAACTGGGCGTCTTCGGGATCCAGGCGGCGTGGGATGACGATGGAGGTGGCGGTTGGCTGAACCGGCTGATCGACCATGAATCCGGGTCCTCAGAGAGGGGGGAGGGGGCGGCTGTGGCGGCTTTCGTCGGTTGCCACATAAGTCAGGGTGGCTTCGGTCACCTTGACGACCTCGGCGGCCAGCCCCTGGCGCTCGGCGTAGACTTCGACGTCGACGGTGATCGACGTGCGGCCTGTCCGGGTGATGTGGGCGTAGAAACTGACCAGGTCGCCCACGAAGACGGGCTGCTTGAAGGTGAAGGCATTGACCGCCACGGTGGCGACCCGGCCGCCGGCGCGCCGGGAAGCCGGAATGGCGCCGGCGATGTCGACCTGGGCCATGATCCAGCCGCCGAAAACGTCCCCGTGGATATTGGCATCCGCGGGCATGGGCATGACGCGGATCACGGCGGGGTGCTGGTGGGTGGGCAGGGTGGTAAGCATGGGGACCTCGGGTGGAATCGGACAACGATCCGGGCTGTCTTGCCCAGTGTCGCGCGTATTTTACGGCAAGCCCCGGCGGGCGCCGGGGAAGCGGCCCGGCGCGGTTGGCGGGTATGGCATCGCATGGCGCCGGGCGTCAGTCTGCGGCTTGGTGCTGTCCCAGGAAGCGGTGCGCCAGCATCACCCAATAGGCCGCGCCCAGGGGGATGAGTTCGTCGTTGAAATCGTAGCTGCTGTTGTGCAGGGTGCTCGGGCCCGCGCCGTGGCCGGGCGTGCGGTGGTCGCCCTCGCCGTTGCCGATCCAGAGATAGCAGCCGGGCCGGGCCTGCAGCATGAAGGCGAAGTCCTCGGCCCCCATGGAGGGGCGCACGCCGGTACGGACGTGATCCGCCCCCACCAGGTCGTTGAGCACCTGGGTGCAGAGCGCGGTTTCGGCGGGGTGGTTGACGGTGGCGGGGTATTCGCGGCTGAATTGGAAATCGGCCGTGCAGCGCAGTGCCTGGGCCAGGTGCCCGGTCAGGTCGCGCATGCGGTTTTCGATCTGGTCGAGCACCGGGGTGGACAGTGTGCGCACCGTGCCGCGCAGCACGGCCTGATCCGGGATGACGTTGTCGGCCGACCCGGCGTGGATTTGGGTGACGCTGATGACCCCCGCGTCCAGCGGGTCTTGGTCGCGGGTCAGGATGGTCTGGAAAGCCAGGGTCAGTTGGGCGGCGGCGACCACGGGATCGACGCCCAGGTGGGGCATGGCCCCGTGCGCGCCCTTGCCCCGCAGGGTAATCTGGAAACGGTTGCTGGAGGCCATGATGGGCCCGGCCGTCAAGCCGAACGTGCCGACCGGCAGGCCGGGCCAATTGTGCATGCCGAACACCGCGTCCATGGGAAATTGATCGAACAGGCCGTCTTCGATCATGTGGCGGGCCCCCCCGCCGCCTTCTTCGGCGGGTTGGAAAATCACCACGACAGCGCCGGGGAAATCCGGGTGCCGGGCCAGATAGCGGGCGGCCGCCAGCAGCATGGCGGTGTGGCCGTCGTGGCCGCAGGCGTGCATGACCCCGGGGTTCTGGCTGGCGTGGGCAAAGGTATTGGCCTCGGGCATTGGCAGGGCGTCCATGTCGGCCCGCAGGCCGATGGTGGGGCCCGGCCCCCGGCCGGCAATGCGGCCCACCACCCCGGTGGTGCCCAGGCCGCGATGCGTGGGGATGCCCCAGGATTCGAGCAGCCGGGCCACGGTGTCCGCGGTGCGGATTTCTTGGAAGGCGAGTTCGGGCCGGGCGTGAATGTCGCGGCGGATGGCGGTCATGTCGGGCAGCCAGCTGCCCAGGGTGTCGAGTAGGGCGGTTTTCATAGATGTCTACCGATCAGGATGTCCAGGGCCGTGGCCAGGTGGCTGTTGCCGGCCACCACGTTGCCGCCTTTGGGCCAGGGGTCTTGATGGCGGATGTCTTCGCACACGCCGCCGGCGGCCCGCACCAGCACGGTGCCGGCGGCCACGTCCCAAGGGGCCAGGCCCATTTCCCAGTAGCCATCGTAGCGCCCGCAGGCCGTCCAGGCCAGATCCAGCGAGGCGGCGCCCAGGCGGCGCACCCCGCGGGTCTGGTGCATGGCGTCGATGAAGCCCGGCATGTATTGCGATTCGAAGGAAAAATCGCGGAACGGGAAACCCGTGGCCAATACCGCATCGGCCAGCGTGCGGGTGTTGGAGCACAGGATGCGCCGGCCATTGAGCCAGGCCCCGATGCCATGCAGGGCGGTGAACAGTTCTTCGCGGTTGGGGTCGTAGACCACCCCGATCAGGGGCGTGTCCTGGGCCAGCGGGGTTTGGCCGTCGGGCCGGCTGCCCGCGTGGGCGATGAGGGCGATGGACACGGCATAATGGGGAATGCCGCTGAGAAAGTTGGTGGTGCCGTCCAGCGGGTCGATGCACCAGGTGGCCTGGCTGCCCGCTGTGCCGCCGGATTCTTCGGCAATGATGCCGACGTCCGGGGTGCGCGCCCGCAGCACCTGGATGATGGCGCGCTCGGCTTCGCAGTCGGCCTGGGAGACTAGGTCGTTGGGCATTTTTGTGTTGATGACCAGGTCGGAACGGTGCAGGGCATGGCTTTGTAAAATGGCCGCGGCTGCATGGGCCGCCGTGACGGCGGCGTCCAGGTAGTCGGCCGACAGGAGATGCGGTGTCATTCGGTGTCGTTCCTGTGTTGCGCCCGCCGGGCCGCCCGTCGGCCTGCCTGGCGCTTGATCCATTGTACGTTAGCCCTTTGCGAGTGTCCCCCGATGTCCGGCTCCTATCAAGTCCTGACCCCCGCCACATGGCGGGAAACCGCCCAGGGCGTGCCTTGCAGCGTCCTGTATGGCGACGTGTACCATGGCGCCGCCGGGGCACTGGCGCAGGCGCGGCAGATTTTCCTGCCGGGCAATGGCCTGCCGGGGCGCTGGCGCGGGCGTCCCGCGTTCACGATTGCCGAAACCGGATTCGGCCTGGGGCAGAACTTCCTGGCGGCGTGGCGGGCCTGGCGCGACGATCCGCAGCGCAGCGCCCGCCTGCACTACCTGGCGTTCGAGGCGCATCCGTTCGCCTTGCCGGATTTGCGCCGGGCCTGGGGGCGCCTGCCGGCGGACATGCAAGCGCTGGCCGATGAGTTGGCGGCCTGCTGGCCGGCTTTGCTGCCGGGGGTGCATCGGCTCGATCTGCAGGCGGGCCGCGTCAGCCTGACCCTGATCCTGGGCGACATCCGCCGCACGGCGCGCCAGGCCCAGGCTTGCGTGGATGCTTTTTTCCTGGATGGTTTCGCGCCCCGCGTCAACCCCGACATGTGGTCATTGGCCGTGTTCAAGCAACTGCGGCGCTTGGCCGGGGCGGGGGCCACGGCGGCCACCTGGTGCGCCGCTGGGCAAGTCCGGCGCGACTTGCGCGCTGCGGGGTTTCTGGTCGACAAGGTGCCGGGCTTCGCGGGCAAGCGCGAGATGACGGTGGCGGTGCTGCGCCCCGGCCTGGGCCAGACGCCGGGGCCTTTGCCGCGTCAATCGGTGGCGGTGGTCGGCGCCGGGCTGGCGGGGGCGGGGTTGGCGCAGGTTCTGGCCTTGCGCGGGCATCGGGTGCAGGTCTGGGACGACTGGGATGTGCGGCAACTGCCCGTCGCGGTGCGCCGACGGGGCGCGGCGGCCCTGGTGCCCGCGTTGAGCCCGGACGACGACACGCGCGCCCGCCTGTCCCGGGTCGGGTTGCAGCGGGCCTGGGCCCATTGGTCCGGGCTGGCGGGCGACGCCCGGCCCCAGCCGTGCGGCGCTTTGGTGTGCGCCCAATCCGAGGCGCAGGCGCAGCGCCAGCGGCAGATGCTGGCGCGCCTGGATTTCCCGGCCGACTGGGTGCGCTGGCTGGATGCCGGCCAGGCCGGCGCGCAGGCGGGGGTGCCCCTCCCGTACGGGGGGCTGTGGTTCGCCCAGGCCCTGCGGGCGTGTCCGGGCGAGTTGGTGGCGGCCTTGCTGTCCAGTCCGGGCGTGCAGTACCGGGCCGGCCGCGTGGCGGATCTGCGGCCGTTGCCCGGCGGCGGCTGGCGGCTGTGCGATGCGGCGGGCGCCATGCTGGCCGAGGCCGATCAGGTGGTGCTGGCCAATGCCCTGGGCGCACCGGCCTTGCTGGCGCGGGTGGCCGGCGCTGCCGCCGGCGCGGCGCCGTCGGTCAGTGCGCAAGCGGCTGCCGCGAGCGGGGGGACGGCGGGGCGCGTGGAACCCGATGGTTCGAGATTGTCCGCCTGGCCCGTGCTGGCCGGGTTGACGCCGCTGGCGGGACAGGTCAGCCTGTATCCGGTGCCCGATGGCCTGTCCGCCGTGCCCCGGTGCGTGGTGTCCGGGCAGGGGTATTGCCTGCCGCCCCGGCATGGCTGGGGGGTGGCGGGCAGCACCTATCGCCCGCATGCCGCAGACGCCGTGGCGGATGCGGCGGGCCATGCGGACATCCGCCGGCAGCTGCGGGGCTGGCTGCCGGCGGACGCCGTCCCGTGGCTGGATCACCCGGCCCCGGCGGGTTGGGCCGGCTGGCGCACCGCCACCCGCGACCATCTGCCCGTGATCGACGCCGTGGCGCAGCACCCCGGCCTGTGGCTGGCCTGCGCCTACGGGTCGCGCGGCCTGAGCTGGTCGGCCCTGGCGGGCGAGCTGCTGGCGGCGCGGCTGGATGTCGAGCCCTGGCCGATCGAGCGTGAACTGCAGCACCGCATCCGGCTGCGTTAGCGGTCGAGTCTTGGCGCGTATATCCCAAGCGCGGCGGCGCGGATACGCGCGGGTATCCGTTGGTAGTGCAGTGCTTAGGTTGAAGATATACTGGTTCGCATGAAAACCATGGCATGAGCGTACATCATGGCGGCGATCCAATCCCGTTGGGGTCGGTGGTTGATTCATGGCCTGTCCGGCCTGTCTATTTTGCTTTTGCTGATCTGGCTGGCTGCGATCGCACTCATGTTGTCCCAGGCCAGCGACTACGCGGCGGAACTCGCGGCCCGGCCTGCGCCTTCGCCGGATGATCGGGTGTTGTCGGGCACGGTCGAATTATCCGACCCGGGGCGGCAGGGGGCGGACGACGTGGCCGCGCCCTTTGGCTGGGTCATCGGCCAGACGCCGTGCGCGCGGGTGCTGGCGCAGGTGCCGGACAGCAGTCAGGATGCGCCTGGGAAATGGGTGTCTGTTGGCGGCCAGGGCGTGGCGGCGCTGGGTGTGCCGGGCATGCTGCGCTTGGCTGTCGGCTGCAACACAGAAGACATCGTAGAGCGCGTATTGCTGCGGTTTTATAAAGATCGCAATGGTCTTGTGCGCATGCAGGCCATGGCGCACGAACTGGATGCGCGCTATCGCGTGGCCCAGACGCCGGATCCGGCCGATCAGGTGAAGGATGGCGAGGGGCTGTTTGGCGCCTGGCGGGCGGACAACGCCGTCATCCGCATGACATACCACGCCATGGATCGCAGTTTCTGGCTGGAATACGCCGATCCCCCATAGGTTAGAACGCCATGCAACCCACCGCCCCGCCCCCTGTGCCGCAGCTGTCCCGCCAAGCCGTTCGTCGCCTGATCGGCGGTTGGCTGCTGCGGCACGCATTCATCGATTGGCTGCTGTTGACCAAAATCTGGTGGATATTCTGGGGCATGGGCGGATTGTTGGTCTGGCTGTTCTTCTGCGTGGTGGCGGGCTATCTGGATCCGAACGATGGCACGGCCGGGGTTTGGTTGTTTGGCTTGATGACGTTCGCCTCGTGGCTGGTGCTGGTCGCGCTGTTTTTTTGCCGGGCGTTGCGCTGGCAGCTGGCGGTGCCCGATGCCTTGCTGCGGACGGTGCTGGACGCGCCGGCCGACGCGATCCCCGAGGCGGATCGCAGCCGGCTGCGGCAGCTGATCGAGCAGCAAGGCCCCTTGGCGTATGTGGCCTTGTTCCGGTGGTGCGGCAAGCAGCATACCGCCGTGTAAAAGCGGCTTTTTCGTGGGCTGGTTCGACGGCGGGCAGGCCGTCCGGTTACCCTGAAAGCAAGCCGGATTTTATTTTATGGCGTAAATCCGTCAAAATACTGTCTTTTACAAGATTCACATGGGCGATCAGGCCCAGAGGATTACGCTGTGTCGCCCACCATTGAATTGGCGGACCCCCTGTTCGAGACTGATCCTGTGACCAGGACACCAGCCTGCGTTGAATGGCTGTATCAGTCGGAAAAGTGGTGTCTGCGTATCGAAGCCCATGCCCCCGGCGTGTTTCGGCTGCGTTGCGGTCCGCTGTCCTGGCTGAACCCCGCTAAAGTCACCCCGCGCGCGCAACGCCAGGCCGACATGCTGCTGGCGCGCCATGAGGCCGTCAGCGAAATGGAATGCCAGGCGCTCGACGCCGGCGGCTGGCAGCTGGCCCAGGGCGACAGCGCCCTGGTGCTGGGTGGGGCGGGGGCTGCCTTGCAGCTGCTGCGCCAGCAGCGGCCCGTCGCCCAGGCGCAGCTGTCGCTGCAGCCCGCGGCCGACGCCGAGGGCCAGTCCGTCTGGACGATAGACTGGGCCTTGGGCGAGACAGAAGGCGTTTTCGGCCTGGGCGAAACCTGCCACGACCTGGATCGCCGGGGCGCGCGCCTGACGTCCGACCAGGCCGCCGACCGCAGCCTGCCGCTGGCCTGGACACCGGCGGGCTGGGGGGTTTACGCCAATACCCTGGATCAGGTGGTGCATGACCTGGGCGCGCCGTCCCGCCTGCGGGTGCAGGTGCATGGGGCCGGTCTGGATCTTTTCCTGTTCGTGGGCGATCCCGGCGAAATCCTCAACCAGTACACCGCCCTGACCGGGCGGGCGGGCCAACCCAACCTGTGGCCCATGGGGGTCTGGCTGGATCAGGCCCCGGGCCAGTCCATCGAATACAGTCTGCAGCAGGTGCGCGGCCTGCGCGCCCAGGGGCTGGCCCTGGACGCTGTGCGCCTGGCGGATCCCGCCATTCTCGGGTTCCAGGCGGATAAGTCCGTGTTCGAGTGGTCCGCCGCCGTCGCCGATTGGCGCTCGGTCGCGGCCGCCGCCCAGGATCTGCACATCCATCTGGCGGGCAGCTGCATTCCCGGGGTTCTGCAGGGCACGGCCTTGTTCGACGAATGGGAAGACCGGGGCTGGCTGCTGTGCGACGACGACGGCAATGCCTGGCTGTGTCCGGGCACCGCCGCGTCGGGCGGGCAGCCTTTCGGTTTGTTGGATCTGACCCATAAAGACGCTGCCCGGCTGTGGACCGAACGCCATTTGCAGGCGCTGGAAGACGGCCTGGAAGCCCCGGTCTGCCTGGCGCGGTTCGATTTTCCCCATGCGCTGGAAGCCCGGGGGGGCGAAACCGGCGCGGTGCTGCGTTCGGCCTATCCGCATCTGGCGCGCCGCGCCCTGTTCGACGCCGTGGCCGGGCCGCGCACGCCCCAGGAAGGCGTGATACTCAGCCGCGATCTTTTCCCCGGGGTGCAGCGTTTCGCCTGGCAGTTGGGGCCGGACGTGGACAATACCTGGGACGGCTATGCGCAGACGCTGCGGGCCGCCCTGTCGGTGGGCAATGCGGGGGTGGCCGTGCAGACCCACGCCCTGGGCTGTGCCACGCGCCCCACGGGCACCATGACGCCGGAACTCTATCTGCGCTGGCTGGCCATGTGCGTGTTTTCGGCCAATTTCAGCTTCCAGGGCCACCCGGATCTGATGCCCGACGCCTTTGACGGGGCCACCCGGGATGTGATCGGGCATTGGCTGCAATGGCGCTATCGCCTGTTGCCCTATGTGGCGGGCATCATCGACGATGCCGTGCGCACCGGCCTGCCGGTACAGCGCTCCATGGCGCAAGCCTACCCGGACGACCCCGAGGCCCATGCCTGGGATACGCAATATTTGCTGGGGCCCGCCCTGCTGGTGGCCCCCGTGACGCAGCCGGGCGAGACCACCGAGGTCTACCTGCCCAAGGGGGATGCCTGGTGGGATCTGTCCACGGGCTGGCGTTACGAGGGCGGCACCCGCTGGACCCTGCGGCCCGGGCTGGATGCCTTGCCGGTCTTTGGCCGCGAAGGCCACATTCTGTGCCTGGGGCCGGCGGCCCAGCATACGGGCGAGATCAATTCGGCCAAAATCCTCGAAGAAGTCTGGATGTTCGGCATGCCCGAACACAATCCGGTGGTCATGCGCAATAAAATCCGCGTCATGCAGATGCAGGGCTCCAGCTACATCAAGGGCCTGGAAGGCCTGAAAATCCTGCCGTCCGAAGGCCTGGAGGTCAAGCGCCGGGGGGCTGAAGTCCGTATCTCGCGGGCGCGCTGACGCCGCACCGGCCCGGGCCATGGCGGGCCGGCTTCAGCGGACGATGCCGGGCGGGCCGTCTTGCAGGGCCGTCGGGCGGCTGACCGGGATGCCGACGCACAGCCCGGGGTCGAAAGCGGTGTTTTCATTGATGCCGTCGCGGCAATAGCCCCTGGGGTTGCACAGCACCCGGGTGCCGCGCACGGTGTAGTCGAAGCTGTCGTGCGTATGGCCATGCACCCACAGGCACGCGCGCCCCATCAGGCCCGTGCAATCCGACACAAACCCCGCGCTCACCAAGGAATCCTCGAAGCGCGGATGCACGCTGCGCAGGCTGGGGGCATGGTGGGTGATCACCACGGTGGGGCCGTCGAACGGCAGATCCAGTTGGGCGTCCAGCCAGTCGTATTGCTGCCGGAACAGCGCGACCGAATCCCGCGGGCTGAAGACCGAGCCGTCGCCATTGCGGATCACCTGGAAATCGCGCATGAAGCGGCCGGTCTGTTCCATGGCCTGTTCGCGTTGTTCGGGGCCGAAGAGCTCGAAATCCGTCCAGAGCGTGGCGCCCAGAAACCGTATCCCCTGGATGACGGCGGCTTGCTGATCCAGCAGGTGGATGCCGTATTCGGCCGCATGCCGCGCCAGTTGGGCGCGGACGTCGGGGATGACGCCGCTGTAGAATTCGTGGTTGCCCGGCACGTACAGCACGGGATGCCGGATGCGCGATGCCCACTGCATGGCCTTGGCCGGCCGGGCGATGTCGCCTGCCAGAATCGTGATGTCCGCATGGGTCTCGGGCAGCGCCAGGCCTTGCATGCTGAGATGCAGATCCGACAGGATATGCAAGCGCAGAACATGACGGTCTAGGACATCTGGCATGGTGGTCTCCAAAGGGGTTCTTGACACATTTTTGGTGTGATGCGATAATCTACGGCTTAGGTTGGGTCGTTAGCTCAGTCGGTAGAGCACCGGACTTTTAATCCGTTGGTCGCGCGTTCGAACCGCGCACGACCCACCAGCCTTTTACCAATGCCCAGGCCATGCCTGGGCATTTCTTCTGATTGAGCCCGGGGCAAACCCGGGCTTTTGCGTATTGTGCCGCCGGTCGCCATGGGCGTGAATATGTGTTTCCCCGGATGCGCAGGGCGGCTGTGCGCACCGTCTGCCGCCGTGCGGTAAGCTGTGCGGACGTCAGAAAATAAAAAAAGGTGTTTTCGATGGATCGCACCGATGCTTCCGTGCAAGGCCTGGTCGCTTTGCTGGGCCTGCAGCCGCACCCCGAAGGCGGTTATTACCGTGAGCTATATCGTTCGGATCAGACCGTTCCCTACCTCGGGGCGGCGCGGCGCGCCGCCACGGCCATTTACTATCTGCTGGACGGCCAGGCGTACTCAGCCTGGCACCGGATCGACGCCGATGAGGTCTGGGCGTTTCATGCGGGCAGCCCTTTGGCGCTGCATGTGCTGACCCCTTCTGGGGATGTCGCCACCACCCTGCTGGGCGATCCGCGCCGGCATGCGGGGGCGCGGTTCCAGGCCGTGGTGCCCGCGGGGTGCTGGTTCGCGGCCGAACTGGCCGCGCGCGCCGGCTCGCGGCCCGCAGCGGACGATGGGGCGGCGGATTATGCCCTGCTGGGTTGCTTCGTGGCGCCGGGCTTCGAGTTTTCGGGTTTCAAGCTGGCAACCGCCGCCGATATGGCCGACGCCGTCCGGCGGCATGGCCCGTGGCTGGGCCGGCTGTTGGCTTGATGCCCGCCCGGGGTTTTCCGCACCGCCGCGCCAGCCAGCCGCGCGGGCGGCTGGTTCAGGCCGGGGTATCGGGCGGCGTCGCCGGTTTGGGGCCGGCGGCTTCGTCCGCCCAGCGCGTCTTGAAGACCAGCACATCGGGCAGGCAGCGCTCGAACGCGGTCACCAGATCGGGGTCGAAGTGTCTGCCGGATTGCTGGTGGATGAAATCCATGGCTTCGTCCACCGTCCAGGCCCGTTTGTACGGCCGCACGCTGGTCAGGGCATCGAACACATCCACCAGCGTCACGATGCGGGCCGCCAGGGGGATGGCTTCGCCCGCCAGCCCGTCGGGATAGCCTGTGCCGTCCCATTTTTCGTGGTGGCGCAGGGCGATGGTGGCGGCCAGCTTCAGCAGCCCGCCGGGGTGTTCGCCCAGGATGTGGGCGCCGATGGCGGGATGCTGGCGCATCACGGCCCATTCATCGTCGTTCAGTTTGCCGGGTTTCAGCAGGATGCCATCGGGGATGCCGATCTTGCCCACGTCGTGCATGGGGGCCGCGTGCAGCAGTTCGTCCGCGTCCTCGTCGCTGTAGCCGATTTCCTTGGCCAGGCGCCAGGCGTAGTGGCTCATGCGCACGATGTGCAGGCCGGTTTCGTTGTCGCGGTATTCGGCGGCCGCGCCCAGGCAGCGGATGATCTGCAGGCGCGTCTGGCGGACTTCGTCGGCCTGCACCAGGGACAGGTGGGTGCGCACCCGCGCCTGCACGATGGGCGGGCTGAAGGGCTTGATGATGTAGTCCACCGCGCCGAGTTCCAGTCCCTTGCGTTCGTCGTCGGCATCGCTCAGGGCGGTGACGAAGATGACCGGGATGTGGCGGGTCTTGGCGTCGTTTTTCAGTGTGGCGCAGACCTCGTGGCCCGACATGCCCGGCATCATCACGTCCAGCAGGATCAGATCCGGGTGTTCCTTGGCCACCAGGGCCAGCGCGGTGGGGCCGTCTTTGGCGAACAATAGGCGGTGCTCGGCCTGCAGGGTGTGGCGCAGCACCTGCAGGTTGGTGGATTCATCGTCCACCAGCAGCAATGTGGGGCGGCGGGCTTCGGCGGCTTCGGTCATGATTGATTCAGCAAGGTGTTCAGTAATGTGGCCGCCCGGTCGAAGTCGAAGGCGTCCAGGGCGGCGTCCAGGGCCTGCGCCTGGCCGGGCCGGGCCTGGGCCTTCAAGCCGTGGCGGACGGCATCCAGCAGGGCGTCGTCGAGTTCGTTGCGCGCCAGGACGGCGGCCAGCGATGCCATCGTCGATTGTAGTTCGGGCGTCAGAGGCGGCGGGCCGTCGCGGTGGGCGGCTGTGGCGGTGGCCGCCGGGGCGGGGCCGGCGGCCGCCGGCGGCTGGAACGGCGCGGCTTGCTGCCGGCTGGCCGCCAGCAGGGCCTGCAGGTAGGGCAATTGCTGCAGCACTGCTTGGATTTCGCCGTTGCGGGTGCGGTCTTCCAGCCTGCCCGCCAACTGGGCGATGGCCATCAGGGCCAGGTTGCCCGCCGCCCCGCGCAGGCCGTGCAGGCTGAAGCGCAGCGCTTCGGGGTCGGGGGTTTGGGCATCGGGCGCCGGCAGCGGATATTGCACGGCCGCCTGATCCAGGAACTGCAGAATGCGCTGCGCCAGCCGGGCGCGGTCGCCCCACAGGCCGATACCGCGATCCCAGTCGATCAGGGGCGGGCTGTCGGCGTCCGGCAGCGCGGGGTCGTCGTCCGCCGCAGTGGGTTGGTGGTGGATGACGCGGGCGATTTCGGCGAATAGGTGGGCGGCATTCAGGGGCTTGACGGCAAAGCCGTCCATGCCCGCCTGCCGCGCTTCGCGGCGATCGCGCGCCATGACGCTGGCGGTCAGGGCGATGATGGGGGTGGGCGCCAGGCCGTTCTGCCGTTCGTGCTGGCGGATCAGCCGGCTGGCCTGCAGGCCGTCGGTGCCCGGCATGTGCACGTCCATCAGCACGACGTCGAAACGGCCCGCCAGGAACTGCCGGACGGCTTCGGCACCGTCGTGCGCCGCGGTGACCTGGTGCTGCTTGGCCTGCAGCACCAGAGTCAGCAGTTCCAGGTTCTGCGCCACGTCGTCGGCAATCAGGATGTTCAAAGGGGGCAGAACCACACTGAGCGCCGCGCCGGCTTCGGCGGGGGGCTTGCCCAGGGGCAAAGGCAGCCAGACGTGGAACACGCTGCCTTTCCCCGGGGCGCTGTCGACCTTGAGCTGGCCTTGCATGGCCTGCACCAGTTGGCGGGCGATGGTGGTGCCCAGGCCCGTCCCGCCGAAGCGGCGGCTGATCGACGCATCCGCCTGGGTGAACGGCTCGAAGATCGTGGCCAGTTGATCCGGCGTCATGCCGATGCCGGTGTCGCGGACTTGCACGTGAACCTGGTGGTCTTCGTAGGCGTAGCGCACTTCTACCCCGCCGGTTTCGGTGAACTTGATGGCGTTGCCCACCAGATTGCTCAGGATCTGCAGCAGGCGCAGGGTGTCGCCCTGGAAGAATTCGGGCATGTCGGCCGGGTAGTGCGTGGTCAGCGTCAGCTGGCGCGCCTGGGCGCCCAGGCGCAGCGAGGATTCGATCTGGTGCGCCAGGGCTTTCAGTGAAAAATCCCGGATTTCAAGATCCAGCCGGCCGTGTTCCAGCTTGGTGGTGTCCAGGATGTCGTTGATCAGCCGCAGCAGGGATCGGGACGACTGGCTGATGGCGTTCAGGTGGCTGCGCTGCAGTGGGCTCAGGTCGGTTTGCTGCAGCAGCTCGGCAAAGCCGATGATGGAATTCATCGGAGTGCGGATTTCGTGGCTCATGTTGGCCAGAAAGCGCGTCTTGGTGTCGGCGGCGTGCTCCGCCCGCTGGGCGGCCTCGCGCAGGGATGCCTCCAGCGCCTGGTGTTCGCTGATGTCGGCCAGCAGGCCCACGTACAGGCGGTCGGCGCCGGCCAGGTCGACCTTGCCCACGGCCAGGCGCACCGGCACCAGGCTGCCGTCCTTGCGCTGGCCGATGACTTCGCGGCCAATGCCGATGATGTGGGGATCGCCGGTGTCGTGGTAGCGTTTCAAATAGCCGTCGTGTTCGGAATGGTAGGGCTCGGGCATCAGCATCTTGATGTTCCGGCCGATGACTTCGGCGGCCTGGTAGCCGAACAGGCGTTCGGCCGAGCGGCTGAATTCCTGCACGGTGCCCAGGCCGTCGATGGTGATGATGGCGTCCACGGCCGTATCGACGATGGCGCGCAGGCGGGATTTGCTGAGTTCCATCTCGCGGAACAGCTGGCGGGTGTGGATCAGGCCGTTCAGGGCGGTGACCAGCACGCCGATGGTGATGGTCAGGGACGACAGGGCCAGCGCCCCGTAGGTGGCGTCCAGGCGGATGGTGTTGTCGGCCATCGAGGGCTCGCCCAGGAACCGCACGGCGGCCATGCCGGTATAGTGCATGCCCGCGATGGCCACTCCCATGATGGTGCCGCCGAGCACGAAGCGCAGGCGGCCGTCCAGGCGGGTGCGCCGCAGCCCGAAATTGATCCACAGGGCCAGCATGGCCAGCGCCACGGCCACGACGATGGACAGCAGGAACAGCACCATGTCGTAACGCATGGCCAGAGGCGTGTCCATGGCCATCATGCCGGTGTAATGCATCAGGCCGATTCCCGCCCCCATCAAGACCCCGCTGCCCAGCAGCAGACCGCGCGACAGCCGGCGGCGCGACAGGATGTACAGCGCCAGCCACGACGCCGCCCAGCCGGGCAGCAGTGAAATCATCGTCAGGGGCAGGTCGTAGCGCACGGGGGCCGGCAGGCTGAACGCCAGCATGCCGATGAAGTGCATGGACCAGATGCCGCCGCCCAGGGCGATGCCCCCCATGCCGAGGGCGATGTGCCGGTAGGGCCGGTTTTGCGTCTGCAAGGCGATGTGCGCGGTGTGCAGCGCCATGAGCGACAGGCAAATGGGCACCAGCACGGACAGCAGCACCAGGCCGGGGTGATACGTGCCCGCGACGAAGTCCGCGCCATCGGCGGCCGTCAGGAAGAAATGATCCATCATCATGAAAGACACAGCCTCGACAGGGGGATCAGGAACGAAGGGGAGCTTGAACGCTACATTATGCCCGTAACCTTCAGGAGTAAAGGAATGGCGCCTGGAATGGCTTCTTGTACACTGGACGGCATCGCCGTTTTGCATCCCTTGTCCATCCAATGAATTTGCGGTCCTTGCGGGTTTCCCTGGTCTTGCCTTTCGTGCTGCTGATCATCCTGGTGGCGGTGACGCTGGGGGCGACCTTTTATTGGTCGGCCAGCCGCAACATCGGCCAGTTTTCCGATCAGTACATGCGCGCCATGGCGGCGCGCATCTCCCAGGCCGTGCATTTTCACGTGCATGGCTCGTCTTCCGTGCTGGATTCCGCTTTTCCAGAAGGGGTGCCGGTCGCCGAGGACATCGCCGCCGACCTGAATGCGCTGCGCACGCGTTTCTGGGTGGCGACGTCCATGTTCACCAATCCCAACGATTATGTGTATTACGGCAATGAGGCCGGGCAAAGCATTGCCCTGAAGCGGCTGGGGGTGGACGAGGTCGAATTGCGCCTGAAGCTGAAAGAAGCCTTGCACCGGCGGTACTACCATTACCGGGGCATTCACGGCATGCCGCGCTACACCGGGGATGAAACGGGGCTGTTCGATCCCCGCGAGCGGGTCTGGTATGCGATGGCGCGGGACACCCCGGATCAGATCTGGACCACGGTGTATATCGACTTTACTTCCAAGGATCTCGTGGTGACGCGCGCGCGGCGCGTTCTGGGGGCCGACCAGCGCTTCCAGGGCGTGGTGGCGACCGATGTCTCGCTGCGCGAAATCAACCGCTTCGTGTCCTCCCTGGATATCGGCGACCAGGGGCGCGCCTTCGTGGTCGAGCGCGATGGCAAGCTGATCGCCGCCACGGGTACTGCCAATCTGGGCATGAGCATAGACGGCAAGCTGATGCGGGTCAGCGCCGCCTATAACGACGACCCCGTCACCAAGGCCGCCTATCAAAGCATCCACGAACTCATCGGCGATGCCAAGGCGGAAACCCGGCGCGACGATGACCGCGAGTACCTGGCCACCGTCCACGATGCGGAAGGCCGGACCATTACTGTGGCGGCCCGGCGCATCGTGGACGATGCCGGCATGGACTGGCTGGCCGTCGTGGCCATCCCCCGCGAGGCCATTTTCATGGGCCTGCGCCGGCAGATCGGCATTGCCCTGGGGATCGGTTTGCTGGCGGTGCTGCTGGCGATTCTGGTGGGGCTGCGTATTTTCGGACGGATCGCCAACGATGCCGTCGGTTTGTCGCGGGCCGTGGATAAGGTGCGCGCAGGCGATCCCTCGGTGGCCATCACCACCCGCCGCCGGGACGAACTGGGCGATCTGGCGCGCAATTTCCAGGCCATGCACGCCGACCTGTTCACCGACCGCCTGACCGGAGTGGCCAATCGCATGGCCTTGGATCATCGGCTGCAGCGTCTGACGGCCGATCCAGACGACACCCCCTTTGCCGTTCTGTTCATCGACTTGAACGACTTCAAGCCCTTGAATGACCGCTATGGCCACGACAACGGCGACCGCGCGCTGGTCGAGGTCGCCCAGCGCCTGCGGGCGGCCCTGCGGATCGACGATTTGCTGGTGCGGCTGGGGGGCGACGAGTTCGTGGTGGTGGCGGCCAAGCCGTCGTCCGGCACCCTGACGGCTTTCAAGGCCAAGCTGCAGGCGCTGATCGAGATCCCGCTGGAGACACTGAAAGGGCTGCCCGCCGATGAAATCGTCCGCCTGGGGGCGGCCATCGGATCGGCCTGCTGGCCGGCGGATGGGCGCGACCCTGAAACTTTGCTGAAGCGCGCCGACAGCGACATGTATGCCAACAAGCCTTCCGGCCGGCGGTGCTAAATAGTTTTTTGTTATATGCTACAGGGTTTATCCAATCAATCGGCATGGTAAATTCTCGGCTCAGGTCCTGCTGATCCGGGACATTGTCATTTTAGTGATCCTGACTCTTGATCGACCTCGAGAACATCCGCAAGACCTTCGTATCGGCCGGCCGCACCGTGCATGCGCTGGCCGATATCCATCTGAATATCCGCGAAGGCGAAGTCTTTGGCATTATCGGGCGCTCCGGCGCGGGTAAAAGCACGCTGATTCGCATGCTGAACCTGCTGGAAAGGCCCACCGACGGCGTGGTGCGGGTGGATGGCCGCGACATCACGGCCTATACCGACGCCCAACTGCGCGAATACCGCCGCCAGGTGGGCATGGTGTTCCAGCACTTCAATCTGCTGCGCGCGCGCACTGTGATCGACAATGTGTGCTTTCCGCTGCGCCTGTCGGGGATGTCGCGCGCCGACCGGGTCGCCCGTGCCCGCGAAGTGCTGGCCTTGGTGGGCCTGTCCGATCATGCGCATAAGTATCCCGGGCAGTTGTCGGGCGGCCAGCAGCAGCGTGTGGGCATCGCCCGCGCCCTGGCCAGCAAGCCGCGCCTGCTGCTGTGCGACGAGGCCACCTCGGCGCTGGATCCGGAAACCACGCAGTCCATCCTGCGCCTGCTGGGCGACATCAACCAGCGCCTGGGGCTGACCATTGTGCTGATCACCCACAGCATGGATGTGATTCGCGCCGTGTGCGATCGGGTGGCGGTCATCGAATCCGGCCGCATCGTCGAATCCGGCCAGGTGCTGGAAGTCTTTTTGCACCCGCGGCACGATGCCACCCGATCCCTGCTGTCGGAAAGCGGGCTGGATGGCGGCGAGAGCTGGCGGGCCATGGCCGATGGCCTGCCGGGTCATTTGCTGCGGCTCAGTTACCGGGGCGATGCCATCGCCCAGCCGCTGCTCAGTCGCATCAGCCGGGATCTCAACCTCGATCTCAGCATCCTGCAGGGGTCGGTGGGGCAGATCAAGGACACCCCGTATGGCCAGTTGGTCGTGGCCGCCCAGGGCGCCGCGGCGGATCTCGATGCCTTGGGCGGTCTGCTGGATCAGGCGGGCGTGCACTACGAGGTACTACGGACATGATGGCCAATGTGGATTGGTGGTTGATCGGCGAAGCCACGATCGACACCTTGTTGATGACGGGATTTTCTTTGTTGTTCACCATCCTGATCGGCTTGCCGGTGGGGGTGCTGCTGTTCCTGACCAGTCCGGGGCAGATGATGAGCCATCGAGGCATCTACCAGAGCACCGCGTTTGTGGTCAATGTGTTGCGCTCGGTGCCTTTTTTGATCCTGCTCATCGTGATGATCCCCATGTCGCGTCTGCTGGTGGGCACCGCGCTGGGCGTGCAGGGCTCCATCCCGCCCCTGGTGGCCAGCGCCGCGCCGTTTTTCGCGCGCCTGGTCGAGAACGTGCTGCGCGAGCTGGATCCCGGGGTCAGCGAAGCTTGCCGCTCCATGGGGGCCACATCGCGCCAGACCGTCCTGTGGGCGCTGCTGCCCGAGGCCACCACGGGCATCCTGGCGGCGGTGGTCGTGACCGCCATTACCCTGGTGGGCTATTCGGCCATGTCGGGGGTGATCGGCGGGGGCGGCCTGGGCGATCTGGCCGTGCGCTACGGCTATCAGCGCTACCAGGGCGATGTCATGGCCGTCACCGTGGTGATCCTGGTCATCATGGTGCAGGTATTCCAGGCCTTGGGCGACCGCTGGGTGGCCCGGCTGAATCGGAAGTAGGGCGGCGCGGGCCCGGGGCGCGCCGACGCGCCGGCCACGCCGGTGTTTTGACTTGGTTTATTGCTTGATTCATTACTCGATACTCAGGAGATTGTTCATGTTGAAGAAATTTGCGCCCGCCTTGCTGCTGGCCTTGCCGTTGGCTTTCGCCACGTCCGCCCAGGCGGGCAAACTGTCGGTGGCCGCCACCCCCGTGCCGCACGCCGAGCTGCTGGAATTCGTGAAACCCGACCTGGCCAAAGCCGGCGTGGATCTGGACATCAAGGTCTTTACCGACTATGTGCAGCCCAATCTGCAGGTGGCCGACAAGCAGATCGACGCCAACTTCTTCCAGCATCAGCCCTATCTGGATTCCTTCAACAAGGAACACGGCACCAAACTGGTGTCGGTGGGCGCCGTGCACGTCGAACCGTTCGGCGGCTACTCGGCCAAAATCAAGAACATCAAAGATCTGAAGGACGGCGCCCTGGTGGCCATCCCCAACGACCCCTCCAATGGCGCGCGCGCCTTGCTGTTGCTGCAGAAACAGGGTCTGCTGACCCTGAAGGATCCGAGCAACATCCTGGCCACCGCGCGCGATATCGCCGAGAACCCCAAGCACCTGAAATTCCGCGAACTCGAAGCCGCGACCCTGCCCCGGGTGCTGCCCGATGTGGATCTGGCCCTGATCAACACCAACTATGCGCTGGAAGCCGACCTGAATCCGATCGAGGACGCGCTGTTCATCGAGGACAAGGACTCTCCCTATGCCAATCTGGTGGTCGTGCCCGCCGATCAGACCGAAAATGCCGATGTCAAGCAGCTGGTGCAGGCGCTGCAGTCCGACAAGGTGCGCGATTTCATCCTGAAGCAGTACAAGGGGGCCATCGTCCCGGCTTTCTGATTCTTTTGGTTTTCGGAATCCCCGGCCATTCGTAGGGGATTTCCCGAAAAATCGGGAAACGACCCAGGCTTTGCGTCAGGATTCTGGCGGATCGCCTGGGTCTTTCAGTTAACATGAGCGTCTGTTGCGGCCTGCTGGCTGCGCTCAATCCATCCCACAAGGAGACCCGGATGTTGCCTAAAACCTTTAAAGCTGCCCTGATGGGGCTGGCCTTCGCCCTGGTGCTGCCCACGGCTCAGGCCGCCGACAAAGAACTGGTCGTCGCCACCGATACGGCGTTCGTGCCTTTTGAATTCAAGCAAGACGGTAAATACACCGGCTTCGATATCCAGCTCTGGGAAGCCATCGCCAAGAAGGCCAACCTCAAATACCGCCTGCAGCCGATGGATTTCAACGGCATCATTCCGGGCCTGCAGACCCGCAATATCGACGCGGCCCTGGCCGGCATCACCATCCGCCCGGATCGCGCCGAGGTCATCGACTTCTCCGATCCCTACTACGAGTCCGGCCTGGCGATCCTGGTGCCCGACGGCAGCGCCATCAAGACCGCGAAAGACCTCCAAGACAAGACCGTCGCGGTCAAGATCGGCACCGCCACGGTGGATTACATGAAGGCCAACGTGCCGTCGGCCAAGCTCAAGCTCTTTCCCAATATCGACAATGCTTTCCTGGAGCTGGCCACCGGCCGAGTGGATGCCGTGGTGCACGACACCCCCAATGTCCAGTATTACGCCAATACCGCCGGCAAGGGCAAGGTTCAGGTCGTGGGCTCTCTGAAAAGCGGCGACTTCTACGGCATTGCCTTTCCCAAGGGCAGCGACCTGGTTCCCGTCGTCAACAAGGCGCTGGCCGATCTGAAGGCGGACGGTTCCTACGACACCCTGTATGAAACCTGGTTCGGCAAGAAACCCGACTAATCCACACGGGAAATCATCGTGACTTTTGAATGGTCTGCAATCTGGGCTGCCTGGCCCGACCTCATGGCCGGTGCCTGGATGACCGTCCAGATCACGCTGATCGGCTTGGTGGGGGGGACGATCATCGGCGGCCTTGCCGGGGTGGTCGTCACCTACGTGCCGGTTCCCATCACCCGCCGCAGCCTGTCCTGGGGGGTGCTGGGGCTGGTTCTGCTGGCCGCGTTGTTCCAGGTCTTCTCCTGGCTGGGCGCGGGGCCGCTGGCCGGCCTGCCGGCGCCGGTATGGTGGGGGTTGCGCCTGCTGATCCTGGCGCTAGTCATCTGGCGCTGCCTGGCCTGGGTGCCCTTCGTGCTGTCGCTGGTCGCGCAGATCTATATCCTGGTCATGCGCGGCACCCCGATCGTGGTGCAGGTGATGTTCATCTATTTCGCCCTGCCGCTGCTGGTCAACGTGCGCATCGACGGCTTTACGGCGGCCACGGTTACCCTGATGATCAATTCGGGGGCCTATATCGCCGAAATCGTGCGCGGCGGGCTGTTGTCGGTGCCCAGTGGCCTGAAGGAAGCCGGCCAAGCCATGGGGTTGCCGTTCTACAAGATCCTGGCGCACATCATCGGCCCGGTGGCCTTGCGCCGCATGATTCCCACCATGGGCAATCAATGCATCATCAGCCTCAAGGATTCCTCGCTGTTCATCGTCATTGGGGTGGCCGAACTCACCCGCCAGGGGCAGGAAATCATCGCCGGCAATTTCCGCGCGGTCGAAATCTGGGGCGCGGTGGCCGTCATCTACCTGATCATGACCGGCTTTATCGCCCTGGTCCTTAAATTCATCGAACACCGGACCCGCATCGTATGAGCATCGTCGAATTCAAGAACGTCACCAAGCGCTTTGGCGACAATGTCGTGCTGGATGGCATCGACCTGTCCATTGATGCGGGCGAGGTCGTGGTGGTGGTCGGCCCGTCCGGGTCGGGCAAGTCCACCTTTCTGCGCTGCATCAACGTGCTGGAGACCATCCAGGGCGGCGATATCGTCGTCAATGGCCTGAGTGTGCTGGGCAAGGCATCCCAGGTGCGCGAATTGCGCCGCGAGGCCGGTATGGTGTTTCAGCAGTTCAACCTGTTTCCCCAGCTGACCGCGCTGGAAAACGTCATGTTCGGCCCCGTCCACACGCGGGGCGTGGCCAAGGCGCAGGCCCGCCAGATGGCCCAAGAACTGCTGGCCAAGGTCGGCCTGGCCGAGCGCGCCAACCATTATCCCGGGCAGCTGTCCGGCGGCCAACAGCAGCGCGTGGCCATTGCGCGGGCGCTGGCCATCAAGCCCCTGCTGATGTTGTTCGACGAGCCCACGTCGGCGCTGGATCCCGAACTGCGCCACGAAGTCCTGCGGGTGATGCAGGACGTGGCCGAGGAAGGCATGACCATGATCGTGGTCACCCACGAAATGGAATTCGCCCGCAAGGTGGGCAGTCGCCTGATTTTCATGGATCAGGGAAAAATCGCCGAAGACGGCGTGCCCGAGACCTTGCTGAACAATCCGCCCAGCCAGCGCCTGAAGGACTTTCTAAAACACGTCAGCTAATTCGCCACGCGCCTGCCGCTTGGTCAGATTCGCGTGGGCCCGGGATGGGCCCAGCCGCGATTTATTTTGCCGCCGTCACCTTCAATGTGCGGGTGGCGATCACCTTGTCCGAGCCTTCGCCCATGATCTGTATCGTGACCTGGCGCAGACGATAGGCTTTGGGCAACTCGGTCTGGCCGTTGATGACGACGTAGCGGCCCATGTCCAGGGGCTGCGTCATCAGGTCGACGTAGCCGGTGTTGCCATTGGGGTATGTGCCGATCCCGATCAGTTTGATTTCGCCGCGCAGGTTCGGGGTCTCGGTCTGGCCGTCGGCCAGATCCTGGATCAGCAGGACTTGGTAGGCCAGGGTGCTGTCTTGCGTGACCAGGTCGGCATAGCGGATGCCTGGGGAGGTGCCGCGGGGGTCGGGCGGGATGGCGGCGATCAGGCTGGCGACGCCGGCTTCCATGTCGGCGGCCTGTTTGCGCAGCTGCTGCATGCGGATGTCTTGCGCCTGCCGGGTCTCTTTCGCTTGGGCGATGTCCTGGCGAATCGCCTTGGCTTCGTTGTTCAGGCGCTGGTTTTCCAGGTTGGCGGTGTTCAGATCGATGCGCAGTTGTTCGGATTGTTCGACCGTCAGGCGCTGCGGGCCGTAGCTGCGCTGCAGGAACAGTACGCCGCCCGCGCCCAGGACGACCCCGGTGACCAGCAGCAGCAGCCAGCGCGGGATGCCACGGCTGCGGCGGGTATAGCCGTAGGGAGTGGGTTTGAAGGTGGGGCGCTTTGATGCGAAAGACATAAAAATTCCTGGGGGCGGGCGGGTTTGCCGCCTGCCCTGTGGTGGTGATGGAAACCCATTAGCATAAACGGTTTGGCGGCGGGCTTGGCGCAGGGACTACAGATGGTTGCTATTTGCTTGATTTGGTGCGGTTTCTTGGCCGGGCCGATCGAAGGGGCGTTGGGTTTTTTGAGATGTCGCGCGTGGCGTCTGGTCAATCCCGAAACACGTCATCCAGTTCGGTGGCGTCCAAGATGTTCAGCAACCAGGTTTCCAGTTGCGCCGCCGTGGCGGCCCGGATGCGCCGGGCAATGGCGTCGGGCTGCGGGCCGAAGCGGCGCTGCATCTGCAGCAGCAAGGTCTTCGACTGGCCCTCCACACTGCCTTCTGCTTTGCCTTCGACAAGCCCCTCGGCAAACCACTTGTCGCGGCCGGCGCGTTCGATCAGCGTGACATACGTCATCTCATTCTCCTTGGTCAAGGCTTCGACCGCCTGTAAAAACTCCGCTTCCAGGTCTTCGGGCAGCGCAATCATCCATTCGATCAGGCGGTACACCTGCATGGCCACCA
>NZ_JBLGTV010000019.1:0-43016 GCF_047468865.1 Castellaniella hirudinis
ACAAAAAAGTGCCGGTGTCAAGTCTTTCGCGCAAATCACGCAGGGCTTGAAACCGTATATGGGACAGTAGGTTAGCTCTTTTCGGGGCCGCTTTGCAGAACCGCGGCTTCGTCGGCTAGGAGCCACATAAGAGCGTCGGGAGAGAAAGCCGCATCGCACCGTGTCGTGCTGGATTGCCGAGGAACGGCGGGCCTGTCGCGTCATCATAGCCCAAGAGGCTTGGCGGCATCCAGAATGAAGAACGCGCAGCCGGTGGCTGCGCGTTCGATGGATGCCGTTGGTATGTGACGCCATCATGTCGGCTTCGATGGCGCGCTCCGGGTCGCCGTGCCCTTCCTGAATCCCCGATCCCCCGCCATGAACGCCTCCAGCATGTGCGGGATCAATTTCTCTGCATCGACCGCCTCGCCATACGCCTGCGCGTGCAGCGAGGCGTAGCGGTCGAGGTCGGCTTTCAGGCTTGCCGGGCAGGCAAAGGTCAGCTTGACGCTCTCGGTCTTGGGCAGCGGCCCGAGCCGCAACTTCTTGGTCATGCTCATTGCGAAGCACCCCGGTTGAAGAACAGCGGCTGGTACGGCCGCAGCACCAGATCCCGGTTAACGATGATGCGAACCGGCAGGCCCGGCCGGCTGGTCAGCGTCGGCTGGATGTTCATGTTGCGCCGGGTGATCTCCTGTCCGACTTGATTGATGCTGTCCTGGGCGCTATCACGCCCGGCGATGACGATGCGGTTGCCGTCCTGGCGGTTCTCCGGCGCGGCCAGTTCGGCGCCCACGCCCAGCAGCGTCGTCAGCACCGCGCCCGAGACGATGCGCTTCCAATGCCAGTCCACGTCGTCCTCCAGGCCGGCGTAGCCCGCTGGATCGGTGCCCACAAGGTTGTCGAGCGTCAGCGATGAGGTATCCGGCAGGATGACCCGGTTCCACACCACCTGCACGCGGCTCTGCCCATAGCTGACCTGGCTGTTGTACTTGCCCAGGATGCGCGACCCCTGCGGGATCAGCAGGAACTTGCCCGTGGCCGTGTCATAGACCGGCTCTGTGACGGTGGCGATCACATCGCCCGGAAGATCGGACTTGATGCCTGTCACCAGCGCCCCGGCGATCACGGTTCCGGCCATCACTTGATACGGCGACGCCGGCAGTGCCAGATGGCCGGAATTGCGGGTTTCCGTAGAACCGGCTTTCAGGAACGCCTCTTTCTGGTCTTGCCGGTTCTGCACGGCGGTCGGATCGGATGGCTGCGCCGCCGTCGAGGCCGGCCCGGGGGCGAGCGGATCGAAGGCCGCGAGCGTGCTTGCAGCGCCAGGCACACCCGGCGCTGCCAATGCCACCGTGGCCGCGGCTTGGCCGCCCGAGCGGAAGAACACCGACGAAGCCGCAGCGGCCTCCGCTTCCTTGCGCAAAGCGTCGTTGGGATCATGGCCGGGGGCCGCGTAAGCGGCCACGGCTGGCTGCTGCGAGTTCACGATGGCTGGCCCCAGGTCGCCCGGCAGCGGTGGCCCCAGCTCGGGCACCTTCGGCGGCAGCTTCGAGTAATCGGCCGGCAGGCCATCCAGCCCTTCGGACTTCGAGACGCGATCGACGTTGTAAAGCTCGGTCTGCTCGCCCGCGCCCCGCCGGTGCGGCTGCAATGACCAGATCGTGGCACCGAGCACGGCGACCGACAGGCCGCCGACGAGGGCGGCCAGCGTGCGCCGGTTCAGGCGCGTGACCGGGCGCGGGCGGGCGCGCAGCGCCACCGCCTCGGGCGCTACCTTGCCCGCCTGCGGCGTGGCGAGGTCGGGGGTGTCGTCCTGGCTCATGGTCAGTTCCTCCGCGTTCCGTCGGTGCGCTCGATCCGCACCACGTCACCCTTGTCCCCGCCCAGCCGCAACTCGGCAGCGCCGAACAGGCGATCCACGATGAAATACGGCGAGCGGAAGCGGTAGTTCACCAACTGCCCGTCGCCCTGGGCACCAATGACGAACAACGGCGGCAGCTCGCCTTGTGCGATGCCCGCCGGGAACTGGATATAGACCTTCGCGCCATCGTCGAAGGCGCGCAGTGGCTTCCAGGGCGGATTGCTGCCGCTGATCGTGTAGCGGAAGCGCAGGTTCTCCAGCGACAGCCCGGTATCGACCGGCGCGGCGGCGCTGGCCGCCTGCGCCTGGCGCTGCAAAGCCAGCATCCGGTCGCGCGGGTACTCCCACGACACGGATGCCATCCATGTTTTCTCGGTCGAAGCCAGCTCCAGCAGGTACGTCCTGCGGCTGGTGGTGATGACGAGATTGGTCTTGAGGCCCGAGCGGATCGGCTTGACCAGCACGTTCACGCGCAGGTCGGCACCGCTGCCGCTGGACGTGTCGCCCACGATCCAGCGCACGGTATCGCCGGCGGCCACCGTTACCAGCTCCTCACCCGGCTGGAGCGAAACCACGGTCACGCGGCCCACGGCCGCATAGACCTGGTACAGCGCGCCATCGGTGAAGGGCCACACCTGAATCGCGTTGACGTAGCCCTCGCGCGTGGGCGCGACGCGCGCCTCGGCATTGGCCCGCGAGACGCGCACCTTCTCATCGGCCGGTTCCGGCACCGGCTTGGCATCCTCGGCTTCGGGCAACGGCTGCAACTGCGCCGGCATCGGCAGCACCTCGGGCACAGCCACCACCTCTACCGGCGCGGGCGGCTCGGGCAGCGGCTGGGCCTGTACTGGCTCATCGAGCGAGATGACCGGCGGCGGCCTGCCCTGCGTGGCGCAGCCCGCAAGGGCAGCGAGCATCAACGGCAAAGCGAAAAAGCGGAAAGACAGGTTCATGGTTTTACTCCTTCGGAAGAATCCAGTTCGCGGCTCCACGACAGGCCATTGACGTAAATGCCGAGAGGGTTCTTGCGCAGGCGTTCCTCGGTGCGTGGCGTCTGCTGCACGATGGAAATCACGGCGTTCCAGCGTTCAGTGCCTGCGGCGGCGCCGTTGACGTAGCGCCGCTCCGTCCAGCGCACGTTGAAAGACGTGTCGCTGGCACGGGTCACGCTGGCAATCTGCACCGTCACCGACTCCTTGCCGATGCGCGCGAACGGGTCGTTGACCCGTGCGTAGTCGTTGAGCACGGCCGCGCCCTTGTCGGTCGTGTAGTCGTAGGCGTCCAGCCAGTTCTGGCGGACGACAATGGGGTCGATGGACAGCGAGCGCACCAGCGTCACGAAGCGCGCGATGTGGTGCGCGGTCTGCGCATCGTTGGGCCGGTACGGCGTGGCGGCTTCGCCCACGGCGCGCACCTGGCCCGCGTTGTCCACCTCCACCACGTAAGGCGTCACGATGGACTGCGCCGAGCGCCACACCAGGCCGCCGGCCATCAGAAGTGCGAGCGTGAGGCACCCGAAGGCCATCAGCCGCCAGTTCTTCGCCTGCACACGCGGCGAGCCGATACGGTCGTCCCACACCTGGCCGGCAGCTTGGTACGGCGTGGCAGGCTGCGGCGTGTCGGCATAGCGCACCTGCGGTTTCTTGAATCGCATGGTCAGTTCTCCTTATGAATCGGAATCGCGCAGGCTTGGCCCTTGGCCGGAGCCGCCGCCATCGCCACCGCGCAGCGCGTGGGCGGTGGTGGTCGCGGCATGGGTGAGTTGCTGGCGGCGATGCAGGCGCTTGGCCCAAGCGGGCTGTTCCTGTGTCTGCGCCGTAGCGGCGCCGGATGCGGCCTCGCCTGCGGCACCCTGACCGGATGCCGCGCCCGCGCCGCTATCGGCAGCAGCGCCATTCCAGCCAGCGCGGAAGGGAGCGGCCATGCGTTGCCCGGCAGCGGAAGCGCGGGATGCAGCGCCTCGCCCGGCTGCCTGCGCGCCGGTCTTGGCGACGTTGCCCAGGCCCGCCATTGCGCCTTTCGCACCACCACCTGCGGCGGCGGAGCCGGCCTGGAACGCCGATTTCGCACTACCAGCCGCCGACGTGGCGGCACGCGCACCAGCGCCGGCCAGCTTGGCGGCAGCCGGGGCCATGCGCGCGCCAGCGGCCACGGCACCGCCTACGCCCGTCGCAGCGGCGCCAATGGCGACGGCCGTGCCGGCAGCGCCGACAGCAGCACCGGCCATTGCGCCCGCGCCGAGTTGCGGCGCACCGGACACGAGGCCCGTGGCAATGCCGGGGCCGAAGATCCCCAGCGCCAGCAGCGTGAGTGAGGCCAGCATGATGACCAGCGCGTGGTCGATGGACGGCTCGGCGGGATGGACTTGGAACTGAGCGAACAAGCCCGAGCCGATCCCGACGATCACGGCCAGCACCAGAACCTTGACGCCGGAGGCCACCACGTTGCCTAAGACCTTTTCGGCGAGGAACGCGGTCTTGTTCCAGAGCGCGAATGGCACCAGCACGAATCCGGCGAGCGTGGTCAGCTTGAACTCGATCAGCGTGATGAACAGTTGGATCGCCAGCACGAAGAAGCACAGGACCACGACCAGCCACGCGAGGAACATCACCACGATGGGGTCGAGGTTCACGAACACTTCGGGAAAGCCCGCCATCTCGCCGATCTGCTCCAGAATCGGCGCCCCGGCGTCGATGCCGGTTTTCGCCAGCCGGCCCGGCTGCAAGAAGTTCTCCATCGTGATGGCCGAGCCGGTGGCGGTGATGCCCAATCCCGCAAACGAGCGGAACACGATGCTGGCCAGCCAGTTGAAGTTGTTGATGATGTAAGCGAAGGCACCGACGTAGAGCACCTTGCGCAGCAGCTTGGCGATCACGTCCTCGCCCTGGCCGGTGGCATGGCTCATGGCCCAATACAGGCCGGCGATCGTCATGTCGATGACGATTAGCGTGGCCGTGAGGAACGCCACTTCGCCCCGCAGCAGCCCGAAACCCGAGTCGATATAAGCGGCAAAGGTGTTGAGGAACTGGTCGATGATGGTCACGTCATTCATGGCGTGTCCTCCGGTTCGGCGGGATCGGCCGGCGCCATGCCATCGGCCGGCTCCTCGAAGCTCGGCGGGATCGGCGGCAGGTCGGCCAGCGTCTGGTACTCATCCGGCCCGGCCTGGCCGGAGAAGAAGCGCCGCCGGAAGGCTTCGGCGGCGGCACGGCAAGCATCCTCGCCCGTGGCCTGCCGGTCGGCCGCGCATTGCGCGCGCAATGCCTTCAGCCGCACGGGATCGGCGGCCAGGGCATCGGCAAGGTGGTCGGCCGGCTGCTCGCCGCAAGCGGCCAGCAGCGCGACACACAGGACGAGGACGCATCGCATGGCGGCCTCCCGTCAGTTGCCGTAGAAGTTCACGGGCTGCGTCGTGTACGGCGTGCCTTCCCCGAGGAAGCGCCGTCGCACTTCGCGGGCGCGCTCGGTGGCCGCCGCCTGCCGCGCCAGTTCCAGCGAGGCGGCCCGGTCTTGCGTGATCTGGAGCCGCTGCGACTGGATCGACTGCTTGGCCTGCAAGGCGAGCAACTGGTTCATTGCCTGCATCGCTTGCAGCGCGCCTTGCGCCGACTGGCTCTTGCCGACCAGATCGGCCAGCACGCTTTCGTCTTCGCCCAGGTTCTGCGACACCTGCGCCTGCATCTGCATGGTGATCTGCAAACCGTTGAGCGTGTTCTTCCACCGCTCCTGCGCGTCGCGGTACATCTGGTCGCCGCTGACGGTGGCGGCGTATTGCTCCGGGTACAGGCGCGCGAACTCCCGATCGAGGTTCGTCACGTCGTAGGCCAAGCCTCGCGCATGGGCGATCAGCCGCTCGGTGGTCGCCAGGTTGGCGCGCAACTGGCCGACCACGCTGGACGGCAGGCTGGCGAGGTTGCGCGCCTGGTTCATCAGCATCTGCGCTTCGTTCTGAAGCTGCTGGATTTGGTTGTTGATCTGCTCCAGCGTGCGGATCGCGGTCAGCGTGTTCTGCACGAGGTTCGTGGGGTCGATCACGACCCATTGCGCATGGGCGGTGGCGGTGCAAAGCATGGCCGCGATGGCAGCGGCGACAAGGCGCTTCTTCATGGCAGGTTCTCCAGGGGTTGGTCAGCGAGGGAACCCGGCGCGAGGCCGGGGAACGAGGGCAGCAGGTCAGCCGCCCAATCGAGGCCGCGATGGCGCAGCCAGGCACCCGCGAAGCCGGGCGTGCCGGCGTCCAGCAGCACGCGGTCTATGTCGCGCTGGTCTTGCGGCGTGGAAGCGCCCGCAAACGCCAGCGCTGCCGGCCCCAGGTCGAGGTCGAACAGGCGGTTGCCGAGGCGGGATTGGTAGTAGTAGTCGCGCTTGGGCTGCGCGGTGGCGACAATCTCGATCTGGCGGCTGTTGAGCCCGAAACCCTCGTAGATCGTGAGAATCTGCGGCTCGGTCGCCTGCGGGTTGGGCAGGAAGATGCGGCTCGCGCAGCTTTCGATGATCGCGGGCGCGATACTCGAATCCTTGATGTCCGCGAGCGACTGCGTGGCGAAGATCACCGACACATTTTTCTTGCGCAGCGTCTTGAGCCACTGGCGGATGCGCGCCGCAAACACCGGGTCATCAAGGAACAGCCACGCTTCATCGAGGATCAGCAGCGTGGGCGCACCGTCAAAGCGTTCATCGAAACGCGCAAAGAGGTAATGCAGCACGGCCATGACGGCGGCCTTGCTGTGCATCAGCTCCTCCATCTCGAAGCACTGCACCTCGGCCATGCCCAGCCGGTCGTGGTCGGCGTCCAGCAGCTTGCCGTGCGCGCCGCCGAGCACATACGGCGCGAGTGCCTGGCGCAGCGCGTTCGATTGCAACAGCACGGAAAGCCCCGTCATCGTGCGCTGCTCCACCGGCGCACCGGCGAGGCTGCCGAGTGCCGACCAGATGGCGGCCTTCTCGTCGGGGTTGACCGCCACGCCTTCGTGCAGCAAGCGGCCTTCGATCCATTCGGCCGCCCAGGTGCGGTAGCCCTCGCGGTCGATGCGTGCAAGCGGCTGGAAGGCGATTTCTCCGTCCGTGCCCAGGTCGTAGTGCTCGCCGCCCAGCCCGAGGATGGTGGCGCGCATCGAACGCCCCATGTCGAACGCGAAGATGCGTGAGCCGCGATAGCGGCGGAACTGCATCGCCAGCGTGGCGAGCAAGACCGACTTGCCCATGCCAGTCGGGCCGGCGACCAGCGTGTGACCCACGTCGCCGATGTGCGTCACCAGCCGGAACGGCGTCGCGCCATCGGTGCGCGTGACGATCAGCGGCGGGCCGTCGAGGTGGTCGTTCTTCTCCGGCCCCGCCCATACCGCCGACACCGGCATCATGTGGGCCAGATTCAGTGTCGAGACGATGGGCTGGCGCACGTTGGCGTAGGCGTTGCCCGGAATGGACGACAGCCACGCATCCACGGCGTTGAGCGCTTCGGGAATGGTCACGAAGCCCCGGCCCTGGATGACGCGCTCCACCATGCGCAGCTTCTCGTCCGCCACGGCGGCGTCCTCGTCCATGACGGTGACGGTCGCCGTCAGGTAGCCGAAGGCGACTTGATCGCTGCCCAACTCCTGCAAGGCAGCGTCCGCATCGGCGGCCTTGTTGTTGGCGTCGGTATCGACCAGCGGGCTTTCCTGCTGGAAGATCGCTTCGCGCAGCAGCGCGATGACGTTCTTGCGCTTGGCGAACCACTGGCGGCGCAGGCGGGAAAGTTCTTTCTCCGCCTCGGCTTTGTCGAGGCAGAGAAAGCGCGTGCTCCAGCGGTACGCAAAGCCAAGGCGGTTGAGGTCATCCAGAATCCCCGGCCAGGTCGAGGTCGGGAAACCTCGCACCGACACCACGCGCAGGTGCTGGTTGCCCAGCATGGGCGCCAGGCCACCGACCAGCGGCGAGTCGGTCAGCAGCGCGTCGATGTGGAACGGCACTTCGGGCACGCCCACGCGATAGCGCCGCGTCGAGATGGTCGCGTGCAGGTAGGTCAGCGTCTGGCTGTCATCGAGCCAGGCGATCTCCGGCATCACGCCGTCGAGCAGGTCAAAGACGCGATCCGTTTCCGCGACGAAGGCTTGCAGCCGCCCGCGCCAGTCCACGCCGGTCGTCGGCGTGTTCTCGTAGAGCATCGTGGCTGCACGGGCGCGGGATTCTTCCGGCGGCAGGTAAAGCAGCGTCAGGTGATAGCCGCTCTCGAAGTGATTGCCCGATTCCTCGAAGGCGGCCCGGCGTTCTTCCTCCACCAGCCACGAAAGCGGCTCGGGAAACTCCGAGCGCGGATAGTCGGCGGCGGCGCGGCGCTCGGCCTCGATGAACAGCGCCCAGCCCGATCCCATGCGACGCAGCGCGTTGTTCAACCGCGCCGACGTGGCGATTAGCTCGCCTTGCGTCGCGCTGTCGAGGTCAGGCCCGCGAAACCGGGCCGTGCGCTGGAAACTGCCGTCCTTGTTCAAGACGACGCCCGGTGCGACCAGCCCGGCCCAGGGCAGCCAGTCGGCAAGCAAGGCCGGGCGCTGGCGGTATTCGGCGAGGTTCAGCATCGCGGCGTCCTCCCCTCACACGTCCAGCAGCGGGCGGTGCTTGATGTGCCGGGCGAAGACCTGCATGAACTGCGGATCGACGCGCGCGCCCCATACCGCCAGCGAATGGCCGACAACCCAGAGCACCACGCCCGGAATCCACAGTTGCAGGCCCAGGCCGACAGCGGCGGCCAGCGTGCCGTTGGCGATCGCAACGGTGCGCGGCGCACCGCCAAGCAGAATCGGCTCGGTCAGCGAGCGATGCAGCGGCACCTCGAAGCCGTCCGCGAAGGTGTCCGGGGCACTCATACGACGGCCCCGCCGGAGAAGCTGAAGAACGACAGGAAGAAGCTCGAAGCTGCGAAGGCGATGGACAGACCGAAGACGATCTGGATCAGCTTGCGGAAGCCGCCGGACGTGTCGCCGAAGGCGAGCGCGAGGCCCGTGGCGATGATGATGATGACCGCGACGATGCGCGCCACCGGCCCCTGGATGGATTCGAGGATGGATTGCAGCGGGCCTTCCCACGGCATCGAGGAACCGGCTGCCTGCGCGGTTCCGGCCAGGAACAGCAGCAGCGCGGCCAGCATCAGCCCTTGCGCCGCAGGGCGGGCCAGACTATGCAGCCGTGCGAGGCGCAAAGCCGGGTTTGCAGAAAAACGGAAAGCAGGAACGATCATCTGCGTCATGGCAGTTCTCCAAGTTGGTCAGGGGACGGGGAAGTCGCCGCAGCGGGTGCGGCCTCGGGAAATAGCGGCAGCTCTGGAAACGGCGTCTCCAGTGCGTCCGCCAGTTGGTAGCCCACGCCATCGAAGCCGACGACGCGGGCGATGCTCTCGATGCGGCGCTTGCGTCCGCGTCCGGCAATGTGGATCACCACATTGACCGCCTCGGCGATCAGCGCACGCGGCGGGTTCACCGCCACTTCGAGAATCAGTTGCTCCATGCGCAGCAGCGCGCCCAGCGCGGAACCCGCGTGGATCGTGGCGATGCCGCCGGGGTGGCCGGTGCCCCACACCTTGATGAGATCCAGCGCCTCGGCGCCGCGCACCTCGCCGACCACCACGCGATCTGGCCGCAGGCGCATGGACGAACGCACCAGCTCGGTCATGGACACCACGCCGGAGCGCGTGCGCAACGGCACGTGGTCGCGGGCCGCGCATTGCAGCTCGATCGTGTCTTCGAGCACCAGCACGCGGTCGCCTGTGGCGGCTATCTCGGCCAGCAGCGCGTTGGCGAGGGTCGTCTTGCCGCTGCTGGTGGCTCCGGCGATCAAGATGTTCTGGCGCTCGCGCACGGCGCGAACGAGAAAGCCCGCCTGGGCGGCGGTCATCATTCCGTCCACGACGTACCGCTCCAGCGGAATCACGCCGATGGCGCGCTTGCGCAGCGCGAAGGCCGGCCCCGGTGCGGCGGGCGGCAAGATGCCCTCGAAGCGTTCGCCGGTTTCGGGCAACTCGGCGGACAGCAGCGGCTGGCCGCGATGGACTTCTGCGCCGACGTGGGCCGCGACCAGGCGAATGATTCGCTCGCCATCGGCTTCGGGCATCTCCACGCCCATAGGTGCGCGGCCCGACGACAGCCGATCCACCCAAAGGGTGCGATCAGGGTTGAGCATGATTTCCACCACATCGGGGTCTTCGAGTGCGGTGGCGATCAGCGGCCCCATTGCCGTGCGCAGCATCTGGACGCGTCGGTCGAGCGAGGCCGCAGCGGATGAGCGTGGTTCGGGCGGGAGTTGCGGAACGGCGCTCATGACGCACGCTCCCGCGCCTGCGCGGCTGCCGCAGCGTCCTCCATCCGCATCGGGTCGGGGTGCAGTTCCTCCACCATGTCGCGCACCAGGCTGCGCCCGCGCATCAGGTGGCGGCTGAGCTGTTCGGTGAACTGCTCGAAGCGTGCTTTCCCCTGAGCGCGGGCCGCGTCTTGGTGCGCCTCGGGAACCGGCGTGCTGACGGTCAGGTAGTAGCGGATGAATAGCGCCAGCGTTTCGATGGCGATGTTCTGGTCGCGCTCCATGCGCTCGGCTTGGCGCGACAAGCGATCAAGGCGCTTGGCGATGGCTGCCTCGCGTTGGTCGGCCGCGTCCGGCGACAGCCAGGACGCCAAGGCGGCAGCGACGATGCTGGATTTGGACACGCCTTTCTTGGCGGCCAGTTCATCGAGCCGCTGGGCGTGCTCGGGCTGGATAAAGAGGTTCAGGCGATAGTGGCTCATAGCTCGATTCCGTCGTTGGGGTTCAGCGATGCCAGCCGGGCCGTGCGCTGCATGGCCGGATCAAGATGGCGAGGAAGGGGAAGCGGCAGGTCGTCGTCATCGAGCAGGCCGAGGTCGGCCGCGGGCGCGGCCAGCTCGGGGTCGTAGGCGACGGTTTCGCAAAGCTCGGGCTGACGTCGCGGGCCGCCGTCGTCGGCCGAAGCGCCGAAGCCGTCGGCGGCATCGGCCGCAGGCGTGGCGGGCACGGCAGGGATTGCCAGCCCGCTCCAGTCGTCGGGGCGCAATGGTGGCGCGTCGGCGTACTGGCCGCCTGCTAGCGCAGGCGGCGGCAACACGCGCTGCTTGAAATTGGCGTCGGCGTAGTAGCGCAGCTTCGTGGCCTTGATCGGGGCCACGCTGGACACCATCACCACGGCCTCGTCGGGCGGAAGCTGCATGACTTCGCCCGGCGTCAGCAGCGGGCGGGCCGTCTCCTGGCGCGACACCATGAGGTGCCCCAGCCACGGCGCAAGCCGATGGCCCGCGTAGTTGCGCTGCGCGCGCAGCTCGGTCGCCGTGCCCAGCGTCTCGGAAATGCGCTTGGCCGTGCGTTCGTCGTTCGTGGCGAACGTCACGCGCACATGACAGTTGTCCAGAATCGAATGGTTCTGGCCGTAGGCTTTGTCGATCTGGTTGAGCGACTGCGCGATGAGGAAGCTGCGGATGCCGTAGCCCGCCATGAAGGCCAGCGCCGTCTCGAAGAAGTCGAGCCGGCCCAGGGCCGGAAACTCATCGAGCATCAGCAGCAGCTTGTGGCGGCGCTCGATTCCGTCGGAGCCGTCGAGCGATTCGGTGAGGCGTCGCCCGATCTGGTTGAGGATCAACCGGATCAAGGGCTTCGTCCGGCTTATGTCCGAAGGCGGCACCACCAGATACAGCGACACCGGATGCTCGGCCGCGATCAGGTCGGCGATGCGCCAGTCGCAGCGCGAGGTGACTTCGGCCACCGTGGGGTCACGGTACAGGCCGAGGAACGACATGGCGGTGCTCAACACGCCGGAGCGTTCGTTGTCGCTCTTGTTGAGCACTTCGCGCGCCGCCGATGCCACCACGGGATGCGGGCCACCACCGTCTTCGTTCACGAGATGCGGCGTGGTCATCATCCTGTGCAAGGTCAGCTCGAACGGGCTGGCCGGGTCGCTGAGGAAGTTGGCGACGCCGCGCAGCGTCTTGTCCTCGCCCGCGTAGAGCACATGCAGGATCGCGCCGACCAGCAGGGCGTGGCTGGTCTTTTCCCAATGGTTGCGCTTCTCCAGCGCACCTTCGGGATCGACCAGAATGTCCGCGATGTTCTGCACGTCGCGCACCTCATGCGCACCGCGCCGCACCTCCAGCAGCGGGTTGTAGGCCGCCGACTTCGCATCGGTGGGGTTGAACAGCAGGCAGTGGCTGAAACGGCTACGCCAGCCGGCGGTGATCTGCCAGTTCTCGCCTTTGATGTCGTGGATGACGGCGGACGCAGGCCAGGAAAGCAGTGTCGGCACCACTAGGCCGACACCTTTGCCGCTGCGCGTGGGCGCAAAGGTCAGGACGTGTTCCGGCCCTTCATGGCGCAGGTACTGGCGGTCATGCTGGCCGAGGAAAACACCGGCCGGCTGCGTCAGCCCCGCCTTGCGAATGTCATCCGCGTTCGCCCAGCGTGCCGAGCCGTAGGTCGTGACAAGGCGCGATTGGCGCGAGCGCCAGATCGACATGCCGATGGCGACCACCACCGCCAGCAGGCCGCTGCCGCCCGCGATGGCGCCGCCGGTATCGAAAACGCGCGGCGCGTAGGCATCGAAGAAGAACCACCACTCAAACAGCTTCCACGGGTGGTAGATCGGTGTGCCAAGAAGATCGAACCAGGGCGAGCCAAGGCGTAGCTGATAACCAAGGGCGGCTGCTGTCCATTGTGTGGCGCCCCACACGCCGGCGATCACGATGCCGAATACCACGGCAATCTGACCGAACAGCACGTTCGTCCCTTGCATGACCTGGCCTCCGATTTCTCCTGCGCTGATTCCTCATGGAAAAAGCGGCATAAGGACGTGCCGCAAGCGTCAGGATCGGTGCCGGGTCAGTGCCGGTCAAAGACCGTTTTCAGCAGAAAGGTCGAGTAAAAAGACAGAATGAGTGCGACGACGAGCCAAAGAAAAACGCCGCAAGCGCGGGCGCATTGCGGCGTGTCGAGCAGAGGAATGAAGGCGGTTCGGAAAATAGCCAACAATCAAAATTTGGGAGACTCTTTCGGCGGCGTATAGGGCGTTTCGCCGTCGCCATAGAACCGCTTGCGCGTAGCTTCTGCTACGCGGTTACACAGCATGTCGCCCAACTTGAGGCGGTCGGTCTTGCATTGCTGGCGCAGATCTTTGAGCCGTTCGGGGTTGGCTGCCAGTTCTTCCACCGTCGGGACACTTGCATCCGAGCCTTTGGCCTTCTGAGGGGTCTCAGACTGGCCGCAGCTAGTCAGGGCGAACACTAACAAGAAAGGGATGGGCTTGTTCATGGCGTGAATTCTTCCGGGGGGTCAGGACTGCGACGTGGAACAGGCTTTGTGAACTCCGGCGATTCAATGGCTTGTACGCGCTCAATGAACCGCGCAAGCACATCGGACGGCTCATCGTCGAGGTGCAGCACGTAGGTCGTCAGCGGCGGTACGCGCGACGCCAGTGGTCGGGCCACTACGCCCGGCTCACGGCTGGCGGCTATGTGCGCTTCACCCGTCAGCCCAATCGCGAAGCCTGCCGAAACCAGTGCCATCATCAAATCGCAGGAAGCCACACGTTCCGCAACCAGTGGCTCCATGTCAGCTCGACGCAGCACCCGTTCGACATGCTTGGCATGGCCTTCGCACACTTTCGGATTGCACAGAACCAGCGGGTAGCGCAGCAACTCATCCAGCGGGATGCGCTTGTGGGCCAGCAGCGGATGCCGCGCCGGCACTGCCACCATCAGCGCATCGCTCCATGCAGGTATGGCGATGATGCCATCGCCTACGTCATCGGATTGCGCGAACCCCACATCATATAAGTCGTCATGCAAGCCTTTGATCTGCTGTGAAAGCGGCACCTCGAAGAATCGAAGTTCAACTTCCGGCTCTTCCTGGCGGCACAACGCCAACAAGCTTGGCAAGCGGGACGGTGTGATGCCGTCCGATAGCGCCACGCGCAACTGCCCGTGAAAACCATTAGCCGCTGCTTTTACGCTGTCACGCGCTTGTTCCAAGGCAGCAAACACGCGACGCACATGTTCCAAGAACAAACTCCCGGTGCGGGTGAGCCGCGTGCTTCGTGTGGTGCGGGCAAACAGCACCACGCCCAGTTCTTCCTCCAACTCCTTGATGGCCCGTGACAGTGGGGATTGCTCTATGTGCAGCCGCTCGGCAGCACGGGCGAAGTGAAGTTCCTCTGCAACTGCGAGAAAGTATCGAAGATGACGTAACTCCATTCCCTTGATCTCGATTGCACTGCGCTACCAGTCAAATCAATACTTGCCAGCATTCTGCAGAAAACTATTCTTTGTCTCCGTCACGCCGACGATTACTGTCCGGTGATGATTTTCTATGTCGTCTTTCAATCCATGTCACGATTCTTTCCGATGCTCGAAATAATGCGGTGAAGGCGAGCACGACAACACCAACGAAAATGATGTCGTGCAACATCTGAGGCATTGAAAGTCCCCCCACATACGACCTCAAGACCATATCCCATACGGGGAACTTTCGCCGTAAATTCGACGTAAATTCAGTGCTTGGCGCGACCGCCAGCGCGCCAGACCCTCGTGCTCGCGTGTCGCGAATCGCTCTATTTTTTCTGCATGTGTTAGCCAAATACTGCTGAAAATTTACGCAGAATTTATGCGCAGGGATTGTTCTGGAATAGAGAATTTACGGGCCTTCACTGAATACTTGAACGTATGCCTAATTCGCTATTCGTCTGCGGAGTTAAAACATGCTTCTCAAGAATATTCAACCGGCCAGAATGGCCGTCACCGTTGCCGTCAGTGGGTTGTTGTTGGGAACGGCGACAAGCGTTCACGCGCAGGTTTCCGGTAGTGCCGCGCTAACGTCGGACTACGTTTGGCGCGGGTCTTCTCAAACTCGCGAAGACCCCGCGATCCAGGCGGGGGTCAAGTACGCTCATGAGTCGGGACTGTATGCCTCCGTCTGGGGCTCGAACGTCAAGTTCAAGCCAGACAACGGCGCCCGCAGCGAGTTCGTCCTTGCCGTGGGATGGAGCGGAAAGATCGCCACGGATTGGGCGCTGGATATCTATCTCCTGCGCTACCAGTACCCCTCGGCGAGCCCAACCTGAACTGGAACGAGATCAACGCGAGCATCACCTGGCGCGACAACTACTGGCTGGCGGTGGGGCACTCGAACAACGCGATGGCCACGGACACGACCGGCACGTATGCGCTTCTGGGTGCTCGCTATCCGATCAACGACCAGTGGCGCGTCGAAGGCAGCGTGGCCCGCTACGTCCTCGAAAGCGCCTATGCCGACAGCTACATGCACGGCGCGCTCGGCGTCGTCTGGACGTTCAAGGCGCCGTTCGAGGCCCGGCTCACGCTGCATGGCACCGATTCGGCGGCCAAGCGACTGTTTCCCGGCATGGCCGGCTCGCGCGCCGAGTTCGCCATCCAGGCTTCTTTCTGACCGGGGGCGTGATGGCCACAAACCCCCAAGCAACACGTTGATGGAGTCCGATCATGACTGAGTTTCTTCTCGTATTTGCCCTGGCGATCGGTCTCGGATGGCCACTCGGTCGCTATCTGGCCGCGGTGATGCGCGGCGTCCCGATGCGCGGCGACAGGCTGTTTCTGTGGCTGGAGCGGCCCCTGTATGCGCTGATCGGCACCAATCCCGAGCGCGGCATGAGCTGGCGCGGGTACGCCGGCGCGTTCCTGTTGAGCAACCTGGTGCTGGCGGTCATCGTGTGGCTGATCCTGATGACCCAGGCGTGGCTACCGCTCAACCCCAACGGCGCGCCCAACATGAGCTGGGACCTGGCGCTGCACACGATGGTGTCCTTTCTGACCAACACCAACCAGCAGCACTACTCCGGGCAGGCCCAACTCTCGTACCTCGCCCACATGACGGGCATCGTGACCTTGCAGGTCATCACGCCCATGATGGGATTGGCACTGGTCGTAGCGACGCTGCGCGGGTTCTTCGGCGGACGCAATGCGCAGGAGCGCAAGGCCGATGGGCAGGAGCAGGCCCCGGTGGATGTCGGCAACTACTGGGCCGATGTGATCCGCCCCACGCTGCGCTTCATGCTGCCGCTGTGCCTGCTGTGGTCGGTGCTGCTGACCAGCCAGGGGGTGCCGGCCACGCTGGAGGGCGGCCCCGTTGTCGCTCCCGTGGATACGACGGTAGAAATGAAGGAGCAGAAGATCCCACTGGGTCCGGTATCGCCGATGGTCGCCATCAAGCAGCTCGGCACCAATGGCGGCGGCTGGTACGGCCCCAACAGCTCGGTGCCGCTGGAGAACCCCACGCCGCTATCGAATCTGCTTGAAACCTTGGCACTTATTCTGGTCCCAGTCGCGGTAGTGTTCATGATCGGTGGACTGACCGGACGACGTAAGTTCGCCGGGTTGGTGTTCGGCACGATGTTGACCATGTCCGTCGTGTCGGCGGGATTCGCCATCTGGTCGGAAGGATTCTCCTCGACCTCGCAGGACATCGCGTTGATGGAAGGCAAGGAAGTCCGCTTCGGCGCCGAGCCTTCCGCACTGTGGGCCGCATTGACGACGCAGACATCCAACGGCTCGGTCAACGCCATGCACGACTCGCTGGCGCCTCTGACCGGCCTGGTCACGATCAGCGACATGCTGATCAACGCCATCTGGGGCGGCATCGGCAGCGGCTTGCAGCAGTTCCTGACCTATCTCCTGTTGGGCGTGTTCCTGGCTGGACTGATGACGGGGCGCACGCCGGAACTTTTCGGACGCAAGATCGAAGCGCCCGAGGTCCGCCTGCTCGCAGTGCTCGTGTTGCTGCAACCACTGATCCTGCTGGGCCTGACCGCCATCACGCTGGCCGTGCCGACCCTGACGGGGAACTCGAACCCCGGCTTCCATGCCATCAGCCAGGTCTTCTACGAATACACGTCGTCCTTCGCCAACAACGGTTCGGGCTTTGAGGGGTTGGGCGATGCCACCGTCTGGTGGAACGTCACCGCCAGCTTCGTGCTCGCCGCGGGTCGCTATCCGGCCCTCATCATTCCGCTGGTGATCGCAGCAATGCTCGCGCGCAAACGCCAAGCCCCGGAAAGCATGGGAAGCCTGCACATCGAAACCCCCATTTTTGCGCTCACGCTGATCGCGGTGATCGTCATCCTGACACTGCTTCAGTTCATGCCCGTGCTGGTGCTAGGCCCCGTGGCCGATCATCTGAGCCTGGTCGCGCGTTGAGGAAAACACCATGAACCATACAACCTCGAAAGAACACACGGGCCGCTGCTCGCGCCTGGATGAGCGCGGCTTCGCGCCTGCGCTGATCAACTCCTTCATCAAGCTGGCGCCACAGCACATCATCAAGAATCCCGTGATGGCCGTGGTCTGGCTCGGTACGCTGGTAACGGCGGTCGCCACCCTCGCGGGTTGGGCGCAACCCGGTTTCGGCTGGGCTGTGACCGTGATCCTGCTGATTACCGTGCTGTTCGGCAATTTCGCCGAAGCCGTGGCCGAATCCCGTGGACGCGGACAGGCGGCTTCTCTGCGTCGGGCCCGCAAGGATTTGATGGCTCGGCGGCTCGACACAGCGGGCGGAGAGAAGACGGTGCCCGCCGCCGAGCTTCGCCCCGGCGATCTCGTCGTGGTCGAAGAAGGCCAGTTGGTTCCCGCCGATGGCGAAATCGTCGAAGGTCTGGCCACGATCAACGAAGCCGCCGTAACTGGCGAATCCGCGCCCGTGCTGCGCGAGGCCGGCACCGACCGTTCCGGTGTGATCGGCGGCACCAAGGTGCTGTCCGACCGCATCGTGGTGCGCGTGACCGCCGATCCGGGCAACAGCTTCCTCGACCGCATGATCGCGCTGGTGGAGGGCTCTAACCGGCAGAAGACACCCAACGAGATTGCCCTGGGCATCCTGCTTGGCGTGATGACGCTGACCTTCCTGATCGTCGTCGTGACGCTGCCCTTCATTGGTGGCTTCGTCGGCGTCGAGATCAACGTCGTGCTGCTGGTCGCCCTGCTGGTGTGCCTGATCCCGACCACCATTGGCGGACTGCTTCCGGCGATTGGCATTGCCGGCATGAACCGCGCATTGCAGGCCAATGTGCTGGCCAAGTCCGGCAAGGCGGTGGAGGTCGCGGGCGACGTGGATGTGCTGCTGCTGGACAAGACCGGCACCATCACCCACGGCGACCGGCAGGCCACCGCCTTCCACGCGCTGGCAGCGGTCGATGCCGCGCAACTGCGCCAGGCGGCCCTGCTGGCCTCGCTGGCGGACCCGACGCCGGAGGGCAAGTCCATCGTCAAACTCGCGCGCGGCAAGAACGAGAAGCTCGACGAGCCCGAAGGCGCCCACTTCGTGCCGTTCTCCGCACAGTCGCGCATGTCCGGTGTGGATCTGCCCGGCGAGCGCGTCATCCGAAAGGGGGCAATGGACGCGATCGCGCGGCATGTGCAAATGATGGGCGGCGTCGTCCCCGCCGAACTGGAGGCGCGTGTCGCGGACGTTGCCCGCAAGGGCGCCACGCCGCTGGTGGTGAGTGAAGGCCGCCATGTGCTGGGCGTCATCGAGCTGTCCGATGTGATCAAGCACGGCATCAAGGAGCGCTTCGCCCGCCTGCGTGCGATGGGCGTCAAGACCGTCATGATCACGGGCGACAACCCGCTCACGGCGGCGAACATCGCGGCCGAGGCCGGTGTCGATGACTACATCGCCGAGGCGCGCCCGGAAGACAAGCTCGCGCGCATCCGTGCCGAGCAGGGCGGGGGCCGCCTGGTGGCGATGGTGGGCGATGGCACCAACGATGCGCCGGCGCTGGCGCAGGCCGACGTGGGCCTGGCCATGAACTCGGGGACGCAGGCGGCCAAGGAAGCCGGGAACATGGTCGATCTCGACTCCGACCCGGCCAAGCTGCTCGCGGTGGTGGAGATCGGCAAGCAACAGCTCATCACGCGCGGCGCGCTGACCACCTTCTCGCTGGCCAACGACGTGTCCAAGTATTTCGCCATCCTGCCGGCGCTGTTCGCCGCCACGATCCCGCAGATGGCGGCGCTGAACGTCATGAACCTGTCGAGTCCGACCAGTGCGGTGCTGTCGGCGCTGGTCTTCAACGCCATCATCATCCCGCTGCTGATCCCGTTGGCGCTGCGCGGCGTGCGCTTCAAGCCGTCGAGCGCGACGCAACTGCTGCGCAACAACATGCTGATCTATGGCGTGGGCGGTGTCGTGCTTCCGTTCATTGCTATCAAGGCGATCGACGTCCTGATCTCCGCCTTGTTCTCTTTCTGAGGATTCGATCATGTCTTCCCACAATGCAAACGTCGCTATCCGCACGCCGGGCGATTCGTCTTCGGCCATCTCCGACAAGGGCTTGCTTCGCGGCTCCATCGGACTGGCGATCATCGCCTTCCTCGGGCTAGGTCTAATCTATCCCCTCGCCGGAGTCGGGGTCGGCCAAGCCTTATTCAAGGACACCGCCAATGGCAGCCTGATCGAACGCGATGGCAAGGTCCTCGGCTCCTCGCTGGTGGCGCAGCCGTTCTCCGATGAACGTTACTTCCAGTCGCGCCCCTCTGCGGCCAACTACGATGCGATGGCCGTAGCCGGAAGCAACCAGGCACGTACCAACCCCGATCTGCGGCAGCGCCTCGACGAGACGCGAACCGCCGCGGCGAAGACTCATGGTGTCGATCCTTCAGCCATTCCGAGCGATCTGGTCACACAATCCGGCAGCGGCATCGACCCGCACATCAGTCCGCAAGCCGCTGCCATCCAGATTGATCGCGTGGCGCATGCGCGCGGCATAGCTCGCGAAACAGTCGAAGGCTTGGTTGCCCGGCATACGGAGGGCAAGCAACTCGGCCTGCTGGGCCAACCTCGGGTGAATGTGCTTGAGCTGAATCTGGCGCTGGATGCTGTCGCTTCGCCGGCCCCGGAGGCGCCAGCGACTGCGCAATGACTGTACTGGGCACCTACCTTCAGGCCGAGGACGTTCTCCTCGGTCTGAACGTTTCGGACAAGCGACAGTTGTTCCAGGCCATCGGCCTGCACACCGAGCGCATCGGCGGTTTGCCAACGGATGCTGTCGCTTCCGCCCTGATGCGGCGGGAACTGACGGGATCGACTGCATTGGGCCTCGGCGTCGCCATTCCCCACGCCAGGGTGAACATTCTGAAACGCATTCGCGCTCTGCACGTGCGTCTCGTGCCGGGGCTGGACTTCGATGCTCCTGACCACGAGCCAGTATCCGATGCCGTGGTGCTATTGGTTCCCAGCCCCGCAACCGGCGCGCATCTTGAGATTTTAGCCCATGCGGCTGCATTGTTCTCCGATAGTGGATTTCGAGCGGCCTTGCAAGCCCGTCATAACCCGGTTGAAATCAGGGCGCTATTTGATGACTGGGCTTCTTAGACGAGGCAACGCCTTGTCCATAGCGCGGCGGGAACCATGGGTGGGCGAGGACGATATGCAGACAACGAAAATACTTTGAGGATGGCCTTGCCATGGGAACCGAACATACGGGTCAAGCCGATGCCTTGCTGGGGGAAATCAAGCGCCAGACCGCAGGACGTCTGACGGTGTTCCTGGGCGCCGCCCCCGGTGTCGGCAAGACCTACGCGATGCTGGCGCGCGCACGCGAACTTCACCGCCAGGGGGTGGATGTCGTCATTGGCATTGTCGAGACACATGGCCGCAGCGAGACCCAGACCATGGTCGAAGGCCTGCCGCTGTTGCCTCGCAAGCAGGTCGAATACCAGGGACTGCACCTGGAGGAGATGGACCTGGACGGGCTGCTGGCGCGCAAGCCGGCGATCGCGCTGGTCGATGAGCTGGCCCATCGCAACGCTCCCGGAAGCCGTCATGAGCGGCGCTGGCAGGATGTGGAGGAATTGCTCAACGCTGGTATCGACGTTTACACCACGGTCAATATCCAGCATCTGGAAAGTCTGAACGACGTGGTGCACCAGATCACCGGCATCCGGGTGAGCGAGACTGTTCCCGACGCCGTTTTCGAGCGCCTGCGTGACATCCGCCTGGTCGATTTGCCTGCGCGCGAACTGATCGAACGCCTGAACGATGGCAAGGTGTATCTGCCTGAGCAGGCCGCCCAGGCGCTGCAGGCGTTCTTCTCGCCGTCGAATCTCACCGCTCTGCGCGAGCTGGCGATGCAGACCGTGGCCGATCACGTCGATGCCGACCTGCGCGAGACGCGCGCGGCGCGCGGCCTGGAAGGCATTTCCATCCAGCGCCATGTGCTGATCGCCATTGATGGCCGGGGGCAGTCGGAATACCTCGTGAGAGCGGGGGCTCGAATCGCCGAGCGCCGAGGCGCTCCCTGGTCGGTGGTCACAGTGGAGACCGGGCGCTCGGCCGATGCCGCCTTGCACACTGACGACCTTGACCGGGCGGCTCCCACGCTCAATATGGTTGCGCGTGCGGAGCAGCAACGCTTGACTGAGATCGACAAGGCATTCGCGTTGGCGCGCAACCTGGGCGGCGAGACGGAAGTGCTGCACAACACCGACGTTACCCAGGCACTACTCGATGCCGCGGAGGCGCGCGGTGCAAGATCCATCGTGATCGGCCGCACGCGCGAGCGCCCCATCGCCCGTATCTTCAATCGCACGCTGACGCAGCAGCTGTTGCAGCGCGGCGCACGCTACGAGCTGACGATCGTCAGCACGCCGCAGGCCCGCCGGCGGGCAATGGAATTGCAGAGTCTCGCGAGCGGTCGCCTCACGGCACGGGAGATCGTGCTGATCCTGCTCGCCAGCGCCGGCGCCGTCGGCGCGGCGGCCTTGGCCGAGCGCGCGCTGGGCTTGCAGGACCTGTCTCTGATCTTTCTCGTGGCCGTCATGCTTGTCGCCTCACGGACACGCATGCTTTCGGCCGTCATCACCGCCGCGCTGTGCTTCTTGGCATACAACTTCTTCTTCATTGAGCCGCGTTACACCTTCCTTATCAGTGCTCACCGCGGCGTGGCTACCGTATTGCTGTTCCTGGCGGCGGCCCTGATCGCAGGGCGCTTGGCCTCGCAACTACGCAGGCAAGTTGTGGCGTTGCGAGCAGCGAACACGCATGCGACAGCCATGCAGAACCTGGGGCGCCATCTTGCCAAGGCGGCCGATCTCGGGCAGGTCATCGCATCAGGTTCATCGGTTCTACAATCGACCTTGCACGCCGAGGCGTGGATGCGCATCAATGGCGAGGCCGGCCCCGCCACCGCTGTGAACCATCTGACCGAGAAGGACCTGATGGCGGCCGACTGGACGCAGCAGCACGGGCAGGCGAGCGGGCGCTACACGGACACCCTGACCAATTCATCCTGGTTGTTTCTGCCGGTGCGCTCGGACAAAGACACGCTGGGTGTGGCCGGATTGAGGTTCCCGTCGGGCATGGGGCGTCTTTCGTTCGAGCAGCGCCGCCTGGCTGAAAGCATGGTGGAGGACATTGGTCAGGCCGCCCAGCGCACACGGCTAGTGTCGGAACTGGAGGAAGCGCGCGTCACTGGAGAGACGGAGCGCCTGCGGTCTGCGCTGCTGTCGTCGGTGTCGCACGACCTGCGTTCGCCTTTGTCCTCGATAATTGGCGCGGCGGACAGCCTAGCTCGCTACGGCAAGGATATGGGGTTGGAGGATCAGCAAAGCCTGCTGGAGACCATCCATGTGGAAGGCGAGCGCCTGGATCGGTACATCCAGAACCTGCTCGACATGACCCGGCTCGGGCAGCAGGGACTGACGCTGACACGCGACTGGATCGGCATCGACGAGCTGGTGGGCTCGGCGTCCCGGCGCCTACAACGGTACGAGCCCGACGCCCGCATCGAGCACGACATTCCACCGGACCTGCCTCCGATCCATGTCCACCCCGCGCTCATCGAGCAGGCTTTGTTCAACGTCATGGAGAACGCGGCGAAGTTCTCCCCTCCGGGGGTGCCTCTCAAGGTGCAGATTCGACGGACAGAGGACGATCAACTGCGGATCGACATCTCGGATCGAGGACCGGGCATTCCAGAGGAAGAACGACGGCGCATCTTCGATATGTTCTACAGCGTCGAACTTGGCGACCGAGGCAAGCAGGGAACCGGCCTAGGATTGACGATCGTCCAAGGTATCGTAGGTGCCCACATGGGCAGTGTCGAGGCGCGGCCTGGCCCGGAAGGCCGCGGAACTACCATCCGCCTGACCTTGCCTTGGGGCGGATACGCGAATCAGGAGGCGAAAGAACATGATGGGACGTCCTAGTGAATCGAATCAGGGCGCGCAGGCCGCCAGGATTCTCGTCGTCGATGACGAACCGCAGATCCGCAAGTTCATCGACATCAGCTTGCGCTCGCAAGGCTACGCGACCCTGCTGGCGGGAACAGGCCGGGAGGGCCTGACGCTGCTGGCCAGCAAGGGGGCCGATCTTGTCGTCTTGGATCTGGGGTTGCCGGATATCGACGGGAAGGATGTACTCAAGGAGCTACGGCAATGGTCGCGCGTGCCCGTCATCGTGCTGACGGTACGCTCCGGCGAGGAGGAAAAGGTGGCTTTGCTGGATGCGGGAGCCAACGACTACGTGACCAAACCGTTCGGTGTCGAGGAACTGATGGCACGCATTCGCGCGTTCCTGCGCACGGTGGCGACAGGGACGGAAGATGGCCCGATCTACGACGACGGGACTCTCCGAATCGACCTGGCGCAACGGGAAGTGGCCGTTCATGGAGAAGCCGTCACGCTGAGCCGCAAGGAGTTCTCTCTGCTGGCCTTGCTGGTCCGGCAGCCGGGACGGCTGGTGACGCAGGCGCAGATACTGCGGGAGATGTGGGGGCCGACGCACGAGGAAGATACCCACTACCTGCGCATTCTCGTGGGCAAGTTGCGCCACAAGCTGGGGGACGATGCCTCCGCTCCTCGCTACATCGTCACTGAACCTGGGGTTGGGTTGAGGTTTGTCTCGAAGGAACAGCAGCCGGCCTGACTCGTTCGCCGGGGATGTCCAAAGTGGCGTTGCGGGTACGGCTCACCCCAGGGCCGGTCCACGCTGCCGTCCGATCTCCCAAGACACTCCGCCGCCGCGCACCGTCGCGGCGAGCTGCTGCCCAAACTGCTGTTCGATGATGGGCCGCCACGGCACGAGGCTGAACCCCATGCCGTCATCGAGCATCGCATAGCGACCGCTGGCGAGCATCACGGAACGCCGGTAGATGCCGGCCACCCGCTGCCCGTCGGCCATAGGTCGATGCTCCAGGCCGGTTTCGGCAGCAATGTCCTTGGTGGCCTGCGCCAGTTCCCGATTGCGCAGCGTGCCCAGCAGGTTGCGGACGAGGATCACGCGCTGGCCGCGCTTCTCGGCCAGCCCCTGTTCGGCCAGAAAGTCGGCGCGCTGCTGTAGCGCGTCCTTGACCTCGCCACCAAAGCCCAGGTCGCCCAGCCCCGATCCGCCGCCGATCAACTGCTGGTCGAGCCAGGTGGCCCCGATCACGCGCGTCTGCCGCTCGATCGGCAGGTGCGATTTCAGCTCCACCGCCACACCGCTCAGCCGTTGTGCGTCGTACTGGCGGCCACGCTCGGTCAGGTCGTCCGGCACCTTCCATAGTCCCTCGGTCACACGCTCCACGATGCCCGCGCGGCGTAGGGCTTCCAGTCGGCGGACGTGGGCGGCGACAACCTCCTGTGGGTCGCGGCCAGCCTTGGCCCGGCCTTGTTCGATCGCCAGGTGATGATCGGTTCGGTAAAGGCCGTCGCTCGCCAGCGCGGCGATGTTCTTGTCGGCGGCGCGAACTTCGGCGGCACTGCGCACCTCCACCACCGCGCCGGTGGGATAGTTCGCCGGCTCGTCGCGGGTGTTCAGCGCGACGTAGTGGGCCTTGCCGTCCACCCCGTCGATGACCAGATAGCCGTGGTCGTGCAGCTCGTCGGCCAGCCCCTTCGCAGCCACGCGGCCGACGATGGTGCGGCCATCCTCGCTCGGCTCGAACACCGCCAGCTCGCGCGGCTGGCCGCTCATGGCCCGCTGCATCGTGCGGATGATGTCGCCACGCTCGCCCAAGGCGCGCAAGGTCTTCTCGGCATCGGCATGGATGGCCCAGGTGCCGGGCTGCATCTCGTCGGCCAGGCCCAGGCGCTGCAAGCGTTGCAGGCGACCGATCAGCAGCAGGCGCTGGCGTTGCAGCCGGGGTTCGTTGAAGCGTTCGAGCTGCACCCGGCCATCGTCGTCAGCCTCGCGTTGCAGCGTGCGATCCAGGCTCGTCCACCGCTCCTGCTCCACTTCCCGTTGCAAGGTCTGCTGGATCTCCAGTTCGGTGCGCGGCCCCAGCCATTCCGTCGCCAGTTCGGCAGCGCGATGGCGGAAGCCATCGGCGATGTAGTCGCTGGCGATGATGAGGTCTTTGCCGGTGTCGTCGCGTCCGCGCACGATCAGGTGGGTGTGCGGGTTATCGGTATTCCAGTGATCGACCGCCACCCAATCCAGGCGCGTGCCCAGGTCGGCTTCCATGCGGTTCGCCAGATGCCGGGTGTAGGTGCGCAGGTCGTCCAGCTCGGCGCCGTCCTCCGGTGAGACGATGAAGCGGAAATGGTGCCGGTCGTCGGCGGCCCGCTCCTTGAAGGCATCAAGGTCGGCTTCGTCGGTCTGCGGCCCGTAGGCCCGGCCCGGCTCGCCATCGCGGCCCACGCCGTCGCGTTCGATGTAGCGCAGGTGCTTGGCGAGCGACTGCGGGCTGGTCTGGTGCTGGTTGACCAGCAGCGTCTTGATGGTCACGCGCCGCGACATGGGCGTCAGCTTCGCGCCCGCGAAGCGCGCCGCCGTGTGGCCGCGTCCCAGACGCGAGCTGGGCCGATGGCCGGTTCCAGCGCCCTTGCCAGCTCCCCCAGGACGGCGCACCGAGGATTTGCCGCTGCTGGCCTTGCCTGCCTGCTTGAGCACCTTGGAAACGAAGCTCTGGCCCCGGCTCTTCGGGGCGCTGGGACGGATGCGGAAATCGTCGTCGCGGCGGTCGCTCATGGCTGCGCTCCCTGCAAGCTCTGGCGTGTCTGGTCGTGCGAAGCACGCGGACATGCCTGCATTGGCGCGGGCCTCGCGCCCCACCCGGCACGGCGGCGAAGCCGCTCCGTGCCGCGCCACCCCCATGTGCAGACAGGCTTTCGACGCGGCCCGGTGCCGCGTCCTTTTGTCTTGCCTTCCGCCTTTGCCCTTCGCTGTCGCTCCGGGCGTCGGCGGCCCGACGGCGCTGCGCTGCTTGCAGCCAGCCCGCCGGCGAACGCGCCAATGGCCGCAGGCCGGGCGCGTTCGAGGCAAGACGCCTGCACGTTGGACGGCTGCGCCGGATGTTGCGCGAAGCGCGGCGCGAATGCGCCCGCGCTGCACGCGCGACGACACCGCAGCAGCAGCCGGAACGACATGCCCGATGGCACGATGAGATGCACGGCAACGTGCAGCGAATCGGCGGCCATCATGGGCGTGGCTCCAGCCATACCGGATGCGCGACGCCGATCAGGGCGGATGCGCTGACCGGCCCGAAATACCGGCTGTCGAACGACGCCGGGTTGGTCACGCTCAGCAGGAACAGCTCGTCCTCGGCCAGCGGGCGGCAATGCGGCCAGGATGGCAGTGGCCGGCCCAGCCGGTCGGCAGGCAGCGCGGCGGCCACCGGCACGCCGTCAATGCGTACCTGACCGGCGACGATGCAGACGTGTTGCGGCGCGACTGCGCCCACACGTTTGAGCAGTGGGATGTGCGATGGCAGGTAGCCGCGCTGCGCAGCGAGCGCGGCAGCGTCGGCGGGCAATCGGGTCAGGACGATGCTGCCCACGGACAAGGAACGTGGCAGCGAGCCGGGCCGATGGTCGAGCGGCTTCACGCCATACCAGCCGACCGGCACGCTGTCGGACGGGTTGTAGATCAGGCGCGGCAGCGGTTGCACGAACGTCGCCCAGGCCAGCGCAGCAAGGCCGCAGGCGGACAGGCCAGCCAGTACGATGCGAGCACGCAGGCGCGAGCGAGGATGCGGCGCGGCTTCGGGCGTGCGTGCGACAGTGGAATGGGCCGTCATGGCAGCGCCCTCCCGGCCAGCCAAGCGGCGTGCCGTTCGGCGGTGTATTCGGGCAGCGGCAGACGGGCCGCCAGACGGTTGCCCAGCGTGCGCCAGTACGCGGGCGATACGTCGATGGCGGCGATGCCCTGCGCGCCGATGCCGTCGATGCGTTCCAGCACGGCACGCACCGCGTCCTCGCCTTCGGCGTGCAGCAGCAGGCGTGCGCCGGGCCGCACGCCGGGGATGCGCTGCACGTCGTCCAGCGGCGTGGCAGCCTGCATCACCATGAGCTGCCAGCGGATCGTGCCGTAGTCGTTGGCCTGCCAGCGGATGCGGCAGAAAACCGCGTTCGGCAGGAACACCGCGCAGCGCCGCCAGCGGTCGAGCCGCAGCATGCGTGCCGGTTCGCCGAAGCGCAGGTAGAGCTTGAACTGCGGTTCGATGTAGGCCAGCGAAACGCGCGTTAGCGGCACGTTGCCGGCCTGCGCGACAATTACCGCTGACGTGGGCAACAGCGCAACCGTGGTTGCGCCAGCCGAAGGCGAAGCGGATGCGTTCATGGTGTGTTCTCCCTGCGGTGTTCTGGAAACTCGCGTTCCAGCAGTGCGCGCAGCAGGTCGGCCACGGTCACGCCTTGCGTGAAGGCCGACACCTTGATGCGCGCCCGCATGGCGGGCGTGATGTCGAGGGTCAGGCGGGCGGTGTAGAGGTCGCCCTTGTTGAGCGCGTCGGCGTCGCCCTGGCGAATCCATGCCTCGGCGTGCGGATTCGCGGGTGGACGCGCACCAATGCCGATGCGCTTGGTGCGTGGTGCTGGCTTCGCTGTCATGTCGGCCACCGCAGCAGTTCATCGACCAGTGCGGTGATTTCGCGCGCGGCGGCGCTGTCGGGCGCTGTCTCGCGTGCCAACCGGCCAGCGGCCACGCTATCGGCGAAGACGATGCGCTGGCGCACCTCGCTGTGCAGCGCTGGCAACGGTTGCTCGGCCAATGCCTGCCGCGCTTCACGTCCGATGACGGTGGTACTGACACGGCGGTTGATGACGAAGGCCGCGCGCAGTGCGGGCCGGAACACCTGCGCCTCGCGGATCAGCGCCACCATCTCGGCACTGGCCCACACGTCGTAGGGGCTGGGTTGTACCGGGATCAGCACCCGCTCGGCTGCCAGCAACGCGGAGCGCGCCAAGGCGGCGATCCTGGGCGGCCCGTCGATAACAACGTGATCGGCCCGCCTGGCGAGTTCTGGGGCTTCCTGGTGCAGTGTTTCGCGTGCCAGACCCACCGCGCTGAATAGCCGGGGCAAGCCCTGCTGGCTGCGCCGCTGCGTCCAGTCCAGCGATGAACCCTGCGGGTCGGCATCCAGCAGGATGACGTGCTGGCCGCGCATCGCCAGCTCTCCGGCGATGTGGGTGGCGAGCGTGGTTTTGCCGACACCGCCTTTCTGGTTGAGCAAGGCAACGATCATGGCGCAGTCCTCCAACGTGGAAGAGCGGGCCGTTTTTGCCTTGCCGAACGGGGTTGATTTTGCGGTTTTCTCGGACTGCTTTTTCGACTTGCGGCAGTTGTCCACCGCAATGCGCTTTCTCTTCTAAAAGTTAGAGTATTTAAGTTAGTTAAGTTAGAGGGCGCGCAAAGCCAGCAACGGCGCGGCTTTGCGGCGTTTCCGTACTCCTGATAGCACGATAGGCGTACTCCCGATAGCACGATACCCCGTACTCCTGATAGCACGACCCCATCCACAGCTTGTCCCGCAGTTATCCCCGTGCCGTCGGCGGCACGGGCCGGAAGGTCAGCAACTCGATGTCGTCCTCGGGAATACGCACGATGCCCAGCTCGTAGCCCGGCAGGGATTGCTTGGCGACCAGCGCCCGCAGGTCGTAGGCGAAATCCGAAAACCGCGTGCTGCTGCCCGACTTGCGGTGCAGGTGCCGGAAGTCGAACTGCCAGCCGTATTCCTGTCTGCCGCCATGCTTGCGCACCAGGCGGTACAGCCAGCGCTCGATGCCGCCCGTGAGCCGGAAATACGTCGGGTCGATGGTCAGCACCAGAGCAGCGTCCAGCACGCCGGCATAGAACCAGTCCGGCAGGATCAGCTCGATGCCCAGTGGCGTGCCTCTGGCATCGGCCAGTTCCTTCCACTCGTTGATCCACGAGAAGCGATGCAATCGTCTTCCCGTGGTTTCGCGGATGGACGTGGCCACGGTGGTCGATTGCAGCCGATCCAGAGCGGCCTTGAGGCGCTGGTAGTCGCGCAGCGACTTGCCGCGCCCGATAAAGCGCAGGATCTCGTAAGGCGTGGCCTGCATCCGCCGCGAAGGCTGGATGCCCGCGTCCTTGGCTTCGACGATCTGGCTGGCAGCCCAGATCAGGATGTCGGCATCCCAGATCGTGGCAATACCATGCTCCTGCGTGCCCTCTACGCGGATCGTCACGTTGCCCGCGCGGAAGTCGATGGGTTTGACCCGCTTGGACTTGCCGAGCGAGAAGAACGGATAGGCCATCAAGTCCTGGCTGTCGCGCGGCGCCATGTCGCCGGGCAAGGCGCGGAACAGGTCGAGCTGTTCGCGCTCCTGCAACGACCGCTGCCGGAACGGCAGCGCGGAGCTGGACATGGTGATGGCCTGCCGCGCGCCGCCGATCAGCGCGCACGGCTGTCGGCCGAGTGGTGCTCGGCGTACTCGGGATCGGAAGTCGTCTCGAAGCTGCGATCGGCGGCCCAGGCATCGAGGTCGGCCACGGCGTACATGACGCGCCGGCCGAACTTGCGAAAGCGCGGACCACCACCGATCACGCGCTGCTTTTCCAGCGTGCGCGGCGACAGCCGCAGGTACTCGGCGGCTTCGTCGTTGGTGAGATAGCGTTGGGGCTGCGCGGCAGCGGTCGAGACAGTGGCGGCAGGCCGCAAAGGAGCGGGACGCATGGTGTGAACCTCCATAGCTTTCAAAGCTCCGGCCACACAGCGCAACCGGATGGAGGCAGTCTCAGAAAACCAAGCTGTCCTGCTCAGGGCCGTTTTGCGTCGTCCTCAAAACGACCCTTCTCAAGCGGCGGAAGCTGTGCTAGGCGGCGATAGCCGCCGCGCATCAGCGCATCGCCGCGCCGTACCAAGCGGCGTACCTTGGAGCGCAGGCCGCCGTCGCTGTACCAATCGGCTGCGGCATCGCCGCCGAACAAGCCTTCGGCCACCTCGCGCAAGGACGCACCCGCTAGGGTTGCGTCGAGCGCCTGCAAGGTGTGTAGCTCAAGCAGCGCGGCGGGTGCCGGCCTGGGCTTCGCAGAAGCCAGGGCCGCGCCGAGCGCATGGTTGCGCGCAGGTGCGGCGGCGCCGCCGCGGCGGGCATAGGCGACAGCCATCCCGTCTTCCAGGCCGGGCGCCAGCGCGAAGCGCAGGCAATGACCTGGGCTGTGCGCCATCAGCGCCAGCCCTTTGCCGTCATGGAGCAGTTGCTTGTGCCCGGCAATGCGCCAAAACGTGAACGCGGGAGCATACTGCGGCGGATCGGCGTCGGGATAGAGCTGCACCACGGCCACATGGCCGGGCAACCAGGCTGGATGCGCGTCGCGCGCATCCAACGCCGGATCTTCCAGCAGGCGCAAGCCCCAGCGATGCGCCGCCTGCTGCGCGGCTTTCGGCCGGCGATGATGGCGCAGCCAGTCGAGCCGGTAATCGGGGTTTCTGCGCAGATATTCCCAGGCCGTCCCAAGGTCGTCCAAGTGCAGCACGTACAGATACGCGGCAGTCGGATACCAGTGCTCGGCGCTGCGATCGACCATGACGCAACCTCCCTGCGAACAGGACTGGCCGCGACGGAAGAACTACGTGCTACATCGGTGTCATCAGAACGAAATGGGTTAAGGGAATAGTTGGGCTGTCAAGTCCGACTGGCTCCGATGCGTTGCGGTATTCGTCTCAATGCTGCGGCGGCAGCGTCCCTCCCGTGGGACGCCGTACAGGCCAGCCTGCCGCAGTCCGCGTCAGGCATCATGTCCGTTTGGATCAGACTGGCGCGGCTACGCCGCAAGAATCTCGATTGAGACCTGCCCGGTATGACACCAGACTGAAAAAGTCACAGTAGGCTGTGTTCAGTCCGGGATAGCCCCGTCGCGCTCGGCCAGCCGGGTGTATTCCGACAGCGTGCGCGTGGGCCGGAAGTAGCGGTCGCGCATCACGGGCTGCTGATGCGGCCCGACGATGCCAGCCAGCTCGGACAGCTTGACGGTTCCTTGCGCCGGCATTCCGATTCCCAGGTCGATGAGGCCCCAGGCGGTGTCGCCATCGGCGGGATCGAGTGCGGCCAGCAGCCAGGTCACATGCGCGTCCGGCGTGAACAGCCGCACCACGGGCACCGGGTCGATGGCCTGGCCGGCGGCACGAGCCTCGCCGTTGGCGAGCAGTTGCGCGCGCTCCGGGACGGTGGCGAGTGGCTGGGGCATGGTTGGCAATCCCACAAATCCAATGATGCACGGATGCGGTTTCACGCCCAAGCGCAGAACCGCCAAACCGGATTTACGCCTTCGTGTGCAAGCACGGATGCGCTTGCGTGGCTTTGCTGGAACCAGCAAATGCGGATTTCCGTAAAGGCACGAAAACGTAGAACACCAAATGAACACTATAGATTGTAGCCCTATAGGGCGCAATGGGCTGTCATCTTGGTTTTTCGAGGGAAACCATAGGTGGCGGCTGGGAACTCATTGGCGAAGGCGTTGAAGACAGTCAGGAAGGCGCGTGGCTTGAGCCAGGAAGCCTTCTCTGACGTGTCCAGCCGCACCTATATGAGCACCCTCGAACGCGACCTGAAAAGCCCGACCCTGCATAAGCTGGCCGAGCTGTGCGAGGTGATGGAGATCCACCCGCTCACGCTGCTGACGCTGGCCTACGCGGGCGACAGCCCGCACAAGGCCGACGAGCTGCTGGCGCAGGTGCGCCGGGAGCTGGAGGCGGTGCTGAAGGAGCGCGGCGCGGCGAAGCCGCGCGCGTGACGTGGTGATGTGCTGCGAACAGCAGCACAGCGCCCCGCCGCGATGGGCGGGGCGCTGCGGCGGTCACGCCGCCTGGGGCTTGCTGCGCGACCAGATCAGGTCGTGCGTACCGTCCTCGCCTTCGATCAGGCGGGCATAGACCGGAGCCGGGAACGAAGGATCGTCGAGGGTCACGGACTTGTATTCCCGCCCGGCCTCGCTGGTCTTGTTCCACGCCGCGCCGATGTCGTGGCCGGCGGCTTGGAGGCGGAAGTCGGGGGCGTTCTCGCTGCTGCCCTTGTCGTTGGGAACCAGCTTGACCTTGACGTTGAGCGTCAGGGTGCGCAGCGTGCCGGTGAAGCCGTCTTTGTCTGCGGTGAAGGTGCCGATGTTGGCCATGATGATTTCTCCTTTCGGTTGAACAAGGTTCGCGCCCATCGCGTCCTTGTTGTGATCCGGCCGGCGGGGGACGGGCTGGCTGCACCGCTTGCGGTCGAAACGCAGTGGAGAGCCTGGAGGCGAAAAGAATTTGCTGCGCGAGGAAGCCGCGCAGCGGCGGGGAAATTGTTTTCGCCGGACGGTTGCAGCCATGAAGCCCGAGGCGCAGCCGCGCCCCCGCCAGGATTCACAACGAGACAAGGACGCCTTGGGCCGAACCGCTCCGAAAGAAGATGGGGCCGACTCGGCATCCCCGCCCGAAGGCTTCTCCGGCTCGCCCGCTGACGCGGGCCAGGTCAACCCCGCAACGACAGGCGAGAACGCCCCCGCCATACCTTGCGGCGCCGGTCTTGAGGCGTGGCGTGGAAGCTCCATAGCGATACCGGGCGGGTTGTCCGTGAACCGTCCTTCGTGACGTGATGGGCAGGAACCGCCAGCGTTGAGGACGGCACGCACCTGCACAACCTGCCGCAGCAAGCGCCAGCGTGTTCGCCAGCGTCCCGTCCATCGCGGCGGGACGTTGGGCGGGCCGATCCGGCGCAGCCGGTTCGGCAGCATCGAGGGGCGCCAAGCATCGCGCGGCGGGGATAGCTCGCAGGGCTTTCCCCTGGAGGCAAGCGAAGCGCGCAGCGCCGCAGGCGCGAAGGCGTGAGGGATTGAAGCCGAATGGCCGTGACGGCAAAGACGGCACGGGGCGTAGCCCGAAAGCCCGGCGGCGCTATGCGCCGACACGCCCAGGCCGTTCCAGATTTCTAAGCAGGAAACGCGGACATGCCTCTGATGAAATGGGCGCGGCCCTACGCTGCGAGGTATGCACGCGGCAAGCCGAAAACCGCTGGTGATTCCCGCGCACGGCGGGCGCTACGGCTTGCAGGCCCATACGGGCCTGCCATTACCGGGCGGGAAGCCCGGTCACGTCAACGCCGCCGTCTGAGCTGCCGCGAGGGCGGCGGCGTGCCGATTCGGCTGGTGGCCTTGAACACCGGGCGCGGCCACTGCCGCGCCCGGTGTTCAAGGCCACCGCGCCCAGGACGGTACGGCCTGGGCGCGGTGCTGATCGCGGTTATTCCTTCGTCTCGATGAGCCACCACACGGCACGCGGCAAGGCGCGGCCCGTGATGGGGTGAATGTCGGTGAGGTCGGCGCAGGCCGTCCAGCCCGAGGGCGGGCGGTAGCCGCGCACGTCGCCATCGCCGTTCCAACGGCGGGCGCGTACCGTGCCAGCGGCGTAGATCGCCGCCATGCGCGGGCGGCTAATGGTGGTGCGGGTCATGGGGGCTTCTCCTTCCAGCGAAGCGCCCCGGTCGAGGCCGGGGCGCTTGCCTTCGGCGCGGGTCAAGCGGCCAGCGCCTCGGCGGGTTCATCCGCTATTGCCTCGGCATCCTCCGGGGCGTTCTGCTCCGGGCCTGCCTCTTGCGCGGCGTCCTGCGGGCCTGCGGCCTCGAAGATGGCGGGCATCCAGCCCGTGCCATCGGCCAGCCGCTCGGCTTCGCTGGCAATGTCGGCCTTCTTCAACTTCGCCAGCCGGTTGGCCTGCTCGGGTGCGTACTCGCCCACGGCATCCAGAATCACGGCCTTGGAAACGTGCTTGAAGTAGCCTTCTGCGGTCGGCTTCCACCATGCGGCCATGTCGAGGCCCACGGCCTGCGCCAGTTCCTCGCCGGGTTGCTGCACCGTGGCGCGGGGCGTCACCACGTCCACCGTGGAAGCCACGCACACGGCCAGCAGCCGCACCAGTTCATCTTGCGACTTCGCCAGCAGCGCGGCGAACAGTTCGGCGCTGTCCTCCGGCAAGGCTTCACCTGCCACCTGTTGCAGTTCGCGCAGCGCCACGGCAGCGGGCGATTCCGGCCAGTCCGGGGCCATGCCTTCCAGCCGGTCTTGCACCGTGAGGCGCACGCCGAGCGGCAGGCCATCGCCGTAGGCGTCGGGCTGCAAGACAGTCTGCACCATGCCATGCACCAGCGCGGCCAGCGCGACGTGCGGATGCCGCGCGACTTCGATTTGCAGCGCCGCCGTGCGGTGGGCGCTCAATCGCTGCGCCAGCCGATCGGACAGGCTCGCGGCCTTGGGTGCGTCGTCGGCGTCCTCGTGCTCGTCGTTGGCGGCTTCGCCTTCGGCGCTGCCGAAACCGCGCCGCAGCTTTTCCAGCGTGCGCAGCGCCTTGGCCTCGGCTTCGCGCAGCAGGCCGCGATGAATGACGGCCTCGCCGTTGCGGTCGATGGTGACGATGGCACCGGCCACCTCGCGCACCTCGGGGGCATAGCCTTGCAAGGCGTCCTCCGCGTCTTGCAGTTCCCCGACCACCTGATCGCGCCGCTGTTCCAGCTTCTCGGCCTTGTCCTCGTCCTCGGCGTCGCAGGCTTCTTCCAGTTCGGCGTCGATCTTTTCGAGGCGGCTTTCCAGCGAGGCGATGCGGCGGGCCTCGCGGGTGGTCGGCTCGCGGCGATGGCGCGGGGCGTTCTGGAACGCCTGCCGTTCCTCGTAGGCCAGATGCGGCACGGCCTCCACCCATGCCCATCCCTCGGCGCGCACGTCCTCGGCCAGCGTTGCCAGCTTGTCGCGCACCAGCGTTTCCAGTACTGCGGTATCGGTGAGGTAGGTTCCGGCATCGCCTTCCGCGAACAGGTCGCGGCGGATGCCGCCGCCTGCCTGCCGGTAGGTGTCCAGCCCGACGAAGCGCACCAGCGCGTGCGTGGCGTCGATTTCGCGCTCGGTCAGGCGCTCGCGCAGCTTGGACGGGCTGCGCTGCCATTCCGGCGCACCATAGAACGCGGCTTCCTGCGCGGCGTGGTCATCGGTGATGGTCAGGGCCATCAACTGTTCCAGCGTCACGCCACCGGCCCGGTAGTCGGCCATGAGACGCGGCGAGACGTTCGCCAGCTTCAAGCGGCGCTGCACCACCAGCGGGGACACGCCGAAGTCGGCGGCAATGTCCTCGACGGGCCGGCCTTCCTTGACCAGCGCGGCGAAGGCCGCGAACTGGTCGGCGGGGTGCATGTTCTCGCGCTGCACGTTCTCCGCGAGGCTGACGGTGCGGGCGGACGCATCGGCCACCAGCAGGCACGGCACTTCGTAGTCAGTGGGGATGCGCTTCTTCTTCGCCAGCAGCTTCAAGGCGGTCAGGCGGCGGTCGCCTGCCACCACCTCGTAAGCCTCGCCATCGGCGGAAAGGATGACGATCAGGTTTTGCAGCAGGCCGATGCGGGCAATGCTCGCGGCCAGCTCGGGGATGGACTGGCGCGGGGTCGTGCGGACGTTGCGCTTGGAGCGGCGCGGCAACAGTTGCGACAGCGGAACCAAGATCAGGTTCTTGGTCGGATCGGCCACTTCCAGCGGTGCGGCAGCTTCGATGGCGACGGTTTCGGTTTTGAGTACAGCGTTCATGGTGATAACTCCTTGCGGTTGGGATGCAGCAGCGAGAGAAGCGGCAAGGGCTGCTGCCTGCCCCTGCCGCGTGGGGATTCAGGCTTTCAACTGGCGCAGGCCATCGGCCAGCAGCCACAGGGCGCGATTGAGGCGCACGCTTTGGTCGATGCCCTGCACGGGCCGGGTGGTCTGGCGGCGGCCATTCGCGGCGCGGGCGGACAGGCCGCCTTTGGTCAAGTTCTCCTGCGTGCGGTTGAACACGCTCCACAGGTCGCGGCGGTCGTCGTCGTGGCGGCGTGGCATCAGGATTTGCGATTCCGTGATGGGCGCGGGCTTGTCCTCGTCGTACTTCAACGCCAGCGCAGCGCGGGCGAACACTTCGGATTCCCCGGCGTCGAGCGTGATGGCGCGCATGGCATCGCGCGATTCCTGCGCCCGGTCGAAGCCGTGCAGGACTTCGTAAGCGCCTTCGATGACGTGCCCGGCTACGTCGCCCTTGTGCGGCACGCGCACGTCGGCCACGGTGTCGCCGCAGACAAGGCCATTGCTGCAAACGAAGCGGAACATCCCGGCCAGCATCTGATAGCTGCTGGTGCCGTCATGGGAGTTCAGCAGGATGATTTCGTTGGCCTCGCGGCCGTTGATCTGGCTGGCGTGGCGCAGCCGGATCATGTGCTTGGTGTAGTCGCGGCGGTCGTCGTGGCGCACGCGGGTTTGCGTCACCATGAAAGGCTCGAAGCCTTCCCCGCGCAGTTCTTGCAGCACGGTCGCGGTGGGGATGTAGCTGTACCGCTCAGAGCGGCTTTCGTGCGGGGCGTCCGCGAAGATGGACGGGGCCACGGCCCGGATTTGGTCGTCGGACAAGGGACGTTCCGAACGCAGCACCGGGGAACGGGAAGCGAAGCGGGATGCGAGTTGCATGGCATTTCTCCTGACAAAGAAAAAAGGGGTTGCTGTTCACCGCACACCGGATTCCTAGATTCGGAAGCCCAGCCTTTCGGCGGTTCGGTGCGGTCGGCACGAGGAACCCGGTTGGCCCTGTTGCCACCGTCTTTCCTGAGTTCATCGCCCGCGACGGTCAGAGCGCGCGGACGGGGGCCGTCAAGGAGGCAAGCGCAGGGTTGGTGCGGCCCGCAGGCGCAGCCGAGGACACGGCCCTGCGCGCCTTGACGGCACACGGCCGCGGGCTACAGTCGCGGTGAAGGTGATGAAGTCAGGGGAGACGGTTGGACATGGCAACGGCCCCTCAGCACGCCGACAGCACGGCAAGCGAAGCGCGCAGGCCCGGATCTAGGAATCCGGGCCGGAGGCGTCAGCCGAGCGGAGCGAGGGAACGATGGAAGCCCGTCAGGGGCGAGACGCCGCAGGCGGCTCGATGCGCTACGCGCACGACAGCGCGACCGGCCATGTTTCTTGGCCGGGGACGCACGGACTCCAAGGCTCGATGTACAAGCTCATGCGCCAGTCATCGGGAAACAGGTTCGACAGCGGCTGCTGCGGTCTGGCCGATCCGGCGCAGCCGGTTCGGCGGCCTTTGAGGGGCGCCAAGCTCCGCGCGGCGGGGATAGCCCGCAGGGCTTTCCCCTGGAGGCAAGCGCAGCGCGCAGCGCCCCGTCAGGGGCACTTAGGCATCACGCCGAGTCGTCAGGACGCAGGCTGGATTCCGCAACCGGCATCCAAGGCGAAGTCGAGTTCAGGTAGTAGCGCCTGCCACGCGCATACAGCCCCGAAGGCTCGGTAGGCTGGTAGAACCCGGTGACGCGGCGCCGGAACTGCGCGCCAAACTCGTTGGTGTAGATCACCGCGTCGCCGATCTTGAAGCGCAAGGGCTGACCGTTCTCCGGCGCGAACGGCTTGAGCGCATCGTGTTGCGCCGTGATTTCGATGATGTAGTCGTGATGGCTGCTCATGGCATTGATCTCCTGCGAAGGTTGGGAAAGCGCAAGGAGCGCCTTGCGGCGCTCCAAGGGCTGGTTCAGACGACGACACGCCCGACCAACCGGGCATCGCGCGCGTAGGCGCTCAACCGCTTCTCGGCGCGGAAAGACAGGTCGCGCTCGATCGGCAGGCCCAGCCTGCCGCGCACGGTCGCCAGCTCGCCCAGGCTGACCCAGCCGATTTCCGGCATCCCCAGGCCCAGGTCGCAAAGACCAAAGGCGTGGTCGTGGTCATCGGGATCAATCTCGGTCAGCAGCCAGGTCGCGCCGGCATCCGGCGTGAACAGCTTGACGACGGGTGCCGGATCGAAGTCCGGGTTCTCCAAGGATTCGCGGCCGTTGGCCAGCAGCACGATGCGCTGCTCGTCAGTGATGAGTGCGTTGTTCATGGTGAACTCCTGAAAGGTTGCCGGGCGGAATTGCCCGACCCTTCCGGGGCACGGCGCAGCGCAAGCAGTCAGGGGTCAACGACGGCCGCCAGGACGCAAGCGCCATCGGCGCGCAGCCCTTGACGGCGAGAACGCCGTGGCACGATGAAGGGGACAGCAAGACCGCCTCCCTCGCACCTCCACGCACGCGGTTTTTGGCAAGCGAAGCGCGCAGGCCCGAATAGCAATCCGGGCCGGAGGCATCAGCGATGTGAAAGGCGGGCAGTTCTTAAATGCGCGCTCAGTCCCGGTGCAGATCGTCAACGATCATGGGATGACGGTGCCCGCCTCGGTCTGCTTGTTCGCGCAAGTGAGGATGATCTGGCGGTAGATGATCGTGGGCGATGTCGGAAGAATCACTAGCGGGCCAGAGCCACAGCGCCAGTCCCACTCCGACAAGACCAATCAGCGACATGATGATGAAGGTCGATTGCAGCCCAAAGGCAGCGCCGAAGCGACCGGCCAAGGGATAGCAAATGAGCCAACACGCATGGGACAGGGCGAATTGCGCGGCAAAGACCGCGGGGCGATCCTCGGGATGAGCGGAGCGGCGCAACAGCCGGCCGGAAGGTGTTTGCGCCACGCTGTAGCCGAAGCCGACCACCAACCAGATCACCACCAGAACGGCATAGGTCGGAATCATTGCCCCGGCTGCCGTTCCCACAACCAGCATCGTCGCTCCCGCAATCATGACAGGTCGATCAGCAATCTTGTCGAGCAGGCGAGGCAGCGCGAAGGCCGCAACCATCGACCCGCCTCCGAAGGCCGCCAGCGCCCACGCTACCTCGGATTCGCCCAGGCCAAAGCGTGCCTTCACGATGACCACCGTGTTCACGATCACCATTGACCCCGCTGCTGCCACAGCGAGGCTGATCGCCAGCAGACCCCGAAGGCGCGGCGTGGCGAGGTAAATGCGCGTGCCCCGCGTAGTACGATCCCATATGCCACGACACGGGCCGGGAACGGTTGTGGGAAGCCTCACGCTGACCACAAGCGCGGCTGACACGAGGAAGCCGAGAACCGTTCCGGCAAACAGGTTGTGGAAGCTGATGACCGTCAGTAGCGCGGCGGCCAGCATCGGGGAAATCAGGCTTTCCAAATCGTAGGCCAGCCGGGAAAGCGACAGTGCTTTCGTGTACTCGTCTTCGTCGGGAAGGATGTCCGGGATAGTGGCTTGAAAGGTCGGCGTGAAGCCTGCGGACGCCGCCTGCAAGACGAAGATCAGCAGATAGATTTGCCAGATTTCGCTGACAAAGGGCAGGCAGAGCGCAACGGATGCTCGTACTAGGTCAAGGGCAACGAGCAACGACCGTCGCGGCAGCCGGTCGGCGAACGCCTGCGCGACCGGGGCGACTCCGACATAGGCCAGCATCTTGATTGCGAGTGCCGTCCCGAGTACCGCGCCGGCATTCGCCCCGGCCAGATCGTAGGCAAGCAGGCCAAGGGCCACCGTCATCAGGCCGGTGCCGACAAGCGCAATCACCTGAGCGGCGAACAGGTGACGATAGGTACGGTTCTTCAGGACGGAGAGCATCGGCGGGCCTCAGAGCAGTTTGGTCAGTGCCTTCATTTCGGTCAAAACGGAGTCTTCGTCATGGGCCAGGCAATGGTCGATGTGGTCGTGGATCAGGACGCGCTTTGCGGCCGTCACCGCGCTTTCCACCGCCGCGAGCTGGCGGGCGATGTCGAGACAGGATTCGCCACTTTCGATCATCCCTATGACGTGCCGAAGATGACCATCGGCGCGTTTCAGCCGCTTCACGAGATCGGGATGGGTTGAGTGCTTGTGTGTCGCGTTCATGTGGCAATTGTATCCCCCCTGGGGGGATATGAAAAAGTGCGCCGCCCGCGAAGGAGCGACGCACCGAAGGCCGCACGACGCAATCAGCCCGCCGCCGGCGCTGTCATCGACTGCAACTGCTCGATCACGCCAGGCTCAACGAACACGCAAGCCTGCTCGTCCGCGATCGGCACGTTGAACACCTGCGCGAACACCGTGCGCCGCAGATGGGCCAGCCGGCCCGTCCGGTATGCCTGCTCGGGCTTCATGCGCCCGCCAGCCTGCGACCCGCTGCGCTGCGGATCGCATTCGACCAGCGCGACAAAGCCATCGTCGGCCAGCTTCTGATGCTCGGGGCACAGGCCCCAGCCGGTCGCCGTGTGGCGCTCCATGCTCGCGCGCAGGCGCTTGTCCAGCAGGATCGCGCCGGTGTCGAACGCCGTGCCGCAGACCAAGCAAACGTGCTGTTCGAGGGAAACGTGTGATTTGTCGTTCATGACGGTTCTCCGGTTGCAAGGGCGGAATTGCCCGGAACCGTCGCCCTCACGGCGCAGCGCAGCAGTCAGGGGTCGCAGACGGCCGCCAGGACGCAAGCGCGCAAGGCGCGCGCAGCCCTTGCACGGCGAGAACGCCGTGATACGGTGAAGGGACACAGCAAGACCGCCCCCTCACACCACCCCACGCACGCGGGTTTTTGGCAAGCGAAGCGCGCAGGCGCGGATCAGCGAGCCGGGCCGGAGGCGTCAGTGATGGAAGCCCGACAGGGGCGAGACTCGCGCAGCGAGGCTCGATGCGCAGCACGACAGCGCGACGGCGGTACGCCGGGACGCCCGACTGCTTGGGACAGGACTATTCGTTGTCGGTCTTGCGCTGCTCGATCTGCAACTGCGCCCGTTGCGTTGCTTGTTGCAGCCGCTCCACCAGCACGCCCCTCGGCGGCAAGGCGGTCAGGTACTCGGCGACGTGGATGCCCGACTTGTCCAACTCCAGCAATTCGATCTGCTCGCGCTTCTTGCCGGTGCAAAGGATGATCCCCAGCGGCGAGGCTTCCTCCGGCTCCCGTTCGTGCTTGTCCAGCCAGCGAAGATAAAGCTCCATCTGTCCCTTGAAAGCTGCCTTGAACTCGCCGACCTTCAACTCCACTGCCACCAGCCGCCGCAGCTTGCGGTTGTAAAACAGCAGGTCGAGGTGGAAATCCTCGCCGTCGATCTGGATGCGCTTCTGCCGGGCCACGAAGCTGAAACCCGCGCCCAGCTCCAACAAGAACGACTCCATTTCGCGGATGATCGCCGCCTCCAAGTCGCCTTCCTGCCAAGTGTCCCGCAGCCCCAGGAAGTCGAGGATGTACGGGTCGCGCATGACCAGGGCGGGCGACATGCGCTGCGCATCGCGCATCGTCGCCAGCTCGTGCGCGATCGTCTCGCCCGGCTTTTGAGACAGCGCCGTGCGCTCGTACAGCATCGAGTCGATGCGCTCGCGCAGCGTCCGGACGCTCCAGCGTTCGGCGCTCGCCATCTGCGCGTAATAGTCCCGCTGGAGCGGGTCTTTCAGCGGGATCAGGGCGATGAAGTGCGTCCAGCTCAATTCTCGTATCAGTGATACGAGAATCTGCTCGTCGGGGAAGGTGGCCGCGAACTGCACCATGCGGCGCAGGTTCTGCTCGGCAAAACTGCCGCCGTACTCCTTCACCAACTGCGCCGCCAGGGTGGGCAGGACTTCCTTGCCGTAGGCGCCCCGGCGTCCGTCCAAGACGTGCGTGCGGATGCGCTGGCCGATGCGCCAGTAGAGCATCGTCAGCTCGCTATTCACCGTCGAGGCGGCGCGCTTGCGCGCCGCCTCGATCAGTGCCCGAATGTCGCCCAGCAGCGCCGAAGGCGCTGCGGACGATGCTGCGGATGACCGGCGCGTGTTCATGCCGCCGCCTCCGCAAGCTGGCGCGCACCCGTGATGGCTTGGCGGCGGCTGGCCACCAGCTCGGCCGCATCGCGCACCGGCTTGTCCTCGGTGTGGACGTAGTGCATGAACATCGCCACGGTCTTGTGGCCCGTCAGCTTCATGCCCACTTTGGTCGGCACGCCCGAATTGGCAATGTCGGTGGTCGAGCGATGGCGGATGCCGTGCGTGCCGACGTGCGGGACGCCGGCGGCCTTGAGCACCCGGCACCAGCCGCCATAGTGCTCGCCAAAGGTCAGGTGCTTGGCCGGGTCGTTCGGCGATGGCAGGACGTAGGGGCAGCCCTCCCGGCGCGGCGCCGTCGAAAGCAGCCGATAGGCTTCCTCGCTCATGGGCTTGGAAATGCCGCCGACCTTGCTGTCGGGCCACACCACGCGCCGGTTCTCGAAGTCCAGCCAGCTCCATTCGAGCGGGCAGATTTCGGAGCGCCGGGCGGCGAACTCGAATTGCAGCCGGATCGCCAGCGGGATGACGTAGTTCTCCAGCCCCTCCGCCTCCAGCTTCTCCAACTGGCGGAAGATCCGCACCATTTCCTCGTCCACGATGAGCCGGGTTTCCTTGCCCGGCGGGTACATGGGGACGTGGCGGCACGGGTTCGTGCCGTCCGGGCGGTAGCCCCACACTTCGGCCAGGTTGAACATCTTGCGCAGCACGCCGAAGGTCTTGTTCGCCTCGGTCGGCTTGTAGGCCAGTTTCTCCATCAGCCCGGCAATGTCGGGCCGCTTCACGTCATGCACCTTCTTGCGGCCCAGCAGCGGGATGATGTTGCGGTCTATGACGCCCTGATAGCCGTCCTGCGTGCTGGGCTTGTTGCGCTTCTTGGAGTAGTCCTCCATGAACTTCTTGCACAACTCGGCCATCGTGGGCGCCTTGCGCGCCTCGGCCTTGGCGCCGCCGGGGTCGCCGCCCCGGCGAACCTCGGCCAGCCAGTCCTGTGCCTTGACTCGTGCCTGTTCGACGGTCAGCTCCCCGTACAGCCCCAGCGAGGGCTTGCGGGGCTGGCCGGAGTTCGTGCGGTACTGGAGCATGAACACCCGGCGGCCGGTCGGGGTAATCTTGCACAGGAAGCCGGGCACCACGGTATCTCGCAGTTCAACATCCTTGGCCTGGGGTTGGGCCGACTCCACGGCGGTCTTGGTGAGCTTGATCTTTGCCATGATGACTCCTCGGAACAACCCGGATTCCAGGAGCCAGATAGGAGCGGCGCGAGGGAAAACCGGGTCAAGTTTCAGAAAGCACCGGCATATGATGGACGCGCGTAAGTTATTGATAAACCTGCTGTATCTAGCTACGGCGCAGTCCAGCGAACTACCGGGCTGGAGTCATCGTGAAACAAAAAA